>NZ_JBHTFG010000002.1:0-472303 GCF_042666095.1 Terrabacter sp. GCM10028922 | reverse complement strand
GCGTACGTCAGCGCCCCGGGTAAGCCTGCACCGCAGACTGGAACGCCGGTACCCCTCGAGCCGACGACCGCACCCATCGCTCCCACTCGCTGAGCAGGGCGGAGCGGCCAAGGAAGCGTGCAACGTGCGCTTCTGCCGCATGGCGCGCACGAGAACAGCGCGTCGGAAGCCTCGCGTCTCGGCCTAGTCCCCCAGCCCAGGACTCCAGATCAGCAGCCGATAGACGACGCCATCCTGTGCAAACCACTGCCACGTCACCGTGGCGTCAGCCGCCGTGGCAGGGAGTTGTGTCCTCGTCCGCTCGGAGAGGTCCCTCAGCAGGAAGACCCGGCCGACCAAAGCCTCCTCGTCGGAGTCGCTCAAGAAGCGCAACTCACCTGTGCCGCTGCTGAACTCAAACGGAACGTCTGGGTGCGGAGGGGCCGGTGCGAACTGGTCGTCCGTGAGGGTACGAGGCCGGCCGAACAGCGCAACAGACAGCGTCCACTCGTCAGCTCGGAACAGCAGGCCCTGTTCGTCGAAGCGGGGCCCGCTCTCAGCCGGCAACGGCCTCAGGTGGTACATACCGCGAGGCAGGCCCAGCCACACGAGGGGCGAGCCAAGGGTGAGTTCCAGCTCGAGCGGCACTCTTGCCCCTTGTCCAAGATCCGGCTTGTGAGGGTAGCGGAACGAATCGAGTCCGGGGGTCGACAGCGGACACCCGGATTTGCCGCGGTGAGGGAATACGCTCGCCCGGCCATGGCCGTGCTGGCGTTGCTGATTCCGGGAGAACTCAGCGCCTGAGCGTGAAGGCGAAGTCGCCAGAGCGCTTGCCGCCCAAGCGGACTGCAGATATGAGGTTTTCCTCGGCGACCAACCTCTCGACCTCGGCCCGCGACAGCCCGAGACCTTCAGCGATCAGTCGCACCGGCCGGAGGGGGATCCGCGCCGCGAAACGGACCACGACGTCGATCGCCACGTTTCCCGGATCATCCGGTCCGCCGGTGTCGAGGCGCCAGGCGTCGTCCCAGTCGAGCGCGATGCGGTTACGCCGCCGCACGACCGGATCCTGAAGCAGCTCGGCCGCCAAGCGCGGATCGTTGTGGTGCAGGCGGCCCAGCAGCTCACGCCGTACCGACCGGACATTGATCCGCTCGAACACGGTGAGCTTGGTGGTGTCTCCGCAGACGGTGCAGAGCGCGAGGAGCCAGGCGTCGAGGAGCTTGTGGTTCGCGTTGACGCGGAACTTGCCGTTCGCGCGGAACCGCTCGGAACCACACGCGTGGCAGCGGCGGACGATGGTGGGCAGGCAGGTGGGCACGACGACCCAGGTCTTTGGCACAGAGATACACCGGTTTCCCGTGAGAAGTTCGAAAGCGAAAGGAACGCAGCGCGCATGCGCGCCGCGCGACGAATCAGCGCTCGAGAGGTCTCACAGGATGTGCATCGGCAGGTCCTCGGTGATGGAGATGGGGGCGGCCCGCAACGTAACAGCGCGAGGAAGCGCGGCTCTATCGATTAACCAGAGGGAGAGGACCAGCCGAGCCCTCAACGAGGGCGACAGGACAACGACCGATCATGACCACTCCCCCGCGCGTCACTCGGGAGTGGACCGATTCCAGGCTTCCTCCCCCATGGGCTGAGACGATCGATATGTCTTGACCACGATCACGACGGCGTGATCCTTCCGTCGCGCTCACATCCTCAAAGCCCACGTCGTTGCCGGCGAGATTCGAGCGAACCATCAGCAGATCGACACGGCGTCGGAGAACTCAGGGGCGACCACTCGCCCCTCGACTACATCCGCACGTGCCGTGATCCGCTCGTTGGAGCCTTGGCAGACGAGGCGCGGCGCGGATCTGCTGAGCCGACCAAGAGGCGTTTGCGACTCCGTAGGGTTCGGAGCGTGGACCGACATGTCTAGGACGAGGAAGCCAGTACCGCCCTGAACATGGACATGCTCCATGAGATCGAGGAGTTCAGCCGGTCCCGTTGGCCCGTTGGGTCGAAAGCCATGCGTCGACTGAACGGCATCCACGATCCGCTCGCCCGTCAGATACTGGCAATCCACCGCGAGTGCGGATCCGGCAGTGGAGTGTGCGACGAACACGAGACCACCGAGGTCATCGCCCAGCACTTCGGAGTCGAGAACCCGGTGGCCAACGAAGGCTGAGCGGGTTCGCTCACAGGTCGTGTCCCGGCAGTTGGAGCGATTTCTCGCTCAGGCGCGTCACTTCGCCGCGATCCGCGATCCGCGGCCCAAGCATCACCCGGCGAGGTGGCCCCACCTCTGGGAGAGCGCGTGCCAAGGGGCGGTCTCGACAACCCGGCCACCGGCGAGGACGACGACTCGGTCGGCTTGCGCCAGCGCGGCCGCCTTGCTCGTGGCGCCGATGACGGTCGCACCATCGGAGCGCAGCGCGGCCCAGAGCTCGATCTCGGTGGCGGCGTCGAGCGCCGAGGACACGTCGTCAGCCAGCAGTAGGTCGGCCTGGCACGCGAGCGCCCGGGCGAGGGCAAGCCGCTGCACCTGTCCCCCGGAGAGCCGGACGCCACGGTGGCCGACGAGCGCGTCCGATCCGCCGGCCTCGGCGACGTCCCGCTCCATCCGAGCCGTCGCGAGTGCTGGCTCGACCTGCCGGTCGGCGTGGTCCAGGGCGACGTTGCCGGTGAAGGTCCCCGACAGCACCCGCGGCACCTGGGCGATGTGGGAGACGCGGCCGGGTCGCAGCTCCACCTCCGGCTCGGCCAGGGCGCGGCCGTTCCAGAGCACCTGACCTGTGTGGGAGGTCAACCCGGCGAGCGACGAGAGCAGGCTGGACTTGCCCGAGCCGACCTGGCCAAGCAGGAGCACCAGCTCGCCTGCCTCGACGGTGAGGTCGACGTCCTGCACGCCGATGGTGCCGTCGTCATGGACTGCGGTCAGACCCCGAAGACTGAGGGTGCGCAAAGGCTCACGCGGCCCCGGCTGCGGCTCGTCAGCGGTGCCGTGCACCAGGTCCATGCCGGGCGGCAGGACCATCAGGTCGCCACCCCCGGCAAGCTCGCTCGTAGCATTCATCCACGCCCGTACGCCGGGCGCCTCGGTCACGACCGAGCCGGCGACCCGGCCGAACCAGTCGAAGCCGCTGACGGCGTTGGCGACGAGCAGGGTGACTGCAAGGGGCCACGTTCCGTGGAGAAAGCCCGCCCAGGCGGCGACGACACCGCACTGGACCATCACGATCGGCACGCCGTCGAGCAGGGCCTGGACCCGGTGCTCGCGGACCGCCGCGTCGACCCGGCCACCGTCGACCTGGCGCAGATGCTTGTGCACCTCCGGGGTGGCAGCGGCGAGCTTGACCGTGCGGATCGACTCGAGTGCCGAGACCAATGATCGCCCGAAGTTGGCGCGCGCGGTCGAGGCGGCCGCCGCCGAGCGCCCCGCGACCCGGCGGCCCAGCGAAGAGGCCAGTGCCGAGGCGACCATCACCACGAGCAGGACCGCCCCTGCGAGCCACGTGCCGGCGATCAGCGCCGTCACCGAGGCGACGACGAGGCCGTTGACGAAGTCGACCCAACGGTCGGTGTAGCGCGCCAGGCGGTCCGCGTCCATCGTGCGGGCCACGACCTCGCCGGGCGGCGTGCGCACCAGCCGGCGCTGCGCCGTCTGGCCTGCGAGCACCGCCGCCCGCACCCGGAGCCGAACCTCGATCCACCAGTGCGGGTAGGAACGGAACGCCTGCGACAGGACGAGCGGACCGGCAACGAGCGAGATGGCCAGGGCAGCGATGAGCCAGCCGGGGCTGTGCCCGCCCTGCAGGTCGGTGACGACGAGCCCCCAGATCCAGCCGGTGACGGCGCCGAACGCTCCGGTCAGCGACGCGAGGAGGAAGAGGGAGGCGCCCAGGAGGCCCCACCGCGGCTGGATGCGTACAGCGTGGAGAACCTGCCGGGCCAGGCTCGGGGTCGGAGCCAGCGCCGGTGGCGGGGGCGGGGTGGTGCTGCGACGAACCGAGCCGATCGGGGCGTCGTCGTGGTGGTGCTCCTCCAAGGCAACCTCGTGGGCGGCCGCCTCGAGCAGCCGGCGGAACGGCCCGTCCCCAACGGCCAGCAGGCCGCGCGGACCATGCTGGACGACGCGACCGGACTCGAGGACGGCGACCTGCTCGGCCCGTTCGGTCGTGGAGAGGCGGTGGGCGACGAGGATGCCGGTACGCCCCGAGATCAGCCGGTCGGCGGCCCGCACCACCCGCGCCTCGGTGACCGGGTCCATTCGGGCCGTGGCCTCATCGAGCACGACGACGCGAACCTCTCGCACGAGCAGCCGGGCGAACGCCACGAGCTGCTCCTCACCCGCCGACAAGGTCGTGCCGCCCGGGCCGAGCATCGTGTCCAGGCCATCGGGCAGCCCGGCCACCCACTCGGTGAGACCGAGCTCGGCCACCGCTGCCTCCACGCGCGAATGCGGCACGTCACCGAAGAGCGTCATGTTCTCCGCGAGGGTGCCGGCGAGCACCTCGGTGCGCTGGGTCACGACGCCGACCGCGGCCCGTAGTTGCTGGAGGTCGAGGTCGCGAACGTCGATGCCTCCCAGCAGCACGGTGCCGCGGGGTGGCTCCACGGCCCGCGACAGGAACGAGGCGAGCGTGGACTTGCCCGAGCCGGTGCGCCCGACGAGCGCGCACGTGTGACCCGCCGCGACGACGAGGTTGACCTGCCGCAGCGCGAACGTGCCGGTGCCGTAGCTGAATTCGAGGTCACGGAACTCCACGTCGAGCGGCCCGTCGCTCAGTGGCAGCCCGCCGGTCGGCTCAGCCGGCGAGGCCAGCATCTGCCGCAGCCGCAGGACCGCGCCGAAGCCCTCCTGCAAGTCGGGCAGGTGACGCGCCAGCATGTCGACGCCGCCGACGAACATCGTCGTGACGAGGAAGAGGGTGACCAGCCGCGCGGTGGACAGGTCGCCTGCGAGCACCAGGGCCGTGCCAGCGACCGCGACAGCGGCGAGCGCGCCGTGGAGCAGGCTGCCGCTGCGTCGGGTGACCCGGACCTCCACCTGAAGCACCTTGTCGAGTGCCTCGTGGACCCGGGCGGCCATCCGCGCGTTCCGGCGGAGCACGTACGCCTGGCCCAGTGCGGTGCGCAGGTCATCGCGGGCGGCGACGCCCTCCTCGGTGGAGGCGGCGTGGTCGGTCCAGGCCGCTTCCTCGACCACCTTGCGTTCGGCGATCTGGGGCAGCAGCCGGCGGACCACCCAGTACGCCGCGAACCCCGTCAGCGGAAAGAGGAAGGCGGCGGGCCACCAGGCCAGGCTCGCGACCATCCAGAGCGGGCCCGAGGCGAGGAAGGTGCGCACGGCCTGCCACACGCCCCAGCGCATGAGCTGGCCGACCTCCCAGGTGTCGTCGTCGATGCGGTCCAACACCTCGCCCACGGCCTGCTCGGACAGCTCGGAGAGCGGCTGGGCCATCGCGGCGTCCAGCAGGTCCGCGCGCAGCGTGCCCTCCGCCCGGTCGCAGACACTCGCCCAGATCGTCTTCGCCACGGTGTCGATCACCGCCCCGCCGACGACACACAGCGCCAGCAGCACGACCAAGATCGAGGTGGCGTGCTCGGCGAGCCGGCCTGCAACCATCGAGCCGAGGGATGCCGCGACGGCACCCAGGAGGGACATCGTGAAGCACACGAGTGTGAGCGGACGACGGACCCGGCGCCAGTCGACAGGAACGCGATCCGCCGGCAGCTCCGCACGGCGAAGAGCCCCGTTCTGCCTCGTGCCCGGTGCCTCGTCCAACCCCAGCCTGGTCATCGTCACAATCACGAAACGCTATCGATCACCACCGACAGTGCGCCTCCCGTTTTCCTCGAAGCCCGTGAGGTCACCGAGGGAGCCACCAACGCCCAGCCCCATCAGCGTCGTTCACGTGATAACGGGATGGTGGGCGTGGACGAGACGTCAGCAGTGGTCGTGCTCGACGGCGGTCTGTCGACCGTCCTCGAGCAGCAGGGTGCGAATCTGACCGGCGCTCTGTGGACGGCCCGGCTCGTCGGTGAGGAGCCAGCGCGGATCGTCGAGGCACATCGGGCGTTCTACGCTGCGGGTGCGCAGGTGGCGACCACCTCCACCTACCAGGCGACCGTCGAGGGGTTCGTCGCGGGCGGGTACGACGAGCACACGGCCCGGCAACTGGTCGTTCGGAGTGTGACTCTCGCGCAGGAGGCACGCGACGAGCTGGCAGACACCAGCCCCGGCCTGCTGGTGGCCGCGTCCGTCGGACCGTACGGCGCGTTCCTGGCCGCATGCGTGACGGTCCAGGTCACCGCGGACGCGTCGGCATCACCCCCTCCTTCCACCCCTACGCCTTCGAGATGATGGCCCAGAAGATCCTCTAGCTGGCCCTTAGTCAGAAGGCGCTCCCGGCCTCTTGGAGGCGTCGAGAGCCTCGGCTCCGAGGATGAACGTAGCTATGCCGCCGTAAACAAAGGCCAAGAGTCCAAGCATCTTTCCGATGTAGCAAGTGACCATGTGGCCGGGTTGGAGACAAAGAGAGCCGCGACGCACCCCAGCCAGCGGGCCGACGGTCGGCGATGCGATGGAGCCGCTTCGGCCGCGCGTTCTGGGACAGCCGCCGGCTGACCGCGACTTGAGCAGATCGCCGAATCGGTCGCGCGCTCGGTGTGCGGTCGGTCTGCGGTCTGGTTCGCACCACGACGGTGTTGAGTAGGTGGGATCGGGCGCCGGTGAGAAATGGCGCCGACAGTAGTCTGACTACGGTCCGGCGAAAGCGCGCTACGCCCATCAAGGGAGAGCAACGAGGTGAGACCACTTCGATACTCGATCAACGTCACACTCGACGGCTGCTGCCATCACGAGGCAGGGCTGCCCCCCGACGAGGAGTCGATGCGCTACTGGACCGCTGAGATGGAACGAGCCGATGCCCTGCTCTTCGGTCGGGTGACCTACGAGATGATGGAGTCGGCGTGGCGGCAGCCGGCCACGGGCACGTGGCCTGACTGGATGGATGAGTGGGAGATCCCGTTCGCCGAGGCCATCGACGGGACGAAGAAGTACGTCGTGTCGAGCACGCTGAGCGAGGTCGACTGGAATGCCGAGCTGGTGCGAGGCGACTTGGGGCAAGCGGTTCAGCGGCTCAAGCAGGAGCCAGGCGAGGGCCTGTTCGTGGGTGGCGTGACGCTCCCCCTGGCGTTGGCAGATCTCGGACTGATCGACGAGTACGTGTTCCTGGTGCAGCCGGTCCTTGCCGGACACGGGCCCACGTTGCTCGCCGGTCTGCGCGAGCGCACCCAGCTCGAGCTCGTGGATCGCCATGAGTTCCGGTCGGGGGCGGTCGCCCTGCGATACCGGCCCGCGCGAGGAACGTCTTGACGTGATTCGTCCTGGCACGTTGCGCAGCGCAACCGCGTTCCCCTTGACTCGTGTCGCCCAACGACTGAACATCTGGAGATGCCGCAGACAGTGCGGCAGATCGTCCGGATGGGCGCGTGAGCGACCCTGATCCCTATGGGGCGTCCGAGCCGAATACAGCGTCGCGCACATGACGGGAAGCGGCTTCGTCGAGCCACTCAACGTCGAGAACTTCGCAGACGTAGCGCAGTCTGTTCGCGTAAGAGTCGTCGTACCTTGGTTTTTGCTGGGCAGCGTCGAAGCTGGCCAGCAGTCAGTGGATGGTCTCGTGGTTGTGGCACATCTCGACGAACTTCGCGATGCGCGCGGCCCGGGTCTCTGGCTTCTTCGCGTCGTGGACGCGGTAGAGGATCGCATAGCGGTTGGCGCCCGTGAGTGTTTCGAAGAACGCCTTGGCCTGCGGGTCGGCCGCGAGCGCGGCGGCCAGGTCGTCGGGGACGGTCGCGCTCTTCTGGCCGGCATAGGCCGCCGCCCACCGGCCGTCGGCCTTCGCCGCGTCGACCTGCGCCTGCCCGGCCTGGCGCATGCGACCGGCCTTGATCAGCGCCTCGGCCTTGTCCCGGTTGATCTGCGACCATCTGCTCCGCGGGCCGCGCGGGGTGAAGCGCTGCAACCAATAGGTCTCGTCATGTCCCCGCTTCTGCCCGTCGATCCAGCCGTGGCAGAGGGCGACCTCGAGCGCTTCGGCGTAGGTGACCGTCTCCGCCGCGCCCACCTTCCCGATCTTGAGCCAGAAGCCGCGGTGGTCGGCGTAGTGCTCGGCGAACCATGCCTCGCAGTCGGGGACGGTAGCGAACGAGATCACCGGCTGGCCGGCCAACTCCTCCGGCGTCTCCTCGTCGGACATATAGCCATCCTGTCATCGCCCTCCGACAGGATGGCCGGCATCACGGCCAGCAGGTGCGGCAGCTGATCAGGCACGCTCATGACACGGGGACTGGAGAGCGTCAACCAGGCCGCTCATGCCGCGAGTCGAGCGTCACTGACCTGCGTCACATCGCCGCGCCCAACGTCTGGCTCTGACCCACGTCCGATACTCGCTCTACTCGCTCTTGGACCAGGTGGGGCCCTGGTCGGTCCAGATGACACCCTTGTTGCGGCAGAGGCAGAACGGGTGGCCGACGGGGTCGGTGTAGACGCGCCAGCCGTAGCCGTCGGGGCCGATGGAGTCCTGCTGCAGGGTCGCGCCGAGGGCCAGGACGCGGCTCTGTTCGGCCTCGATGTCGTCAACTTCGAAGTCGAGATGGAACTGCTTGGGGTGCTGGGTGTCGGGCCACTGCGGGGGGCGGTAGTCCTCCACCCGGATGAAGGCCAGCTCGATCTCGCCAAACCGGATACCGGCCCAGTGGCCGTGGCTGCCCTCCTTGACCGGGCGACCCGTCACCTCTGAATAGAAGGCTGCTAGCTCCATCGTGTCCGGGCAGTCGATGATGAAATCGGTGAGTCGCAACATCCGCCGATGTTGCCACACGAACAATCCGGAGCTTGAGACAGGCGGGGAAGGCCCACGAACGTCCGTCGCAAGCACGTCCTAGCGGTCCCTCGTCCCGTGTCGATCCCGTGGCGATGCTCGACGGCCTCGCAGGGGCCGGCTTGCCTGACCCTCGCTCACTCAGCTTCGCTGAGATACCTGGGTTACGGTCAGCTATGCCCGCCACGAACTCCTCGACGCCGACGGCTCGGGGCTTCTCCGACGAGGCTGCCATGTATGCGCTCGCCGCGCTCCCCGGGCCGTACTTGCCTTGGAGTGCGGGCGCGATGCGTCCGGCCGGGCTCGTGACCGTCTGCAACGACATCGTCCTGAACGGCCGGCGCCGCATCGTCGAACTCGGCAGTGGAGTCAGCACGGTCCTGCTCGCGCGCCTGCTGACCCAGCGTCCACCGCCCGATGGCTTCCTGATGGCGGCCGTTGAGCACGACGCCCACTGGGCAGGCTGGGTCGGCGAGCAGCTCGACCGAGAAGGCACCCGGAGCAATGTGACGATCGTTCAGGCGCCCCTGATGCCGCATCCGCGCACCGAACCGGGGCTGCGCTGGTACGACGAGGCAGCCCTGACTGACGGACTACGCGAAGCGCTGCGGGGCGATCCCATCGACCTGCTCGTGGTGGACGGCCCACCGGCATATGCCGCCGGCCACGGACTGGCCCGCTACCCGGCCCTGCCGGTCCTCGCGGATCGGCTCGCCCCGGGCGGCACCGTCGTCCTCGACGACGTGGAGCGCCCAGGTGAGCAGGAGATTCTGCGCCGGTGGGAGGCAGAGACGGGGCTCGGCTTCGAACGCCGGGCCGAGCGTGGGGGTGTGGCGGTGGCCAGGGTGCCCGCCGATTGCTCCGGCACCGGCCACGGCTGACCGGCCGTCCACGGACATGCGGCACGCTCACCGTCGCCCGGGTCGTCGAGGTGCTCGAGCGCGAAGAGGCACACCATCCGCCCTGCGGAGCGACAAGACCGTGCTTCCAGAAACGGTCCGTCTCAGACGCAGGCCGGCGAGCCCGTCAGCCGCGCCGCATCCGGAACGGGATCGGGGTGGGTTCCGCCGACTCCCCCGGCAGAACCCACCCCGTCAACTCCCCCACCCGGTCCCCCGACCGGCTACTCCGACCATCCCCCACGAACGGACCGCTCCTCCCCCATGACGGACACTGTGCCGCGCGAACTGCAAGGTGAACGGGCGGAAACCAGCGTGTTTTCCGCAAGACTCTGCGCGCCAGTGCGAGCGTCATTCCGCCGCTTGTCGGCGCGCCGCGCTTCACCCGTCTGCCGATGAGCCTGCCGGCCCCTGCTCCAGTCTGAACAGTCCGCCAGCCTCCCCTGCCACGGCGTTGACGCCGCTGTGGCGGCGTGAGCCACCGGACGCCGAACGTCCGCGATCCCGAGTACGTTGCCAAGCATGTCCGACTTCACGATCAAGGCGCTCACGCCAGAGACGTTCGACGACTTCGCCGCTCTCGTCGAGCGGAACAAGGGCATGTTCGCCAGCTGCTGGTGCACGCATTTCCATCCCGACTGCGCGGAGAAGGCCCAGAGCGCCGAGGGGAACCGGGCGCTCAAGCAACGTCTGGTGGCCGACGGGATCGCGCACGCGGCACTGGTCTACGACGGCGACCGCGCTGTCGCGTGGGCGGAGTACGGAACGCCCGAGGAGCTGCCCACCATCCAGCACCGCAAGGAGTACCTCGCCACGGCCGAGCGACTGCCCGACTACAGGGTCACCTGCATCCTGGTCGAGCGCGGCCGTCGTGGACAGGGTCTGGCGGCGATCGCCCTGCGCGGAGCCGTCGGGCTGATCGCGCAGGCCGGAGGCGGCCTGGTCGAGGGCTACCCTCACGACACCGGCGGGGTCCGGAAGAAGAACTCGTCATTCCTCTACAACGGCACCCGCACGATGTACGAACGCGAGGGCTTCACCTACGACCGGCCCAAGGGAATGGGCAACTGCGTGATGGTGCGCGAGGTGGCCCCGAGCGCTCCCGACTGATCCGCAACCCGGTCGCCCTTCGGTTCCCCTGGACCAGGTGTGGATGGCTGCCGGCCGACCACCGATTCGAAACCTCGTACCGGCACGACACGGTGTTGGTCGAGTGACCGCACCTGCCGCGCGTCGTGCGTCTCGACTCACCGCTTTCAGGAAGGCCGGGCTGACCCAGCACCAAACGGAAACGCACACACGAGCAGCGAGTCCGGCGCCCACCCATGAGGGAGCGCGGAGCCTAAGGCCAGTCGGCCGTCAGGTAAGCAATCACCAACGCGCACATAGAGACTCCCACCAGCACCGCGCCGACCTGCATCTGGCTGCTCCGCCGCGCGGACACGTCGCGCCCCGAGGGTCCCGGCCCCGACAACGAACCCCACACGATCAGCCCGATGCCGAGCACGAGCATCACGCCGACGCCGATCCACAAATACGTCCATCCCTGTACGAGCGGCCCGGCTGGCTCCTCCTGGCCCGCGAGGAAGACCGCCCAACGCTGGACCGTAACGGATCCTCGCATCGCCGCCCCTTTCCGTGGCCCTCGCACCGTCCTGCCGCGCTGTGTCCGTCGTCGACGCGCCTAGCGAAATCAGGCTGCCGGAGGTCTACGCCCGACGCTGATCGCCGGGCTCCCGTGCGGAGTGGGAACCGTCCTGACCTCGACCAGTCCCGCGGACCGCAGCATCTCCTCGGCTTCCTCGTCGTTCAGGGCTGTGCCTCCGTAGGCGATGGTCTTGAACCTGCCGACCGCGTCGTTGACTGCGGACCCGCCGTACTTCCCGTGCCCCAGCATCAGCCACCCACCGACCCGCAGAGAGTTCCCGACGCGCGGGACACCGGCGGCGAGAGCCGAAGCCGGCAGGAAGGGGGCCGGCACCCACGCAAAGGCGTATGTCTCTGTCTCGTCCAAAGAGCTGACGTCCTGCTCGCGCAGGATGACCCGGTCACCGACCGAGCTCGCGGCCACCGTCTGTGCCGCCAGCGCCAGGACTCGAGGCAGGACGTCGATCCCGACGACCGTCAGGTGAGGGAACAGCTGCGCATAGGCCACAGCCATGGCGCCGACCCCGGTGCCGACGTCGAGCATTCGCGCCCCATCGGCGAACGCCTCACCCAGGCCTGCCAACATCGGCAGGCCGAACTCAGCAAAGCCGGCCGCGCCCCGAGCACTCGCCCGCCCCTGCGCGATCAGCGCCTCGTCCGACTGCGCGGCCCACATCTGTCCCTCACCTCGAAGCAGGCCAGCGACCTGATGGACAGGCGCAGCCGCCTGCGCCGCCAGGCCGCCAGCCTCATCGGCTCCCAGGCTGGCCACCCCGTCCAGACCACTCGCCTCCAGAACCGCATGTGCCGCCGCGTGCTGCTCCTCCGAGGCCGCATCCTGAAGCGCCAGCACCAGCGCGGCGGTGGACCAGATCGCCCGGTCGCCGTCGTGCAGGAAGGCCTCGAGCTGCTCTCGAGCCGGCTGGGTCATGCAGCGCACTGTCCTCGCACGAACAGACCTTGACAAGGGCGGCGGCCCACACCGCGCGACTCACGGACGCGGTAAGAGCCACACCCAAAGTCGAAGACGGAGGACGGGGAGGGAGGCCAGCAGCAGCAGCACGCTGCCCGAAACCGATCGTGGGAATCGCCACGGCCACGAGCTGCACGTCACACCTCTCCGGTAGAGGTGGCCGCTGACCGGGCCGCTACATGTGCAGGCGTTCACGCCGCGACAAGGTGCACTGGCAGGCGAGGAAAGGTGCGGCTCCGTCGACCGTGTTCCCCAGACGTCCAGCCGGCGGCGGAGGACCATTTAGCCATGGATGAGCAAACGCGCGGAGAGCCCGGCCAGGAGCAACGTCGCAAAGGTCGATGGTCGTGCCGTCTTCATGTCTGGCACCGCTGGCGGACGCACCGATATCCAAACAGCACCGACGCCGGGGCCCGCTACCAAGAGTGCCTCGACTGCGGGAAGCAGCGCGATGTGCCGATCGGCATCGGCGGCGTCGGCTGACCAGACCGTCCGGCTGGGGTGGAGCACCGCATGCACAGCGCTGGCTCATGCCGCCGTTGGTGGAGCAGCGCTTGATGAACAAACGTCTCGGTGTCCTTACGCCTCGTCCGGCGTCTGGGTGGACGCGTGTCGCGTGCGCTCCGGGTGCTCCGTCCGCTCGTCCGACTCGGCGAGAATCGCACGGGCCTGCATCTCTGGGTCATCGCTGCCTGCTGCCTGCTCCTCGGGAAGAAGCTCGGCGCGCGTTTGCACGGGGTCCTTGGCAGGTTCTTGGCTCATCGCTCGACGGTACCCGTGGACGTGGACTTCGACCGTCGACCTTGGGCACGCATCTCGCGGAAGGCGGCTCCGCTTGCGCTCGGCCATGAGTCACCCTGCGCTCTAGGAATCTGCGGCTCGCCAGCGGTCCGTTCACCGTGAATCTGTCGGAACCGGATCGCCGGGCAGCCAGCATCTGCGAACCCAGACGTCGGCCGATCATGCCGCGAGGGACGGAAACACTGGGGTGCACCGCAGTCCGCAGCTCTACGCTTCGACCGTGGCCGAGCGGATCATGCATCTCCAGGTCAAGACCGGGTACAACACCGACCGCGGGCCGGCTTGGATCGCTCGGGTGCGCTTCACGCCTAGGTGGCGGACGGCATACGTACACGGCCGCACTTTGGCCCGCATGACGGGGACCGCGAGGGCCAATTCTGACTCCAACTTCTACGACGTAGACACGGGTAAAGGTGCTGGATGTCTGGGCCCAAGCACGATCGAACGGACGGGCGCTACTCGAACCAGCAACCGCTCGTGGACGAGGACGCACGCGAAGGGTACGAAGCCCTTCTTCGCGGCTCGCCGCTGCCGGGCCGGGAGTCCGGGTAACCGCCGTGTCACACGTCCGCTCTGCCGCGTTGTGGGCGGCTGAGCTCGCCTGCCGCGGAGGCTTCTTCGTCTGCCGCGCAGCCGGACCGACGACTGTCGAGCCTCGCTTGGAAGAGGCCGGAGAGCCCCGCCGGCCAAACGGTGATCCGGGCCCTCTGCATCGTCGTGCGCCTCACTAGCGGTTTGCCAGCCACTCTCCATAGAACAGAGCAAGGCCCGCTGAGGCGCAGAGGCCAGCGATGATCCAGAAGCGCGCCACGATGGTTACTTCGGACCATCCGACCATCTCGAAGTGGTGGTGCAGGGGCGCGATCTTGAAGACTCGCTTGCCGGTCAGCTTGAAGCTGATCACCTGGATGATCACCGAGGCGGTGATGATGACGAAGAGGCCGCCGAGGACCACCAGCAGCAGCTGGGTGCGGGTCATGATGGCGAGCCCGGCCAGGGCTGCGCCCAGCGACAGGGAGCCGGTGTCGCCCATGATGATCTCGGCCGGGGAGGCGTTCCACCACAGGAACCCGAAGCACGCGCCGGCGATGGCGCACGAGACGACGGCGAGGTCGCGCGCGTCGCTCACGTCGTAGCAGCTTGGCCCCGGCGCGACCGTACAGCCTTGGTTGTACTGCCAAAGCGCGATGACTGTGTAGGCGCCGAACACCATGACCGACGCGCCCGGTGCCAGGCCGTCCAGACCGTCGGTGATGTTGACGCCGTTCGAGGCCCCGGCGATGAGAACGCTCGCCCACAGGATGAAGAGAAGCAGGCCCCCCACCGGGCCTGCGACGGCGAGGTCGAGATCGGTGTCTCGAATGAAGGAGACCGCCGTCGACGCCGGTGTTCGTCCGTCTGTGTTGGTCAAGAGCAGAGCGCCGAGGGCGAAGACGACGGTGACGAGGGTTTGACCCAGAAGCTTCTGCTTGGACGTGAGGCCAAGGCTGCGCTCCTTGCGAATCTTGATGTAGTCGTCAAGGAACCCGACGCCGCCAAGTCCGATGAGCAGGAACAACACGAGCAGGGCGCTCAGCGACATGCTTCGGTGGCTCGCCTTGAGAACCCCAGCCGCGCCGAGCGCCTCCAAGATCGCGTGCGAGGCGAAGTAGCCGACGAGTGCTGCTCCGATGATCACCGCGCCCCCCATGGTGGGCTTACCGCGCTTGACGTGGTGGTGCACGAGATCGTCTCTGATGAACTGGCCGTACCGATGCCGGACCAGCAGTCGGATGAACGGCTTCGTGCACAGGAGCGCGACAGCCATCGAGATCGCGCCGGCCAGGAGAACGTTGACCATCGTCCCGGTTGCCCGCCCTTTCCTCCACGGTCGGGTTGCGCCGTCACCGAGCGTGCCGGCGTACCTTGACCGCGTGGCCGGCCAGGTCGCCCGTCAACCCTAGGTGACAGGGCGTCGCTGGCCCGGTTCCGAACGGGCGTGTCGCCGAGTGGCGGGCTTGCACCCGGCTCCGTTCACACCTCGGCTGCGTGTGTCCTGCGAAGCGGGTCGGTCCGAGACGGCTCACGGTTGGGGACGACGAGGAGGTGTCATGACCCACGAGACGCTCGACCGGGAGGCCTGGGAGAGGCGCTGGCAGCAGGCCCTCTTGAGAACCCGGACAAGGTGGCCAGTCACCCACCCAACGAGAACCTGCTCGCCGTGAGCAGTGGCTTGCAGCCGGGCCTCGCTCTCGATGCCGGCTGTGGGCACGGCCCAGAGACGCTCTGGCTTGCCGCGTCCGGCTGGAGGGGTCACCGCGGTCGACTTCTCCCCCACTGCGCTCGAGCACGGGCGGTCGACTGCGATGGTGGACCCTGCGACCGGCCAGCCGACTCCTGCTGCCGGTCAGGTGCAGGTGTCGGTGGACGACGCGATGGAGGCGCTGAAGACGCCCGAGTGGGAGATCGTCGTTGCGGAGGAACGGCCCAGGGCAGCGGTCGGCACAGGTGTCGATGCCGTGGTCCGCGCGATTCGTCGCATCTAGCAGCGATCCCGGCAACGCAAGACATCCGCCACGCGACCGCTCCAGAACCGGCCGGGCGCGAGGCGCGTCTCACCGCCGCCTGTCGGCCCCGCCGCCTTTGACTGAGTCGACGCCTCCGCTGAGCGGTGGCAGGCCGGGCCGCTCGCCAGGACCGCAGGACCTACCTGATGGGTTCGCAGCCACAACACTCACGGGCGAAGTCATATGAGCGAGGGGGTTCGTCGACAAGGGCATCCCGCAGGTTTGGCCTGCTGACCAGCCTCCAGAGCGCCGGATGGAGTTCAACCATGGAGGCCGGCGCTCGTACCGAAGCGAAAGCCCGGTTCTGCCGCCGAGCGGTCGCGCCGATGAGCGAGCTCGCCCGCCAATGTCCCCGCCTACGCCGCCAACGCCACTAGACGGCACGGGCAGCGATGACCGCGTGGGGGCGGCGCTCACCCTGCTGCTCCCGCTGCGAGCGTTCGACTTCCGCGAACCCGGCCGAAGCCAGCCGGTCAGCCACCTCGTCCATGGGCCATCGGTACGCCGTGGTGACCTTGTGCTCGAAGGGCTCGCACACCAGGCCTTTGAAGAAGCCCATCACCAGCACACCGCCTGGCGCCACGACCCGGCGGATCGCGGTCAGGGCGCCGTCAAGCTGATCGGGGTGGACATGGATGAGGGAGTACCACGCCAGCACCCCTGCCACCGAGGCGTCCGGGCGAGTCCCGCCGGCCAGGGAGCCCAGCTCGAAGCGCGCTTCCGGGTAGGTCTGCCGCGCGTGAGCGATGAACTCAGGCACCAGGTCGATCCCCGTCACGTCGAGGCCCACGGAGCGTAAGAAGCCCGTCAGGTGGCCCGGCCGCACCCGGCGTCCAGAACCGGGCCTTCCAGGTGACCCAGGTGTCGCTCGATCAGCAGCAAGTCATCGGGGTGCACGATCACCACCGATCCGAGCAGGTCGATGTACTGCTGCGCGAGTGAGGAGTAGGCCTGCTGGACATCGCGGGAGTTCACTGGGGACACCGTACTCGCGGCGATCGCCAGACCGCGGCCGCGTCATGCCAACGCACCGCTCTCTCACGCCGCGGCGGGTGCGTGGTGCCGAAAGTCGGATGGTTGCTCGACGAACGCCGTCCACGCCAGCATCCTCGTCGGAATCAGCGCGAACACGTCGGCGTACGCGGTGGCGTCGTTGCGGTATCCGTACTCGGCGTACTTCATGTTCGACGCGTCGGCGAGGCAGACGAGGAGGCCAGAACTGGCCCCTGAGTCGGCACGGACAACACGTCAGCCAGGTTGGAACCTCGTCCGAAGGGCGCTGCGCACAAGGTCGAGCGCCTGCGTCTCGGCGAGCCCGGCAGCTCTGGCCGCGCCGGCGAACTGGGCGGCGAGGGCGGCAACCGCCGCGTCGGCCGTGTGCTGGCCGGTGGCCACGACGGTGCCGGTCCGGCGACGCGTCTCGACGAGGCCGGCCCCCTCGAGCTCCTTGAAGGCGCGTGCCACGGTGTTGGGGGCCAGTCCCAGGTCGGCGGCCAGGGCTCGCACCGTCGGGAGGCGGTCTCCGGGGAGCAGCCGGCCCGACGTGATGAGGCCGGCGAGCTGGGCTCGGACCTGCTCGTAGGGCGGCTCGGCCTGCGACAGGTCGACGGTGATCGCTGGGCCGCTCATGTCGTGGTCTTGACGGACCCACCGGCGGCCGCCTCGGACGCCCGGCTGGACCGGAGCGCCGGCGTCTCCCAGAAGAGGGAGCTCATGGCCAGTAGCAGCAGGAGTACGCCGAGGCCGGTGAGTGCGAACCCGCCGTTCTGGGCCCAGTCCCACGGGGCACGCGGTGTGAGCACCGGGGGCACGGCCCCTCCACCGGCGCTGCGCAGCAGCTGGGTCAGCTCGTCCAGCTTGGGGCCCATCGTGAGGCACAGGCCGCCGGCCGTCACGAGGGAGCCCGCCGCCGTCCAGCGCTGCACGCGGATCCGCGAGCCGAGGCGTAACGCCCGGTCGAGCGCCGGGTCCTGCGGCCTGACAGCCGGTCGGCCATCGACGCGGCGCAGGCCCCACCACGTGACCATGGCCAACAGCCCCAGCCCCAGCAAGAGCGGCAGGGTGTACGCGCGGCCGGGGTACGGTCCCGTCGTCACGAGCAGGTCTCCCCACCAACGCGCCCCGGTGTACCCGTCGGGACCGGACGAGTACCAGCCGACGGCCCCCGCCAGCACGCTCACGGCGTAGCCGAGCCCGATGCGCCACTCCAGACCGGTCCGGTCGGTCCCCTGCCGTATGCCGAGCGCCGCAACCCGCTGCACCCCCTTCGGCCGTGGATAGAAACGCTCGGCCACAGCCGCCACCCCCACCCCGAGCGCTGCGCCCGCAGCCGGCAAGGTCGCCGAGACGACGCTCATCCTGCCGGGCTCGGCACCCCGGACGACCAGGCTGGCCGCCACTGCGCCGACCACTGTTGCCGCCCACTGCAGCCGCCGCAGCCGTCGGACCGTGGGCTCGGCAGCTGCCGGCCTCCCGCCGAAGAGCGCCATGATCAACGCCAGCAGCATGGCCCCACCGACGAACCCGTTGAGCACCCGTCCGTCCATCTCATCCCCTGCCTGTGTCAATGACTTAATGCATTAAGGCATTGAGACAACGCGGCGTCAAGAGTTGGGACGTAAACACGTGTCCAGAGCTCTTGGGCTTTCGTTCCGGCTACCCGGAGGTAACACTGGTTGGAGGAGGCGAGGCCAATGAGCAGTGACGTCAGGGAGAACCCGTCCACCGAGCAGGCCGACCGCACCCGTCGTGTCGACGCCACCGAGCGGGAGTCCCGTGCGGTCGTCGAGGCGGCGCGCGAGAAGGGGTGGGAGCGACCGAGCTTCGCCAGGGGCCTCTACCTCGGCCGCTTCGACCTCGACCTTGTCCACCCCCATCCACGGGCCGATCCTGCCGACGACGCCCGCGGTGACGAGTTCCTGACCCGGATGCGCGAGGTCTGCGACCACATCGACGGCAGCCGCATCGAGCGCGAGGCACAGATCCCCGACGAGGACGTCAAGGCATTGGCCGACGTGGGTGCCTTCGGCATGAAGATCCCCCGCGAGTACGGCGGGCTCGGTCTGACCACGTCGTCCTATGGCAAGGCGCTGATGCTTGCCAGCTCCGCCCACCCGAGCCTCGGCGCGCTGCTGTCGGCCCACCAGTCGATCGGCGTCCCAGAGCCGGTCAAGCTCGTCGGCACCTCCGAGCAGAAGGAGACGTTCCTGCCCCGCTGCGCCGCGGGTGCCATCTCCGCCTTCCTGCTCACCGAGCCCGACGTGGGGTCCGACCCGGCCCGGCTGGCAACCACAGCCATCCCCACGGCGGACGGCACGGCATACCTCCTCGACGGCGTGAAGCTGTGGACCACCAACGGCGTCGTTGCCGACCTGCTCGTGGTCATCGCGCGGGTGCCCGCGCATGACGGCCACAAGGGAGGCATCACCGCGTTCGTCGTCGAGGGCAGCTCCCAGGGGATCACCGTCGAGCGGCGCAACTCCTTCATGGGGCTCAAGGGGATCGAGAACGGTCTGACCCGGTTCCACCAGGTGCGGGTCCCCGCCGAGAACCGGCTGGGCAACGAGGGCGACGGCCTCAAGATCGCGCTCACCACCCTCAACGCCGGGCGGCTGGCCATCCCCGCGATGTGCGCGGCGGCAGGCAAGTGGGCGCTCAAGATCGCGCGCGAGTGGTCCTCCGAGCGCGTGCAGTGGGGCCGGCCGATCGGCGAGCACGACGCCGTCGCCGAGAAGATCGCCTTCATCGCCGCCACGACCTACGGCCTGGAGTCGGTGCTGGAGCTGTCGGCGCAGCTCGCCGACGCGGGCAGCAAGGACATCCGGATCGAGGCCGCAATCGCCAAGCTGTGGGCCAGCGAGATGGCGTGGAAGATCGCCGACGAGCTCGTGCAGATCCGCGGAGGCCGAGGGTACGAGACCGCCGAGTCCCTGCGCGCCCGCGGCGAGCGAGCCGTGCCCGCCGAGCAGGTCCTGCGCGACCTGCGGATCAACCGCATCTTCGAGGGCTCGAGCGAGATCATGCGTCTGCTCATCGCCCGGGAGGCCGTCGACGCCCACCTCAAGGCGGCCGGCGCGCTGGCGGACAAGGACGCGACGCTCCAGGACAAGGCACGGGCCGCGGTGGGAGCCAGTGGGTTCTACGCCAAATGGCTGCCGCACCTCGTGGCCGGCCGCGGCTCCGCGCCGATGTCGTACGCCGAGTTCGGACCTCTCGCCGAGCACCTGCGGTTCGTGGAGCGGTCCAGTCGCAAGCTGGCGCGGCACACGTTCTACGGCATGTCCCGCTGGCAGGCGAGGCTGGAGTACCGGCAGGTGTTCCTCGGCCGGGTCGTCGACATCGGCGCCGAGCTGTTCGCCATGACGGCCTCGTGCAGCCGGGCTGAGATGCTGCGCGTCGACGACGACGTGCGCGGCCGCCACGCCTACCAGCTCGCCGACGCGTTCTGCGACCAGAGCCGGCTGCGCGTGGAGACACTGTTCGCCGCCCTCTGGACCAACACCGATGCCACCGACTCGCGGCTGGCGCGGAGTGTGCTGGCCGGCGACTACACCTGGCTCGAGGAGGGCGTGCTCGACCCGAGCGAGGGCACCGGACCGTGGATCGCCGCGTGGTCGCCGGGGCCCAGCGAGGTGGAGTCGGTCTGGCGCCCCCGCCGGTGACTTCGTGACGTGAGTCGCCCTCGCTGCTGCGCGAGGAGCCGCCGCTTCCGGGCACCAGGGCTTCTCCCAGATCCACCTGGCTGCTTGTCGTCGCACGGTCTCATCCACAGAATGGCGAGTTGAGGACGACTACCCGCTGCTCAGCGCAGCTGGTGGCACGCGGTGGTGCAGGTGGTCCGCCAGACTTCAGGGTCGGTCGCCCAGAAGTCGTGAGGCACGGCGGGTACGACCTCGAAGGCTCCGCCGGGGACCAGCTCGGCGAGCTGTTGGAGGGGCCAGCTGGGGCGGATGTCGTTGCCGGCGGCCAGGAAGGACATGGGGACCGTGCTGTCGCCCAGAGCCCGCCACAGTGTGGGTTCGTGTATCCAATCCTTGAAGGAGTCCCACAGTGCGCCGTGCACGGCCGGCTCCCATTCGACGTCGACGGGCGTCTCGCTGGCCAGGCCGGCCTCGTAGGCGGTGGACCATTCGCGGTCACGGTGCAGCCCGTGACCGGCGACACCGACGACTCCGCGAACCCGGTCAGGGTGATCAAGTGCATACCGGACGGCGAGATCGGAACCCCACGAGTGTCCAAGCACGATCCACTCGTCCACCTCGATCGCCCGGCGGACGGCCTCCAGGTCCTCGATCGCCTGCACCAGGTCATGCGGCCCGCCATCCGAGCGCGACACTCCCCGGGGATCCGGAAACCAGGATCGGAATCCGGTTGGTGCCAGCGCCTCGTCCGCGAGGTAGTGCACGCATCCAGGACCGCCAGACAAGACCACCACGTCGGGGCCCGATCCGCACATGGCCACATGCAGCTGCACACCGTCGTCCGCGACAACGCTCCTCGATCGCATGCCGCCCATTCTGACAAGGCAGGCATCCCTGGATATTGCTTGGCGCCGCGCTCGGGGCCGTCAGCAGAATCGTGGGATGCGGTCCTTCGACGATCTGGTGGGCGAGGCCGAGGCAGCCGATGTGACCGGGTGGGGTTTCGGCTGGCTCGACGGGAGAGCCACCGAGGAGCGGCCCCCATGGGGATACAGCCGAATCCTGGCAGCACGACTGGCAACGGCCCGGGCAGCGCTCGACATCGACACCGGCGGTGGAGAGGTGCTCGCGCAGGCCCCGACGCTGCCCGCGCGGATGTGTGTCACCGAGGCTTGGCCGCCGAACGCCACACGGGCCCGGGAAGCCCTGGCGCCACGAGATGTCGAGGTCTACGAAACGGATGATGGCGCAGGCCTGCCGTTCCCCGGCGAGTCCTTCGATCTGGTCACCTCCCGCCATCCGGTCCGCCCGGGCTGGGAGGAGATCCACCGCGTCCTGGTGCCCGGTGGGTCCTACCTCGCCCAGCACGTCGGCCCCTCGTCAGCCTTCGAGCTCACCGAGTTCTTCCGCGGGCCCCTGCCGGGGCACGGTCACGGCAGGGACCCGCGGCATGAGGCAGCCGCCGCCGAGAAGGCGGGTCTCACGGTCACCGACCTGAGGACCGCGCGGTGCCGGATGGAGTTCTTCGACATCGGTGCGGTGGTCTGGATCTTGCGCAAGTGCGTCTGGTGGGTGCCTGACTTCAGCGTTGACCGATATCACGACAAGCTTCTCGAGCTCGACAGCCGCATCCGCACGGAGGGGGCGTTCGTTGCGCATTCGACTCGACACCTCATCGAGGCCCAGCGCTAGAACACCCGCAGCTGTGGCGCGTTTCTTGAGCCTCTCCTGCCCCGGCGGGCGCGAGAGGTCGAACTGGAGGCAGGGACGGTCGGCTGGCTTCCAGCGCAGCAGCACCACGGCGAGAACATCGGCGAGACCTCGACGCACGTGAACTGCTGTGAAGCGACTGCGGGACCGAGAACTCCGCATTGGGGTCCGGGCTGCCCCCGTACTCCGCGTTGTTCTGCCTAGAAGGCGCATGCCCGGGCCAGCGCGCTGCGGTCAGTGACGGCGTACACCGATGGCGTCGATGCGCGCGGGCGCGGACGAGACGGAGCGGACCCGCACCGTCGAATCGGTGAAGAAGATCCCGCCCAGCGTGAGGACCTCCCTTCGCCAGGTGGTGGCCGCGAGGGAGTACCGGCCGTAGACGTGCTTGCCCACTGTGACCTCCACCGTCCCCTGGCCCGGTCCCTTGAGGAAGACGAGGGCCACCTGGTCACCCGAGAGGGCGCCCTTGCTGACCGCCGCGCCGGAGGCGTTGAGCCGTGTCACCGTCCCACCGAGCGCGAGGCTGCTCGTGATCCGGCTCGCCGAACCGCTTACGGTCATTGCACGGTCGTCGACGGGGACGAGCGCGCATCGCTGGGCCGACCACGGGGTGACGTTGCCGATCGTGTCCCGGGCACGAACCGCGAAGCACACCTGTGCACCGGCCGGCATCGACAACGAGACGGACGTCGATACGGTGCCCTGCCAGTACGGCTGGTAGACAAAGCCGCTGAGGAGCTTGCCGGGTGACGCGTACCGGTAGGCCACGTCGTAGCTCTTCACACCGAGGTTGTCGCTCGCCCTGTAGAAGAAGGTGACCTTCGAGGTCGTCACCGCGGGTACGACGAGCGGGCCGACCGTCGAGGAGGTCAGCGTGGGCACGGTGGCGTCCGGTGACGAGCAGCGGCTCGCGGACCACGCGCTGGTGCGACCGGCACGGTCGCGAGCACGGACCTGGAAGCACACGTCCTCGCCCTTGCGCGCCGTGACGCTGACGGAGGTGGCGGTCATCGCCTGCCAGTCGGAGCGGTAGACCCAGGCCCCGTATGTGCCGCCGACCGTCGACGCCGACTGGACGCGTACGTCGTACGAGGCCACGCCGGACCCGGAGACACCGGCGCCCTCCGCAGGGTCGGTAAACGCCCAGCCGAGCTTCACCGTCGTCGAGGACCAGATGCGGGGGCTCGAGGTGAGGGAGGACAGCGTCGGGGCGTGGCCGTCGCGGACCGTGCACTTCGCGGTGCTCCAGGCACTGAGGTTGCCCCGCGCGTCCCGGGCGCGGACCGAGAAGCAGGTGTCGACACCCGGCGTCGGCGCCAGGGTCACCGAGGGTGTGATGGTGGCCGGGGGCGTGACCCACGCCCCGTAGGGGCCACCGACGGGTCCCTGCTGGTACCGGACGTCGTAGGAGGCGACTCCGGCGGCGCGCTCGCCGACGACGTCGGTCGTGTCCGCGTACGTCCACTTGGCGCCCACCGTGGACCCGGTGGCCACGCGCGGGGTCGTCGTGAAGGACGTCAGGTAGGGCGCTTTCGCGTCCGAGATGGTGTGGGGCGCGGCCGTGAGCCAGTCGAGGTCGACCACGCGGATCTGTCGGCCCGCGTCGACGTACGCGACGCGGGGCGCACCCGTGTCGTCCGCCACCGGCATGGCGCGATAGTCCCAACTGCCGGTCTGCAGCGGTCCATACGTGCGCTCCCCGCCGCCCGGTCCGAGGTCCCGGACCCTGAGGACGTAGAAGTTCCACTGTTCGGAGAGGTCATGCCGCAGCTCGACGAAGCCGACGAAGCCGTCGCCGTAGACCGACGGCCCGTAGGTCGTGGACACCACGCGGTCGGCGAGCACGCCCTCGAGGTCGACGGCGACCGAGCCTGAGCTGCAGTCGAGGTGGGCCCACCGACCGGTGACGGAGCGCAGCCCGTTGGTGCACCCCGTTCGGGCCACGTCGACGGTGCGCGCGAGCTGACCCGTCGCAAGGTTCGTCGATGTGAGCTGGCCGCTCGCGTTCGGTCCACGCCACAGCGTGAGGCCGTCGACGACCGGGTTCTCCGAGTTCGACAGGTTGGCGAGCACGGCTCCGGTGCGGGCGTCCTCGAGGACCCAGACGTTGGAGAGCAGTCGGACGAGCACCTTGCCGCCGCGGCCGAGGGTCGGCGCTTCCCCCTGGGTGATCGTTCGCTCTCCGCCGGGCCAGGTCACCCGGTAGGTGTCGTAGCCACCGACCTGGGTGACGACGTCGTCGCCGGCTGCGGACAGCAGTGATCCCGAGAGATCCGGCGAGCCTGAGGTGGCCGTGGCGGTCCATGCGCTGCTTCCGTCGGAGTCGGTCGCGAGGGGAAGGCCGCGTGTCGGGTCGTAGGACCCGTCACCGAAGTCGGCGAGGACCCGAGTTCCCGGGAACGCGACCGCCGTGGCACGTCGCGGGATGAGGGGCAGCACCCCGACCACTCGCGCGGGGCGCGTGATGCTGTCGGCCAGCTCGACCGTGCCTCGCACCTCGTCCTGCCCGATGACCATGACCTGACCGGGACCCGCCTGGGTCACGGCCAGGTTGTTGATGTTCGTCGCCACGGGAGCACCGAGCTGCCCGGTAGCCGGGTCGAAGGCACGCAACGCGGTCTGGCCGGTGTCGAAGTCGTGGATGCGGTGGGCGACGCCGTCGCCCACGCCGTACCAGCCGTAGACGCTGGCCCCGTCGGGCAGGTTGCGCTCGCCGGGGGCCGTTCCGTCGCGACCCGACCAGTGCAGCACCCCGGTCGCGACCGACGTCGTCCAGTAGACCCGGTCCGGTGTCAGGACGACGTCGTAGACGGACAGGTTCGGCTCCGTGGGGAGCTTCGTCAGGACTCCCGACCGCGGGTCGATGGCCGTGAGCGACATCCCGTCGCCCACGACGACGAGGTCAGGGCCGTACGCCTCCACCTGGTTCACCGTCGTGCCCACGGTCGTGCTCGAGCCGTCCGGACGGCGGATGACGTACGCGGTGCTGTCGGCCCGGCCGGTGAGGACCCAGTCCTCCGTGACGACCTGGGCCCACTCCCCCGACGGCACGTCCATGGTCCAGCTCACGGCGCCGGTCTCGACGTCGCGCATCGTCACGCGCTGGCTCGATGACGTGTCGGGCCACGTCGTCGTCTCGTAGTAGGAGTGCCCGGTGAGGAACGTGCCCGACGGCAGCGTGCGCACGAGGGCGTTGTCGCTGAGCCGACGGATGTCCATCGTCCACGGCGTGAAGTCATCGGTGGACGGTAGGCGAAGGGAGTAGTACGTGTCGGTTGCGGCCGGGTCGAACGACCACTCGGAGGCGGGCGTGGCAACGGGTGGCATGAGGTGGCCCTGCGTGATGTCCGAGGGCACCTCGACGGCGCCGGCCTGGGCCGTCGCGAAGACGGCGGGGACGAGCAGGGCTGCCACGAGGGCAGCACGGAGGACGCGCATCGGTTCTGGACCCTTCCGGGCCCCTGTCGTACGCCCGTTCGGGCGTCATCGTACGGCCTGACTGGCGACCCGATGACCGGATTGACGGACTCGTCGCGCCATGCGCGAGCTCGGATCCGGTTGTGGCTCCTTCGGCCGCCGCCACCCGGTGTGAGTGACACCACCGGCTCGGCGATTCTCGGGTTGCGGGGCAAGGTCGAACCCCGAGCGACTGTCGCCCCGCGCCTTCTAGCTGATCGCCTTGTGCCCGAGACGCCGCGACGCTCGATCAGGCGTGCCGGGCAGCCTTCTTTCTGGCCACCGGTACACCGGTATGGAATCGAGTCCCGACGAAGGGCTGGTTCTGCTTCACCAGTGCTCGAGTCCGCCGCGTCACGCTGGGAGGAGGGGAACAGGCCATCCCTGAGGCGCATCGATGACCAACCAGGCGAGACACATGGCACCCTGCTGGTTCGTCGACCCACGCGCCACACGGTGTCCGGCGTCTCTTCGCACATCGGGGGCTTGCCGGGGCGCAGCAGGCGGCTACGTTGGGAAGATGCAGACCATCAACCTGGGAAAGGCGGATGGGCTGCCGCCGGTGGATTGGGCCGCCGTGGTGGCGAAGCTCGATGCGGGTTCGGCGCCAGCTCCGGACGCAGCGAACACGCGCACGACGTGGTTGTGCACCATCAACGAGGACGGCAGCCCGCATGTGACTGCTGTCGGTGCGGTCTGGGTGGACGGCGCGTTCTGGTTCCAGACGGGCGCGGGTACGCGCAAGGGGCGCAACGTCGTGCGTGATCCTCGGTGTTCTGTTGCGGTGTCGATCCGCGACGCGGACGTGGTGATCGAGGGTGACGCAACCCGGGTGACCGAGCCTGGCCAAGTGGCACGCATCGCGAAGGCCTGGGCGGACAGCGGTTGGCCGGCGGAGCCCGACGAGACTGGGTCCGGCATCACTGCACCGTTCAACGCACCGTCACAAGGACCGCCGCCGTGGAATGTGTATCGCGTCGAGCCACGCTCGGCCACCGTGGTCCTGGCGACGGAACCGGGCGGCCTGACCCGCTTTCAGTTCTGATGCGTCATTGCCGTGGTTCGCCCTTCGCGTGACCGGCATCCCCGGCTGACCTGCGTCACATCCGGCGGGTGAGGTGAGCGATGCGAACGTTCCTGGCTGTCGCGACGAATCGACAGACCAGCGCCCAGACTCGCGCCACGGCCACGACCGGACACCATGACGCGACGCGGCGAGACAACCGTCAACTCCCAGCCGACGGCCCGCAACGTTCGTCAGCTGTAGAACTCGCCACCAAAGCGGGAGCCGCAGCGGCACGGCGGCTCGTAGCCGAGGATCCCTGTGTACCTGTATGCCGAATCCTCGTAGGCCGTCGCAAGTGAGCGGCACACCACCTCGCCGCGATGGACGGTGAAGGACCGCTCCGGGCCGCGGCCGGAAACGACGGGGTAGGCCGTCATGCTCAGCACGTCGTAACCGGAGGTACTGGAGAGCGACGCGCAGAGGCTGTCGCCGCCGTCGTTGTATGAGACGCGTCCTCCCCCACCCACAGGAACGTCGAAACTGTTGGCCATCGCGGCGGGCGCGGCGGCGACGAGCGACGCGGCCATCACGGCAGCGGTTGCGGCGATGCGGAACGATCTCATTGTTGGCGTTCTCCCCTGGTCTCGTAACGGCGCCCCGGCCTCCCGGGAAACGCACTGGACGCGAGGCTAGTGGGTCACCAGATGTCACGCGAGGCGAGAACGCGACCGGTGAGACCCTGCGCGAGAATGCTGTGACGGCGCCCCGCATCGCCACGCATTGGATGCCGTCGTATCGGCCTAGAACGCTTGCCGGAGCCCCGGGCCAGCTCTAGCCTTGGGGCGGCGCGGCACCGCACGCCGTCCCGGAGAGGGATCCCATGCGACTTCGCGTGGCGACAACGGCAGCTTGCATGGCGGCCATCCTCGGGATGGGCGCCTGCTCAGATGGCTCAGCATCCGGATCCGGCAGCCCCAAGGCCTCTGCAGTGGCAGGGACGACACCAGCGCCGACCACCACGGCGGCGCAAGCCGACCCGGAGCACCCGGCCGGCGTCATCGCCCTGGGCCACTCGGGGATGACCGGTTTCCAGTCCGATCCAGCGAAACCGGGTCAGGACGTTGTGGCGAACTCGTGGGCGACCGGGACCAACCCCGTTGTGAACAGCGTCTACCAGCGGTTGGTCGCGGCGCGACCGGCTACTGCAGGCTTGGTGGCCAACGTGGCTCGCAACGGCGAGAAGGCCGATGGGTTGGAGTTCCAGGTCCCCGCAGCGCTGGCGCAGGTGCCAACCCCCGCACTGGCCCTCTTCATGATCATGGACAACGACATCCGTTGCGACGGAACGGATCCCGAACACCTCCCGGAGTTCCGCGCCGCGGTACGGGCAGCAGTGGAGCACGTCGTCAAAGCGTCGCCCAAGGTGACCGTCGTGATCGCGAGCGGCCCTGGCCGCCCGGCGGAGTACGCCAAGGCAATCGCCACGCTTCGGCAAACCCCCGTGGACCTGATCGGCAAAGACCCCTGCATGATGTTCTCGGCCAACCGCAAGGTCAACGCCACCGAGGTGGCCAGGCTGACCTCGATTCTGGAGTCCTACGAGGCCGAGCTGGCCCGCGCCTGTGACGGAATCCCCCAGTGCCACTGGGACGGTGGCGCCCTGGCCAGGTACCCGGGCGATCGGCTCGAGGACTACGGCAATGACCTCGGCCACCCTTCAATCAAGGGGCACGAGCACTGGGCCGAGGCTATCTGGCCGGTGGTGGCTAGGGCGATGGGGATCAGCTGAGCGGTCGTTCACGCCGCTCGACGGTCCGCCCAACGCGATGCACGCTCAGGCCGCCGCCCCGCGAGCGACTCTGCCCTTCCTCGGCCTGCACGACGATCCCGACTCTCAAGGTGCATCTCAACGCCGCGAGTCGGCCTTCTCGCACCCGGCAGGGCCAGACGTTGGCCCGGGATGGCCGCGTCGCTGCTTGCCGGGGCTCAGCCGGCAAAGTCAGATTCACTCATGCCATCAGCGTGACCTACGGGCCATTGGACCAGCTCGATGCGATAACCGTCGGGGTCGGTGACCCAGGACGTCCAGAAGTCCTGCGAACCATCGGGCGAACTCGGTGGTTCAGCAGTGACCCCCTTGGCGGCCAGATCAGCGACGGTGCCGGTCATGGACTCGACCTTGATGACGAGGTGGTTGAGACCCTGCGGATCGATCCGGCCGATGCCAGGATTGTGGACGAGCTCGAGGGCCACGAACTCGTCGCCGGGGAGCTTGAGCATCGTCAGGCTGCCGAACTCCGTCTGCGGCACCGTCCCGACCACTGTGTAGCCAAGGGCGGTGTAGAACGCGAGCGAACGCTCCAGGTCGGCGACCCGAAGCCCGATGTGCAGTGTTCTCATTGGGCAGTCCTCACAATCGGGGTGACGCCGCCACCCGGGATCGGGCAAGCACATCCCTTTTGAAACCGACGCGCCAACGGTACGAGAAGGACACGGAACTCGGTGACGGGAACCCGCCAAGCGTGGAGCTCAGCCGGACGCGAGCTCATGCCCCACTGACGATCACCATCTCGTTGCCTTCGGGGTCGGCGACCCGCCAGCGATCCTCCGACTCGTCAAGCAGCCGGCCACCGGCTGCGACGGTCGCGGCGAGCCGCGCCTGCGCGAGGTCCGAGGGCACAGCGAGCTCGAAGTGGATGCGGTTGCGCTGCCGGCGCCGCTCCGTCTCCGCAGCGTCGAGCTCTTGGAACACCAGCACCGGGTTCAGCCGCCGCGCATCG
Organism: Terrabacter sp. GCM10028922; assembly: GCF_042666095.1. Lineage (NCBI taxonomy): Bacteria > Bacillati > Actinomycetota > Actinomycetes > Micrococcales > Intrasporangiaceae > Terrabacter > Terrabacter sp. GCM10028922. The sequence continues at coordinate 442,987 of NZ_JBHTFG010000002.1, read as the reverse complement.
TGGATGTCGCTGGCCCCGGCTCGCCGGTCGGGGATGTAGCCGAGTGCGGCGACCCAGAACGCGCGGACCGCAGCGACGTCGGCGGCGTCGAGGAAGAGCTGAGCGAAGCGCGGCAGCCCCGGATCCGCAATAGCCCGCAACTCCCGGGCAGCGGTCTGGAGGTTTCCGGCGAGGTCGGTGAAGTCGAGCTCGAGGCCGTGGGCGTCGACCTCCCACTGGTCCTTACCGCTGTCGAGGATCACGAGCCCGGGGCGCACGTCGACCAGCAGCGGGAAGCCCGCGTCGTCCGCCAGCGCGGCTGCCGCGGCGGCCAGCTCACGCTGCTGCGTCGGCGACGTGACGCTGTAGCACGCCATCGCGCTGAACACCGCCTGCCAGTCGGCTGTCCCGATCCTCTCGCCGAGCGCCGCGCCCGGCACCAGGTCGACCTCGTTGCCGTCGGGGTCGGTGTGACAGACCCCGAACGGTCCCGATGCCTCACCAGGACTCGCCTGCTCGACCGCCGCGGCCGGGCGCACCACGTCGAGGTGGATGCGGTTTCGCAAGGGTCGCGGCTCGCTGGACTGCCGGATCCGTATCGCGGGGTCGCGCCGCAACGGATCCGCCAAACCGCCGTCCTCCCCAGGCGCGTAGTCGAGCACGCGCTGCCAGAACCGCCTCACCCCGGACGGGTTCGCGGACTCGAACACGACGCTCAGCTGCTGCAGCACGGCAGGGTTCGCGGCAAGCCCGAGATCTCGCGCGGCCGCCGACACCGCCTCGGCGTGCTCGTCTGAGTCGAGGCGCACCCGCAGGCCTGTCGCGCGCAGGTCGACCACGATCTCGGCCGACAGCTCCACCATGCGCCCGGCCAGCGCAGCACCCTCGACCAGCGAAGGCGCGTCGAACCACGCCGTAGTAACGCCATCGAGCACCCGCCAATCCGTTCCGATCTCTGCCATGCCCGGCACTGTAGAGCCCACTCCGGACGATCTCCTTCCGGATAGTCATCCGGCCAGGGCCGGGGCGTTGACCGGGGCATGGATGGATGCCGTTGGCAGTGCCCAGCGGAGTGGTGTGGTTGAGGGTTGATCTTCGATGTCTACGCGCGCCGCTGTCGATCGCGGCGGTGGTGACAGTGGCTAGTCGGGGTGCCGACGACGTGTGCTGCTCTTCGGCGTGATCACTGACGCTCCTGAGCCTCGTCGAGATGGCGGCGCACCTCGGTCGGGAAGTCGCGCACGCTGATCGGCTTCTCGAGGTATCCGTCGAAGCCGGAGGACAGCACCCGATCGCGATCGCGGGCCATCGCGAAGGCCGTCAGGGCCACGACAGGAATGTGCGTCGTGGCGCTGTTCCGTCGGATCTGCTCCAGCGCGGCATACCCGTCGATTCCGGGCAGCTGGATGTCCATGAGGATGAGGTCAGGAAGCGCGGAGGCGGCGAGAGCCACGCCGTCCTCGCCCGTGCCGGCGATGGCAACCGTGAAGCCGGCGAACTCGAGGACGTCTCGAGCGAGCTTGAGGTTGCGAGGGTTGTCCTCCACGAGGAGGACTAGTGGCCGGTCGGTCATCGTGTCCCTCCATCGGCGGCCGCCTGGCTGGTGTCGCTCGAGGTCTCGGCCGCTGCGCCCTCGGCCGCGCCGGCCGCAGCAACCTGAGCCAGCCGTCGTGCCAGGCTCGCCAGGTCGAGCCCCGCCTTCTCCGCGACGAAGGCGATCCGGCCTTCCAGGCGGCCCAGATCCTCCGAGGTCAGCGACTTCGCCGTGAGGACGACGATGGGTGGGCCGCTGGGCGTGCCGTCCGCCCGCAGCTCGTCGATGACCGCGAACCCGTCCACATCCGGCATGAGCAGGTCCATGATCACGACCGACGGGTCCACCGTACGCACGAGGTCTGCGGCGTCGAGACCGCCGGAGCACGTGTGGACCGTCCAGCCGAGCGGCTCCAGCGTGCTTCGCACGAGCTTGAGCGCGAGCGGGTCGTCGTCGACCACGACGACGCTACGGCCGACCGGAAGGGTCCCCCCGGGGACGGGCGTCCGCGTGTGTTGCAAAGCTCGGCTCACCGCTGCGAGAAGGTGCTCCCCCGGGACCGGCTTGACGAGGTACTCGGTTGCGCCCAGGGCGAATCCGCGACCGCGTTCGGGCTCGACACTGACGACGACGACGGGCACCGCTGCCGTGGACGCGTCCGCCTTCAGGGTCTCGAGCACGTCCCATCCCGTCATGCCCGGCAGGTGGATGTCGAGCACGACGGCGGCTGGCAACAGGCGGCGGATGGCCTCGAGGCCGGCCTCACCGGTGCCTACGGTCACGGCGTTCAGTCCGGCAGCGCGAAGGTGCAGCTCGACGAGCTCGGCCGATCTCGGGTCGTCCTCGATGACCACGACGGTCGGTCCGGAGCCCGACGGGGCGTCGACCATCCACCGCTCATCACGTGCCTCCGCGCTCAGACCTGCCTGCGGGATCCTGAGGCCGAACGTGCTGCCTTCTCCAGGAGCGCTGCGCACCCACATCGTCCCCCCGTGCAGCTCGACGATCTGTTTGCTCAGCGTGAGCCCGAGACCGGTGCCCTCCGTCGTCGACGCAGACCTGCTCCCCTGTTGGAACGAGTCGAAGATGCGCGCGTGGTCCTCCATGGCGATGCCGATGCCCGTGTCGGTGACCGTCATGACGAGGTCGCCCGCCTCGCGACGCGCGTGGACCTCCACGGAGCCCCCGTCCGGCGTGAACTTCACGGCGTTGCTGAGCAGGTTGAGCAGCACCTGCTTGAGGCGGAGCTCGTCAGCGGTGACGAGTCCGAGGCCCTGCTCGGCGTCGAGCGTGAGTTCGATGCCGTGCAGGGCCGCCCGCTCGCGCACGAGCGAGGTGGCCTGGCCGATGACGTCGTCCACCGGGAAGGTGGTGAGTTCGAGCTCCATCCGCCCTGCCTCGATCTTCGACAGGTCGAGGATGTCGCCGAGCAGCGCGAGCAGATGGCGGCCTGCGGCGTGGATGTCCTTGAGGTAGTCCTCCTGCCGCTCGTTGAGGTCGCCGAACATCCGCTCGAGCAGGACCTCCGAGAAGCCGATCACGGCATTGAGCGGGGTGCGCAGCTCGTGCGACATGCTGGCGAGGAACTCGGACTTGTGCCTGCTTGCCTCGGCCAGATCGGCGCTCTGCTGCTCGAGCTGCTGGTAGAGCCGAGCGTTCGTCAGCGCCACCGCAGACTGGTTGGCGAAAGTGTCGAGGAGGTCGCAGGTCTCGCCACTGAAGGAGCCGGTTCTCTTGCGCCGGACGACCAGGGCACCGACGACGCGATCGGGGCGGGCGAGCGGAATGGCGACGAGCGACTTCCAGCCGGACCTGTGCAGCACGGCCAGGTGCTCGTCGAGCTGGGCCTCGTCCAGGTCGGGGATCTGCAGGACCCGGCGGGTCCGGGCGGCCTTGCCGACCCACGTGCGGTCGATGTGGATCTCTGCGGCCCGTAGGGCGGAGACCGTGTCGTCGCTCGTGCCGTAGACCGTCCGCACCCGGAAGAGCCCGGTCGCCTCGTCATACTCCATCAGCGACCCACCGTCCGTGTCGGACAGCTCGACGGCGTGCGACACGATCGTGGCGAGCATCTCGTCCGGCACGAGAGTCGAGCTGATCGCAGCACCCACGTCGGCGAGTCCCTCCAGCTGCTCGACCTTCCGCGCCAGTTCGGCGGACCTGCTCTCGAGCGCGGCGAACAGGTCGACGTGGCGTAGGGCGAGCGCCGCTTGCTCGGCGAACGTCGCGAGCACGCGTTCGTCGACGTCGTCGAAGGGTGCCACCCTGTTCCTCAGCACGTTGAGTGCGCCCACCACTTCGTCTCCCACGATCAGCGGCGCGCCGATCATCGAGCGGAAGCCGGCCATTCGTTGGATGTCGGAGCGGCTGTACTCCGGGTCGGCGACCGCGTCTGTGATGTAGTGAATCCGGCGATCGATGGTCACACGGCCGACGAGCGTGCCGCGGTCGCGCTTGATGGGATGTTCCTCGACGAGCCGGCGGTGTTCCTCGGACATGCCGCTCTGCCGCGCGAGGACATATGTCGCGCCCTTGACGAGGTAGATCTGGGCGACAGCCGCGTTGAGCAGCGTCCGGGCATTCTCGACGACCGCGTCAAAGACCCTGTCAGGGTCCCCCGACGAGCTCGTCAAGACCTTGAGGATGTCGCTCGTGGCCCGGAACTGTTCCTTGACCTGCGCGAGACGCCCGACGAGCGCTGGGCGGGACATCACGGCGATGCTGTCTTCGGGTGCCTCTCCGAACCTGACCATGCGCGGCTCCCCCATCGCTGGTGCCTCGATGCGCTCCCCTAGCAGTGTCCTCTCCTCGAACGCCGCATGGTCGAGAACGTCGCAACGTTGCAACGTCATGGAGCGGCGCGCGTCGTAGGCCTCTGTCGGGCGGCAATCAGCACCGTCCCTCGCAGGCGCGGATCGAAGCAGGTCAGGAGACCGACGGTGGCCAGCGATGCCTCCGCCACTCGTCCCATGTCGAGAACCCAGCCGGTGGGTCGTCAATAGGTTCACTGCCGTCGAGCTCACCTGGCGTTGGGATGTCGATCTTGGCGGCCCACTCGTCCAGCTCCTCTTCGGACATGTGCCACGTCGTGTGCGACGCTTCGGCTTGGCGCTGCTCCAGTCGCGTCCGCTGCTCGGCTGGGGTGAGTTCGAAGTAGTGCATCTCCACCGTCGCGCCGAGGTCTGCTGCTGCCTGCCGTAGTGCGGAGCGCTCGTCTCGACCCCAGAGGCCGTAGTCGATCACGACGTTGATGCCGAGTTCCAGGGCGCGCAGCCCGATCTGGATGAGCCGACCTTCGATCACGTCCTGAGCCGCCGGCGGATTCTCGTGCCCGTAGAGAGCCTTCACCCATTCGTCCTTCGTGAGACGAAGGGCTTTCTGCTCACCCTCTATGCGCCGCGCAGCAGTGGTCTTCCCTGTGCCTGGGAGTCCCACGGTAAGGAACAACCTTGGGTGCCTCATCTCACCGCCTGTCCGCGCGAAAGCCTCATCATTGCTGACGTCCCGCTCACGCCGCGACGAGCTCGTTCAAGCGATGTTCAAGCGATGTTCACGAGGCGCGTCTGTCCGCCGCGAACCAGCTGTGTGGTTGCGCCCGTCGGCATGCTCCTGGTCCGCACCCTCCTGAGCAGCCGTGACGGAACCACGTTGGCGTCCAACCGCCTTCGGACCCGACCGTCGACAGTCGGCTATGAAGTCAGTCTCAGATGCAGCTCGCGACCGAGAATGCCGGCCAGTCGCGCGGTCTCCTGCTTGATGGCGTTGTCGGGTCGCTGTCGCTTGTCGAGCCAGGTGACGGCGAGCTCGTCGCCTTTTCTCGCCCACGTCCCAGACACGACGCCGCCGACGATCACCGGGCTGGCCTTGCGGGTCACGAGCTCTCGTCGGGACGACGGGGTGACGTGGACGTCCTTGGTGCCAGGACCGATCACCCACTGGTCGTGCCCGGGAAGGAACCGCACCGCCTCCGACGGCAGCGCAGCCTCCAGGGAGTCGATGTCCTCGCGCGCGACGTAAGCCGCCGTGCCCTCGACGTCGACCGCGACCAGCCGGTCGCCGAGCCCCGACATCCAGTTGTCGAGCCGTCTACGACCCGCACTCAGCCCGTTGCCGAGCCAGTAGTGGACATGCTCGGGTGTCGCCGGACCGTACGCCCGGACGTAGGCCATGGTCGCGCGCGGACCCGCGTCGTCAAGGTCAGGGACTCCCTGCCACCGTGGGTTGGTGTCGAGGCGCTGAAAGGTGTGCTGCCCGTCGCGTGGCGGGCCGAAGCTCATGTCCCCCTGCCACGTCAGCGGCTTGAGCAGCGTGCCAGCGCCCTCGTCGAAGACCGGCTTCAGGTGCCGGTACGCGGGACGCTTCGTCAGCACGGCCCCCAGCTCGCCCACCGTCAAAGGCCCCTCGGTGAGCGCCTCACGTACCGCGGCCCGGAACTCGGGCCAGTCCGATGGAGCGAGCCGGTAGTACGCGACCCAGCTCGGCAGCTCCCACTGGCGCCCCGCCGATCGGAGGGCCAGGTAGATGCCGCCGTCCTCCGCCGACAGATAGTGCATCGACCCGCGGAAAGCGAACGCCTTGACCACCGTCCCCTCCACCAGGGCCTTCGCGAGCTCGCCGGGGCGCGACGTCGTACGACGGATCCGGACAGCAAGCTCAGCGAGCGACTCGTCCATCGAGAGCACCGCACCGAGCCGGCGTACGACACCTGCCACCGACTCAGACCCAACCGGGTCGAGCAGCTGTCGCTCCATCCGCCAGGCCAGCGCCTGCGCCCACGTGACCGAGGCCTGGGTCGACGTGCTCATGGCCGCAGACTCGCACAGGTTCCGGACGAACGGCATCCTGCTCGGTGACAGGTGGTGCGGACTCCTGAACGACGCAGCCCCTGACCTGCGTCTCCGCTGGTCAGGGGCCGTCTCGTGCTGGTGGGCGATACTGGGTTTGAACCAGTGACCTCTTCCGTGTCAAGGAAGCGCGCTACCGCTGCGCCAATCGCCCGTGGGTCCTGCTGGGTGTTGCACCGAGGTGGAGACGGGATTTGAACCCGTGTACGCGGCTTTGCAGGCCGCTGCCTCGCCTCTCGGCCACTCCACCGTGGAAGGCACGTGGATCTTCTGCCTCCGAGCGGACGACCGGGCTCGAACCGGCGACCTCAACCTTGGCAAGGTTGCGCTCTACCAACTGAGCTACGTCCGCGGAACACCAGCGGTGTAACTTCCCCGCTGCGTGCTTGGTAGACATTAGCCGATCGCCCGACGAGATTCAAAACCGGCCTCGACGACCCCGTCAGGGCCGTTTCGCAGCCCGGTCGGGGGCCTCTCGAGCGGCGTCCTCCGCGGCCTGCCGGGCCGCCTGCGCGCCCTTGTCGACCCCCCGCTCGATCGCCGTGCGAAGGGGTCCCCGGTCGGTGCTCTCGTACTGCTGCTCCCGGCCCCGGCCGGCCAGGTCGGCCTCCTCCTCGTCGGCGTGGCCGGGATCGTCGGCATGGTCGGCATGGTCGGCCTCGCTGGAAGCGTGGGAAGCGTACGCGGCGTCGCCGCCGGGGTCGGGGCGGCTCAACAGGCCACCCGCGCCCTCCACCGCCCAGTTGACGAGGCGTACGTCCGCCCCTTCGTGCAGCTCGACCGGCCACAGGGTCCGCACAGCAGCGTTGAGGCCCGCACCGATGAGGATGGCCACGGCGAGTGCGTACAGCCAGATGAGAAGGACGATCGGGGTGCTGAGGGGGCCGTAGATCGACGTGCCGCCCATGGATGCCTCCAGGGAGATCCGCACGACGTACGACGCGCCGAGCCAGATGGCCATCGCCAGCACGGCACCGGGGATGTTGTGCCGCCATGGGGCCCGCCGGGGCGTCGCGACGTGGTACATGGAGGCGAGCAACAGCACGCCGAGCAGCACGATGGCCGGCCAGTACAGCGCCCTGGTCACGGTGGCGGCGGCGTCGGGCAGCCACGACGACAGCAGCTCGGGCCCGAGGAGCATCAGCGGCAGCACGAGGACGGCCGAGACGATGCCGAACGAGTAGAGCAACAGGCTGAAGGCCCGGAGGTGCACGATGCCGCGCGCATCCTTCTGCCCGTACATGATCGACACGGTGTCGACGAAGACGTTGAGCGCCCGGGAGCCGGACCACAGCGAGAGGAGAAAGCCGACGGAGATGATGTCGAAACGTCCGCCGCGCAGCACGTCGTCGATGGTCGGCAGGAGCAGCTCCTTGATGCTGGACTCACTGAGGAAGCGTGACGCGTAGACCTCGATGGCCGAGACGATGCTCTCGATGGTGTCGGGACCGATCCAGCCACCGACGAAGCCGAGGCCGCCGAAGATCCCGAGCACCAGCGGCGGCAGGCTGAGGAGCATGAAGAAGGCTCCCTCGGCCGCGAGCCCCGTGACGCGGTAGCGCAGGCAGATCCGCGTAGTCTCGAGGGTCAGGCGTGCGAGCGGGATGCCCCATGGGACCCGCTCAAGCCCTGACCGCACCCTCGTCCGCATGCCCATCGACTCCGAGGCTACGGGGGCGCGACCCCGGACGTCAGGATGGCCGGCGCGACACGGGCTGAACCCGCCGCTGCCGTCCGACGCGTCCTAGTCTCGGCGGGTGACCACACACGACGTGACGAACCAGGTGCCGCCGTTCGTCGGGGGTGACTTCCTCGCCGACGACGCCGCACTGCTCGAGGCCGTGCAGCGCTGGTCGGGGCCCGCGGGGTTCGAGGCGCTTGCACCGCTCGGCCGTCTGGCCGGGACCGAGCTGGCCCAGGAGCACGGCCGTCTCGCGGACACGTACCGACCCGTCCTGCACACCCATGACGCACGAGGTAACCGTGTCGACGAGGTCGAGTTCCACCCGTCGTGGCACTGGCTCATGACCCAGGCCGTCGGGGCCGGGTTGACGGCCGAGCCCTGGACCCGACCGGCGTCGTCCGGGGCCCACGTCCGGCGCGCCGCGGGTTTCGTCCTGTGGTCGCGCGTCGAGGCGGGGCACGGCTGCCCCGTCTCGATGACGTATGCCGCCGGGTCGGCGCTGCGCCACGACGCCACGTTGGGTGCGCGCTGGCTACCGCCGCTGGCCAGCCGCTCGTACGACGTCGGGATCCGGCCGGTGGCCGAGAAGACCGGCGCCATCTCCGGGATGGGCATGACGGAGAAGCAGGGCGGCTCGGACGTGCGCGCCAACACCACCCGCGCCGTGCCGACGCCGGGCGGGCCACTGCCGGGTGAGACGTACCGGTTGACCGGCCACAAGTGGTTCTGCTCCGCACCGATGAGCGACGTCTTCCTCATGCTCGCGCAGGCGCCCGGCGGCCTGACCTGCTTCGTCGTTCCACGCGCCCTGGACGACGGCACGCGCAACCCGTTCGCGCTGCAGCGCCTCAAGGACAAGCTGGGCAACCACTCGAACGCCTCGAGCGAGGTCGAGCTCGAGGGGACCTGGGGCAGCAGGCTCGGCGACGAGGGACGTGGCGTCCGCACCATCATCGACATGGTGGGGGCCACGCGGCTCGACTGCGTGCTGGGCTCGGCGGCCACGATGCGTGACGCGCTCTCCCGAGCCGTCCACCACGCCCGCCACCGGAGCGCGTTCGGGGCCCGGCTCGTCGACCAGCCCCTGATGCGCAACGTCCTCGCCGACCTGGCCCTGGAGGCCGAGGCGGCCACCGTTCTGGGGCTTCGGCTCGCGCATGCCCTCGACGAGGGCGAGACCGATCTCGCGAGGCTCGGGGTCGCACTCGGCAAGTTCTGGGTGTGCAAGCGGAGCGCCCCCATGGTCGCGGAGGCACTCGAGTGCCTCGGCGGCAACGGCTACGTCGAGGAGAACGGGCTGGCGCGGCTCTACCGAGAGGCGCCCCTCAACTCGATCTGGGAGGGGTCGGGCAACGTCAACGCGCTCGACGTCCTGCGGGCCGTGAACCGCGTGCCGGCCACGCTCGAGGCGCTGACGAAGGAGCTGCACCAGGTACGCGGGCAGAGCGCCGAACTCGACGTATACGTGGATTCCGTTGTGGCTGAAGCGAACTCGCTCGATCCGACGTCTGTGGAGGCCGCGTTCGGCGCACGCGCCGCCGTCGAACGGCTCGCTCTCGCACTCCAGGCGGGGCTTATGGTTCAGCACTCCCCCGGCCCCGCGGCCGACGCGTTCATCGCGAGCCGGATCGCCGGTCGACGCGGTCACACGTTCGGCTCGCTCGACACCGACCTCGCGGGCGTGGCGTCGACCCTCATCGACCGCGCCGGTTGACCGTGCCGACCCGTCAGCTCTCGGCGAGCCGCTTCTTCTCCAGCTCGACGTCGAAGTCCGCCACCGGCCACTGGAGGTCGAGGCCGCGCAGCGTGCCGAGCAGCAGCTGCTGAACCGCCAGGCGCGCGTACCACTTCCGGTCTGCGGGCACGACATACCAGGGCGCTCCCGTCGTGGAGGTGGTGTCGAGGACTGCTTGGTACGCCTCCATGTAGTCGTCCCAGCGCGCTCGCTCGTCGACGTCGCCCGGGTTGTACTTGTAGTGCTTGTCGGGCCGATCCAGTCGCTCCTGGAGCCGCGCCTTCTGCTCGTCCTTGGAGATGTGGGTCAGGATCTTGACGACCGTCGTGCCGCCTGCGGCGACCTCGCGCTCGAACTCGTTGATCTCGGCGTAGCGCGTCGACCAGACGTCCTCGGGCACGAGCTGGTGCACGCGGACGATGAGCACGTCCTCGTAGTGCGACCGGTCGAAGACCCCGAGCTGGCCGGGAGCCGGCAGCGCGTTGCGGATCCGCCAGAGGTAGTGGTGCGCGAGCTCCTCCTTCGTGGGGGCCTTGAAGGCGATCGCCTTGACGCCCTGTGGGTTGACCGAGATGACGTGGCGCATGATGCCGCCCTTGCCGGACGTGTCCATGCCCTGCACGACGAGCAGCACGGCACGCGTGGACCCGGCCGTCGACTGGGCGAAGAGCCGTTCGAGCAGGTCGGCGAGCTCGTCCTCGCAGGCAGCGAGTGCAGCCGCCCCGGCCAGCTTGTCGCCCGTGAACGCCGGTGTCGCCCGAGGGTCGACGTCTGCGAGCCGAAAACCGCTGCCGGGATCGACCCGGAGGGCGCCGGTGAAGTCGCCGAGCAGACGCACGGCGGCGCGCTCCTCCGCGGCCACGAGCTTGTCGTGCGCCGCCTTCTGCTTCTGCTGGTCCTTCACCTTCGCGCCTTTGCCCATGGCGTCATCCTGCCCGAACGGCGCCTGACGCGAGGGCCTGTGCGCGGGCCGATCTGCCCCCCCGTCGCCGATACTGGCCTCATGCGCCTCCTCGTGCCTGGCCGGTCCGGCTTGTCCACCCTCGACGACCTCGACGCGACAAGGCTTTTCGCGGTCTACGCGACGCCCCGTCCGCACTGGGTCCGATGCAACATGGTGACCTCGCTCGACGGAGCCGCCACCGGCCCGGACGGCCGATCAGGGTCGATCAACAACGACGCCGACCACGTCGTCTTCGAGGTACTCCGCGCATCGAGCCACGTCGTCGTCGTCGGCGCAGGAACCGTCCGCGCCGAGGGCTACCCCCCGCTGTCCGTGCAGGACTCGCTCGTCGACCTGCGCCGCGAGCACGGTCTGCCCGACGTCCTGCCCCTCGTCGCCGTGAGCAACCGTGGCGCCGTGCCCCCCACCCTGAGCGGATGCCGTGACGGTCGGGCGCTCCTCGCCGTTCCGTCGTCGGCAGCAGGCCTCGATGCCGCCCGCGCCGACCTCGGGACCGACAACGTCATCGTCTGCGGCGAGGACGCCGTCGACCTGGCCGCCCTCGTCGCGGCCCTCCACGGGCGCGGCTGGGACCAGGTCCTGACCGAGGGCGGGCCCAGCCTGCTCGGGTCGTTCCTGGCCGCCGGGCAGCTCGACGAGCTCTGCTACACCTTCGTCCCGCGGGTCGTCGGCGGCGAGCACCCGCGCACCGTCGGGCCACAGGCCGTGCCGGCCGAGCTCCACCTCGAGACGCTCGTCGAGCAGGACGGGACGATCATGGGCCGGTGGCTCGTCCGTCACCGCTGAGCGGGGCGGTGAGCCCCGAGCGGGAGGCGACGAACTCGTGCAGCACCCGCTCCCAACGTTCGGGGTCGACGTTCCACTCCCGGCAGTGGCGGGCCGTGTCCCAGCGCTCGAAGCGCACGAGGTCTGGGCGCCGTCCGGCGAGCGCCACGGCCGGCCCGATGGGCACGAAGTCGTCGCCGTCGGACGCCATGACGAGCATCGGGTGACGCAGCTCGTCCGCCCGGGCGACCCAGTCGGTGCGGGCCACGTCGATCGGCTCGCGCACGCCGACGAGACGGCGCGAGCGGCGAGAGCCCATGAGGTCGGTCGCCATCCGGACGAGCGGCCCGGGCAGGAGGTGCAGCCGACCGTGGTGGCGCAGGACGACGCCCCAGTCGATGACGGCGGAGTTGAGCACAACGCCCACGACGTACTCCGCGAGGGGCGAGTGGTCGAGGGTCTGCAGCACGATGGCACCCCCCATCGACCACCCGACAAGGATGATGCGACGCGCACCGTGCGACACGGCGTACCCCATGGCTGCCTCGACGTCGCGCCACTCCGACAGCCCGAGGTTGTAGCGCCCGTCAGGGCCACGCGGGGCGTCGCGGTCGTTGCGGTAGGCGGTGACGAGGCTCGTCCACCCCGCTTCGCGCAGGACCGGCACGGCCCGCAGCGTCTCCTCCTTGCGCGCGCCACGGCCGTGCACGAGCACGGCCCAGTCGCTGCCGGTCACGCCTCCCTCGGGTCGCACGAGCCATCCCGGTAGCGCCCCGACGTCGGAGAGGATGCTGACGTCCTCGTCGGGCAGCCCGAGACACACGCTCGGCCGGTCCCAGTAGTAGTACTGGTTCCACCGGGCCGGGCCGGGCTCAAGACGACCCCGGTCCACCGCAATGAGCCGGCGCGTGACCGAGCCGGCGTCGCTCGCGACGATGTCGCCCACCCGGGCGTGGCCTGTCCCCGCAGCGAGCCACACGCCGTAGCGGCCCGGCACCACGGTGTCCGGCATCGCCCCGAAGGTGACCGTCTCGTCGTCACACCGCAGGATCGTGAGGTTCTCGGGCTGGAGCTCGTCGGGCGTGAGCACCCGGCGCGCGAAGTACGCCGCGGCGGCGACGGAGCCACTGGCAGCGCCCAGGACCGAGCCGGTCCCCGCAGCCGCCGCCACGAGCACCGGACGCGAGACGAGACGGCGCACCTGCACGGGCCCATCGTTGCAAAGCCGCGGAGCAGAGCGTGGACCGGCGTGCCGGAGGAATCGCCCGAATCCGGACGAATAGGTATCAACGACCCTCCTGGCGCCACCTTCTGTCGGGAGCCTGGGGTCACGGACGGGCGGTCCGCACCGGACCCGATGCTCCCCGACCCGCCCCCGCGGGTCGGTCGCAACCGGCGACGACCGTTCGGGGTCACGGCCGCCACCGGATGTCTCGGGGTGCGAGGGGCATCCACGCACCGCTTCTCACCGTCTCGTTCCCACGAAAGGGGACATCGTGTTCACAGCCATGCGCCGAAGTGCGCTCACCCTCGCCGCAGCCGGGGCTCTCGTAGCAACTCCGGCCCTCGCGATGGGTGCCGGCGTCAGCCCGGCCACCTATGACGCGTCGGTCGACCCGGGCGACACCGTCCACGTCACCAAGACCGTCAGCACACCCGCCATCCCGCCCAAGCCCGACATCGTCCTCGTCGTCGACGAGACGGGCAGCATGGGCTCCGCCATCGCAAACGTGAAGTCGGAGATGGGCTCGATCGTCACCACCGTCCAGTCGGCGCAGCCGCAGGCGCAGTTCGCCGTGGTCTCCTACAAGGACACGACCGACGGGGCGCAGTTCTTCCAGGTCGAGTCCGATCTGACGGGCAGCCAGGCCACCGCGCAGGCCGCCATCGACAGCCTCGTCGCCGGTGGTGGCGGCGACACCCCGGAGGGGCAGCTCAACGCCCTCTGGGAGGTCGGGACCGGCGGCAGCGCCATCTCGTTCCGTCCCGACTCCTCGCGCATCGTCGTCTGGTTCGGCGACGCGAGCGGCCACGACCCGAGCGGCGGCCACTCCGAGGCCGACGCGACCGCGTCCCTCACGGGCGTGGGCGCCCAGGTCATCGCGATCAACGTCGAGTCCGGTGGAGCCGACGGCCTGAACGCCACGGGCCAGGCGCAGCGCATCGCGGCCGCCACGTCCGGCACCTTCTTCCCGAGCGTGACCCCGGGCAATGTCGCGAGCACGATCCTCGCCGGACTGGGCAACCTGCCCGCCGAGGTCACCGCCAACGTGTCGTGCGACGCAGGCCTGTCGATCGCGCTCACGCCGTCCCTGCCACAGACCGTGACGAGCGGCAGCGACGTCGTGCTCGACGAGGCCATCACCGTGGCCGCTGACGCACCCCAGGGCTCGACCCTGACGTGCACGACCACCTTCCTCATCAACGGTGCCGAGGCCGGGCCGGAGTTCGTCCAGACCGTCAGCATCAAGGTCAACGACGTGACGCCGCCCACCGTGTCGTGCGGTCCCGGCGTCAACCCCGACGGCGTCACGCCGCCCGGGTACCAGAAGGCCGGCTTCTACCAGCTCGTCGCCGCCGACAACCTGCCGGGCACCACGGTGACCGTCTCCGACACCGCGACGGGTGCCAGCTTCGGCCCGTACGAGCCGGGGACCTACATCAAGATGACGCAGGCTCTCGGTGCGACGCCGTCGGCAGTGCCGTTCGAGGGCATGGTCGACTGGCACATCACCGTCCAGGGCGACCTGCTCCTGACGGCGACCGACGCGGCGGGCAACACGGCCACGGCCACCTGCTCGGTGCCGCCGAACAAGAAGTGAGCCTGCTCGGCCCGCCCATTCCGGGCTGAGCAGTGCGAGGGGTCCCGGCACCGCCGGGGCCCCTCGTCATGCCGCGGCACGTAACACGTCGTAATCTCCCCGGCCCCTCGCGGCGGGCACAAACCCCGGGCACGTGGCGTTGGTGTGGACATGAGCGACAAGAGCACCTCCGCCAAGCCGTATGCCGTCCAGCGCACCGACGAGGAGTGGCGCGCCGCCCTGAGTCCCGCCGAGTACCAGGTGCTGCGGAAGGCCGGCACCGAGCCCGCCTTCCGCGGCGAGTACACCGACACCAAGACCCAGGGCGTCTACTCGTGCCGCGCGTGCGGCGCCGAGCTCTTCCGCAGCGACACGAAGTTCGAGTCGCACTGCGGCTGGCCGTCCTTCTACTCGCCCCTCGCCGGCGACTCGGTCGAGTACATCGAGGACCACACCCTCGGGATGAAGCGCGTCGAGGTCCGGTGCGCGAACTGCGGCTCGCACCTGGGCCACGTCTTCGAGGGTGAGGGCTACGACACGCCCACCGACCAGCGCTACTGCATCAACTCCATCTCGTTGCGCCTGCAGCCCGACGAGAACGCGACGCCCGAGGGCTGAGACCGGTGCGCCGGCCGCACCTCCTCGCTTAGATTCGTCACATGGTCGATGACGGCAACATCCGCATCGGCAGCGCCGAACGCGAGGAGGCGCTGGCCGCGCTCGCGGAGCACCACGCGGCCGGTCGGCTCGACGCGCTCGAGTACGAGGACCGGCGCGGCCGTGCCACGGACGCGATCGTGCGTCGCGACCTGACCGAGCTGTTCGACGACCTGCCCGAGCCCCGGCCTCGCCTGACGCCGGCCCGGGTGGCGCACCGACCGCCGACGGGCCGCCCGGCGACACAGGGAAGGGTGGCGCGCACCCTGGTCAGCCTGTCGCCGTTCATCGCGATCGCGGCGTTCTTCGTGACGAAGTCGTGGCTCGCGGTCCTGCTCATCCCGGTCATCGCCATCCTGGCCCGGGCCTTGGACGACTGAGCTGGACGGGTGAGCGGAACGCTCACCCGTGAGCGTCAGCGCAGGTTGGCGACGAGCTCGGCCGGCTCCACCTTGGGGCCGGTGAAGAACGGCACCTCCTCGCGCACGTGCAGGCGGGCCCGCGAGGCGCGCAGCTCGCGCATGAGGTCGACGATGCGGTGCAGCTCGTCCGCCTCGAAGGCGAGCAGCCACTCGTAGTCGCCGAGGGCGAACGACGCGATGGTGTTGGCTCGCACGTCCGGGTAGTCACGGGCCATCTGGCCGTGCTCGCGCAACAGGTCCCGGCGCTCCTCGTCCTCGAGGAGGTACCACTCGTACGAGCGCACGAACGGGTAGACGCAGACGTACTTGCGGGCGACCTCGTCGGCCATGAACGCCGGCACGTGGCTCTTGTTGAACTCCGCCGGCCGGTGCAGCGCCGCCGAGCTCCACGTCGGCTCTAGGTGCTGGCCGAGCTCGGTGCGCAGCAGCCGGTGGTAGGCCGACTGGAGCTGCTCGATGGTCTCGGCGTGCCACCACACCATGAAGTCGGCGTCACCGCGCAGACCCGCCACGTCGTAGAGGCCGCGGACGACCACCCCCTCGGAGGCGATCTCGTCGAGGAAGGCCTCGAGCTCGGCGGTCAGCTTGTCGCGGTCGTCACCGAGCGGGCTCACGGTGCTGAACACCGACCACATGCAGTAACGGATCGTGTCGTTGATCTCCCGCATCCGGGCCGGGGTCAGGCGCTCGCTCATGCGCCCATCATCCCAAGCCCGCCGGACGCCGGCGTCAGCGGGTCATCACGGCGCGAGCGGCGGCCCGCCCGGACGCGATGCAGGCCGGGACGCCGACGCCGTCGTATGCCGCCCCGCAGAGCGCCAGCGCGGGCGGCAGCTCGCGGGTGGGGGCCAGCCGGGTCCGGTGCCCGACGGCGTACTGCGGCAGTCCGCCGCCCCAGCGCCTGACGTGGACGGCGACGGGATCCGGGAGCCCGGGGCCCAGGACGGTGCGCAGGTCGGCGAGCGCGACAGCGGCGAGCTCGTCGTCGCTGCGCTGGACCGATGCCTCCTCCCGGTGGCGCCCGATCGAGGCCCGCAGGAAGGTGCGGTCGGGGTGGGCGGCTGCGAGCCACGGCCACTTGACCGTGCTGAACGTCGCGGCCTTGATCGTCAGCGGCTCGGTGGGGGGCACGAGGAACCCACTGCCGTCGAGGACTTCGGGGGCCGGCCCCGACAGCGCGAACGAGATGATCGCCATCGACGCGAGCTCGATGCGGGCCAGCGCCTCTGCGGCCGCCGGCACCTCGTCACGCAGCAGCCGAGCGGTCGCGGGCGGCGGGGTGGCGACGATGACGGCGTCGAACTGCTCCTCGACCACGTCAGTCGTCGGGCCCGTGGAGACGACCCAACCGTGACCGGCGCGACGGAGACCACGCACGACCGCGCCGGTGCGCACGTCGGCGCCCGCCCGGGCGAGCTCGCGGTGCAGGACCTCCGGGAGGCAGCCGAGCCCGCCCACCAGGGTGGCGAACACCGGCAACACAGCCATCGGCCCCTGTGCCGCGGCGTCCACAGCGGCCCGCGCGACCTCGAGCAGGGGGCGTCCGTCGTGTGCGGCGGCGGCGAGGGCCGGGACGGCCTGCTCGGCCGAGATCTCGCGGGCGTGGCCGGCGTAGACACCGGCCAGAAGAGGCTCGACGAGGCGGTCGGTCACGGCGGCGCCCAGCCGGGCGTCGACGAGGTCACCGACCGAGACGTCGCCCTGGAGGGCGCCGTCGACCCGCTCGTGCACGAGACGGTCCACCTCGGCGTCGGTGAGCAGACCGCGGACCGACTCCGGGTCGGAGGGCACGCCCATGACGGTCCCCCTCGGCATGGGCCAGCGCCGGCCGCGGGACACGATCGAGGCACCTGCCTCCCCCGGATGGGTCGTGCGGTCGTCGACACCGAGCTCCTCGAAGAGGCCCAGCGCCTCGGGACGGCGAGCGAGGACCGACTCGGCGCCGACGTCGATGCGCACGCCACCGACGTCCTCGAGACGCAGCTTGCCACCGACGCGGTCGCTGGCCTCGAGGAGCGTGACGGCGAGGTCGCTGCCCGGTCTGGTCAGCTCCCATGCCGCGGCGAGACCACTGATGCCACCGCCGATGACCGCGACGCTCCTGACCATGTGGCCACTCTCCCACCCGGGGGAACGGCTGCGACCGCGCCCCCGCCCCGGCGCGTTTGTCCACGGCTGGGCGGATGGGGGAATGTGGAGGACATGACGGCCCCCGCGCTTCTCCTCGCCCTGCCCACGGCCGAGCTGTCAGGCCTCGTCGGGATCGCCAGCCGGGTCATCCGCGCTCTGGGCGAGTGGGGCGTCGGGGCGCTGACGTTCGTCGAGACGGTGCTGCCGCCGATCCCCAGCGAGGTCGTGCTGCCCCTCTCCGGCTTCATCGCCAGACAGGGCCAGCTGAGCCTCGTGCTCCTGCTCGTGACGAGCACGCTCGGCTCCTACCTGGGCGCTCTCACCCTGTACCTGCTCGCCTCGCGGCTCGGCCAGGCCCGGGCCATCGCGCTGCTCGCGCGCCTGCCGCTCGTCGACCGACGGGACTTCGTCCGCGCCACCGCGTGGTTCGCGGACCACGGGCGGCGCTCCATCTTCTTCGGCCGCCTCGTGCCGGGCGTGCGCAGCCTCGTCTCGCTGCCTGCCGGCGCGGTCCGCATGCCGCTCCTGCGGTTCACGGTCTTCACCGTCGCGGGCAGCGCGATCTGGAACGGCCTGCTCATCGGGCTCGGCTGGCTGCTCGGATCCCGCTACGAGCTCGTCGACCGGTACTCCTCGGTCCTCGACGTCGTCGTGGTGACGGCCGTCGTGGCCCTCGTCGGGTGGCTCGTCATGCGCCGCGCCCGCCGTGGTCGCGCCGAACGGCCGCCCAGGCAAGCGACCGAACCGGCGACCGAACGCGTCACCGACGAGGCGACCGACGAGGCGACCGAGCGCGGCTGAGGCGGCACCCGCCCACCTGCCGCGGGTCCGTGCGCAGGCGCGCAACGTTCCGGGCCGGCCCGGTGTCTTTGGAGACAACAGGACGTCGCCAGCACACCGCACGGACCAGCACAGCATCCGGCACCGCACGGGAGGCGACCCGTCGAAAGGCCCGCCATGACCATCACCTCGCGCCTCCCCCGCCCATCCTCCCTCCCGCCGTCACGTCGACGGCTGCTCGCCTTCGTCGTGGCGCTCGTCCTCGTGCTCGTGGCTGCGGTCCCCCTGGGCCTGCGAGCGCTGTCCGGGGCCTCCTCGGGGTCGACCGTCGAGATGGGCCCGAACGCGGGCTCAGGCTTCGCGGGCACCCGCGACGGCTTGTCGCAGGACGGCGGAACCCCCGACGCGGCCAGCGGCTCGGCCAAGTCCCCGGCGGTTGACGTGCCGTCGACCCCCGGCGCCTCGGTCGCCGTCATCGGGACGAAGCTCGCGCGTACCGCCTGGCTGGGCATCAAGGTCACCGACCTCACGGGCGCCGCGGCCCGCGCCCGGCTCATCGCCACCGGTGCGGGCGGTCAGGTGACGTCGGAGAACGTCGTGACGGCGGACGACCCGACGGGCGGCCCCGGCGTCGTCGACCCCGGCATCGAGTCCGGCCGGGCGCTGCCGCGGGTCGGCGTCGACGAGGCTCGCATGGTGCTCAGCGTGCCCGCCGAGTCGCTCGACAACGTCCTCACCGAGCTCTCTCGAATCGGGACCGTCTCGTACCGTTCGTCGCAGACCCAGGACGTCACCGACACCTATGTCGACACGAAGGCCCGCATCCAGCCGATGCGCGACGGCATCGACCGGGTGCGCGCCCTCCTCGCCAAGGCCACCGAGCTGCAGCAGATCATCACGCTCGAGAGCGAGCTGACGCGCCGCCAGGCCGATCTCGACTCGCTGACCCAGCGCCTCGCGGAGCTCGACAAGCTGACGACGATGAGCGACGTGACCGTGTCGCTGTGGACCGACGCCACCACCCCGGTCGAGCAGGACGGCGGTCTCACCGGCGGTCTGCGCACTGCCTGGGAGAGCCTGCTCGGCTCGCTCACCGTGATCGTCACCGGCCTCGCGGTGCTGCTTCCGTGGCTCGTGATCCTCGTCCCCGTGACCCTGCTCGCGCTGCGCCGCTGGCGCCGTCGTGACGCAGGTGCCCCGGCCGCGACCTCCCACGCGGCCGAGGCCCCCGGGGCCGGGCCCGCTCCACAGCCGGTCGGCACCCCTGCCGGCACCCCTGCCGGCAGCCGTGCCACCGGGACGAGCGGCACGCCGTCGCAACCCGGTCCCGCGGGCCCGCCCTCGGGTGCGTGACCGGCCGACGCGAACGGGTGACGGCCTCGCGGGCGGCTCGGTCAGCGACCGAGCCGCCCGCGGACCATGTCGGCGACCTGTCGCACCTCGCGGACGTGCAGCGCGTGCGCGAGGCCGAGATAGATCACCGTGAAGACCAGGCCGACGAGGCCGATCTCGAGGGCACTGGCGAACATCCGCCGGACGGTCGACGAGTTCTGTCTGATCGCCTCGCTCGTGATCGGCGCGAGGACGACGGTCACGGCCCAGGCGACGAGCCCTGCGACCGCGGCCGCGACGCCCACCCGTGAGGCGGTGACGACGGCGCCCATGAGCCCGAGGCTGCCCGTCCGGCGCCGCAGCAGGTAGAGCCCCACCGCGGAGCTGACGACGTTGCCCACGGTCTGCCCCATCGCCATGACGCCGATCGCCCACACGGGGTTGATGAACAGCGTGACGACGCCGGCCAGTGCGCTGATGCCGGTGAGCAGGACCTGCATGATGACCGTGGGCCGACCGTCCTCGAGAGCGAAGAACATCCGGTAGCAGAGCAGGTCGAGCCCGAACGGTACGAGGCCGAGGATCATGATGACGAGCACCCTGGCGGCGACCTCGATCGAGCGTTGGTCCATGGCGTTGCCGGGGTTGAGGAGCGCCACGATCGGGTGGGCCAGCACGATGACCGCCACCATGATCGGCAGGTTCGCCACGAGGGGCATCGTCAGGCCGGTCCGGAAGTCGCTGCGCAGGCTGGCGGTGTCGCCCGCCGCGGCCGCCGCCGAGAAGCGCGGGAAGAGCGCCGTGATGATCGACACGGTGACGAACGCGTGGGGCAGCATGAAGAGGGTGAAGGCGATGGCGTAAGCCGCCGGGCCGCGCGCCGCGTTCTCGAGGCCGAGCTGCCTGGCCTCGGCAGTGGCGTTGTTGAGCACTCCTTGGCTGATGAAGAAGCCCAGCTGGGAGACGGCGAGACCGGCGAAGGCCCACAGGGCCAGCCGGCTCACCCCACCGAGCCCCACGCCGCGCAGACCCCACCGCGGACGGTAGCGAAAGCCTGTGCGCCGCAGCGCCGGCACGAGCGAGAGCGCCTGTACGACGACGGACAGCGTCGCGGAGCCGGCGAAGAGCCAGATCATCGGTCCGGTCCACTCCGACGGGTCGCGCGGGAGCTGGCGGCCGTCGGGCCCGGCGCGGTGCGGCTGCGGGAAGATGATGAGGAAGAGGACGAGCCCCGCGACCGCGACGACGTTGGCGGTGAACGGCGCCCAGGCGAAGGCCCCGAACCGCCCTCTCGCGTTGAGGATCTGGCCGAGCAGCGCGAAGAGGCCGTAGAAGAAGATCTGTGGCAGGCAGATGAGCGAGAACGCGAGCGCGAGGTCCTTGAAGTCGGGCGAGGAGCTGCGCGCGAGCAACCACACGAACCCACCGGCACCGGCCATGACGACCACCGTGATGACGGCCATGCCGGCGAGCGCGGCCGTGATGACGCGGTCGGTGAACTCCTGCCCGCCGTCCTCGAGCTTCATGGCGCGGGCGAGCGACGGGATGAGCACCGCGTTGAGGATGCCGCCGGCAGCAAGGACGTAGAGCACGTTGGGCAGCGTGTTGGCGAGGGAGAACGCATCACCGGCGAGCTGGGCGCCGATGATGGCGGTGATGAGTCCGTTGCGCACGGTGCCGAGCACGCGCGAGGCGACAGACCCACCGAACATGGTGAGGCTGGAGCGGGCGACCGACGGCGCAGCCGTCATCGGCGGCTCGAGCACTCGTGCACGAGCGCGGTGACACGGGTCAGGACGTCCGGGTCGACGTCGGGCAGCACGCCGTGCCCGAGGTTGAAGATGTGGCCGGGGGCGTGCCTGCCCTCCTCGACGATCTCGCGCACACGGCGCTCGAGGGCCTCCCAGGGGGCGAACAGCAGGGCGGGGTCGAGGTTGCCCTGGACGGCATACGCCGGGCCGAGCCGGTCGACCGCGTCGGTCAGCGAGACGCGGTAGTCGACGCCGACGACCTCGGCTCCGGCCTCGCCCATGAGCGTGAGCAGCTCTCCCGTGCCGACCCCGAAGTGGATGCGCGGCACGTCGAGGTCGGCCACGGCCCCGAGTGCGATGGCCGAGTGCGGCATCGCGCGGGCCGCGTAGTCGGCTCGGGACAGTGCCCCTGCCCACGAGTCGAAGAGCTGGACCGCGCTCGCGCCTGCCTGCGCCTGGACCCGCAGGAAGGCTCCCGAGATCTGGGCGAGCCTTTCGCACAGGGCGTCCCAGAGCTGCGGGTCGCCGTGCATCAGCGCCTTGGTCTTCTCGTGGTTCTTCGAGGGTCCGCCCTCGACGAGGTAGGAGGCGAGCGTGAAGGGTGCACCGGCGAACCCGATGAGCGGGACGTCGCCCAGCTCGGCCACCAGCTGGCGGACGGCCTCGGTCACGAAGGGGACGTGCTCGGGAGTCAGCGCGACGAGCTGGTCGAGGTCGGCGCGGGTGCGGATCGGGCGCGCCACGACGGGACCGACTCCGGGCACGATGTCGAGGTCGACCCCGATCGCCTTGAGTGGCACGACGATGTCACTGAAGAAGATGGCGGCGTCGACGCCGTGACGGCGCACCGGCTGGAGGGTGATCTCGGTGACGAGGTCGGGTCGCATGCAGGACTCGAGCATCGGGATGCCCTTGCGGACGGCGCGGTACTCCGGCAGCGAGCGGCCGGCCTGACGCATGAACCACACCGGCGTCCGCGTCACCTGCTCGCGGCGCGCAGCGCGGACGAGGTCGCTCTGGCGGGTGGCTGGCGGGGCGGTGGTCGGCACCGGACAATCCTGCCACGGCGGCCGGTGCCCTCCTCGCCACGCTGGCTCGGCGCGCCCTGAGGACAGATCACCCGACTCCGGCATACCCTCATCTGGTGCACACGAGAACGTTGCCGGGCAACCACGGCGCGGTCTTCGCGAGGACGCTGAGCGCCCTGCGAGACGTCCGTCTGCGCTCCGAGGTTCGCCTGACCGAGGTGCCGGCCCCGACGCGCATCGCGCCCTATGCTGCCGCGCTGACCGCCGACGTCATCGACGTCAGCGACCCCGACGACGACCTCGCGACCGGGCGCTTCGTGCTGCTGCACGACCCGGCGGCCCCCGAGACGTGGGACGGACAGTGGCGAGTCGTGACGTTCGCCCGGGCCGAGCTCGAGCCGGAGCTCGCCGGTGACCCGATGCTGGGCGCCGTCGGCTGGTCGTGGCTCACGGAGTCCCTGAGCGAGCGCGGCCTGGCGTGGACGGCCGAGGCCGGCACCGTGACCCGCGTCGTCAGCGAGAGCTTCGCGGGACTCGCAGACCGCGAGGCGAGCGTCGAGATGGAGATCCGGGCCTCGTGGACGCCGGTGGGTGACGACGTCGTCGACCATCTGCGCGCGTGGGCCGACATGCTGTGCACCATCGCCGGCATCCCGCCGCTGCCCGACGGCGTCGTGCCCCTGCCGGGGCAGCGCCGGTGACGGCTGAGCCCGCAGAGACCGCGGAGGACCTCGGCGACGACGCGGTCGCCGACACCACCCTGACACCGCTGACCCACCCGCGTGACGGCGTCCCCGACGTCGTCGTCGACGAGCGCGCGCTGATGCGCGCCGCTGATGCGATCGCCTCCGGCACGGGCCCTGTCGGCATCGACGCCGAGCGAGCGTCCGGCTACCGCTACGGCCAGCGGGCCTACCTCGTGCAGATCCGCCGTGAGGGGTCGGGCACGTGGCTCATCGACCCCATCGCGTGCCCCGACCTCTCGCCGGTCGGTGAGGCCATCGGTGACGCCGAGTGGATCCTGCACGCAGCGACGCAGGACCTCCCGTGCCTCGCCGAGGTCGGCCTGAAGCCGACCTCACTCTTCGACACCGAGCTCGCTGGGCGGCTGGCCGGGCTCCCTCGTGTCGGCCTGGGCGCCATGGTCGAGCACTATCTCGGCCTCCAGCTCGCCAAGGAGCACTCCGCCGTCGACTGGTCGGCGCGGCCCCTGCCCGAGCCGTGGCTGCTGTATGCCGCCCTCGACGTCGAGGTGCTCGTCGACCTTCGTGAGGCGGTGGGCGCAGAGCTCGCCGCCCAGGGCAAGTCCGCGTGGGCCGCCGAGGAGTTCGACAACCTGCTCCGGTTCACCGGCCCCGAGCCGCGCATCGACCCGTGGCGCCGCACCTCGGGCATGCACAAGGTCCGCGGACGCCGCGGCCTCGCCATCGTGCGCGAGCTGTGGCTGTGGCGCGACGACGTGGCCCAGCAGCGCGACACGTCACCGGGCCGGGTGCTGCCCGATGCCGCGATCAGCGAGATCGCCATCGCCAACCAGCGCGCCACCAAGCCGCCGCGGCAGGTGAGCTCGTCGGAGCCGCGGCTGGCGCGGGCGGTGCGGCGTCACCAGGAGGCGATCCTGGAGGTCGTCGCGCAGGCGCTCGCCCTGCCCGACTCCGACCTTCCGGTCCTGTCGCTCCCACCGACCGGTCCCCCACCGCCGAAGGCCTGGGCCGACCGCGACCCGGTCGCGGCGGCCCGCCTCGCCCGCTCGCGAGAGCTGCTGGGAGCGATCTCCGAGGAGCTCTCGGTGCCCGTGGAGAACCTCCTGACGCCCGACCTGCTGCGCCGCTTCCTCTGGGAGGGTCCCGCTGCGCCGACGACGGCCGAGGTCGCCGACGCCCTCGCGGCCATGGGGGCGCGACGCTGGCAGACGACGATCACGGCGCCGCTCATCTCCCTCGCCTGCCAGGAGAACCCGCCCTCCTGAGCCCTCCCCTGCTTCGCGCGCTCGTGCCTGTTTCGCGCGCTCGTGCGTGCAGCGCGCGGAACGTGGGTCCGTCCGGGTGAGGATGGTCACCCGAGGGGTCGTTGGCGCGGAAGTTACCGGGAAGTAGTATCGAGAGCGGTCGCACTCCTTCCACCGGACGCGACTCCCCGATCATCCTCGATCCACCTGGGAGGCACCGTGCCCCGCGCACTCACCGAGGTCGTCTTCGTCGACGGCGTCCGAACGCCCTTCGGCAAGGCGGGCGACAAGGGCATGTACGCCCAGACCCGGGCCGACGACCTCGTCATCCGGTGCATCCGTGAGCTGCTTCACCGCAACCCGGGTCTGCCCAAGGAGCGCGTCGAGGAGGTCGCCATCGCGGCCACGACGCAGATCGGCGACCAGGGACTGACCCTCGGGCGCACGGCGGCTCTCCTCTCGGGCCTGCCCGACACGACCCCGGGCTACTCCGTCGACCGCATGTGCGCCGGTGCCATGACCGCGGTCACCAACACCGCCAGCTCGATCGCCTTCGGCGCCTACGACGTCGCCATCGCCGGCGGCGTCGAGCACATGGGGCGGCACCCGATGGGCGAGGGCGTCGACCCCAACCCGCGCATCGTCGCCGAGAAGGTCGTCGACCCCGATGCGCTCGTCATGGGCAAGACCGCCGAGAACCTCCACGACCGCTTCCCGACCCTGACCAAGGAGCGCTCCGACGCCTTCGCGGTCGGCAGCCAGGACAAGCTCGCTGCGGCGTACGCGGAGGGCAAGATCCAGCGCGACCTCGTCACCGTCGCGACCCGCCACGTCGAGCAGGGCTGGGGCATCGCGACGGCCGACGAGCCGCCGCGGCCCGGCACCACCCTCGAAGACCTCGGTCAGCTCAAGACCCCTTTCCGTGCCCACGGCAACGTCACGGCGGGCAACGCCGCCGGGCTCAACGACGGCGCCACCGCGTGCCTGCTCGCCTCCGAGCAGGCCGCGACCGACCTGGGCCTGCCTGTGCGGATGCGCCTCGTGTCGTACTCCTTCGTCGGCGTCGAGCCCGAGGTGATGGGAGTCGGCCCCGTCCCGGCGACCGAGAAGGCCCTCGCCAAGGCGGGCCTCACCATCGAGGACATCGGGCTCTTCGAGCTCAACGAGGCGTTCGCCGTCCAGGTGCTCGCGTTCCTCGACCACTTCGGCATCGCCGACGACGACCCGCGCGTCAACGAGTACGGCGGCGCCATCGCCACCGGTCACCCCCTCGCGAGCTCCGGCGTGCGCCTCATGACCCAGCTCTCGCGGCAGTTCGAAGACCACCCTGAGGTCCGTTACGGCCTCACCGCGATGTGCATCGGCATCGGCATGGGTGGCGCCGTCATCTGGGAGAACCCGCACCACGAGGCCTACGTGTCCTCGACGACCAGCACGAACGACAAGGAGGCCGTCGCGTGACCCTCACGACTGAGAAGCCCACCGCCGCAACCGCCTTCGCCAGTGAGGTCGTGACACGGACGCCGGTGCGCGACGTCGCGCTGCCGGACGGTGCCGGCACGCTCGCGCTCATCACGCTCGACAACGGCTTCGACCACACGAAGCCCAACACGTTCGGGCCGCAGTCCATCGCCGGGCTGGCCGAGACCGTCGCCCGGCTGCGTGAGCGCGTCGAGGCCGGCGCGATCCAGGCCGTCGCCGTGACCGGCAAGCCTTTCGTCTTCGCTGTGGGCGCGGACCTGACGGGTGTGCCGTTCATCGGGTCGCGAGACCAGGCGATCGAGATCGCTCGGGCCGGCCACGCGGCGTACGCCGCCTTCTCCGACCTGCCGGTCCCGACGTTCGCGTTCGTCAACGGCGCCGCCATGGGCGGCGGGGTCGAGCTCGCGCTGTCGGCCACCTACCGCACGATGAGCGCGGGTGTGCCCGCCGTCGCCCTGCCCGAGGTCTTCCTCGGGCTCGTGCCCGGCTGGGGCGGCTGCTGGCTGCTGCCGAACCTCGTCGGCATCGAGAAGGCGCTCACGGTCATCCTCGACAACCCGCTGAGCCAGAACAGGATGCTCAAGGGGGTCGACGCGTACCGCCTGGGCCTGGCCGACGCGCTCTTCGAGCCGGCCGACTTCCTCGAGGAGTCCGTCGCCTGGGCCGCCCGTGTCCTCTCGGGCGAGGTCACCGTCGAGCGGCCGGAGGTCGACCGCGACGAGGCGGCGTGGAACGCCGCGGTCGCCAGGGCCAGGAGCGTGGCCGATGTCAAGACCGGTCGCCAGGCCAAGAGCCCGTATGCCGCCCTGGACCTCATCGCCGGCGCGCGCACCGCGACGCGCGAGCAGGGCTTCGCGGCCGAGGACGAGGTGCTCGCCGACCTGCTCATGAGCGACGAGCTGCGCGCAGGCCTCTACGCCTTCGACCTCGTGCAGAAGCGCGCCAAGCGCCCGGCCGGCGCCCCCGACAAGAGCCTCGCCCGCCCGGTCACCAAGGTCGGGATCGTCGGTGCCGGGCTCATGGCCAGCCAGCTCGCGCTGCTGTTCCTCCAGCGTCTCCAGGTGCCGGTCGTGCTCACCGACATCGACGACGATCGCGTTGCCAAGGGCGTCGGCTACGTCCACGCCGAGCTCGACAAGCTCGCCGGGAAGGGCCGGCTGAACCCCGACAAGCTCAACCGCTACAAGGCGCTCGTGACCGGGTCGACGAGCAAGGACGGCTTCGCCGACGCCGACTTCGTCATCGAGGCCGTCTTCGAGGAGATGTCGGTCAAGCAGCAGGTGTTCGCCGAGGTCGAGGCCGTCGTCTCGGCCGAGTGCGTGCTCGCCACCAACACCTCGAGCCTGTCGATCGCCGAGATGGCGAGCCGCCTCGAGCACCCCGAGCGCGTCGTCGGCTTCCACTTCTTCAACCCGGTCGCCGTCATGCCCCTGCTCGAGATCATCCCGGGCGAGCGCACCGACGACGCCACTCTCGCAACGGCTTTCGCCGTGGGCAAGGACCTGAGGAAGACGTGCGTCCGCGCGGCGGACCGGCCGTCCTTCATCGTCAACCGTCTCCTCGGCCGCTTCATGGGCGAGGCGGCGAAGGTCCTCGACGAGGGCACCCCGATCGAGGTCGTGGACCGCGCGTTCGCCGGTCTCGCCCCGATGCCGCCGTTCGTCCTCATCGGCCTCGTCGGCCCGGCGATCGCCCTGCACAACGGCGAGACGCTCGTGCGCGCGTTCCCCGACCGGTTCTACGCCTCACCGACGCTCCAGCGGATCGTCGCCGCCGGCAAGCGGGGCTTCTACGACCTGTCGTCCGGTCGCCCGGTCCTCGGCCCCGAGGTCGCCGAGCTCATCGAGAAGCCCGCCGAGCCCGTCGTGCTCGACCTCGCCCAGGTGCGCGAGCGTGTGCTCGCCGTGCTCGCCGACGAAGCCCGCCGCATGCTCGACGAGGGTGTCGCGCAGGCGCCGATGGACATCGACCTCGCGATGATCACGGGGGCCGGCTTCCAGTTCTGGAACGGCGGCATCACGCCGCTCCTCGACCGGACGGGCGTCGCCGAGCGGGTCACGGGGTCACGGTTCCTGCCGGTCGGGGTGGCGAACGCGCCAGCCTGACGGTGGGCCGGATTTGCCCTAACTCATATATGAGTTAGCCTCGACGTCGTGCCTCAGACCTACTTGACCCGCATCGGCAGCCTCATCCGCGACGCCCGGCGCCACAAGGGAATGACCCAGTCGGACCTCGCCGAGCTCCTCGGGACCTCCCAGGGTGCCGTGACCCGCATCGAGCAGGGCAAGCAGAACCTCAGCCTCGACATGCTCGCCAAGATCGGTGATGCGCTCGACTCGGAGTTCGTCTCGCTCGGCCACTCCGGCCCCCAGCACCTGCGG
This sequence comes from Terrabacter sp. GCM10028922, assembly GCF_042666095.1. Taxonomy (NCBI): domain Bacteria; kingdom Bacillati; phylum Actinomycetota; class Actinomycetes; order Micrococcales; family Intrasporangiaceae; genus Terrabacter; species Terrabacter sp. GCM10028922. The sequence continues at coordinate 414,770 of NZ_JBHTFG010000002.1, read as the reverse complement.
ATCGTCGGGGGCCAGAAGCTCACCGGTTCGATCGACGTCAAGACGTCCAAGAACGCCGCCGTCGCGCTCCTCTGCGCCGCGCTGCTCAACCGGGGCCGCACGACGCTGCGCAACCTCGCCCGCATCGAGGAGGTCAACCGCATCCTCGAGGTGCTCGCGTCGATCGGCGTGCGCACCCGCTGGCTGCCCGACAGCAGCGACCTCGAGATCGTCCCGCCGGCGCGGCTCGACCTTGCCGACATCGACGTCGCCGCCGCACGCCGCACGCGTACCGTCATCATGTTCCTCGGCCCGCTGCTCCACGAGCACGCGTCCTTCCAGCTGCCCTACGCCGGGGGCTGCGACCTCGGCACACGCACTGTCGAGCCGCACCTCAGCGCGCTGCGCTCGTTCGGTCTCGAGGTGACCGCGACGCACGGCTTCTACGAAGCTCGGTCGGACCGCTCGGTCAACCCCGAGCGAGCCATCGTGCTCACCGAGCGCGGCGACACCGTGACCGAGAACGTCCTCATGGCCGCCGCGCGCCACGCCGGGACGACGGTCATCCGCAACGCCAGCCCCAACTACATGGTCCAGGACCTCTGCTTCTTCCTCGAGAAGCTGGGCGTGCGCATCGAGGGCATCGGCACGACGACGCTCACCGTGCACGGCGTCTCGGAGATCGACATGGACGTCGAGTACTCCCCGAGCGAGGACCCCATCGAGGCGATGAGCCTCATCGCGGCGGCCGTCGTCACGGACAGCGCCATCACGATCCGTCGCGTGCCCATCGAGTTCATCGAGATCGAGCTCGCGACGCTCGACGGCATGGGGATGAAGTACGACCTCACGCCTGAGTACCGGTCTGCCAACGGCAAGACCCGGCTCGTCGACCTGACGACGATCCCGGGCCCGCTCAGGGCGCCGACCGACAAGATCCACCCGATGCCGTTCCCCGGCCTCAACATCGACAACCTGCCGTTCTTCGCGCTCGTCGGAGCCGTTGCCGAGGGCAGCACGATGATCCACGACTGGGTCTACGAGAACCGTGCCATCTACCTGACCGAGCTGACGAAGGTCGGCGCGAAGGTGCAGCTGCTCGACCCGCACCGCGTCATCGTCGAGGGACCGACCCGGTGGCGCGCCGCCGAGGTCGTCTGTCCACCGGCGCTGCGGCCGGGCGTCGTCGTGCTCCTCGCGATGCTCGCCGCCCCCGGCACGTCGGTGCTGCGCAACGTCTACGTCATCAACCGTGGCTACGAGGACCTCGCCGAGCGGCTCAACGCGCTCGGGGCGACGATCGAGGTCTTCCGCGACATCTGAGCGACGGTTCGGCCCGACGCCAGACGTGAGGCCGGTCCACACGGAATCCCCGGTTTTGTGTTCGGCCACCACACAGGGGCCACATCTCGGCCTCCCTAGTCTTCCCGCATGGCCGACGCCCGCAACGACGCACGCGACGACGCCGGCGGCGCCCACCCAGGGCGGTCGTGGGTGGTCAACGACCGCATCGACCTGACCGGCCGAACCGCCCTCGTGACCGGCGCCGCGAGCGGCATCGGCGCGAGCATCGCCCGGGCCCTGGCAGCTGCCGGAGCCAAGGTCCACGCCGTCGACCGGGACGAGCAGGGACTCGACGCCCTCGCCCGGTCGGCCGGCGTCGCGACGATCGCGGCCGACCTCGCCGACCTCGACGCGCTCGCCGGCCTGCCGACCGACGTCGACATCCTCGTCAACAACGCCGGCATCCAGCACGTCAGCCCCATCGAGGACTTCCCGCTCGAGCGCTTCGACCTCATTCTCGACCTCATGCTCGTGTCGCCGTTCCGGCTGATCCGCCAGTCCCTGCCGCACATGTACGACCGGGGCTGGGGCCGCGTCGTCAACATCTCGAGCGTCCACGGGCTGCGGGCCAGCGCGTTCAAGGCCGCCTACGTCACGGCCAAGCACGGCCTCGAGGGGCTTTCGAAGGTCGTCGCCCTCGAGGGCGGTCCGCACGGCGTCACGTCGACGTGCATCAACCCGGCCTACGTGCGCACGCCCCTCGTCGAGAGGCAGATCACCGACCAGGCCCGCACCCACGGCATCCCCGAGGCCGAGGTCGTCGAGAAGGTCATGCTCGCGCCGGTCGCGGTCAGGCGCCTCGTCGAGCCGGACGAGGTCGCCGCGCTGACGCTCTTCCTGTGCGGTCCGGCGTCCGCGTCCGTCAACGGCACGTCCTTCTCCATGGACGGCGGGTGGACAGCGCACTGACCGCGGACCACTGCGAGCCGCCCGCCCCGCCCCGACACGCCTAGGATCTGCCCGTGGCCACCCGCAGCGAGACGCCGTCGCCCGCCGACACGACCGGGCAGACGCAGCACGCGGAGCAGCTGATGCACCTGCTCGAGCTGCTCGCCTCCGATGCGACGGTCGCCGACATCGCGGCCGCCGACGCGCCGGCCGACGCGCGCGACCTCGCACTGCGCATCACGAGCGCGCGCGAGGTGCACCAGCACCGTGAGGCGGGGCTCGCTGCCCTTCTCGACACGGCGCGTGAGCTCGCCACCGCGAGCGACCCAGGCTCCGTGCTCGACGCCATCGTGCGCCGCGCCCGTCGGCTCGTCGGCACGGACCTCGCGTACCTGACCCTCTACGACCCGGAGGCCGGCGACACGTACATGCGCGCCACCGACGGGTCGGTCTCGGCGGCCTTCCAGTCGGTGCGGCTCGCCCTCGGCGCCGGCCTGGGCGGCCTCGTCGCCTCGACCCGCAAGCCGTACTGGACCGCCGACTACTGGTCCGACGAGCGCTTCCGTCACACCGAAGCCATCAACAGTGCGGTCGGCGAGGAGGGCATCATCGCGATCTGCGGCACGCCGCTCATCGTCGAGTCCGAGTTCGTCGGCGTCCTCTTCGCGGCGAACCGGTCGTCGCGGCCCTTCACGCGCGAGGAGGTCGGTCTCCTCGGCAACCTCGCGACGCTCGCTGCCGTGACCCTCGTGCAGACCCGGGCCCTCGCCGACGCCGAGAACGCGCTGGAGGCACTCTCAGACGCCCACGAGACCGTCCGGCAGTACGCCGAGGGTGTGGAGAAGGCGGCCGCGGCGCACGACCGCTTCGCCTCCCTCGTGCTCGGCGGCGGCGGCGTCGACGACATCACCCACGCCCTCGGCGAGCTGCTCGGCGGCTGGGCCGTGCTCGTGGACGAGAACGGGCACCGGCACAGCGCCGCCGGCCCAGCCCCCGAGCACGACGCAGAAGGGCCCGACCCGTTCGCCGAGCTCAACGCCCTTCCCGGGCTCGGCACCGGGCGGCTCGTCGAGCGTGACGGGGTGTATGCCGTGTCGGTGACCGCCGCGCGCGAACGCCTCGGCACGATCTACGTCGGAGGGCTCGGCACCCTGAGCGACTCGGAGCAGCGCACGGTCGAGCGGGCCGGGGTCGTCACCGCGCTCGTCCTGCTCTTCGAGCGCCAGGCCGCCGACGCCCGGCAGTCGGCGCGCAACCGGCTCGTCAGCGATCTCGTCAGCGCGCGGGGCTCCCGCGACGAGCGCCTTACTCTGGCCCGAACGGTCGGCTTCGACCCGCAGAAGCCGTTCTGCCTCCTCGTCCTGCGCGGCGACGAGACGGGCGGCCACCGGGCCCTGCTCATCTCGGCCAGTGCCGCGACGGGCGAGTCCGCCCTCGTCGGGTCGCACGACGGCGACGTCATCGCGCTCGTGCCCGGCACCGACGCCGACTCCCTCGCACGTTCCTCCGCGGCCCTGATCGGCAGACGGACGACCGTCACCGTCGCGGGCGTCGGCCCCATCAGCGACGTCGACGCGATCACCGAGGCGCATGAGGAGGGCTCGCGCACCGTGGGGGCTCTGATCGCCTTGGGGCACAAGGGCAAGGGGGCCGCCGCCACCCAGCTCGGATTCGCCGGCCTCATCGTCGGCTCCGACCCCGACGTCCACGAGTACGTCCGCAAGCTGCTCGGCCCCGTCCTCGACTACGACGAGCGGCGCGGCACCGATCTCGTCGGCACGCTGGCGGCGTACTTCGCGGCCGGCGGCAGCCCTCGGCACGCGGCCGGGAGCCTGCACGTCCACGTCAACACCGTGTCGCAGCGCCTCGAGCGCATCACCGCCCTGCTCGGCGAGACGTGGCAGCAGCCCGACCACGCGCTCGAGCTGCAGATAGCGCTGCGGCTCCGGGCGCTTCAGGCGCCGGGCTGACGCCAGGCCGCGTCCGGGTACGCGGACCCGTCCGTCAGGACAGGCGCGGCTCGAGGTCGGCGACGACCTGGTCGGCGGTGAGGCCGAGGGCCTCGAGGATCTGGCCTCGGGAGGCATGGTCGAGGAACTGCTTGGGGATGCCGTACGTGTGCACGGGCACGTCGAGCCCGGCCTGGCGCAGGGCCAGGGTGACGGCCGACCCGACGCCGCCGCTCACGAGGTTGTCCTCGACGACGGCGACGGCGCGAGCGCGCCGGGCGAGCGCCACGACGTCGTCGCTGACGGGCAGCACCCAGCGCGGGTCGACCACCCGGACGTCGCGGCCGTGGGCCGCGATCTTCTCGCCGGCCTCGATGGCGAGCCCCGCGAAGGCCCCGACACCGACGACGAGGAGGTCGACGTCGTCGCCGGCGTTCTCGAAGAGGACGTCGACCTCGCCCGTCGAGCGGACCGCCATGAGGGGATCGGCGACGTCGCCCTTCGGGAAGCGGATGACGGTCGGGCCGTCGGAGACCTCGACCGCCTCGCGCAGCTGCAGCCTGACCTGCTCGCCGTCGCGCGGCGCTGCCAGCCGCAGGCCCGGCACGATCGAGGTGAGCGTCATGTCCCACATGCCGTTGTGCGAGGCGCCGTCGCTGCCGGTCACGCCGGCGCGGTCGAGGACGAACGTCACACCGGCCCGGTGCAGGGCGCAGTCCATGAGCAGCTGGTCGAACGCACGGTTGAGGAACGTCGCGTAGACGGCGACGACCGGGTGCAGCCCGGCGTAGGCGAGCCCCGAGGCCATCGTGACCGCGTGCTGCTCGGCGATGCCGACGTCGAAGACGCGGTCGGGATAGACGGCGGCGAAACCGTCGAGCCCGACGGGGATGAGCATGGCCGCGGTGAGGGCGACGACGTCGGGACGCTCCGCGCCCAACGCCACCATCTCCTCGTTGAACTCGTCGGTCCAGATGCGCCCCGACACCTCGAACGGCAGGCCCGTCTCGGGGTTGAACTTGCCGACGCCGTGGAACTGGTCGGCCTCGTCGTCGATGGCCGGCTGGTACCCGCGGCCCTTCTGGGTGATGACGTGGACGATGACCGGCCCACCGAAGTCGTGGGCCTTGCGCAGGGCGCGCTCGAGCGCCTGCTCGTCGTGGCCGTCGACGGGACCGAGGTACTTCAGCCCGAGGTCCTCGAACATGCCCTGCGGAGCGACGATGTCCTTGATGCCCTTCTTGACGCCGTGGAGCGTCTCGAACATCGCGCCGCCGACGACGGGTGTCCTGACGAGCGACCGCTTGCCCCAGTCGAGGACGCGCTCGTAGCTGCGCGTCGTGCGCAGCGTGGCGAGGTGGTCTGCGAGGCCGCCGATGGTCGGGGCGTAGGAACGCTCGTTGTCGTTGACGACGATGACGAGGGGCAGCGTCTTGTCGACGGCGATGTTGTTGATCGCCTCCCAGGCCATGCCGCCGGTGAGGGCGCCGTCGCCGATGACGGCGACCGTGTGCCGGTCCGTCTCGCCGCGCAGGCGGCGGCCCTTGGCGATTCCGTCGGCCCATGACAGGGCGGTCGACGCGTGGGAGTTCTCGACGACGTCGTGCTCGGACTCGGCGCGGCTCGGGTATCCGGAGAGGCCGCCCTGCTTCTTCAGCTTGCTGAAGTCGTGGCGTCCGGTGAGCAGCTTGTGCACGTAGGACTGGTGGCCCGTGTCGAACACGAACGTGTCGCGGGGCGAGTCGAAGACGCGATGGAGCGCGATCGTCAGCTCGACGACGCCGAGGTTGGGCCCGAGGTGGCCGCCGGTCTTGGAGACCTCGGTGACGAGGAAGGTGCGGATCTCCTCCGCCAGCGCCGGGAGCTGGGTCGCCGGCAGGGCCTTGAGGGCCGCCGGGCTCGTGATCGTCTCCAGCAGGGCCACGCTGGGTCGTCCTCTCGGTGGTCGGTCGGTGGTTCGGACTCGGGTGGGTCGATCGAGTCTACGGGTCAACGTCCGGGCCCTCCCACACGTGCACGCGAAGCCTTGTCAGGACCGTCACACCACCGTCACAACCGCCCTGGCAACCGGGTCACAACCGCGGCGCGAAGACCTTGCCCTGGAGCGCCTCGTGGAGCAGGCGGACCGACCGCGAGGCGGCCATCAGCCGGATGCCCTCGGCCTCGATCTGCCCGAGGATCTCGGTCAGCGCCTCGGCCGGCACGTGCGGCCCGATCGCGACCCGTGCCTCGCGCCACGCCTCGCGCATCGCGACGACCTGGCCGTCGACGTGGCGGCCCGCCAGCCATGCGAGCGCGATGGGGTGACGCCGCCACCCGGCATACGACCGGTAGTCGGGCGGGCACTGGTCGAGCAGCCACAGCACGGCTCGGTCCTCCCAGCCCGGCGTGTGCGCCGGGGGCACCCCTGGCGGCCAGCCGGGCGGCGTGTGCCCGGTCGGCGTCGGTGGGGTGGGTCTGGACATGGCCCCAGTCTGCCTCCCCTACCCTTCGACCATGACGACGGTCAGCTGGGTGACGGCCTTCCTGGACCTGCCGGCGCACGCGCACGAGGCGGGCACCCGCTTCTGGTCCGCGGTCACCGGGTATGCCGTGTCGTCCCCTCGTGGGCTCGACGCGGAGTTCACTTCGCTGCTGCCACCGCACGGGGACCCGTACCTGAAGCTGCAGCGCACCGGCTCCGACGGCGACGCGGCGCCCGCGGTGCACCTGGACCTGCACGTGGCGTCGGTCGACGACTCCACGTCGCGAGCCGAACGCCTTGGGGCAGAGGTGGTCCACCGGTCGGAGCACGGGTACGTCGTGCTGCGCTCCCCCGGCGGCTTCGTCTTCTGCTTCGTCGACGAGCCGCTCGTCGAGCGGCCCGCGCCGACGCGCTGGCCCCAGCAGCACGAGAGCATCGTCGACCAGGTCTGCCTCGACATCCCCGCCGCCGGCTACGAGGTCGAGTGCGCCTTCTGGTCCGGGCTCACGGGGTGGCAGCAGCGGCGATCGGTGAACCGCCCGGAGTTCCGCCATCTCACCCGCCCAGACGCGATCCCCGTCCGGCTGCTGCTCCAACGCCTCGAGGAGCCGGGTCCGGCCCCTGTGTCCGGTCACCTCGACCTCGCCTGCGACGACCGGCCCACCGAGGTGGGCCGGCACGTGGGCCTCGGCGCCGTCATCGTCGCCGACCCCGGCGGCGGCTGGACCGTGCTGCGCGACCCGGCGGGCGCGCTCTACTGCATCACCGACCGCGACCCGCGCTGGGGTCTGCGCTCCTGAGCGGCCCGTCGGCTACCAGTTTGCCTGAGCGGGTGCCGTCGGTAGCGCGTGGTCGGCCGGGTGGATGACGTAGACGATGCCGCCGCTGTGGGGCACCCACACGTTCTCGAACTCCTCGCGGTCGTAGGTGACCCGCACCTGGTCGTTGCTGGCCAGCAGGTGCGAGGCGGGGTCGTTGCAGACGACGTCACCGGACTCGGTGAAACCGACGACGACCATGAGGTGACCGTTCGTGCCATAGCCGGCACCGGTCAGCTCGCCCTTCTTGAACGACACGGAGACCACGAGGGGGATGCCCGCGGCGACGAAGGCCTCGGCCTCGGTGAGGCTGCGCAGCCGCGTGACGAAGCCGCGCAGGTTGCCCCGCGTGGCGGCATACGCGGTGTTGAACGGCCAGTTGCCGGCGCCGTCGTAGGTGTAGTCGAAGACGTTGCGTGCCGTGAAGTCGACCTGGGCGTCGACGGCCGGGTCGACCCAAGCCGTCTCGTCAGCGGTCGGGCCGGCGCCCCAGTAGTCGACGACCATCGATGTCGAGGTCGGTGAGCACCAGGCCTCGCCGCCGTTGTCCCACTGCGGGTAGTGCCCGACGTGCACCTCCTGCGAGTACGTCGGGACCTCGAGCACGGTGCCGCCGGCGGGTCCGTTGGCGCTCCTCGGCACCTTCTTCGTGTCGGGGAGGGCCGAGGCCATCGCCCCGACGAGGTCGACCGTCGGGGCGTCGGTCGTGCCGTGCGGTCGCATCAGACGGACCTCGAGCTGCCAGTCCGTCAACGTGTAGCCGCTGCGGGTCGCGAGGGTGTCGGTGAAGACGGTCGCGACAGTGTCTCCCTGACCCGCGAGCGAGGTGCGGTGGATGCCACCGCCGTCGGCCGGGTCCTTGGTCGCCCACCGGCCGAGGACGTAGTCCTTCGTCGTCGTGCCGGCGCTCGTGCCACGCACCCGGATCTCGACCCACGAGCCGCCGGGCGTCGTGGAGTTCCACGAAGCGACGAGCTCGGTGAGCCCGAAGCCGGGGGCGACGACCGGTGAGGTCCACGTGGCGACGTCGTAGCTGACCGGCGCGGTCGACGTCCCGTGCGGGTCGACGTAGTCGACGGTCCGGTCGAAGGGGCCGAAGACGAGATCGGCGCCCTCCCAGGACACGTAGGCGACCTGGCGCGTCGGGTCGCCCTTCTTCGTCTGGGCGGCATGGGCACGGGAGGCACCCCTCAGGCCGGCGCCCGTGAGGGCGGCTCCGGCCGCAGCGCTGGTGAGCACCGTGCGGCGGCTCGGCTGGAACGGGACGTCGGAGACGACGGAGCGACTGGGCATGGCACACCTTTCGGAAGGGGTTCGCGCGGCCAGTCAACACCCGCTCCTGCCCCGCCGGGGGCCTGCAGCCGGAATTTCTCGCGATGAACCCTCATCGCGCAGGAAATTGACGCGTCAGGCCCAGTTCGGCTCGTCCGGCGCGGCGGGCAGCGCGACGTCGCGAGGGTGCATGACGTAGGCGAGGCCACCGTTCGATCCGAGCCACGCACGCTCGAACTGGTCCCGCCGGTAGACGGTGCGCACCTGCTCGTTGCTCGCGACCCGGTGCGAGTTCGGGTCGTTGGAGACGACGTCACCTTCGTGGGTGAAGCCGACGACCGTCAGCAGGTGACCGTCCGTCTCGTAGCCGGCGCCGTCGAGCTCATCCTGACGGAAGCTGACCGACACGACGAGCGGTACACCCGCTGCGACGAACGCCTCCGCCTCGGTGAGGTCACGCAGGCGGGTGACGTACGCGCGGAGCCCGCGTGATGCGGCGTAGGCCGTGTTGAACGCCCAGTTGCCGGCGCCCCGGTAGGAGCGGTCGAAGACCCGGCGCACGCCGTGCACGACCTGCGGGTCGGTGCCGTGCCCCACCCAGGCAGCCTCGGCGGCGTTGGGCGCACGGCCCCAGTGCTCGAGGAGCATCGTCGTGGACGTGGGCGAGCACCAGGACTGGCCCCCGTTGTCCCACTCGGGGAACGTGTCGACGTGCAGGCGCTGCGAGTGCGGCGGCACCGCGACCTCGCGTCCGCTCGCGACGCCGGGAGCGCTCGTCGGCTCGGTGGCATCGATCGTGAAGCGCGACGCTGCGCCGGCCACGAGCGACACGTGGGGCCAGCCGCCGTCCACCGCCGGGCCGGTGCGGGTCGCCAGTGCGGTCATCCGCAGCTGCCACCGGTCGAATCCGCTGCCCGGTGCGGAGAGCCACGTGTCGGTGGCGACCGTCCCGGCATCGAGCCGTTGGCCGCGCACCGTCGTCCGGGTGATCGGCGACTCCCCCGCCGGGTCGTCCTCGGCCCAGCGCGCGAAGGTGAACCACGGCGTCCACCCAGCACCGTCCGCCACCCGTCCCTCGACGTGCAGCCACGTGCCGGGCGGCGTGCGGGCGTTCCATGAGGGGATGAGCTCGACTGCGGCGTAAGCCAGCTCGACGACCGGCGACTCCCAGACCCGCGCTGCATAGGTGACGGCCGGGGCGTCCGGGACGTGAACGTCCGCATAGGAGAGGTCAGGCGCGGGCAGCCAGTCGAAGCCGGACTCCCAGAGGGTCAGCGTGGCATGTCGCTCGGTCACGCGACGAGCATGCCACCCGGAGGAACGCGGACGCGCGAGGGCCCGGCCACCGCAGGGTGCGGCGACCGGGCCCGTCGGGACGGCGCGTGCGTCAGCTCGCGACGAGCGAGCGCAGGACGTACTGCAGGATGCCGCCGTTGCGGTAGTAGTCGGCCTCGCCGGGTGTGTCGATGCGCACGACCGCATCGAACTCCACGGTCTCGCCGCCGTCCTTCGTCGCCACGACCTTGACGGTCTTCGGTGTCGTGCCCTCGTTGAGGGCGGTGATGCCGGTGACCGAGAAGGTCTCGGTGCCGTCGAGCCCGAGCGAGTCGGCGTTCTGGCCGGTCGGGTACTGCAGCGGGATGACGCCCATGCCGATGAGGTTGGAGCGGTGGATGCGCTCGTAGCTCTCGGCGATGACCGCCTTGACGCCGAGCAGGCTCGTGCCCTTGGCGGCCCAGTCACGCGACGAGCCGGAGCCGTACTCCTTGCCCGACAGGATGACGAGCGGCGTACCGGCCGCCGCGTAGCTCTGGGCGGCGTCGTAGATCGTCGTCTGCTCGCCGCCCTTGGTGAAGTCGCGCGTGAAGCCGCCCTCGACGCCGTCGAGGAGGAGGTTCTTCAGGCGGATGTTCGCGAACGTCCCGCGGATCATGACCTCATGGTTGCCGCGCCGCGAGCCGTAGGAGTTGAAGTCCTTGCGCTCGATGCCGTGCTCGGCGAGGTACTTGCCGGCGGGGCTGTCGGTCTTGATCGCACCAGCCGGGCTGATGTGGTCGGTGGTCACGGAGTCGCCGAGCTTGGCGAGCACGCGTGCACCCTCGATGTCGGAGACCGGGGTCGTCTCCATCGACATGCCGTCGAAGTACGGGGGCTTTCGCACGTAGGTCGACTCGCCGTCCCAGGCGAACGTGTCACCCTCGGGGGTCGGCAGCGACTGCCAGCGCTCGTCACCGGCGAAGACGTCCGCGTAGTCGTCGGTGAACATCTGCTGGTTGATGCTGCCGGCGATGGTCTGCTCGACGTCGGCCGGGGCGGGCCAGATGTCCTTGAGGAACACGTCGTTGCCGTCGGTGTCCTGCCCGAGGGGCTGCGACTCGAAGTCGAAGTCCATCGTGCCGGCGAGAGCGTAGGCGATGACGAGCGGCGGGCTCGCGAGGTAGTTCATCTTCACGTCTGGGTTGATGCGGCCCTCGAAGTTGCGGTTGCCCGAGAGCACCGACGTGACGGCGAGGTCGGCGTCGTTGATCGCCTGGGAGATCTCGTCGTTGAGCGGGCCGGAGTTGCCGATGCACGTCGTGCAGCCGTAGCCGACGAGGTGGAAGCCCAGCTTCTCCAGGTAGGGCCACATGCCGGCCTTGTCGTAGTAGCCCGTGACAACCTTGGAGCCGGGGGCCATCGACGTCTTGACCCACGGGGCGACCGTGAGGCCCTTCTCGACGGCGTTCTTCGCGAGCATGGCCGCGGCCATCATGACCGAGGGGTTGGACGTGTTGGTGCAGCTCGTGATCGAGGCGATCGAGACGATGCCGTGGTCGATCTCGAACTCGCGGCCCTCGGCGTCCTTGACCGCGACCTTCTTCGACGGACGGCCGTTGGCCTTGCCGTCGTGCGGCTTGTCGCCGCCGTTGTCCTCGCCCGGGTCGCTCGCGGGGAACGACTGGGCCGAGCCGGGGTCGCCCTCGTCATGCGCGACGTAGGTCGGCAGCACCTTGCGGAAGGCGTCCTTGGCGTCGACCAGGGCGATGCGGTCCTGCGGGCGCTTCGGCCCGGCGATCGAGGGGACGACCGTCGACAGGTCGAGCTCGATGTACTCGCTGTAGCGGGCCTCCGGCTGGTCGGGACCGGCCTTGAGCCACATGCCCTGCTCCTTGGCGTAGGCCTCGACGAGAGCGACGCTCTCGTCGGAGCGGCCCGTGAGGCGCAGGTACTCGAGCGTGACGTCGTCGATCGGGAAGATCGCACACGTCGAGCCGAACTCGGGGCTCATGTTGCCGATGGTGGCGCGGTTGGCGAGCGGCACCTGCGAGACACCCTCGCCGTAGAACTCGACGAACTTGCCGACGACGCCGTGGTCGCGCAGCATCTCGGTGATCGTGAGCACGACATCCGTGGCCGTTGCCGCGGTGGGGATCGCTCCGGAGAGCTTGAAGCCGACGACGCGCGGGATGAGCATCGAGACGGGCTGGCCGAGCATGGCCGCCTCGGCCTCGATGCCACCCACGCCCCAGCCGAGGACGCCGAGGCCGTTGACCATCGTCGTGTGCGAGTCGGTGCCGACGCACGTGTCCGGGTAGGCGACCTGCTCACCGTCGATCTCGCGGACCATGACGGTGCGCGCGAGGTGCTCGATGTTGACCTGGTGGACGATGCCCGTGCCCGGCGGGACGACCTTGAAGTCGTCGAACGCGGTCTGGCCCCAACGCAGGAACTGGTAGCGCTCGCGGTTGCGCTGGTACTCGATCTCGACGTTGCGCTCGAAGGCGTCGGCGCGGCCGAAGACGTCGATGATGACCGAGTGGTCGATGACGAGCTCGGCCGGGGCCAGCGGGTTGATCTTGGCGGGGTCGCCGCCGAGGTCGGCGACGGCCTCACGCATGGTGGCGAGGTCGACGACACAGGGCACGCCGGTGAAGTCCTGCATGATCACGCGGGCGGGCGTGAACTGGATCTCGGTGTCGGGCTGCGCGTTCTCGTCCCACGAGCCGACCGCGCGGATGTGGTCGGCCGTGATGTTGGCGCCGTCCTCGGTGCGCAGGAGGTTCTCGAGGAGCACCTTGAGGCTGTACGGCAGGGTCTCCTGCCCCTCGACTCCGGCGAGTCGGTAGATCTCGTAGGACTGGCCGGAGACCTCGAGGGTCCCCTTCGCCTTGAAGCTGTCGATGCTGCCCACAGCGGGCTCCTTCCAGCAACGTTGTTGGATGTCGCAGTGCTCGATTTATCTTGACGTCAAGATATATCTAACCACACGCGTCGGTCCTTGTCAGTCCACCCCTACCCGGCCATCTTTCCCCGGACGCGGCCGGCTGTCTCCCCGTGGGCACCGGTGCGCGGTCACCCGTCGAGCGGGCGCCGAGCGGACCAGAGCAACCCCTCGACGGGCAGGCCCGCCTCGAGCCGGAGGTGCACGCGGCCCACCCGGACGTCGACGAGTCCTGCGGCCGCGGTGATGTCGCGCAGGTGCCCCTCGGCGTGCGCATACCGGCCCGAGGTCGTGAGACGCCACGGCTCTCCCCTCGTGCCGTCGAGCTCCTCGACGGTGGCCAGGAGCCAGCCACCGGGCCGCAGCGCTCCGCGGGCGGCCGTGGTGATCTCCGTCAGGTCACCGAGGTAGCAGAGCGTGTCGACGCTGACGACGACGTCGTACGCCGTGTGCTGCGCCGCGAGGAACGTGCCGAGCTCCGCCTTGTGCAGCACGTCGTAGCACCCGCGACGCTGGGCTCGGCGGAGCATGCCGAGCGAGAGGTCGCACCCGACGAGGGTGCTCGCCCAGGGTCGGAGCAGCGCGCCGGCCAAGCCGGTGCCGCACCCGACGTCGACGACCGCGAGCGAGCCACCGGGCTCGCCCACGAGCTGCGCCAGCCGGTCGGCGACGAGCTCGGGCGCCCGGTAGCGCAGACCGGCGAGGTGGGGGTCGAACTCTCTGGCCACGGCGTCGAAGAGCGTCTCGACGTACTCGTCGGGCGCCCGGTCCGGAGCGGGCAGGCCGCCGAGGGCTGCGAGCCGGTGGCGGGCGCCGGGGTGCTCCGGGTCGAGCTCCGACCACCGGCGCACGACCTCGCGGGCCTCGTGCTCACGGCCTTCGCTCGACAGCGCGTGGAGTGCCGCAGCGAGGACCGAGCGGGCGAGTCGCCCCTCGCGGTCGAGCTCGAGGGCGCGCAGCGCCGCTGCGGCGGCACGGCCGGCGTCCCCGCCGAGGCGGTGGGCCGTCGACAGGTTGGCTCACGTGGGCGCGTCCCCCGGCTGGAGCTCGAGGCTCGCCTCGTACGCCTCGACGGCCGCGGCGGGGCGCCCGGACTCGAGAGGCATGTTGCCGAGGTCGTTGTGCTGGCTGGCCACGACCGCCCGGTCGGCCGTGCGCGACACGGCCCGCGCCATGAGCTCCTCGGCGTCGCCCGCACGTTGCTCGAGGTGGGCGGCGACGGCGCGCAGGTGCAGCACTCGGGGGTCGTCGTCGGGGGCGTCGGCCAGGGCCTGCTCCGCACCGTTCCCGTCGCCGGCGCGCAGCCGGTCGAGGGCGAGGGCGAGGGCGCTCGTCAGCCCATCTTGTTCGATCGGATGTCCCACGTGAAGCTGGAGGTCCGGCCGCCGGCGCCGCCGCCGTGCCCGGGCTCGGCGTAGTCGAAGCTGATCCACGCCGGCGAGAATGCGACCTCCTCGCTGACGTCGTCCTCGTCGCCCGAGGCCAGGACCTCCGTGACGACGACGTCCTTCATCGTCACTGTGAGGAAGTCCTTCGACGCACCGGACCGGGCGACCGTGAGCGTCGCCTCCTTGAGGTGCTTGCCGGTCACGGCGCGCGAGGCGAGCTCGGGTGAGGCCAGGTCGTACAGGTGGACGACCCGCAGCTCGTGAGCGCGTGGCCGACCGATGGTTCCGCCACTCCCGGCGCTGCCGCTCGTCTGGGTCGTGACACCCCAGTTCCACGACAGGATGTCGACGGATCCCTTGTGGTCCTTGCTCTGGCTGCCGCCGTCTATGCCGTCGACCTTCATGAACGCATCCATGTCGCCTCCCCTATGCAGAGCGGTGCTTCGACGCTAGCACCGGGGCAGTCGGCTCATAAGAGCCTTTCAGGCCACCCCGTCCGTCACCTCCGCGCCCGTCAGGGCCAGGCGGAAGCCTCGACATCTCGTCGCTCGGTCAGTCGTCGGGCTCGAGCACGGCGATGCACTCGACGTGGTGCGTCATCGGGAACGCGTCGTACGCCTCGAGCGAGGACAGGACGTAGCCCTGGTCGGCTGCAGCCCGCACGTCGCGCGCCAGCGCCGACGGGTCGCACGCGACGTAGACGACCCGGCGGGGCCCGAGCTGCCCGAGCAGCGCCATGACCTCCTTGCCCGCACCGGTCCTGGGCGGGTCGAGGACCGCGAGATCGGCCGTGACGCCCTGGGAGACGAGCGAGCGCAGCTCACGGTCGACGCGGTTGGCACGCCACTCGACGTTGTCGAGGTGCTCGGTGTTGGTGGCGCCGTTGTCGACCGCACGACGGTCGCCCTCGACGCCGAGCACGAAGCCGTCCGGTGCGACGAGCTCGCCGAGGCGCATGGTGAACAGGCCCGACCCGGCGTACAGGTCGACCACCCTGTCGCCGGACGAGGCGCCGAGCAGGGCCACGACCCGGCCCAGGAGCGTCGACGCTGCGCCGGGATGCACCTGCCAGAAGCCGCGCGCCGCAACGACGTACTCGCCCTGCCAGTCCCCGTCGCGGACGTGCTCGCCCACGAGTCCCGCGGACCCGTCTGCCTTCTCCGGCGCCGGGAGGGCCACGAGCACGGGGTCGTCGGGATGCGCCGCGTCGACGACGTCGACCGACTCGACGTCGGGCCACTCGGTGTCGAGCACCCCGGAGTCGATGATGCCGCGGGTCGCGATGAGGCAGTCGTCGAGGGGCACGACGTCGCGCGAGCGGTGCTTGCGCAGACCGGCGTGACCGGCCTCGTCGACGGCGAACTCCACACGCGTGCGCCAGCGCAGACCGGCCTCGTCACCGGGGACCGGGCGCACCTCCACGTCGACGTCGAGCCCCGCGAGCCGGGTGAACTGCTCACGGACGACGTCGGCCTTGAGCCTGCGCTGGGTGTCGAGCGATGCATGCTGGAAGTCGCAGCCGCCACACCGGCCGGGGGCGGCGTACGGGCACGGAGCCTCGACGCGTCCGGGCACGGCCCTGAGCACCTCGACGGCATCGGCACGGACGAACTTGTCACCCACGCGACCCTCGGTGACGCGGGCGACGACGTGCTCGCCGGGCAACGTGTGGCGCACGAAGACGACCTGGCCCTCGTGCCGGGCGACGCAGTGGCCGCCGTGGGCGACCGGTCCGACCTCGACCGTCCACTCGCTGCCCACGAGCGACTCGCCGCCCTCGGCACGCTCGCGGGTTCGACGAGCGGTCACAGCGCTCCGCCGCGCACCGAACCCGGGATGGGAGGCTCGTCGATCCAGTCACGCTCGGCGCCCTCGGACGACGCGAGCTGCCACGGCACGCTCACGACCATGACTCCCGGCGTGAAGAGCAGGCGCGCCTTGAGGCGCAGGGCGCTCTGGTTGTGCAGCACCTGTTCCCACCACTTCCCGAGGATGTACTCGGGGAGATAGACCGTGACGATGTCACGCGGGTTGCCCGAGCGGATCGACCGGACGTAGTCGAGGATCGGCCTCGTGATCTGGCGGTACGGCGATGCGAGCACCTTGAGCGGCACCGGTATGTCGTGCCGGTCCCACTCGAGGAGCAGCGCCTGCGTCTCGTCGTGGTCGACGTCCACCGTGACGGCCTCGAGATAGGTGGGTCTGCTCGCCCGGGCGTACGCGAGCGCCCGCATCGTCGGCTTGTGCACCTTCGAGATGCAGACGATGGCGTGCACGTGGCTCGGCAGCACCGGCTTCTCCAGGTCCCAGTCGATGGCGAGCTCGTTGCGTACGCGCGCGTAGTGCTTCTTGATGCCGAGCATGAGGAAGAACAGCACGGCCATCGCGAGGATGGCGTACTTGGCGCCGGCCTGGAACTTCGTCAGCAGGACGACGACGAGCACGGTCCCCGACATCGCGGCTCCCACCGCGTTGATGATCCTCGAACGCTGCATCCGTGCCCGCTCCTTGGCGTTGCGTTCGAGCCTCAGGTGACGCGTCCAGTGCCTGACCATGCCGATCTGGGAGGTGGTGAAGGAGACGAACACCCCTACGATGTAGAGCTGGATCAGCGCGGTGACCTCGGCCTTGAACACGACGACGAGGAGCATGGCCGAGCCGGCGAGGATGAGGATGCCGTTGCTGAAGGCGAGCCGGTCGCCGCGGGTGTGCATCTGGCGAGGCAGGTAGCCGTCGCGCGCGAGGATCGAGCCGAGCACCGGGAAGCCGTTGAAGGCGGTGTTGGCGGCGAGGACGAGGATCAGGCCCGTGACGATGGAGACGAAGATGACGCCTAGGTGGAAGTTCGCGAACACCGATTCGGCCAGCTGCCCGATGGCAGTGTGCTGCACGTAGGAGTCGCCGACGGGCTGGCCGTCGCGCAGCAGCTGGGACCCGGGGTCGTCGGCGATCTTGACACCGGTCCACTGGCTCAGCGCGATGATCGACCCGAGCATGACGATCGAGAGCGTGCCCATGAGCAGCAGGGTGGCGGCGGCGTTGGCGCTCTTCGGCTTCTTGAAGGCCGGCACGCCGTTGGAGATCGCCTCGACGCCGGTCAGCGCCGCGCAGCCCGACGAGAAGGCGCGCAGCAGCAGGAACGCGGCGGCGATCCCGGTGAGGGCCTGACCCTCCTCGGGCTCGAGGGTCAGCGAGGCGCTCTCGGCCGGGGTGAGCGTGCCGGAGAAGTGCTGGATGAAGCCGTAGATGCCCATGCCGATGATGGCGAGCATGAAGGCGTACACCGGCACCGCGAACGCCTTGCCCGACTCGCGGACCCCGCGCAGGTTCATCGCGGTGAGGAAGGCGATGAGCCCCACCGCCACGACGACCTCGTGCCCGCGCACGAAGTCGAGGACGGTGGAGGCGTTCTGCACGCCCGAGGAGATCGAGACCGCGACGGTGAGGACGTAGTCGACCAGCAGTGAGCTCGCGACGGTCAGTCCGGCCCGCGGGCCGAGGTTGACCGTGGCCACCTCGTAGTCGCCGCCACCCGAGGGGTAGGCATGCACGTTCTGGCGGTAGGAGGCGACGACGACCACCATGACGACCACGACGGCGATCGTGACCTGCCAGCTGTGCGTCGTGACGAAGGCGCCGCCGGCGAGGCCGAGCATGAGCAGGATCTCGTCGGGCGCGTACGCCACGGACGAGAGCGCGTCACTCGCGAAGATCGGGAGCGCAAGCCGCTTGGGCAGGAGCGTCTCGCCGAGCTTGTCGCTGCGCATCGCGCGACCGAGGAGGAGGCGCTTGAACAGCGAACCGGTACCTGGCACGACGACACTGTATGACGGATCGACGGGCCGCACCGACCCACTCCGGGGCGGCGTCCGACCCGTGGTCTCAGGTCCCGACGACGTGCGCGGCCCGCCCGGTGGGGCCTGCCCGAACGGTGTAGCGTCGCGTCCGTGCACTTCGTCATCATGGGATGCGGCCGAGTCGGGTCGACCCTCGCCCGCACCCTGGGCCGCAGCGGTCACGACGTCGCGATCATCGACGCCGACGCGTCCGCGTTCCGTCGCCTCGGCACGTCCTTCGAGGGTCAGACCGTGACCGGCATCGGGTTCGACCGTGACACGCTCATCGCTGCCGGCATCCGCGACGCCTACGCGTTCGCGGCCGTCAGCAGCGGTGACAACTCCAACATCCTCGCAGCCCGCGTGGCGCGCGAGACCTTCGGCGTCGAGCACGTCGCCGCGCGCATCTACGACCCGCAGCGCGCGATGGTCTACCAACGGCTCGGCATCCCGACCGTCGCGACGGTGCGCTGGACGTCGGACCAGATGATCCAACGGCTGCTGCCCCAGGGTGCCGTGCCCGAGCTCACCGACCCGAGCGGCAAGATCGTCATCGCCGAGGTGCCCCTCGCCGACGGATGGGTCGGCAAGCCGCTCACCCTGGTCGAGGAGCAGACCGGTGCGCGGGTCGCCTACGTGACCCGCCTCGGCGAGGGCACGCTCCCCCGGCCCGACATGGTCGTCCAGCAGGGTGACCTCGTGCACGTCGCCGCCCCCCGCGACGACCTCGCCCGCGTCGAGCGCCTCTGCGACCAGGCCCCGGCCGCCCACTGACCGGCACAGGAGAAGAATCCCCATGCGCGTCGTCATCGCCGGAGCCGGAAGCGTCGGCCGCTCCATCGCCCGAGAGCTGCTCGGCAACGGCCACCAGGTCCTGCTCATCGACAAGGACGCCGACGACGTCCAGGCCTCACGGGTCCCCGAGGCGTCGTGGCTGCTCGCCGACGCCTGCGAGCTCGCCGCCCTCGAGGAGGCGCGGCTCGAGGAGTCCGACGTGTGCGTCGCCGCCACGGGCGACGACAAGGCCAACCTCGTCCTGTCCCTGCTCGCCAAGACGGAGTTCGGCGTGCCGCGCACCGTCGCCCGCGTCAACAACCCCAAGAACGAGTGGATGTTCGACGAGTCGTGGGGCGTCGACGTCGCGGTCTCGACACCGCGCCTCATGACCGCGCTCATCGAGGAGGCCGTCAGCATCGGCGACCTCGTGCGCATCTTCGAGTTCCAGCAGGGGCGCGCCTCGATGGTCGAGATCACCCTGCCTGAGGGCAGCCCGTTCGCCGGGCGGCGCGTCGGCGACGTCGACTGGCCTTCGGACACCGTGCTCGTCGCGATCATCCGCGAGGAGCGGCCCCTCGCGCCGACACCGGACGACGCGATCGAGGCGGGGGACGAGCTCCTCTTCATCACGACGTCGGAGCAGGAGAGCCACCTTCAGGACCTCGTGGCCCCGGACCAGCGCCACCGCACCGACGAGATCGCCTGACCTCCGCCTGGTCCCGTGCAGGACTCAGGCGGCGCGGGACGGGTCGATCGGGGTGCGGCCGCGCAGCAGGATCGCGCCCATCGCGGTGACCGCGAGCAGGTAGGCGGGCCAACCGAGGACGACCTTGGCGACGCCGAGCGCCGCGACCTGCTCGGCGAGGTACAGCGGGACCATGATCGAGAGCCGCACGACGTTGAGCGCGATGAGCACCCACGCGAGCCGGGCCGCGACGGTGACGATGCCGGCGTGCCGGCGCCACCACGTCGGATCCTCCGCGAACGCCTCGGGCTCCGCGACCCCGACCACGAAGCCGAAGATCGGCCACCGGGTCAGGTTGGTCACCAGCAGCAGCACGAGCAAGCCTGCGTTCTGGAGCATTCCGGGCAGGAAGGCGTCCTCGGCACGTCCCGATCGGAGCGCGAACAACGCCGAGATGCCCACTCCCACAGCGGCATACGCGATGAAGCGTGGGTCCTGGCGCTGGACGAGTCGGACGAGCAACAGGATCGCGACGCACGCGCCCGCCACGACGAGGGCGAGCTTCAGGTCCTGGCTGCGTGACCACGTGAGCGCGAACGCGAGGGTCGGCACGGCCGACTCCGCCGCACCCCGCCAGCCGCCGATGGCCTCGGACAGCTTGTCGCGCAGCAGCTCCTCCACCGTCTCGTAGCGGCGAAGGTCGGCCTCGGAACGGGCGACCCGGTCGCCCTGCCCGGTGCCTGCCCCCGGCACGGCCGCGTCCCGATCCGCCTCAGCCATGGGACTGTCCGGCCCGGCCGATGATCTCGTAGGCCGGGTTGAACATCGTCAGGACCTTCCGGCGTGCCGTGATGCGGCCCGTGGCCTGGATCTTGATGCCGGGCACGATGCCGGCGATCCGCCGCCGGCCCAGCCAGACCAGGTGGAGCGACTCGGTGCCGTCCCACAGCTCGACATCGAGCGCCGGGGTCTCCTCCCGGGGACGCAGTGTCACGGAGCGGATCTCGCCGCAGACCGTCACGCGCGTGCGCGGGCGGGCGTCGCTGATGTGGACGACGCCGTCGAGGTCCGAGGACTCCTGGCGCAGCTCGGCCGCCTCGAGCTCGTGCGACGAGCGCGTCAGTCGCTCGGTGAGGCGGCGCAGGGCGCTGGGGCTGCCCGTGCTCACGAGGACGCCCCCGGAGGGCACGGCACGGGGGAGCACGGGCTGACCATCATCGGACCTCGGTGATCTCGGGACCACGCTCGAAGGGCTTGAGGTCCTCGGCGGTCGCGCCGGTCTCGTCGTCCTCTGCCTGTGCGGCGCCCTCGGCGTCGGGCAGGCGCAGCGGGAGCAGCTCGCGCGGGGGCATCGCCTCGGCACCGCGGTCGATGACCGTCGTGCGGATGACCTCGTGGACGGCGTCCGCAGCTGCGGGCTCGATGGCGGCCCGGCCGGAGACCACGGCGCGGAGGAACCAGCGGGGACCGTCGACGCCCACGAAGCGCGCCGGCATGAACACGGTGCGGCCCTCGGGCCCGGACTGCGGCATCCGCGTCAGCAGCTCCTCGCCGAACTCCCCCGTGAGCACCTCGGCGGTGCCACCGGCGTCGACGATGCTCGCGGCGATCTCGTTGCGGATGTCGATCCAGACACCCTCGGTGCGCGGCGCGGCGAAGGCCTGCAGCTGGACGGCGGACTCGCCGATCACGGCCGTGACGCCGGTGATCTGCTGCTCCTGCTCGTTGATCTCGAGCCGCAGCTCCATGCCCTGTTGGCCCTTGAGCCAGATGGCGCCGAGGTTGAGGTAGTCGCTGTCGTCGTCGACCTGTGAGCGGTCGAGCGGACCGGTCGTGCCGTCGATGCGCGCACCGTCGGGGTCGGCACCGTCGACGTCCGCGGCCTCGTCGAGGTCGTCGGCAAGGTCCGTGTCCACGGCCTCGGTGTCCGGGCGGTCCTTCGACTTGCCCCGGCTGAAGAGTCCCACGTCGTTTCCGTCCTTCTGAGTCCTGCTGTCCGGCGGGCGTCGTGCCCTCCGGAGAGGTGGTCGTCACGG
The DNA here is from genome assembly GCF_042666095.1 of Terrabacter sp. GCM10028922. Classification (NCBI taxonomy): domain Bacteria; kingdom Bacillati; phylum Actinomycetota; class Actinomycetes; order Micrococcales; family Intrasporangiaceae; genus Terrabacter; species Terrabacter sp. GCM10028922. Next base: position 393,133 of record NZ_JBHTFG010000002.1, on the reverse strand, counting down.
CGCTGACGCAGCGCCCGGCGAACCGTATCCGATGATCACGCCCTGGCGGGCGTCTCCCCCATCGTCGGCGAGGCGGCGCCCCCGGGACCGAACCCACCCGTGGATCCGTGTCCAGTGTCCCCCCGACTGGTCTCGTCGAGCGAATCGACCGCGAGGAAACGCACCCGCTCGACGCGCTGGACGACGAGCTGGGCGATCCGGTCGCCACGGCGCACCGTGAAGGCCGTGCGCGGGTCGAGGTTGACGAGGTTGACGAGGATCTCTCCCCGGTAGCCCTCGTCGACCGTGCCGGGTGCGTTGACGATCGAGATGCCGTGCCGCGCCGCCAGCCCGGACCTGGGGTGCACGAAACCTGCGTGTCCCGGCGGGAGAGCGATCGCCACGCCGGTGGGGACGAGCACCCGCTCCCCGGGCTCGATCGTCACGTCGATGCGGGCGCAGAGGTCGGCGCCCGCATCCCCCGGGTGGGCGTAGCCGGGCAGGGGAAGATCAGGGTCGAGCCTGTGGACCGCGACGTCGACGACGTCCGCCTCACCGGCGGGCCGGTCCGGGACAGCACAAGGGTCGGTCACGGGGACCGACCCTACTTGCTCCAGAGCCTGCTGCCCGGACTGCGGTGCGCTCAGGCCGCGCACTCCGTGCAGATCATCATGCCGTTGCTCTCCTTGGCGAGCTGGCTGCGGTGGTGGACGAGGAAACAGCGTGAACAGGTGAACTCGTCGGCCTGCTTGGGCAGGACCCGGACCGACAGCTCCTCGCCCGACAGGTCGGCGCCCGGGAGCTCGAAGCCCTCCGCCTGCTCGGTCTCGTCAACGTCCACACTGGACGACGTCTTGTCGACGCGACGGGACTTCAGCTCCTCGATCGAGTCTTCGCTGAGGTCGTCGTCGGTCTTGCGTGGCGCGTCGTAATCGGTTGCCATCTCGTTGTCTCACTTCTACTCGTGCTGCGCCTTGCGGTCTGTGACGCGAAGAACGCTCGTGGGGTCGTGCTTGTTCCCGCAATGACCCTCGCTGTCAACCCCGGTGTTAACAGCCACGAAACATGTCCGCGTGCGCGTATGGTGCCCGATCCGAACGGCGTTGTCACGTTGCCGGAGCCACTGTCTGAGACAGGGGTCGCACCGGTCGGGTGGGACCTACCCTTTTCGGACCAACAGTTCACCCCCGCTTTGCCATCCACCTACCGAGGCGGGTGCACATTGGGGGTCCTACGGCGCGGTAGGGTCTCCGGACCCGACCGAACGACCCCACGGCCCGGAGGTGGCACCCATGACCGAGTTCGTCGACCAGATCAGACAGCGCGTCCACGACGCGTTGGGCGACCTCGCCGACGCCCAGGCGTCGAACGACGACTACCGCATCCAGGTGCACACCGGTGAGCTGGAGTCGTTCGCGCGGCTCGCGGCCGAGAACGGCATCCGCGTCCCCGAGCTCGAGCCCTTCCAGGCGGCCTGAGCCGGTCCGACCGGACCACCGGAGGCGTATGCCGCCCGCACCCTGACACACGAGGACGCCCCACCCGGCTCGGCCCGGTGGGGCGTCCATTCGTGTCTCGGTGGCTCAGCCGCCCGCGGCCTGGGTGGTGAAGAGGGCGTGCACCTGCCCCACGAGCTCGGGACCGGCCGCGACGGTGAGCAACCGTCCGGGCGACTCCTGCTCCCCGATGACGACTCCCCCGGCCTCCTCGACGATGAGCCAGCCGGCCGCGAGGTCCCAGGCGTTGAGCCCAGCCTCGGCGTAGGCGTCGACCGAGCCGTCGGCGACGCGGACGAGGTCGAGCGCGGCGCTGCCGATGCGGCGGATGTCGCGAACGAGGGGCAGCACCCGCAGGAGCACCTCGGCCTGGCGCGCGCGGATCTCCGGGGCGTAGCCGAAGCCGGTGGCGAGCAGGGTGCGGGCGAGGCGGTCCTCGGCGGACACGGCGAGGCGCCTCGGCTCGGTGCCGTCGTCAGACTCCGGACGGGTCCAGGCCCCGGTGCCGTGCCCGGCGTGGTGCACCAGGCGCAGGCACGGGTCGGCGACGGCGCCAGCCACCGGCGTCCAGCCACCTTGCGCGTGGGCGTCGCCGACGACGACGGCCACGGACACGGCATACGCGGGCACCTCGTAGAGGTAGTTGACGGTGCCGTCGATGGGGTCGATGACCCACGTGAGACCGGACGTGCCGGCCACGTTCGCGCCCTCCTCGCCGAGGATCCCGTCGTCGGGTCGGGCCTGCTGGATGAGCCGGTGCAGCAGCTCCTCCGAGCGGCGGTCCATCACCGTCACGACGTCGGTCTCGGTCGACTTCGTCGCGTCGACCCCCATGCGCGGCGGGCGCTCGTCACGGATGAAGCGTGCGGCTTCGGTGGCGAGGGTGACGCAGAGCCGCTCGAGCTCCTCGACGGTGACGCCGTCGGGGAGAACGGGCTCGGTTCGGATGGTGGTCATCGGGTCCTCTCAGTCGCTGCCGCAGAGGGCAGGTCGGGCCTGGCGAAGGTTGGGGCAGCAGCCAACGGCACACACCGACGGCATCCGTCCCTCGAACTGCGGCACGGGTTCGCCGCGCGCCTCTGCAGCCCGCTCGAGCAGGGCGTCGGCGAGGTCGCGGACGAAGACATCTCCGGTGCCGACGGTCGGGACGCGCGCGAGCGCGATGCCGAGCTCGTCAGCCGTCTGGCGGGCCTCGGTGTCGAGGTCGTAGACGACCTCCATGTGGTCGCTGACGAAGCCGATCGGAGCGGCCACGACGGTGCGCACCCCGGACTCCGCGAGCTCACGGATCCGGTCGTTGACGTCGGGCTCGAGCCACGGCTGCGTGGGAGGCCCCGACCGCGAGCAGAAGACGAGCTCTCCCGTGAGGTCACGGCCGAGCACCCGGTTGGCCTCCGTGGTGAGCCGGGACGCGAGCGCGAGGTGCTGGCGCCGGTAGAGGTTGCCCTCACCGTCGCCCGGCCCTGACGTGTCGTCCATCGCATCGGGGATGGAGTGGGTGACGAAGAGCAGGCCGATCTCGGCGTCTGGCGCACCGTCGAGGGCGCGCAGGGCCCGCACGAGCTCACCGAGGTTGGCCTCGGCGAAGCCGGGGCGGGGGGCGTACGGCGGCACCTTGTCCAAGTGGAGCTCGATCCCCTCGTCGGCGAGGGCCGCGGTCGCGTCGGCGAGGTTCTCGCGGTACTGGCGGCACGACGAGTAGCTCGAGTAGGCGCTCGTCGCGAGGACGACGAGGCGCCGGTAGCCGGCGGCGTGCGCGGCTCGGAGGGTGTCCTCGAGGAACGGCTCGCTGTTGCGGTTGCCCCAGAGGACCGGCGTCTCGATGCCGCGGGCGTCGAGCTCGGACCGCACGGCGGCGATGAGGGCACGGTTCTGGTCGTTGATCGGGCTGCGTCCGCCGAACAGGTAGTAGTGCTCGCCCACGGCGGCGAGGCGATCGTCGGGAATGCCACGTCCGGCCGTGACCCGCCGCAGGAAGGGCATGACCTCGTCGGGGCCCTCCGGTCCGCCGAAGCCGAGGAGGAGCACGGCGTCGTAGGGGGCGAGGCCGGGATCGGCCGTCGGGGATGTCTCTGCTGTCATGTCTCCGCCAGGGGTCGGGGTGTGCTGATCGCGGGGATGCTGGACGTCACGTCGACGCGGACGTCCGCAGCGGGGTCGGTGCGTTGAGGTCGAGTCGCACGGCGAGCATGCGGACGCCGAAAACGAGTCCGGCGGCGGCCCACAGCACCCAGTCCTGGAGCGAGCCGAGCTGCGCCGCGACGACGATGATGACCGAGCCGAGCATGGCGGGGATGGCGTACAGCTCCCGTCGCAGGACCTCTGGCACCTGTCCGGCGAGCAGGTCGCGCACGACGCCCCCGCCGACCGCGGTGATGACGCCGACGAGAACGGAAGCGATGGGTGACACACCCAGTGTCGTGACGGCCTTGAGGCTGCCCGCGACGGCGAACGCAGCGAGCCCGGCGGCGTCGAGGACCCGGACGAAGCGGGTGATCCGCTCGACTCCGGGGTGGAAGAGGAACGTGACGATGCCGCCGAGCGCGGCGGCGGTCACCAGTCGCCAGTCGCTGATGCCGACCGGCGGGATGTCACCGATGAGCAGGTCACGCACGATGCCGCCGCCGAGGGCCGCGGCACACGCGAGGACGATGACGCCGAAGAGGTCGAAGCGCTTCTTGACGGCGACGAGCCCACCCGACAGCGCGAAGACGAACACGCCGACGAGGTCGAGGGCGAGCTGCGCGGACGCGAACGAGGTAGGCATGCCACAGCAAACGGTACCCGTGCGGCGTGGTCGCTTTGGTGGGCACCCGGCCCGATGGCATGCTCGACTGCACAGCGCACGAGACGGCAGCACCCCTTCAGCAGCAAGCCACCAGAACGTCAGAGATACGCCAGCAGTACGTCAGCACCGCACGAAACGCAGACTCGTCACCGGGAGACCCACCCATGCACCACCTCAGGCTCGTCGGCGTCCACGAGGACGGAATGCACCTGATGCTGGCCGACGACGAGGGGAACCGCTTCTCCGTCCCGCTCGACGAGGCGCTCCGGGCCGCGGCGCGGCGCGACGTCCCGCGGCTCGGCCAGCTCCAGATGGAGATCTCAGGGGGCCTGCGCCCCAAGGACGTCCAGTCGATGATCCGCGCCGGTCTGACGGCCGACGAGGTCGCCGAGCGCGCCGGTTGGCCGGTCGAGAAGGTGCACCGCTACGAGGGCCCGATCCTCGCCGAGCGCGAGCACGTCGCCGGCCTCGCCCGTCAGGTGCGGCTGCGGGCCCGTGGCGGCTCGCACGGCGGGGCCCCGACTCTCGAGGCCCGCGTCGCCGAACGCCTCCGCAGCCGTGAGATCGACGGCGGGTCGGCGCGCTGGGACTCCCGTCGCACCGACAAGGCCTGGACCGTCCTGCTGCACTTCAACGCCGGTGGGCGCCAGCGCGAGGCCGCCTGGCACTTCGACCCTCTGGCACGTACCGTGTCCGCCGTCGACGACGAGGCCCGATGGCTGAGCGAGGACGAGGACCAGCAGGCCCCGGGCCCGATCCCGGCCCCGCACCTGAGCGCGTCGGCGCGCCCCAGCCGCGTCTACGACGTCGAGGCCGAGGGTGGCGTGGCCGCCCCGTCCCGCCGTCGCGACGGTGAGACGGTCGACCTCATGGCCGCGATGCGCGAGCGGAGCGCCCAGCGCGGCCGTCGCCGGCGGCCCAAGTCCGCGGAGGTGCCCGGCCTCGACAGTGCGCCGGAGGAGGCGCTGCCTCTCGAGGAGCTTGCCCGCGACCCGCGCGAGGAGCTCCCACCGCCGGCGCACACGCATCCCGAGGACGACCCGGAGGTCGTCAAGAGCGGCACGACCGAGGAGCGGGTGGGCGCCGAGGTGGCTCGCCGAAGGGCGCGTCGCGCTGAACCGACCCAGCCGGTTCAGCAGGTTGCGGACGACGCTCCACCGGCGGGCGCCGACGGCCCACAGACTGGCGTGGAGGGTGCGACGCCAGAGACCGACGCGGCCGACACCACGGCCGTGACCGACGCGGCCGACGCCACGGCCGACGTGACCGAGGACGACCCTCACGCTGGGCCGAGCGCACCCCGTCCACTCGCGAGCGTCGCACCGGCTGCCTCCGACGCGGGGCCGGCCTCCACTCACGACCTCGACGACGAGCGTCAGCTGGATGCCGGCAACCGGCACGACGAGTACGACGACGACGTGATCGAGCAGCGGGCCGCAGCCCCAGACACGAAGCCCGCGCCGAAGCCGGCGCCGCCAGCACGAAAGTCGGGTCGTCCGAGCGTTCCGAGCTGGGACGACATCATGTTCGGGCGCCGCAACGACTGACCGCTCACCGACTGGACCTCGGCCGGTCTGGTCCACAGCGTGGCCGGCGGGTCGTCGAGATCAGCCATGGCGCAGCCGTGCCGCTTACCCTGTGCCTTGCGGCGCGGGGCGCATGTCACCCTCGGGATCGACGTGCGGTCAGAAAGGCGGCGGGTCGTCAGCCGATGTGCCGTGTGGGTCGTCGGGTGGGTCGTCGGGCGGGTCGTCGGGTGGGCCTGTGCCGGGGTCGCGCAGGGCTTCGCGCCAGTCCTTCGGGTAGGTGATGTACTCCCGGCCCGCGAGCGAGGTCCACGAGATCCCGTCATCGCCGACCCGGCACACGGTCCACACTCCGGCCGTCTTCCCGTTGTGGCAGCCCCGGCTCAGCGACTCGAAGTTCGAGACACGCGTCTCACCCCGCGGCCACGGCACGAGGTGGTCCAGGTCGCACCGCTGCGCCGGCACCTGACAGCCTGGCGCCCGGCAGACCCCGTCCACCGCGCGGACGTGCTCGACCATCGCCGGGGTCGGCGCGTACCGCTCGGTCGACAGCTCCAGCGCCCGGCCCGAGTCCACCTCGACCGCGAGCCGCTGCCACACCGACCCGGGCGCCGTCATGATCCGCCGCGCGTGCCGCGCGGTGACCCACCCATGGCCCGGGATCTCGCACGCCGCGTCCGAGAGGCCGGCCGCGACCTCGAACGGCACCACGATCCGCACCACTGCCGGCGGCGCCTCCGCCAGCAGCCCGCCGCAGGTGAGGCCGTCGCCATCGGCGGCGGCGGAGCCGGCCGGCACGACGCCGAACAGCGCGAGGTCACAGAGCAGGTCGCTGCGCAGCTGCTCCAGAGTGCGCTCGTCACCCGCCGCGCGAGCCGACCGGGCCAGCGCGTCGACCCGGTCCAGGACCCCGACGACCCGCTCGGCCGTCGCGACAACGGTGAACGTCCCCATACCGTCCTCGATGATGCGGCCGTAGGCCGTGCGCCGACCGGCCGCCCAGCGCCGCCGCTGCTGCTCGCCGCGCGAGTCCGCCGACCGCACGCACCGGCGCAGCCGCGTCGCGAAGAGCCGCTGCGAGGCCACCGAGCCGTCCGGCGCCGGCGCCAGCACCGTCGCCTCCAGCTCCGGCAGCACCTCATCGGCCAGCAGCCGCGTCTCGGCGACGACCTGCAACGCCCGGTACAGGCCCACCGTGCCGGCCCGCAACCGCTCGCGCAGCACCCGGTGACGCCACGGCGCCCTCGCCAGCTCCAACCGCCGCGCCACCTCCGCCGCCCCGACCCCCGTCGCACACGCGATCTCCTGCGTCACGACCTGCTCGGCCGTCAACGGCACCGGCGCCCGCGTCACCAACCGCGCCAGCTGCTGCTCCTCGATCGTGTGCAACGCCGCATACGCATCGACGATCCCCGCCTCGAGGCGCGCCTTCTGCACCTCGAGGCGCTCGATCTGCGCCAACACCGCATCCGCCGCCTCATCCAGCGACGGGCTCCGCAGCCCCTCACCCGCGCCCGGGCCGCACCCGTCCTGCCCGTCCTGCCCTTCGTGGGCGTCCTGAGTGTCTTGCCGCGGCCGGAACGCCAGCCCGGTGCCCGTGAAGCTCAGGTGGACGACCGGCTCGAACGGCGAGCGCCAGGTGTCGAGGAATGGCACGAACTCACTCCTCTCACCCGGGCTTGCCTACCCCTCCATTAGAACAGTTGTTCGACTCCCCGGCAAGAGTTGTCCACAGACCGAGTGCGCGAATCCGCTTCCCTCACAGCCGGATCCGACCGCCCACCCACCCGCGTGAGCGGGCTGCGGCTCCAGGCTGGGTCGAGAGGATCAGTCGGCCTGCGTGATCGGCAAGGGCGGGAGCGGGCACACGTCGAGGTCGAAGGGGAGCACCTCGGGCGAGAGGGCGGCCGCCTTCGCGGCGTGCGAGGTCATGCGCCGCATGTAGTGCCGGCGGCACAGCACCTCGTACTCCACGAGGCCGGTCGTGCCGGGCTGCGTGTCACCGACGACGACCTGCTCGCCCTCGACGACCATGACGCCGTCCATGACCCGGGCGTTGGTCGTGGCTCGCCGTCCGCACCAGCACAGCGCCTCGACCTGGAGCACCTGCACCCGGTCGGCGAGCTCGATGAGCCGCTTGCTGCCGGGGAAGAGCTCGGTGCGGAAGTCCGCGGTGATGCCGAACGCGAAGACGTCGACGTCCATCTCGTCGACGATGCGGGCGAGCTGCTCGACCTGGTCGCTCGTGTAGAACTGTGCCTCGTCGCAGATGAGGTAGTCGATGCGTGTGCCCGCCGTCGCCCGACCGACGATGGCGTCCCAGAAGTCGAGGTCGTCGCCGACCTCGAGCGCCCCGGTCGACAGGCCGAGACGCGAGCTGAGGACGTTGGTGCCGGCGCGGTCCATCTTCGTGAAGATGAGGCCGACGCGACCGCGCGCGCCGTGGTTGTGGTCCATCTGGAGGGCGAGGGTCGACTTGCCGCAGTCCATGGTCCCGGAGAAGAAGACGAGCTCAGCCACGAGGCACCACCCTAGGCGCCGAGACGGGGCGGGACCACGACCACCGGTACGGCGAGTTCCGCCTCGCTGATCGAGCCGTGCAGCCCGAGCAGGGCGACGAGCTCGCGTCGCATCAGACCCGAGTGGACGAGCGCGAAGGAGCCGCGCGTGACGACGACGAGGTCGCCGATCCGCCCCACCACGCCGTCGCGCACCGGACCGAACCACCCCTCGTCGACGGCCTGCTCGCGGGTGAGCAGGTGCACGCGGTCGCTGAGCCGCGAGCGCCACGCCTGCTCGACGTCGGACGCCGCGCCCGGTTCGGCGTACAGCTGCAGGTTGCGTGGCTCACCGCCGAGGTGGCGCACGCCCGACATGAGGCCCGGCTCGTGGAGCAGGTCGATGCGGTCGGCGTACGGGATGTCGATCATGCCGTGGTCGGCGGTGACGACGATCGACGTGTCGTCGGGTACGCGCGCCGCCAGCCGGCGCAGGGCTGCGTCGACCGACTCGACCTCGTCGCCCCACTGCCACGACTGACAGCCGTGCACGTGGCCGACCTTGTCGACCTCACCCCAGTACAGGTAGACGAGTGCGCGAGGTGTGGCACGCACGGCGGCGACGGCGGCGTCGACCCGTTCGTCGAGCGTGCGAGCCCCCCTGAAGCTGCCGCCCCGGAGGGCCGCTGTCGTGAGTCCCGAGCCGTCGAAGTAGTACGGACCGACCATGGTCACGGAGACACCGGCGTTCTCCGCGGCCTCGAAGACGGTCTCGTTCGGCTGCCAGGTGCGCGGGTCGGGCCCGTCCTCCCACGACAGCTCGTTGAGCAGCTTGTCGGTGCCCGGGTCGAGAACCTGCATGCCGACGAGGCCGTGCGAGCCGGGCGGCAGTCCCGTCCCGAAGGTGCCCATGGAGGTGGCGGTCGTCGACGGGAAGCCGCACGGCACGCGGCTCGTCGTTGAGGCCAGACTGCGCAGGAAGGGCGCGTGACCGCTGCGTTGGCGCAGCAGGTCGTGCCCGAGCCCGTCGACGAGCACGACGACGGTGCGCGGAACGGTGGGCAGGTCGAAGACGTCGCGGCCGGCATACCGCGGGACGCCGAGACGGTCGGCCACGGAGGGCAGCACGGAGGCGAGCGTGCCTGTCGACCAGTCGGTCGGCGGGCCCGGGACGGCGACGTGGTGATCGGTGTGGGCGCCGCTGCCAGCGTCGTCGGCGCTGGAGGCCTTGCCGGCGCTGTCGGTCCTCGTCATGGGAGGGATGGCTCTGCGGTCAGTGGGCGATGCCGCTGCCGATGCTGGCGGAAAGCGTCCGCGCGAAACGCATCGCGTGCCCGACCGCGTCCTCGCCGTCGGCGGCCGAGCTGATGCGCAAGGAGATGTCGTCGGAGGCGATGGTGCCCTCGAAGCCGTGGTCGGCCGTGCAGTCCGGGTCGCCGCACTGGGCGGGGATCATGTCGAGACGGCTCACGGCGCCCCAGCCGAGCGTCAGGGTGAGGTCGCGGCCGTGGGTGCCCGGCGTGAAGGTGTCGGGCTGGGCGACGACGTGCGTCAGCATGACGCCGCGTACGGCCGCGAGCGGCACGGTCTCTGTCGTCGCCGTCGCCATGAGCTTGTCCTCGGACTCGGCGTGGTCGTCGGCGTGTGCGATGACGAGACGCTGAGGGGTCACGACGAGGACCGTCACGTGCCGACGAACCGTCTCGTGGTCGAACGTCGTCTCCTGGTGCACCAGGTGCGAGACGACCTCGTCGTCGGCGATGGCGGACTCGACGACGTCGCAGACGAGGGACGGGTAGTACCCGGCGCGGGTGATCGCCTCTGTGAGGTCTTCGGGAAGGGCCCGTCCGGTGCCCGGGGTGGCGCGTCGCATACCCCCCATCCTTGCACCCGAGCGCAGGTGGTCCCGTCAGAGCGGCCGCGCCGCCTGCACCGCGCAGCCGACGGCACCAGGCGAGCGGCCCCCGGCAGGTCAGGTCATGCGGCGGCGACCCGCGTCCTTGCGCACGAGCGCAGGGCGCACCACGACCTCGGCACCGAGGACGTCGATGCCCCCGGTCCACGCATTGACGGGGTTGAGCTCCACCGACGACAGCTCCGGGTGGTCGTCGGCGAGCACGGACAACCGGGCGATGAGGTCGGCGAGGGCGGCCCGGTGCACGGGTGCCGCGCCCCGGTGCCCGCTGAGCAGAGGCGCCGCCTTGACGCCGTCGATGAGGTCGGTGACGTCGACGTCGGTGAGCGGCGGGATGCGGTGTGCGACGTCGCCGAGCAGCTCGGTCGGCGGGCCGGCGACGGAGAAGCTGACGACAGGCCCGAAGAGCGGGTCCTCGCTCGCCCGGATGACGCACGAGACGCCGGGCACGGCCATCCGCTGCACGACGAAGCGGTCGGCGCCGAGTGGGCCCAGCCGCTGGCTGAGCGACGCGTGCGCGTCGCGCACGGACTCGGCGTCGACGAGGTCGCCGCGGACGCCGACCAGGCCGGGCTGGTGGCGCACGACGGGCGACGTCGACTTGAGGATGACGGGGTAGGTGAGCTCCTCGGCAGCCTCGACCGCCGACTCGACACCGGTGACCTCGACCGCCGTCCACACCCGTATGCCGTACGCCCCCAACAGCTCGCGCGACTCCTCGCGGGACAGGGCCCGACCGTCGGGGCTCTCGGCGAGCAGTCGCTCGATGAAGGACTCGGCACGCAGCCGGTCGATTCCGACGGGGGCGACGGGGCTTCCCCGGTCGCGCTGGCGCCACGACGCATACCTCGTGACGGCGTTGAGGGCGCGGATGCCGTCCTCCGGCATGGAGTACGCCGGCACAGAGCGGCGTATGCCGTCCTGCTCGTAGGACATGCTGTCGCCGACACCGCGCATGCCCAGGAACGTCGCCACGCAAGGCTTCTCGTGATCGGCCACGATGTTGCGCACGGCGAGGTGGACCTCCTCGTCGGGTGTGACGAGGGGTGGGATGAAGGCGGCGACGACGCTGTCGACCTCGGGGTCGGCGAAGGCGGCATCGAGCGCCGCGGCGAACTCCTCGGCCGACGCCTGGGGCGGCAGCGAGACGGGGCCGTGCGTCACCCTGAGGCCCCAGCTGACGCACGCGCTGGCACTCAGGGCGCCGAGCGCGTCGGAGTTGCCGACGATGCCGACCCGGTCGCCCTTGGGCAGCGGCTGGTGCAGGGTCAGCTGGGCGACGTCGAAGAGCTGGTGGACGTTCTCGACGCGGATGACGCCGGCCTGGCGCAGCAGGGCGTCGAAGGCCTGTGCGGGCACGTTGGTCACGCGCGTGCGGTGGCCGGGTGGCGCGGCGAAGCTCGAGACCCCGGAGCTGACGACGATGACCGGTTTGACCGCCGCCAGGGACCGCGCGATGCGCGAGAACTTGCGGGGGTTGCCCATGGACTCGAGGTAGAGCCCGACGGTGTCGGTCTCCTGGTCGTCGATCCAGTACTGCATGAGGTCGTTGCCCGAGACGTCGACGCGGTTGCCGGCCGATGCGAACACCGAGATGCCGAGACCCCGTCGGGCTGCCGAGGCGAGGACGGCGACACCGAGAGCGCCGCTCTGCGCGAAGAGCCCGAGCCGGCCCTTCTCGGGGATGACGGTGGCGAGGGACGCGTTGAGCCGGACGGCCGGGTCGTTGTTGACGATGCCGAAGCTGTTGGGTCCGACGATGCGCATGCCCGCGCGCCGCACCCGGCGACGGAGCTTCTCCTGCAGGCGGGCTCCCTCGTCACCGGCCTCGGCGAAGCCCGCCGACAGGACGAGGAGGGCCTTGACTCCCGCCTTGCCGCAGTCCTTGACCACGTCGAGGGCCTGCTTGGCCGGCACGACGACGACGGCGAGGTCGACCGGCTCGGGCGTCTCGAGGATGCTCGGGTACGCCTTGACGCCCTGGACGTGGTCCGCGACGCGGTGGATCGGGTAGAGCTGACCCTGGTAGTCCGACGCGATGATGTTGCGCATGACGAGCGCGCCGATCGACTCCTCCCGGCGGCTCGCACCGATGACGGCCACGCGCTCCGGGAAGAGGATGGTGCGCATGCTGCGCGACTCGGCGCGGTGCTCGCGCGAGAGCTGGACGGCCTTGCTCTGCTCGGTGGGCAGGATGTCGAAGGAGACCTCGACGACGCCGTCCTCGATGTGGTGGGTGACCTCGTAGCCCGCGTCCTTGAAGACCGTGAGCATCTTGCGGTTCTGCGGCAGCACCTCGGCGACGAACCGCGTGATGCCCATCTCCTGGGCGATGGCCGCGAGGTGCTCGAGCATGACCGAGCCGATGCCCTTGCCCTGGAAGTGGTCGGAGATGTTGAAGGCGACCTCGGCGGACGTCGGGTCGATGCGGTCGTAGCGGCCGATGCCGATGATCTCGCCGTCGAGCGTCGCGACCAGGGCCACCCGGTCGTGGTGGTCGACGTGGGTGAAGCGGTGGATGTCGCGCTCGCTCAGCTGGCGCAGCGGCGCGAAGAAGCGCAGGTAGATCGACTCGTCGGACTGGCGGCTGTGGAACTGCCGGATGCCGTCGGCGTCGTCGGGCGTGATCGGCCGGACGTGCGCCACGGTGCCGTCTCGGAGCACGACGTCCGCCTCCCACTCGAGGGGAGCCCCGGTCTGCCGAGCCGTGACCCGCTCCAGCGCACCGGTGTCGTCGAGCTCGCCACCCTCCATGGGGTCATCGTGTCACGTCCCGCCGGCCGTCCAGCCAGGTGGGAGTCTGGTCGCATGGAGTTCACCGAGGTGGTCCGCGCCCGTCGCATGGTCCGTCGCTACGACCCTGACCGGCCGGTCCCGCGGGAGCTCGTCGAGCGGTGCCTGGCCAACGCCGTCCGCTCCCCCAGCGCCGGCTTCAGCCAGGGCTGGGACTTCCTGGTCCTCACCACGCCCGCTGAGCGCGACGTCTTCTGGCGGGCCACGACCGACCCCGACGCGGCGAGCGATCCCTGGCTCGACGGCATACGGGCGGCGCCGGTGCTCGTCCTGTGCCTCTCGCACAAGGACGCCTACCTCGACCGGTACGCCGCGCCCGACAAGGGCTGGACCGACCGTGATGAAGCCCGCTGGCCGGTGCCCTACTGGGACGTCGACACCGGCATGGCCTCGCTGCTCATCCTGCTGACCGCCACCGACGAGGGCTTGGGCAGCCTCTTCTTCGGAGTCCCACCGGGGCACCACGAGGCTGTGCACGAGGCGTTCGGCATCCCCACGAGCCGCACGATCGTCGGGGTCGTCTCCATCGGGTATGCCGTCCCGGGACCGAAGAGCCCGAGCCTGCGCCGCCACCGGCGGAGCGGCCGCGAGGTGGCCCACTGGGGGCACTTCGGCGTGGCAGGTGATGACCCGCGATGAGGCTGCGCGAAGATGGGGTGTTCACCCGCTAGCGGCAAGGAGCACCACCCGGCATGGCCCGTGGAAAGACCACCCCGCCTCCACCCGAGGACTTCGAGGAGAAGATCGTCGGCATCGACGTCGAGGAGGAGATGCAGAACGCCTTCCTCGAGTACTCCTACAGCGTCATCTACTCCCGGGCCCTGCCCGACGCCCGCGATGGCCTGAAGCCCGTGCAGCGCCGGATCCTCTACGGCGCCAACGAGCTCGGTCTGCGCCCCGACCGAGGCCACGTCAAGAGCCAGCGGGTCGTCGGCGAGGTCATGGGCAAGTACCACCCCCACGGCGACCAGGCCATCTACGACGCCCTCGTGCGCATGGCCCAGCCCTTCACGCTGCGCCTGCCGCTCGTCGACGGGCACGGCAACTTCGGCTCGCTCGACGACGGCCCCGCGGCGGCCCGCTACACCGAGGCCCGCATGGCCAACGCGGCGCTGCTGATGGTGTCAGGGCTCGACGAGGACACCGTCGACTTCGTCCCGAACTACGACGACACGCAGCTGCAGCCGAGCGTGCTGCCGGCGGCGTACCCCAACCTTCTCGTCAACGGTGCGGCGGGCATCGCGGTCGGCATGGCGACGAACATGCCGCCGCACAACCTCGTCGAGGTCATCGGCGCCGCGCGTCACCTCATCGCGAACCCGACGTGCTCGCTCGAGGACCTCATGAAGTTCGTCCCCGGGCCCGACCTGCCGTGCGGCGGCAAGATCGTCGGGCTCGAGGGCATCCGTGACGCCTACCTCACAGGGCGTGGCAGCTTCCGCACCCGGGCGACCGCGCGCATCGAGTCGATCACCCCGCGCCGCAAGGGGATCGTCGTCACCGAGCTGCCCTACCTCGTCGGACCCGAGAAGGTCATCGACAAGGTCAAGGACCTCGTGCAGGGCAAGAAGCTGCAGGGCATCGCCGACCTCAAGGACCTCTCCGACCGGCAGCACGGCCTGCGACTCGTCATCGAGGTGAAGAACGGCTTCAACCCCGAAGCCGTGCTCGAGCAGCTCTACAAGCTGACGCCGATGGAGGAGAACTTCGGCATCAACAACGTGGCCCTCGTCGAGGGCCAGCCGCGCACGATGGGGCTCAAGGAGCTGCTCAAGGTCTACGTCGACTTCCGCACCGACGTCGTCCGGCGACGCACGGCCTTCCGACTCGCGAAGCGTGAGGAGCGCCTGCACCTCGTCGAGGGCCTGCTCATCGCCATCGTCGACATCGACGAGGTCATCCAGGTCATCCGGTCCTCCGACGATGCCGGCACGGCCCGCACGCGGCTCATGGAGGTGTTCGACCTGTCCGAGGCGCAGGCGACCTACATCCTCGATCTCCAGCTGCGCCGCCTCACGAAGTTCTCGCGCATCGAGCTCGAGACCGAGAAGTCAGAGCTCGAGCGGGCCATCGAGGAGCTGCGGGCGCTGCTCGACAACGAGAAGCTGCTCATGAAGCTCGTCTCGACCGAGCTCGCCGACGTCGCCAAGGGGCACGGCACCCCGCGTCGCACGGTCCTGCTCGAGAGCTCCGGCGTCAGCGCGGCCGCCACCGCCGCGTCGCCTCTCGAGATCGCCGACGACCCGTGCTGGGTGCTCCTGTCGTCGACCGGTCTGCTCGCCCGGACCGGCACCGCCGACCCGGTCACCGCCGAGGGCTCGCGCTCGAAGCACGACGTCGTCATCGGTGCGGTCCGCACGACGGTCCGCGGCGACTTCGGGCTCGTCACCTCTGCCGGACGCCTGGTCCGGCTGTCGGCGCTCGACCTGCCGACCCTGCCCCCGACCAACGGCGCCCCGAGCCTCTCCGGCGGTGCCCCGCTCGCCGCGTACGTCGACCTGTCCAAGGCAGAGGAGCCGGTGACGATCGTGCCCGTCGGCGCGGACGCCCCGGTGATCGCCGTCGGCACGGCGAGTGGTGTCGTCAAGCGCATCACCCCCGACGCGCCGAAGAGCAACGACTGGGACGTCATCAGCCTCAAGGACGGTGACCGGGTCGTCGGCGCTGGGGTGGCAGACCGCGAGGACCTCGACCTGGTGTTCGTGACGTCCGACGCCCAGCTGCTCCGCTTTGCGGCGAAGTCCGTTCGCCCACAAGGACGCTCGGCCGGAGGCATGGCGGGCATCAAGCTCGCGCCGGGCGCGCGAGTTGCCTTCTTCGGAGTCGTCGATCCCGCACGCGACGGCGTCGTCGTCACGTCGGCCGGCTCGTCGGGGGCACTACCGGGCACCGAGGGCGGCTCGCTCAAGGTGACGCCGTACGCGGAGTACCCGCCCAAGGGCCGCGCGACCGGTGGCGTGCGATGCCACCGCTTCCTCAAGGGCGAGGACACCCTCGTGCTCGCCTTCGCCGGCAACACGCCCGCGCGAGCGGCCGCCGCCAACGGCGTCGCCGTGGAGCTGCCGACGGCCGACGGCCGACGCGACGGCTCGGGCATCGCGACGACCGCCGTCATCGCCCACGTCGCCGCTCCCCCGGCCACCGAGCAGGCCGCCGGCTCCAGCGACCCCAGCGACCCGAGCGACACGACGGCCACCGACGGCGGCGACGCAGGAGACGCCGGATGACAGGACCGTCGGACCGTGCGACCGGTGTCCAGGCCGACACCGAGTTCGTCGGGCCGGGCGTCGAGCACGACGAGCACCCGGCCACGAGCGGACACGGCAGCCCGGCGTCCGACGCGTGCTCGGTCCAGTGGGACCACGACGGCACGAGTGCGTACGGCACGGCGGCGACTGCCGCGTTCTTCGTCATCGTCGAACAGCCCGGGCCCTGGGGCCGCGACGCCGCCCGGGACTCACACCTCGACCACGACCTCGGCGCCGAGCTCGACGCCCGCACCAGTCACGCGGGCGGGCGGTTCATGCTCGTGCGCCGGCCCGGCGGTCACCCCGCTCACGACGGCCCACGCCACGTCCTGCTGGCGCACACGGGGGCCCGGGCCGACGATGCCTGGCTCCTGATGGCCGAGGTCGACGACGTCGGCGACCTCCTGGGCCTCGACTGGGCCGGTCTCGCCCGCGGCAGCCGCGCACTCGTTCAGGCGTCGCTGCCTGGCTCGCGCCCGGCCGAGCCGACGCTTCTCGTGTGCACCAACGGGCGCCGCGACGTGTGCTGCGCGGTGCGGGGACGTCCCCTTGCCTCCCACGCCGCCCGGGTGGCCCCGGGGCGCGCGTGGGAGGTCTCGCACACGGGCGGGCACCGCTTCGCCCCGACAGCCGTCCTGCTCCCCTGGGGACAGACCTTCGCGCGGCTCGACGACGAGGCAGCCGAGTGGGTGCTCGCCGCGAGCGACTCGGGGCACGTCCCCGCGGAGCTGCTCGGCCCCCTTCACGACCGGGGCCGCTCGAGCGTCCCGGGTCCTGCGCAGTGCGCCGAGTCCCACGTGCGCCTCGAGACCGGCGAGACGCGGCTCGCGGCGCTCTGGGCAGACCAGCCCGAGGCGACCGACAACGGCTGGGACGTCATGGTGACCCACGCCGACGGTCGGCGCTGGCACGTCGCGGTCACGCGCGTGCCCGCAGGCCGCACGCGCCCCGAGTCGTGTGGCAAGAAGGCGGTCGACGTCCTCGAGCACCGGGCAACGATCGTCGAGGCGTGGTTCTAGACCCTCTGCGCGACGTCACCAGGGCTTCGGGTACGTCGGCGAGCCCCCACCGGGGAGCGTGTCGTCGCTCCCCTGCTGCTGGTTGCGTTCGATGGTGTTCTGTCGCTGCTGCTCCTGGAGGTAGTCCTGCTCCTCCTGGCTCGGCGTGTTGCCGGGGTCGGGCGTCGGCTGCGCCGGCTGGCTCGGGCCCGGCTGAGGCTGCTCGCCCTGCGGCGGCTGGTCGTCCTGTGGCGGTGTGTCGGAGTTCTTCTCCTCCATGCGCTGCTGGGCCTGCTCGAGCTGCTCACCGGTCTGGCCGCCCTCGGGCGCTTCGCACAGCGGCGGGCGTTCGCTCGTGATCTTGATGCCCTTGTCGTAGTACTGCTTCCACTCGTCGGTGCGCTCGCGGGCCTTGGCCTGGTCGCCGAGCGCCTCGTAGGTCAGCCCGAGGTTGACCCGGACCTTGCACTCGTCGATGCCACCCTTGGGCACCTGCTCGAACGCCTGCTCGAACCACGGGCGGGCGAGCTCGAAGTGCCCCGTCAGCACGTGGGCGTCGCCGATGGCGAACGGCGAGCGGAACTGCTCGACGACGTTGACCCATCCCTGCCTCTCGCCCCACAGCATGGTGCGCTGCTTGTCGCCCGCCTGGTAGGCGTCGAGAGTCTGCCCTGCGACGAGGTTGAGCGACACGAGCCGGGCGGCGACGAGGACGAGCAGGACGACGACCGGTGCGGACGCGAGCAGCAGCCGGCGTCGGCGCCGGCGCAGGGGTGGTGGCAGGGGCGGCTTCGCGCGACGGCGCAGCCACCCTCGACCACGCAGCGGCGCCTCGGGCGGGCTGTCTGCGCGGGCAGGTGGGTCGTCGAGGAGCGTCATGGCCCGGGCTCCTTCCGTCGCCTGGTCTGCACGAGCGCGGTGACGCTCGCGCCCACCTCCCATGCCGCGATGCCGGCGACGCCGATGAGCAGTGGCCAGTAGAGCTCGCGCCGGGCGAGGACCTTCTGCTTCTCGATCTGCTCGCTCGTGCCGAAACGCTCGAGGTCGATGCCCTCGACGGCCGGGTCGATGGCATCGCCGGACTCGCGGTGCAGGTAGGGCAGGCCGAGCTGGTTGCCGACAGCCTGCAAGGTGTCCTCGTCGATGACCGAGCGGGCGTCCTCACCGGTCGCCGGGTCCTTGATGTAGGTGCGCGACGTGTCGAAGCGCGATCGCGTCGCCTTCATCCGCCCGCCCTCGGCCGTGCCGTAGCCGAGCACCGCGCCACCGTTGACGAGCCGCCTGTCGATGTCGAACGGCGCCGGGGCCTCGGGAGCCGTCTGCTCGCCGTCACCGAGGTAGAAGACGACCCGACCGCGCTCTGGACTGCGCGCATCGGCCTGCTCGAGCAGCGTCTTGAGCCGGTCGTTCGCCTGGCTCACCGAGGTACCGCGCGAGACCTCGTAGGACTCCGGGAGCAGCGTCTCGACTGCGGCGTCGAGCGCGGTCGTGTCGGTCGTGAGCGGGAGCCGCACTCGTGCGTCCTGGTCGAACGTCACGATGGAGTAGCGGGCGCCCGGCAGGTCGGCGGCGATGGCCGCGATGTCGGTGGCCACGCCCTCGATGCGGGGCCGTTCGTCGCCGTAGTCCTCGGCGATGATGCTGCTCGTCGTGTCGACGACGAAGTAGACGTTGAGGTTGGCCGCCGTCGTGTCGACCTGCTCTCCCGGCACCGCCGGCCGCACCGCGGCCCCACCGAGCAGCAGCACCGCGGCCGTGAGCCGCCAGTGCGTGGCCCTCGACTCGCCCGGGACGGTGCGGGAGGACGGGTTCCACCACACGGCTGCCAGTCCCGCGACGACGAGGACGAGCAGCAGGGGCCAGGGCACGACGGGCAGCAGGCTCACGATGCCCACCTCCGGCTGGCGCCGATCACCCCGAAGAGCCCGACGCCGGCGAGCACGATCGGCAGGGTCGGGTTGTCGGTGTAGAGCGACCGCGCGGCCGCGTCGATGAGCGTCGCCTCCTGCGCCTGCACCGAGTCGACGATCCCCTTGATCGCCGACTGGTCGCTCATCGCGTAGTACTGACCGGCGGTGCCGGTCACGACGTCGCGCAGCTCGGTGGCCTCCTCGTCGGGGCCGTCCTCCTCGGGGTTGAGGCCGTAGACGCGCACCCCCTTCACCTTGGCCAGCTCGCCCGCCTCGTCGATGTCGATGATCGGCCGGCCGGCCAGATGGTTGTCGGTGGCGAAGACGACCGAGCGTGCCCGCTGCACGTCGACCTTGTCGAAGCTCGACACGCAGGTGGCGAGGCCGTCGCCGATGAGCGAGGTGCCGCGACCGTTGAAGGTGCCGGCGAAGAACGAGTCGTACTCCGGGTCGCCGGTCAGCGCGCGTGCGGCCGTGTCGAGCTCGGTGTTGATGAAGTCGTAGTCGTCGGTGAGCGGGAAGACCGTCGCGGCCGAGGAGTTGAAGATGATGAGCCCGATGCGCTCGCCCTCGAAGTTCTTGACGAGTGTCTTGAACGTCGCGACCAGCGTGGCGTCGTAGGCGGCCATCGAGCCGGAGATGTCCAGGCACAGCATGATGTCGCGGCTGCGCGTCTGCGGCTTGTCGACCGTCGTGTCGAGCGGGCGGGCCGCACCTACGAGGGCCGCGCCGCCGAGCAGAACGGCGCTCAGCGCCAGCACCGCCATCCGGATGCGGTGGAGGCGAAGCGCCCGACGGTATGCCGGCAGCTCGGTCAGCGCCGTCGAGTTCGCTACTGCCGCAGCCGCCTTCGCCGACCGGCGGGACAGGTGGCGGTAGACGGCATAGGCGAGGAGCGCGGCGAGCAGCGTGCCGAGACTCAGCACGCCGGGGAACTTGAGGTCGAGTCCGTTCAGCTCCACCGCGCCACCACCTGCTTGGCCACGGTGCCCGCGCCGGCGAGCGTCGCCGTCTCGCGCGGGCCGAACTCACCCGGGTAGAGCGTGCCGACGACCTCCGACACGGGAGTCAGCCGGGGGCCCCGCGCGTTGAGCTCGGTGAGCGTCATGGTCGGGGCGTGGATTCCGGAGACCTCCTGGACGAAGTGGCGGACCAGGACGCTCAGCTGCTGGTGCGCCCGACGCTGCGTGATCTCGCCGGAGGCGGCCCGCTCGAGCACGAGGTCGATCTGCCGCGTGTAGTCCTCGCGCAGACGCGACAGACGGTCCGGCGTGACGCGTGGCGGCACGACGACCTTCCTCTCACGCGTGCTCCACCACACCCAGGCGTACCAGGCGGCGACGAGAGCAAGGATCCCGATGCCGATCCACAGCCACTTCGCGGCATACGGGTCGGGCGCGTAGAAGCCGGGCGGCGGTTCAGCGGCGCGCACGGCGCTGCCTCTCGAGCAGGGCGAAGACCGTGCCGACGACCTCGTCCGACGACCCCAGGCGGCCGTGGTTGATGCCGCGGCGGTCGAGCAGCTCGGTCGTGCGCCGCACCCGCTCGGCCACGGACACGGCATACGCCTCCCGGACCTTGGGGTCGAGGCGCACCAGCGTCGGCAGGGTGTACGTGTCGGCCACGTCGTAGGCCGTCCGGTCGCCGTCGATGGCCGTGGGGTCGGCGTCCTCGACGGTGAGCCAGAGGATCTCGTGCTGGACGTGCAGGCGGCGGAGCAGCTCGTCGAGTGCGGGGTCGAGGTCCTTGTCGTCGGCGACGACGAGGAGCACGAGCCGACGCCGCACGTTGCGGACGACCCAGCGCAGCTGCGTCGCGAGGCTGCTCTGGTCACCCTCGAGGGTGGTCGACGCGTCGATGGCCCGGAGCAGCAGCTCGAGATGGGCCTCGGTGCCGCGCAGGTCGTGGGCGACGGTCGAGCTCGCGGTTCCCCGCACGAGCCCGACGAGGTCACCATGGCGCTGGGCGAGGTAGCCGACCAGGCCCGCGGCGGCGATGGCGACCGCCTTCTTCGGCTCGCCGCTGCGCGTCGTGGCCGCCATGCCGCGGCCGGTGTCGATGACGAGCATGAGGTTCTGCTTGCGGGTCGCGACGTAGCGCTTGACGAGCGGCGCCTGGTGCCTGGCCGTGGCCCGCCAGTCGATGTCCCGGACCTCGTCACCCGGCACGTAGTCGCGCAGGTCGTCGTAGTCGAGGCTGCGGCCGTGGAAGACCGACGCGTACTCCCCCTCGAGCAGGCTGCGCGACTTGCGGCGCGCGTGGACGAAGAGCTTGCTCTTCACCCTCGTCAGCAGCGTCGTCGTCATGTCGCGTCTCTCGTGTGAATCCCGTTCAGGGAGTGCGGATCCCGTTGACCATGGCGTCGATGATGCTCTCGACCTCGACGTCGTCGGCCGCCGCCTCGAAGCCGAGCGTCACGCGGTGCCGGAGCACGCGGTGCGTCAGCGCCTTGACGTCGTCGGGCACGACGTGGTTGCGACCGTCGATCAGTGCGCGGGCCCGCGCCGCGCTCGTGAAGGCGATGCTCGCGCGGGGGCTCGCGCCGAAGTCGACGTACGTCGCGAGCCTGGGCTCGATGTAGTCGCGCGGGTGCCGCGTGACGTAGCCGATGCCGACGATGTAGTTGATGATCGCCGGGTCGACGTAGACGCGTCCGACGAGCGCCTGGAGCCGCTTGACGTCGGCGACCGAGACGACGGGCTCGGAGGCGTTGACGAAGATGCCGGAGTCGATGCGCCGCAGCACCTCCGCCTCCTCGGCGGGCGAGGGGTAGTCGAGGACGTCCTTGAGCATGAAGCGGTCCATCTGCGCCTCGGGCAGCGGGTAGGTGCCCTCCTGCTCGATGGGGTTCTGCGTGGCGAGCACGAGGAACGGGTCGGGCAACGCATAGCTGCGGTCGCCGATCGAGGTCTGCCGCTCCTGCATGGCCTCGAGCATCGCCGACTGGGTCTTGGCGCTGCTGCGGTTGATCTCGTCGAGGAGCACGAAGTTGGCGTGGACCGGGCCGAGCTGCGTCTCGAAGGCACCCGTGTGCTGGTTGTAGACCTGCGTGCCGACGATGTCGCTCGGCAGCAGGTCGGGTGTGCACTGGATGCGGTGGAAGGTGCCGCCGACGGACTGCGCGATCGTCTGCGCGGCCGTCGTCTTGGCGAGACCGGGGACGCTCTCGAGGAGCACGTGGCCGCCGGTGAGCAGGGCGATGAGGAGCGTCTCCTGCAGCCGCGCCTGCCCCACGACCTTCGAGGCGAACGCCGTGGAGATCGCCTCCACCGTCTCACCCGCCCAGTGCAGCTCGTCGGGGCTCAGGTAGCGGGGTGGCGCGGGGACCGTGCGGTCCGGCGCGGTGTCGATGCCGCCGACGGCGACGTCCTCGTCGGGGGTCTCGGGCGTGCCGGAGAGCTGCTGGGGCTCGCTGGGTATGCCGGCGTCCGCGGCGTCCTCATGGTGCGCACCGGAACCACCGTCCACACCGTCCTTCGCTGCCCGGGTGCCGGGCAGCTGCACCGTGAAGGTCTCGGCCGCGTGACCGTCCAGCGCGTCCCGCTCCTGCCGGGACTCCGGCGCGGACTGCGGTGCGGGCAGGCCGGAGCGCTCGTCGGCGACCGACTCCTCGGCGTTGACGTTGCCACCCATCGATTCCCCTTCTCGACGCGTACCGGCGGAGGGAGTCGCGCCGGCAGGGACACATCGTAAGCACGGCTTGCTGTGCGCCGTGGACGGTCCGGGCACCCCGCCGATGTCGCGCGGGCGCCGGACGGACGGGTCAGGCGTCGATGCGTTCGCGGTCGACCTCGGCCGCGGACTCGATGATGAAGTCCTTGCGCGGTGCGACCTCGTTGCCCATGAGCAGCTCGAAGACGCGCTCGGCGGTCTCGAGGTCGCGCATCGTCACCTTGCGCAGGGTGCGGTGACGCGGGTCCATCGTCGTGTCGGCGAGCTGGTCGGCGTCCATCTCGCCGAGGCCCTTGTAGCGCTGCATCGGCTGCTTGATCTTCTTGCCCGACTTCTCGATGCGCGTCACCGTGCGGCGCATCTCGAGCTCGTTGTAGGTGTAGATGAGCTCGTTCTTCTTCGCGCCCGCGTTGATCACCTCGAGGCGGTGCAGCGGCGGCATGGCCGCATAGACGCGTCCGGCGTCGACCAGGGGACGCATGTAGCGGAAGAACAGCGTGAGCAGCAGGGTGCGGATGTGGGCGCCGTCGACGTCGGCGTCGGTCATGATGATGACCTTGCCGTAACGGGCGGCGCCGAGGTCGAAGCTGCGACCGGATCCCGCGCCGATGACCTGGATGATCGAGGCGCACTCGGCGTTCTTGAGCATGTCGGAGACCGACGCCTTCTGGACGTTGAGGATCTTGCCCCGGATCGGCAGCAGGGCCTGGAACTCCGAGTTGCGTGCCTCCTTGGCCGTGCCCATCGCCGAGTCACCCTCGACGATGAACAGCTCGGAGCGGTCGACGTCGGTCGTGCGGCAGTCGCGCAGCTTCGAGGGCAGGGTCGAGCTCTCGAGGGCGTTCTTGCGGCGCTGCGTCTCCTTGTGCAGCCGCGCGCTGATGCGCGACTTCATCTCCGAGACGACCTTCTCGAGGAGCAGGGCGGCCTGGGCCTTGTCGCCGCGCTTCGTCGACGTCAGGCGGTCGGTGAGCTCCTGCTCGACGACGCGCGCAACGATGGCGCGGACCGCGTTGGTGCCCAGGACCTCCTTGGTCTGGCCCTCGAACTGCGGCTCGGCGAGGCGCACCGTGACGACCGCGGTCATCCCCGCGAGCACGTCGTCCTTCTCCGGCTTGTCGTTGCCGACCTTGAGGCGGCGGGCGTTGACCTCGAGCTGCTTGCGGAACACCTTGAGCAGCGACTGCTCGAAGCCGGCCACGTGCGTGCCGCCCTTGGGCGTCGTGATGATGTTGACGAAGGACTGGACCCTCGTGTCGTAGCCCTGGCCCCAGCGCAGCGCGACCTCGACGACGCACTCCCGCTCGAGCTCGGTCGGGGTCATGTGGCCGTTCACGTCGAGGACCGGCACGGTCTCGGAGAACGTGCCGGAGCCCTCGAGCCGCCAGACGTCGGTGACCGGGGTGTCGGGCGCGAGGAACTCGACGAAGTCGGTGATGCCGCCGTCGTGCTGGAAGACCTCCTCGATCGGACCCTCCTCGCCGGGGGTCCCCTTCAGGCGACGCTCGTCCCGGATGACGAGCCGCAGACCGGGAACGAGGAACGAGGTCTGTCGTGCGCGCCCGAGGATCGCGTCGTAGTCGAGCTCGGAGTCCTTGAGGAAGATCTGGCGGTCGGGCCAGAACCGCACCCGGGAGCCGGTCACCCCCCGCCTCGCCTTGCCCACGACGGGCAGGGCGCTCTTCTTCTCGTAGGGCGTGAACGGTGCCTCGGGCGAGTGGGCCGCGCCCTTCGCATCGGTGAAGGTGCCCGGCTCGCCGCGACGGAAGCTCATGCCGTACGTCTTGCCGGCGCGGTCGACCTCGACGTCGAGCCGGGACGACAGGGCGTTGACGACGGAGGCGCCGACACCGTGGAGGCCACCCGTGGCGGCATACGACGCGCCGCCGAACTTGCCGCCGGCGTGCAGCTTGGTGAAGACGACCTCGACGCCGGAGAGGCCCGTGCGCGGTTCGATGTCGACGGGGATGCCGCGGCCGTTGTCGCGCACCTCGATGGACCCGTCGGAACCGAGGATCACCTGGATGTCGGTGCACACGCCCGCCAGCGCCTCGTCGACGGCGTTGTCGATGATCTCCCAGAGGCAGTGCATGAGACCGCGCTGGTCGGTCGAGCCGATGTACATGCCGGGACGCTTGCGAACGGCCTCGAGGCCCTCGAGGACCTGGAGGTGGCGCGCGGTGTAGTCGCCGTTGCCGGAGGGAGCGGGACGGGAGGCGGAGGCCACGGTGTGTCGATCTCTTTCGGTCGGTGAGCGGCCAGCGGTCGGGCTGTGGGGGCTGGCAGGGGAAGCCTAGCCACCCGCGCCGACGCCCCCCGGGAGGCTCGCTGGACCCCGGGTGACGCAGGTCACGGGCCGGCAGGGACGGCGACGTCGGGCCACTCGCCCAACCGTCCCGAAACCATCGCAAAGCGGCGCGTCCCAATCCGTATCGCGGGCCCACGGCGAATCACTGACACGTAACGATGTTGCCGCGCGGGGTGTCTCATCTTCCGAGCCTGACCTTCGGGAAGGATTCCACGTGATTCACTGTTGGAACAGCCGCGAAGCAAGGCCGGTGCACCGAATGGACCGTTCGAGCGTCGTAGGTACATGGAAGGGTTTCCCTTACGGGGACCCCCGAGGGAGGAAAGAGGCGAAATACGATGACGACAGCACTGGCACCCGAACTGACCGCTGCTGACCGCTGCGACCGATGTGGGGCTCAGGCCTACATCCGCGCCCGCCTCGTTTCCGGCGGAGAGCTGCTCTTCTGCGCTCACCACGGTCGGGAGCACCTCCCGGCCCTGAAGGTCAAGGCGATCGACATCCGCGACGAGACGGAACGGCTCAACGAGATCCCGGTCTCGGCACCGATGGACGAGCGCTGACCCAGTAGGCGACCTCCGACCCGGCCCTCCTTCCTGACCTCATCCAGACTCCCCGCGCCGCCGACGGCTTCCCGTGATCACCGCGACGAACGTCATCGTCCTGCTCGCGATGCTCGTGGGAACCGTCGGCATCGTCGTCCCGGTGCTTCCGGGGCTGTTGGTGGTGTGGGGCGCGACGCTCGTGTGGGCGTTCGAACGTCAGGACGGGCCGGGTTGGTTCGTCTTCGCCATCGCGACCCTGCTGTATGCCGTGGGCCTCGTCTCGCAGTACCTCGTGCCGGGGCGCCGGATGAGGTCGGCGGGGGTCGAGGGTGGCGTCGTCGCGGTCGCCCTGGCAGTGGCCGTGGTCGGCTTCTTCGTCGTCCCGGTGGTCGGTGCGCCGCTGGGCTTCGTCCTCGCTGTCTACCTGCTCGAGCGCGTCAAGCACCGCGAGCACGTGGCAGCCAGGCGAGCGACGCTCGAGGCGATTCGCGCTGTGGCCCTCAACATCGGGATCGAGCTGGTGACAGCGTTCGCGATCATCGCGACGTGGGCCGTGGCGGTCTACGTCACCCGACCCTGACCGGACCGACCGGACCGACCGGGCCGGCGACACGGCTCGCGGCCGGACGAGCAGGACACGAGAAGGACCCCGACGCAATCCGTCGGGGTCCTCGTTCGTGTGGGGCGCTCACCACTGGTCGCGGCGGCGCTTCTCCCAACGTTCCTCGAGCCGCTCCATGAATGTGCCCTGGCGCGCCGTGCCGGCCTTGGCCTTGCCGGAGCGCGGCTTCGGCGTGCCGTCGGCGTCGACGGCGGCGAGCTTCGTCTTCGAGGGTGTGATCGCGTAGACGATGCCGGCCACCATGATCGCGAAGCCGACCGCACCGAGCCAGATGACGCTGCTCATGGCCGAGAAGATGACGAGCCCGAGTCCGGCGACGCCGGCGATGACCCCCGCGACGACACGCCCACGGCCCACTCCACGCGAGTTTGTCTTCTGGATCCGCGACGCGAATCGCGGGTCCTCGGCGTAGAGGGCTTCCTCCATCTGCTGGAGGAGGGCTTCCTCATGTTCCGAGAGTGCCACTCGGCACCTCCCTGTGCGATCTCGACTGTGCCCGAATCGTATGTCGGAAACGGCCGACACGGACTTCTTTCCTTCAGGATAAGTCGCGCCGCTCCCGTTGGGAACCCGAGGGTCGGTCAGGCATGAGGCTCGCGGGTCGCACCGAGCCGGCACCGAACCGGGCACTCGCCCGATCGACCGCGCGGTCGGCCTCACGCCACCCGTGCTCAGGCTCGTCGAGGGTCGCCTGGATGGGGGCGACGGCCGACGGGACGAGGCCCTCGAGCCGCACTCCGACGAGCCGGATGCGGGCCCGCTGCAGGCCGAGGCGGTCGTAGAGCTCGCGCGCGGTCGCGAAGATGTCGCGCGAGACATCGGTGTGGTGGCGCAGGGTCTTGGCCCGGGTGATCGTCGTGAAGTCGGCGAACCGGACCTTGATCGACACGGTGCGCCCCGTCATCCCGGCGGACCGCGCCCGCGCAGCCGTGCGGTCGGACAGGCGCAGCAGCTCGCGGTGGATCCGGACGGGGTCGTCGATGTCGTGCGCGAAGGTCTCGTCGGCACCGATCGACTTCTCGCGTCGCTCCGGGACGACCGAGCGAGGGTCGCGTCCCCACGCGAGGTCGTGCAGGCTGCGCCCGGCGACGTCGCCGAGCGCGCGCTGGAGCGTCTCCACCGGGGTGTGGGCGAGGTCGGCGACGGTGCGCAGGCCGAGCCGGTGCAGGTGCTCCTCGGTCTTGTCACCGACGCCCCAGATCGCGCCCACGGGCAGCTGGTGCAGGAAGGAGACGACCTCGTCGCGCGGCACGACGATGAGCCCGTCGGGCTTGGCCAGGTTGGAGGCGAGCTTGGCGACGAACTTCGTCGAGGCGACGCCCACCGAGCAGGTGATGCCCTGCTCGTCGGCGATGGTGTCGCGCAGCTGCTCCGCGATCTGCGTGGGACGGCCGAGGCGGCGTACGGCCCCGGAGACGTCGAGGAACGCCTCGTCGAGCGACAGGGGCTCGACGCTGTCGGTGATCGTCGCGAAGGTCGCCATGACGGCCTCCGAGATGGCGGCGTAGCGGCGGTGGTCGGGCTCGATGATGACGGCCTGGGGGCAGAGCCGCTGGGCGCGGGCCATCGGCATGGCAGACGTGACGCCGAACGCGCGCGCCTCGTAGGTCGCCGAGAGCACGACCGAGCGGCCGCCCGCACCGCCGATGATGACGGGCTTGCCATGGAGGTCGGGACGCGAGATGAGCGACGCGGACGCGTAGAAGGCGTCCATGTCGACGTGCAGGACGGTGCACCCGGTGTCGTCGGGCGGCTCTGCGCTCCCTCGCGTCGGGGCGGTGAACTGGCGGCGGCTCACGGCCGGACCTCCACGGAGGAGCCGGCCCAGGAGCCGTCGGCGGGCTCAGTCGCGGCGGGCGACGACGTGCAGGGCATTGCCGAGCGTCCGTAGGAACTCGCGGCCCGGGCCGGAGACGAGCAGGTCGTCGAGCTCGGTGAGGGCGACGCGGTCGGCCTCCGAGTCGATGAGCGAGGCGGGGACGAGGTGGCCGAAGATGTTCGTGCCACGCACGTGGACGTCGGTGAAGCCGGCGCCGGCGAGCAGGGACTCGAGCTGCTCGACGTCGAAGCGGCGCGGCAGCGGGTCGGTGTTTCCCCACCGCCCGGACGGGTCGACGAGGGCGGCCCGGGCCTGTGTGAACTCACCTGCGATCGCCTTGGCGAAGACGACGGAGAGCCGACCGGAGACGAGCAGCGAGAGCACCCCGCCCTCACCGAGGGCGTGCGCGATGGCGCGGAGCGTCGCCGCGGGGTCGTCGACGAACTCGAGGGTGCCGTGGCAGCAGGCCAGGTCGACCTGGCGTCCGGCGAGGAGGGCGTCGAGCGAGTCGCCGTCGCCCTGCACCCCGGTGACACGGTCGACGATGCCGGCCTCGCGCGCACGGCGCGCGAGCGCCGCGAGGGCGTCGGGGCTGGGGTCGACGACGGTGACCCGGTGGCCGGCCTCGGCGAGCGGGACGGCGACGCCGCCGGTGCCGCCGCCGAGGTCGAGGACCTCGAGGGGGCGGCCGAGCCGGGCGGTGCACTCGTCGGCGATGCGGCCCACCGCCGAGACCACGGCCGACGGCCGCACCCCTCCACGTCGCTGGGGTCGCTGCTCGTCAGGCACGGGGTCCTCCGTCTGGGAACGTCGTACGCGTGGTTGCGCAGGTGGTTCGTGTGCGTCCTCACCCTAGTGCCCCGAGCTTCCCGGGCTCGCGTGCCACAGCTTGCGTGGCGGGCCGCCCACCGTGTCGGTGGGGACGAGCCCGCTCGTCGCGCGCGGACCCCTGACGTCGTCACCGGCCGGCTTGATGTCGGCGTACGGCGACTGCTTGAAGCCGGACGCGTGGACGAGCACCCGCCGGCCGTCGGGCCCCTCCCCCACTCCCGGCGTCACGCCGTCGGGGCGGGCCAGTGCGGAGGCACGCTCCCACGCGGCCCGGTCGGCGGCGTCGAGCGCATCGCTCACGGCGTTGATACCACCGAAGGTCCACGCCTCCTGGAGCCCACTCAGCTCCCACGCGCCGGTGGCGCGGATGGACACGCCGCGTGGGCCGGTGCGCCGTACCAACCCACGGCAGAGCAGCAGCCACGAGTGGAAGACGGTGGCGGCATACGGCCCCTGGACGTCCTCGAAGAAGGTCAGGTCGGCCGGTCCGGTGGCGTCGTCGAGCGTCAGGAAGACGACGCGGTGGCCGCTGCGGATGGGTGGGGTCTGGGTGGCGACCTTGACCCCGGCGACCCAGACCTCGCGTCCGCTGCGGCCCGAGAGGAGGTCGCGCGCCCGGGTCACGCCGAGCGCGTCGAGGAGCGGGGTGTAGAAGTCGACGACGTGACCACTTGCGTCCAGTCCGAGCACCTCCAGCTCGGCACGGACCCGCTCGGGCCCGGTCATCTCGGGCAGCCCGCTCGTCGCCGACAGCCGGGGCGTGTCGCCGAGGTCGAGGGTCAGCTGGGTCGCGACGTGCTCGGGAGCCCCCGCGGAGGCCTGTGACTGCGCCGCGGCGAGGGCTCGGATGTCGCCGGTCGCCGACACCGAGGTGACCCGCCCCCGCGACGACGCCGACCCGCGGCTCGCCGCCGAGACGCGGCGGCGCGACGACCGCTGCGACGCCGACCAGCGGTCGAGCTCGGCGACGTGGAGCAGCAGGTCGCGTCGGGTGACCCGGCCGCGTCGGCCGAGGCCCGTGCGCGACCGTCCCACGACCCCCGTGCCGCTCTCGTCGAGACGGGACGGGCCACCGAGGTCGATGTCGTGGAGGGAGTCGAACCCCCCTGCGAGCACGAGCTTCTCGGCGACCGGCCGGGACACGCGGGCGCGCTGCCAGAAGTCGGAGAGGCTGGAGTACGGCTGGCCGGCCACGATCTGCGCGACCTCGGCCTCGCTGATGCCGTGGACGTCGGCGAGCGAGAGCCGGATCGCCTCGCTGCCGTCCTCGGTGCGCTCGAAGCGGTAGGTGCCGGTGGAGACGTTGACGTCGAGCCCGAGGACGGCGATGCCGAAGGTGCGGGCGTCGTCGAGGATGAGCCGCTTGGGGTACATGCCGGGGTCGTGCGTCAGCACCCCGGCGAGGAAGGCCGCCGGGTGGTGCGCCTTGAGCCAGGCCGACTGGTAGGTCGGCAGCGCGAACGCGGCCGCGTGCGCCTTGCAGAAGCCGAACGACGCGAAGGCCTTGAGGACGTCCCAGATCTTGTCGGCGACCTCGGGGGCGTAGCCACGGTCACGTGCCGCGCGCCGCCACCAGTGCTCGATCTGCTGCTGCCCGTCGGGCGTGCCGAGCGCGCGGCGCACCTCGTCCGCCTGCGCGAGGGTCACGCCGGTCGTCTCGGCGACGATCATGAGCACCTGCTCGTGGAAGACGACGACCCCCTCGGTCTCCTGGAGCGCCGGGATGAGGCTCGGGTGCAGGTAGGAGGGGTCCTTCCAGCCCTGCCTCGCGTTGAGGAACGGGATGATCATGTCGCTCTTGACCGGGCCGGGCCGGAAGAGCGAGATGTCGATGATGAGGTCCTCGAAGCTGCGCGGCCCGAACTTGCCGATGAGCTCGCGCTGCCCCGGGCTCTCGATCTGGAAGCACCCGAGCGTCTTCGTCGACCGGACCAGCTCGAAGGTCGGCTCGTCGTCGAAGGGCACCTGGGTCTCGTCGTCGAGGTCGATGCGCACGCCGTCGATGCGCTCGACCTCGTCGATCGCGTGCGCCATCGCCGACTGCATCCGGATGCCGAGGACGTCGAGCTTGAGCAGTCCCATCTCCTCGACGTCGTCCTTGTCGAACTGGCTCATCGGGAAGCCGAGCCAGCTCGCCTCGACAGGGGTGCGGTCGAGCAGGACGGAGTCGGACAGCACCACGCCGCAGGGGTGCAGCGCGATGTGCCGGGGCAGGCCGTCGAGCCGCTCGACGATGTCGAACATCAGCTGCAGGCGCGGCACGTCGAGGCCGCTCGCGCGCAGCTCGGGAAGCTCGGCCAGGGCATTGCGCACGTTGCGGGCGGCGATGTGCGGGAAGGCCTTGGCCATCGCGTCGATCTCTGGTGGCGGCAGCCCGAGCGCCGCGCCGGCATCGCGGATCGCGTGGCGCACCCGGTAGGTGTCCATCATCGAGACGCACGTGACCCTTTCACCGCCGAAGTGGTCGAGGATGCGTTCGTAGATCTCGGTGCGGCGGGCCGACTCGACGTCGATGTCGATGTCGGGCAGCTCGGCGCGCAGCGGTGAGCAGAACCGCTCCATGAGCAGCCCGTGGCGCATCGGGTCGACACCGGAGATGCCGAGGAGATAGTTGACGAGCGAGCCCGCCCCCGAGCCGCGGGCCGCCACCCGCACACCCATCTCGCGGATGAGGTCGCACACCTGCGCGACGGTGAGGAAGTACGTCGCATAGCCGAGCGTCTCGATGACGCCGAGCTCGTCCTCGAGCCGGTCGCTGACGGCACCGAGCTCGCTGCCGGTGCGGTCCGGGTATCGGGTCGCGATCGACTCGCGGCACCGGCGCGCGAGGACGTGGTGCGGGTTGGTGCCGGGGCGGATGCCGAGCACACCGGGCTCGGGCAGGTGCACCGAGCCGATGCCGAGGTCGGCTCGCGGGTCCTGGATGCACTGGGTCGCGAGGGCCGTGGTGCGGGCGAGCAGCTCACGCGCCTGCTCGCGGGCGAGCGGCCCGCCGCCGACGAGGCCGGGGCCCGAGACCTGCACGACGTCGAGCGCGAGCGCGTGCATGAGCGGGGTGGGCGAGAGGTGCCCGGCCGTCGTGACGCGGTCGAGGTGGCGCTCGTCGAGCGCGACGAGCCGGCGCGCCGCGTCGAGGACGTCGACGACCGCGGCGTCCTGCGGGTCGACGTGGCGCACCGCGGCGGTGATGATGCTCGGCACGCCGGCCTCGCGCGCGAGAGCGAGCATGCGCCCGGCCTGCCCGAGGCTGCCGGGCAGGTGCTCGGGCCCGCCGTGGCAGACGACCTCGACGACGACGCCCCCGCGCGGAAGCAGCGCGACCCACCGCTCGAGCGCGGCCCGCGCCCGGTCGCGTCGCTTGGCGAGGACGGCGCGGCCCACGTCGGAGTCGGGTCCGAGGAGCACGACGAGCCGGGCGGGCCCAGCCTCGCTCCCGGAGCTCCCTGAGCTGCCCGTCGAGCCCTCGGGAGCCGGGTCGGTGCGCGGGCGCGCGTGCTCCGCGACGAGGCTCGCGGTCGTCACCGGGTTGCCGCGCTCGCCGCGCAGGTGGGTCGCGGTGACGAGACGGCAGAGCGCCGCCCACCCCTCACCGGGGGCCAGGTCGGCGGTGCTGCCGCGGGCCAGCACGGTGACGCGCGGCAGCCGCGGGTCGACGAGCGCGCCTCCGCGCACCGGGGTGCGGATGCGCCCCCGGGGTCGTTCGGGGTGCTCGGGGTCGAGGGCGAGGTCGACGCCGAGAACCGGAGCGACGTCGTGCTCCATGCAGGACCGGACGAACTTCACTGCACCGTAGAGCCCGTCGCGGTCGGTGAGGGCGAGCGCGGGCTGCCCGAAGGCTGCCGCCCGCTCGACGAGCTGGTGCGGCTTTGCCGTGCCGTAGCGCATGGAGTATCCGGAGGCGACGTGCAGGTGCACGAAGCCCTCGCCGCCAGGCGTGGAAGAAGCGGTCGTCATACTGCTCAGCCCCCGCTCGCCCGACTCCTCGAGACGGGGGTGATCGACTGCGGCAGCGGGATCGTCAGCGGCACGCCGAGCTGGTCCTGGACGATCTCGAGGAACATCTCGGCCTGGCGCAGCAGGTCGTCGGCCTCGCGGGCGCTGATGTGGCCACCACGGTCGACGACCGACCTGTGGGCCGAGCACGCCGCGAAGAAGGCGGCCCACTCCCCCAGCTCGGGCGCGACGCCGGGGAGCACCTGCCAGACGCTGCGCGGCCGGGAGCGCGGGGACGGGACGGTGCGAGCCGCGACGAGGGCCGCGGCAGCCCGCAGGGCACCGAGGTGGGCGTCGCGGTAGCGCTCCGACGCGTCGCTCGTGCGGCACGCGGTCTCGAGCGTGGCACGCCCCCGCTCGAGCAGGTCGAGCACGGCGACCGAGACGGGTGGACGACGCAGGTGGGCGGCGGTCACGGTGGTCTCCTCTCTTCTCCGGCGTCAGTCGGCGACCCGCACGAGCGACCACCGGTCGCCGCGTGAGGACTCGTCGTGGGCGAGGTCGTAGACCCCGGGCGCGAAGGACCACCCCGGGCTCGCCTCGACCCTCCAGACGTGCTGCTCGCTCGCGGCCGCGACGAGCGTCTCGCCGGGGCGCACCTGCGCCTCGTCGGCGTCGAGCGCGTCGTGCCACCAGGCCCGCCGCTCGCGCCACTGGGCGAGGACGCCACGCACGACATAGAGCCGGCCGCGCCAGATGAACGCCTCGGGAGGCGGCCCGGCGGCGGGCTGCTCCCCCTCCTGCAGTCTCACCTGCACGGAGTCACTGAACCTACGCACCACGACACGTCTCCCTCGGACACGTCGAGGCCGGACATCACGACCCAGACCACTCGCGCCCCACACGAGCAGCCCGACACCAACCGACGACTGAGCTGAACTGGACCAACATTCGAACACTTGTTCGATGCTCAAAGCCTAACCCCTGCCGCCGACAGCCTGTCAAGACGGTCCGGGACCGACCTGACGGCCACCCGTCCCATCCCGTCCCCGACCTCCCCGACCTCCCCGACCTCCCCGACCTCCCCGACCTCCCCGACCCGGCGAACCTGAGTACCGGTGCTCAGGCCCGGCCGCCCGAGCCCTCGGCAGAGTTGGGGCTGCGGGTTCGGTCCGCGAACGGAGGGGTGCAGGGGTCCCGTCCGCTCACGGATCGGACCCGTTCCGCTGCCCAGAGGCCTGCGGGCGCGCCGGGCGCGCCCCGTTGCACCGGCCCCGGGAATGCGGGAGCGTCAGAAGCGTTGGACCTGTGCCCGGCCGTCCGGCCGGCAGCAGACGCACCGGCGCACCCGCGACCGGCGCGCGACCGAAGGAGTGTCGTGGGCGCCGAGCTCATCCCCATGGCCTTCACCACCGGGTGGGGCAGCGGAATCAACGCGTACGCGGTCGTGCTCGTCCTCGGGCTCGCCGACAAGATCTTCGCCCTCGGCCAGGTCCCCGACGCCCTGGCTCGCACCGACGTGCTCGTCGGGGCCGGGATCCTCTTCGCGATCGAGATGCTCGCCGACAAGATCCCCTACATCGACTCGGTGTGGGACTCGGTCCACACCGTCGTGCGGCCGGCCGTGGGCGCCACGATCGGCTACCTCATCGGCCATGAGACCGCGGGCCTCGACGCCGCCATCGGGGCGGCGACGGGTGGTGTCACCGCCCTCATCTCGCACGGCATCAAGGCCGGGATCCGCGCGGCGGTCAACACCTCGCCGGAGCCGGCCAGCAACGTCCTCGTCAGCACGACCGAGGACGTCACCGTCACCGGCGTCACGGCGCTGGCCATCGCACACCCCTGGTGGGCCGCGACGATCGCACTGCTGCTGCTCGCCCTGGGCGCCTTCCTCGTCTACAAGCTGGCGAGCCGCATCCGGCGCTACAAGCGGCGCTACGACGCCTGGGGCGAGCGGGTGGGCATCGCAACGCCCCCAGGGCGCGCACGCCTGGGTCGCGACACGGGGGTCGACCCGCCGGCGGCCCCACGCGGCGCGGAGCGTCCGGAACGCCCCTTCGACCAGGAGACCTGACGCCCACGCGGCTCAGGGAGCCCGAGCGGCGTCAGAGGTTGCCGAAGACCTCGAGCGTCGCCGACGAGCGGTTCATCGTGATGAAGTGGATGCCCGGCGCGCCCTCGTCGAGCAGCCGGCGCGAGGACTCCGTGGCGATCGCCATGCCTTCGGCGCGGACACCGTCCGCGTCGTCGCCGTGACGCCCGAGCCGGCCGGTGACCTCGGTCGGCATCGGCTGGCCGGCGAGCTCGGCCATGCGCACGACCTGGCGCACGTTGGTGATCGGCATGATCGCGGGCACGACCGGCAGGGCGGAGCCCCGGCGGGCGAGCTCGTCGCGCAGCCGCAGGTAGTTGTCGACGTCGAAGACCATCTGCGTGATCGCGAACTGCGCACCCGCCCGTTCCTTGCGGATCAGCGTCACGGCATCCTCGCTGATGTCGCCGGACTCGGGGTGCCCGTCGGGGAAGGCCGCGACACCCACGGTGAAGTCGCCGAGCCCGCGCACGAGCGAGACCAGCTCGTCGGCGTGGTTGAGCCCCTCGGGGTGCGCCACCCAGGGCTGGCCGAGGCCGCCCTGGGGGTCACCGCGCAGGGCCAGGATGTTGCGGACCCCGGCGGCTGCGTACGACCCGACGATGCCGCGCAGCTCTGCCACGGAGTGCCCGACGCAGGTCAGGTGCGCCATCGGTGTCAGCGAGGTGGCTTCGAGCACGCGCTGGGTCAGGCGCACCGTGCGGTCGCGGGTGCTGCCTCCGGCGCCGTAGGTGATCGACACGAAGCTCGGTGAGACCTTCTCGAGCCGGCGGATGGCGTCCCAGAGCTGCGCCTCGGACGCGTCGTCCTTGGGCGGGAAGAACTCGAAGCTGAAGGTGGGAGTGTCGGC
This sequence comes from Terrabacter sp. GCM10028922, assembly GCF_042666095.1. Taxonomy (NCBI): domain Bacteria; kingdom Bacillati; phylum Actinomycetota; class Actinomycetes; order Micrococcales; family Intrasporangiaceae; genus Terrabacter; species Terrabacter sp. GCM10028922. The sequence goes on along the minus strand of NZ_JBHTFG010000002.1, from coordinate 357,307 downwards.
CTCGATCATCGCCGGGATGGACCGGGTGAACCGCTCCGCCCGCGCCATGGAGGATGCCGTGCCGTGTGCCATGTCCGACACCCTAGGCCGAGCCCGCTCGTGGTGCGTGGGCTGTTCACGGGGCGGCCTGTGCGCCGCGTAGGCTGACCACGATTCCCGCGACTCGATGGAGGACCCCGTGCAGACCCCCACCGACCTCGACGTGCTACGCCGTCGGGTTCAGCAGGCGATCGACGGGCAGATCGCCGGGGCCACCCAGTCGCTGGCGGTGATCGGGGACGAGACGGCGCCGCTCGTCTCGGCCGTGTCCGGCCTGCTGTCGGGAGGCAAGGGCCTGCGTGCCGGCTTCCTCTACTGGGGCTACCGCGCCGCCGGGGGCGCCGACTCCGAGGCGCTCGTGCGGCTCGCCGCAAGCATGGAGTTCTTCCAGGGCGCTGCCCTGCTCCACGACGACGTCATGGACCGCAGCGACACGCGCCGGGGTATGCCGTCCGCGCACCGGGCGGTCGCCGCCCTGCACCAGGCGCGTGGCTGGGCGGGCGACGCCGACCGGTTCGGCGAGGGCACGGCCATCCTGGCGGGCGACCTGTGCCTGACGTGGTGCGACGAGCTGTACGCGACGTGCGGGCTACCCACCGAGGAGCTGGCGCGCGGACGTCATCTCTTCGACACGATGCGCACGCAGCTGATGGGCGGGCAGTTCCTCGACCTGCTCGAGTCAGCCCGCGGCTGGGACGGTCTCGACCTCGACGCCCGGGTCGCCTCGGCTCGCAAGGTGATCCGCTTCAAGAGCGCGAAGTACACCATCGAGCACCCCCTCCTCATCGGCGCACTCGTCGGCGGCACGCCCGACGAGTCCCTCCCTCCGCTGTCCGACTACGGTCTGGCCCTCGGCGAGGCGTTCCAGCTGCGCGACGACCTGCTCGGGGTCTTCGGCGACCCCGAGGCCACGGGCAAGCCGGCTGGCGACGACCTGCGCGAGGGCAAGCGCACGGTGCTGGTGGCGCACGCCCTCGATGCCGCCTCCGACGCCGACCGGGAGACGGTCGAGGGCCTGCTCGGCCGCGACGACCTCGACCTCGCGGGCGTCGAGGCCATCCGGGGCGTCCTCGTCGACACCGGTGCGGTCGAGCGTGTCGACGGGCTCATCGGCGACCTGGCCGACGACGCCCGCAAGGCCGTCGGACGCGCTCGCGAGTCGGGCGCCTACGACGCGTCGGCGCTCGACGTGCTCGAAGCACTCGTCGCCGTGTCGACGGCTCGCCACGCCTGACCCGGCGTCCTCGCCACACGGCACCTCGAGACGCCCGTCAGAAGGCGAGCTCCTGGGCGCGGCGCCGGATCTCGGTCTTGTGGCCGGCGTGCAGGGAGTCGATCGGCGCTCCCTCGACGGGGAGGGTCGGGTCGGGCGTGAAGAGCCACTCGATGATCTCGTCGTCGTCGAGGCCGCCGTCGGCGAGCACCGTGAAGGTGCCACGCAGCTCGGGCCGGGGCCCGGTGTCGTCGAGGAACTTCGCGGGGATGGCCGTGACGCGGCGCTCCCCGATGCGCGCGGCGAGCAGCTCGCGATCGGAGACGAGCTGGCGCACGCGTGACAGCGGCACACCGAGGCGCTCGGCGGCGTCGGGGACGGTCAGCCACTCCCCGACGAGCGACTCGAGGTCGCGGGCTGGGGACTCGTCGGTGTCGGGCACGGGGTTCTCGCTCACGGGGCAAGAGTCTGCCACCGCCGGGCCGCGCGATGGGCACCCGTCCGGCCGGGCGGCATACGCGTCTCATTCGGGACGTTCCGCGCAAATTACACGAATGTACTTTTACTTTAGTGCTCAAATGTGGGCTATCGTCACATACGCCACTTTGCTCACAACGGTCACACCGTTTCCGTGAGCGCTCCCTCCCCACTCGACCGAACCCCTTCCGAACGCGCCCTCCACGCTCACGAACCCAGCACCCGGGCTCCAGGAAAGGACTCCATCCCATGCCCCTCGCCGACGTCGCCGCCCTCGCGCTGCCCGCCCACGCCGCCGTGGCCCCCGTGGCCACGACTCCGTGGAAGACGGTCACGGTCCGCCCGGGCGACACCCTCTGGCACCTCGCCATCGCCAACCACACGACGGTCCAGGCGCTGGTGGAGAAGAACCGGCTCAGCCGTGGTGGCGCCCTGATCCACGCGGGGCAGAAGCTCCTCGTCCCCGGCCGCGCGTCGACCGCGCCCAAGCCGGGCACGCCCGGCAGACCGGCACCCAGCAGCCCGGCGAAGTCCTCGACCGACGACACGGTGCACGTCGTGCGCGCTGGAGAGACGATGAGCGGCATCGCGCAGCGCTACGGCGTCTCGCTCACCAAGCTGCTGGCCGCGAACAGGCTGCGCAACGCCGCCCTCATCTTCGTCGGCCAGAAGATCATCGTCCCGGGCACGGCCTCCGCGCCCAAGCCGTCGACGCCGGCCCCGAACGCCACTCCCCCGTCCGGCTACGAGTACCCCAACAAGACGGCGCAGGCCGTGGCCGAGAGCAAGGCCAGGCTGGCCGAGATGGACGTGCCGAGCCGCAGCGGGACCGCCGCCATGATCCGTTCGACCGCGACGCGACACGGCGTCGACCCCAAGCTGGCGCTCGCGATCGGCTGGCTCGAGTCGGGCTGGTACCAGCGAGCCGTCTCGTACACGAACGCCGTCGGCGTCATGCAGATCATGCCGATCTCGCAGACGTGGGCCTCGGAGCTCGCAGGCCGCTCGCTCGACCGCTACGACACCCAGGACAACATCACCTCCGGCGTGCTCATCCTCCGGGCCCTGCAGGCGAGCGCAGAGTCGCGCGAGCAGGCCATCGCCGCCTACTACCAGGGCCTCTACTCGGTGCGCACGAAGGGCCTGTACGAGGACACGAAGCGCTACGTGGCCAATGTCCAGGCGGTCTACGACCGCCTCTGAGGGGGCGGCCCCGGCCCCCCGAGGGCGTGGGGACAGGACGCGGACGGGCGCTCGGTGGCCTCGACGGAGCGTGCCCACGGGGCGGGCAGCGCGCCTTCGTCGACTCGTCACCGAACCGCCCGTCCGCGGCTGGCCTGCACGGGATGGGCCTGATCTGCCCGTAAACTTTCCTCCGTGACGTCCAGCGTGGCGGACGCCCTCGTCGGTCGCGTGATCGACGGTCGGTACCGCATCCTCTCCCACCTCGCAGACGGAGGCATGGCCTCTGTCTACGTGGCGCTGGACGGACGCCTCGACCGCGAGGTGGCCCTCAAGATCATGCGCCCGGGCCTCGCGGCCGACGACGTCTTCGTCGACCGGTTCCGCGCGGAGGCCCGCTCCGCGGCGCGGCTCAGCCACCCGAACGTCGTGGCCGTGTTCGACCAGGGAGAGGACGACGGCGAGGTCTTCCTCGCGATGGAGCTCGTCGAGGGCAAGACGCTGCGGGACGTCATCCACGAGGAGGCGCCGCTCACCGCCCGTGAGGCGCTGGCCATCCTCGAGCCCATCCTGCTCGCACTGCGTGCGGCCCACCTCGCAGGCATGATCCACCGTGACGTCAAGCCGGAGAACGTCATCGTGCGCCACGACGGCGAGGTCAAGGTCGCCGACTTCGGGCTCGCCCGGGCGATCACGAACCAGACCGCGACGAGCCAGACGGGCGTGCTCCTCGGCACCGTCTCCTACCTCTCCCCCGAGCAGGTCGAGCGGGGCGTCGCCGACCCGCGCAGCGACGTGTATGCAGCAGGCCTGCTCCTGTTCGAGATGCTCACCGGGCGCAAGGCCGTCACCGGCGGCACCCCGATCCAGATCGCGTACAACCACGTCCATGGCTCGATCCCGAGACCGTCGACGGTGGTGACCGCGGTGCCCGCCGCTCTCGACGACCTCGTCGCCCGCGCCACCGCGGTCGAGCCCGACGACCGCTTCGACTCGGCGACGGAGTTCGTGGCCGCGCTGCGGACGCTGCGCCGCGGCCTGACGGCGGGCGAGCTCGACCGGCGTGGCGACGCCGCGCCGCCCGACCCGCGGGCGACCTCGGCACAGGCACCCGTCGCACGCACGAGCGCGTACACACCAACCGCCCGCGACGACGTGTCGATCGGACTCCCGGTCCACGACGACGGACCCACCATCGAACGCACGACCGCCATGCCGATCGACCGGCGCCAGCAGCGCACCGCGCGACGGTGGCCGCTGTGGCTCGCCGCCGCCCTGCTCGTCGTCGGCGGAGGCGCCGGGGGCTGGTGGTTCACCGTCGGTCCCGGTGGCTCGACTGTCGTCCCCGCCGTCGTCGGCCAGCAGGTGTCGCAGGCGCGGGATGCGCTCCAGCAGGCGTCCCTGAAGAGCGACACGACCCAGGAGTTCTCCGAGACCAGAGCAGAGGGCACGGTGCTCCGCGTCGAGCCCGCCCCCGGCAGCGAGCTCGGCAAGCAGTCGACCGTTCGGCTCGTCGTCTCCAAGGGCAAGGAACGGTATGCCGTGCCGAACCTCGTCGGCTCGAAGCTCGGCAGGGCCGGGTCGGCGCTGGCACCGCTGACGCTCCGGCTCGGCGACACCACCAAGGAGTGGAGCGAGACGGTGGACGAGGGCGTCGTCATCTCTCAGGACCCGCCTGCGGGCGAGTCGGTGCGCCGCAACACCACCGTCTCGGTGGTGGTGTCCAAGGGACGTGAGCCGATCGAGGTGCCGAAGGTCACCGGCGCGCCGTTCGACGCTGCGTCGGCCGCGGTCACGAAGACCGGGCTCACGGTCGAGCGCGGCGAGGACGTCAACAGCGACACCGTCCCGGCTGGCAGCGTCGTGTCGCAGAAGCCCGACAAGGGCACCCTGCACCGGGGCGACGCCGTGACCCTCGTCGTGTCCAAGGGCCCGGTCATGGTCCCGCTGCCGAATGTCCTGGATCAGCCTGACAGCGCTGGTGAGAAGGCGCTCACAGACCTCGGTTTCAAGGTCGAGAAGCAGTATCCCTTCGGCGATCTGTTCGAGAGGAAGATCCGGCAGGTGAAGGACACCAACGGTCAGGACCTGGCGCCCGGCACCGCCTTGCCCAAGGGCAGCACGATCGTCCTCACGATCGTCTGAGCAGCGATGACCCCAGCGGCGCGCATGCGCCTGGCCACGCTGCTGCTCGTCGCCCTGACCGCCGTGTGGGGCTCGACGTTCTTCCTGATCCGCGACCTCGTCGAGACCGTCCCCCCGGTCGACTTCCTCGCGGTCCGCTTCACCCTGTCAGCCGTCATCATGCTCGTCGTCTTCTGGCGTCCGGTGCGGGCGCTGAGCCGTCGTCAGATGCTGGTCGGCGTCGGCCTCGGGGCTCTCTACGGGCTCGCGCAGATCTTCCAGACCCAAGGTCTGGCCACGACCCCCGCCTCGGTGTCAGGGTTCATCACCGGCACGTACGTCGTCCTGACGCCTGTGTTCACGGCACTGCTCCTCCGTGAGCGGGTTGCCGGATCGACGTGGGCGGCAGTCGGACTCGCGACCGCTGGACTCGCACTCCTGTCGCTCAACGGCTTCTCGGTCGGCGTCGGCGAGGCGCTCACCCTGCTCGCAGCCGCCCTCTACGCGCTCCACATCGTCGGCCTCGGTCGCTACAGCGCGTCGGAGATCGCGACCGGGCTGTCAGTCGTGCAGATGGTCGTCATCGCTGTGCTGTGCGTGGTGGGGGCGCTGCCCGGCGGCATCGTGCTGCCGCGCACGGCGACCCACTGGGCATCGGTGCTCTACATGGTGGTCTTCGCGAGCATCCTCGCGCTCTGGGTCCAGACGTGGGCGCAGGCGCACATGCCCGCGACCCGCGCCGCGATCGTCATGACGCTCGAGCCGGTCTTCGCGGCCTTGTTCGCGGTGACGCTCGGCGACGAGGCGGCGACGCTGCGGATGGTCGCCGGCGGAGCCCTCGTGCTGACCGCGATGTATGCCGTAGAGCTCCTGGCGCGGCGACGCCCGGGTGAGCTCCCGGCCGAGGTCCTCCACCACGAGGTCTGAGGCGGTCAGGCCTCGGGTGCCGACCGCAGCAGGGCGGTGAGGACGTCGATCGCGACGTCGGTCGCGGCGTCGTCGACGTCGAGGTGCCAGACCAGACGCACGGCACCCGGCCCCACGGCATACGTGCGCACGCCGGCGGTGAGGGCCGCCTCGACGAAGGCCGCCGACGTCCATCCGGCTGCGGCTACGTCGACGATGACGATGTTCGTCTCGACCGTCGCGAGGTCGACCGAGCCCGGCGCGGCCTCGGCCATCGCCTCGGCCGCACGACGTGCCCGGGCGTGGTCGTCGACGAGACGGTCGATGTTGTGGTCGAGGGCGTAAAGGCCTGCGGCAGCGAGGATCCCGGCCTGCCGCATGCCTCCACCGAAGCGCTTGCGCCAGATGCGCGACTCAGCCATCGCGGCGGCCGAGCCGGCCAGGACGCTGCCGACGGGGGCACCCAGGCCCTTGCTCAGGCACACCGACACGGTGTCGAACTCGTGGCCGTAGTCCGAGAGCGGCACGCCGGAGGCGACGTGGGCGTTGAAGAGCCGGGCGCCGTCGAGGTGCATCGCGACGCCGCGCTCGCGCGTGATCTCGCGGGCCCGGCGGATCTCGTCGATCGACTGGACCGTGCCGCCACCGAAGTTGTGGGTGTTCTCCACGATGACGAGGGCCGTGCACACCTGGTACGGCCCCACGCCCGTGATCATGAGGGACGCTGCGTCGTCGGCGCGGAAGCGGCCCCGCTCCGAGACCCACGTGCGCGACGAGATGCCGGACAGCACCGCAGCCGCACCGAGCTCGGCGCGCACGACGTGGGCCAGCGAGTCGCCGATGAGCTCCTCGCCGTGGCGCACGTGCAGCCGCACACCGAGCTGGTTGGCCATCGAGCCGGACGGCGTGAAGAGGGCCGCCTCCTGCCCGAGCAGGTCGGCGACGCGCTCCTCGAGGGCCCGCAGGGTCGGGTCCTCGCCGAAGACGTCGTCACCGACCTCGGCGCCCGCCATGGCGGCGCGCATGGCCTGGCTGGGCTTGGTCAGGGTGTCGCTGAGCAGGTCCGCCTTGAACACGCCCGCCGCGGTCGCTGTCACCCGGGCGTCACGCCTGGCCGAGCATCTCGGCGACGAGGAACGCGAGCTCGAGTGACTGCTGGTGGTTCAGGCGCGGGTCGCAGAGCGACTCGTAGCGCTTCTCGAGGTCGGAGTCGATGATCTTCTCCGCGCCGCCGAGGCACTCCGTGACGTCGTTGCCCGTGAGCTCGACGTGGATGCCGCCGGGCACCGTGCCGAGCGACTGGTGCACCTCGAAGAACCCGCGGACCTCCTCGACGATGTCCTCGAAGTCGCGCGTCTTGTAGCCGGACGGGCTCTCGAACGTGTTGCCGTGCATCGGGTCGCAGATCCACGTCACGGTCGCGCCCGATGCCGTCACCTTGTCGACGAGTGCCGGCAGCGCGGCGCGGATCGTGCCCGCCCCCATGCGCGTGATGAAGGTGAGACGGCCCGGGGTGCGGTTGGGGTCGACCTTGTCGATGAGGCGCAGCACCTCGTCGATGTCGGCCTTGGGCCCCAGCTTGACGCCGATGGGGTTGCTGATGCGCGACACGAAGTCGACGTGCGCGCCGTCGAGCTGCCGGGTGCGCTCGCCGACCCACACGAAGTGTCCCGACGTGTCGTAGAGCCGGCCCGACCGTGAGTCGATGCGCGTGAGCGGACGCTCGTAGTCGAGCAGCAGCGCCTCGTGCGCGGCGTAGAACTCGACCGTGCGCATCGCGTCGAAGTCGGCGCCACAGGCGGCCATGAAGCGCATGGCCTTGTCGATGTCGCGGGCGATCTTCTCGTAGCGCTGGTTTGCGGCGTTGGCGACGAAGCCCCGGTTCCAGTCGTGGACGTGGCGCAGGTCGGCGAACCCGCCTGTCGTGAACGCGCGTACGAGGTTCAGCGTCGCCGAGCTCGCGTGGTAGGCGCGGACGAGCCGCTGCGGGTCGGGGATGCGGGCGGCCTCGTGGAACGCGAAGTCGTTGACCATGTCGCCGCGGAACGCCGGCAACGTGACGCCCTCGCGGGTCTCGACGGTCGAGCTGCGCGGCTTGGCGTACTGCCCCGCCATGCGCCCGATCTTGATGACGGGCACCGACGCGCCGTACGTGAGCACGGCGGCCATCTGCAGGATCGTCTTGATCCGGTCACGGATGTTGTCGGCGGTCGCCGACGCGAACGTCTCGGCGCAGTCGCCGCCCTGCAGGACGAAGGCCTCCCCGACGGCGGCCTTGGCCATCCGGTCGGTGAGGATGTCGCACTCGCCGGCGAAGACGAGAGGGGGATACGACGCGAGGGTCTCGATCACCTCGGCGAGCGCGGCCGTGTCGGGCCAGCTGGGCTGCTGCTGGGCCTCGAGCTCGGTGGCTGCCGCCGTGAGGGCGGCGAGGGCCTCGGAGCCATCGACTGGCTCCAGGCCGACATCGGCGGTGACGGTCCTCATGTTCACTCCGACAGCGTAGTCGCCGTTCCGCAGGCTCCCTGCACGGGTCCGCATCCCGAAACCTCGGTCACGCCCCACCGGCGCATGCCGTCCGGTGGCGGCCGATGCAAAGTGCCCACTCGACGGTCGAGTGGGCAGTTTCACCCGTTCGCGTCTGGGGTCAGGTGCCCGGGTCGGCCAGGTCGAGTCCGCGCTCCATCGCGAAGCGGACGAGCTCGACGCGGTTGTGCATCTGGAGCTTGCCGAAGATGTTCTGCACGTGGTTCTGGACCGTGCGGTGCGACAGGAACAGGGTGGCCGCGATCTCCTTGTAGCCCATGCCCGTCGCGACGTACTTGAGGATCTCGGTCTCGCGGTCGGTCAGCTCGGGGATGGGCCGCTCGGCCGTGCCGCCCCCGGCTGCCTTGGCCCGGCGGAACTCCCCGAGCACGAGACCGGCGAGCCCCGCTGTGAAGACCGGCTCGCCCGCTGCCGTCGCACGCACGGCCGCGAGGAACTCCTCGCGGCCGGCCGACTTGACGAGATAGCCGAGAGCGCCCGCCTTGACCGCGTCGAGGACGTCCTGGTGGTCGCCGCTCGCGGAGAGGATGAGGATTCGTGTCGGCACCTGCGCGGCCGCGAGGGCAGCACACACCTGGGCACCGGTCAGGCCGGGAAGGTTGAGGTCGAGGACGAGCACGTCCGGCACCGTCGCTCGGGTGCGGGCGACGGCGGACCGTCCGTCGTCCGCGGTGGCGAGCACCTCGAAGCCGGCGTCGGCGAGGTCACGGGCGACGGCATCACGCCACATCGGGTGGTCGTCGGCCACGACCACCCGGATGTGCTCGTTCGTCGCTCCCTCGTCCTGGGACGCTGCGTCGTCCTGCTCCGTCACGATGCTCCTCGTCGATGGGTCGGGATGTCCGGTTGGCCACCATGGTGGCGGTTCCTCACCGTGCTGTCCGCCGATTGGGAATGCGCAGCTCGACCGTCGTGCCGCCGTTTGCGCCGGAGGTGATGGTGGCCGTGCCCCCGAGGTCGGCGGCCCGACCGCGGATGCTGGACGAGACGCCGAGCCGGCCCTGTCCGACCGCCTCCTCGAGTCGTCCCGCCGCGAGGCCGCGGCCCGAGTCGCGGATCGTCACGGCGATCTCGTCGCCGTCGTCGTCGAGGAGCACCCAGGCCCGGGCGTCCTCGCCGGCGTGCTGGCGTACGTTGTCGAGCGCGGCCTCGACCGCGGCGACCACCTCGTCCGCCACGCGCCGCGGGAGCACGACCGGGTCGGCGGGCGACACCAGCTGGACGTCCTCGCCCTCGACGTGGCGCAGCAGTCCGCGCAGGTCGGCGTCGCCGCTGACGGCTCGGCTCACCTCGGCCAGGTCGGTCTGGCTGACGAGCGTGCGCAGGATCCGCTCCTGCTCCCCCGCCATCGCGCCGAGACGCGCGGCCTCGCCCCCGAGGTCGGAGGCCCGCCGGTTGATGAACGAGAGCGTCTGGAGCACGCCGTCGTGGACGGTCCTCGCCAGGCGGTCGCGCTCGGCGCGGGCGGCGTCGAGCCTCATGGCCTCGGCGAGCGCCGAGTGGCTCGAGCGGGCGAGATCGACGCAGTAGCCGATGCAGCCGCCGATCAGCAGTCCGAAGATCGAGTTCGAGACGGTGTTGGCCGTCGGTTCGACGACCTCGACGAAGGAGGACGCAGCGACGAGCGAGGCCGCTGCCAGGCCGCCGCGCCAGCCGCGCAGGACCGCGAAGCCCACGACGGCGGCGGTCGGCCAGATCGACGGGATCGTCTTCGCGCCGGCCGTGATGACGTCAGGGTGGTCGACGAGACGCGTCGCGAGGATGGCGGAGCACCCGAGCGCGAGCTCGACGGTATAGGCCCGGACCGTGCGCATCGGCCGAAGGGTCTGCACGGTCGTCCAGCCCGTCAGCACGCCGAGGACCGCGACCGCGCCGACGAGGTGCGCGATCTGCCCGTGGCGCTGCCACACCGACCACGCGGCATACACCAGAGCGAGCCAGCGGAAGACGTCGATGCCGCGCCAGAGCGCCCGGACGATGGCGTGCTCGTCGAGGACGGGCGTGGTCGAGGCCTCCACGACGGTCGCGCCGACATCCGTGCCCACACGGCGCCGCTGGGGAGCGGCCACCGCATCGGAGCCGCCGAGGCGGTCCGGGTCGGCGCCGTGGCGCGGGGAGCTCATGGCGTCAGGACGCCGCCACGACAGGACCGTCGCCTTCGTCGTCGCGGGCGTCGTCGTCGGACTCGGCCCGGGAGGCGGTGCTGTCCGTCGTGGCGTCGAGAGTCGCGTCGGCCAGACGCTGCTTGCCCTCGGCGGCGTCGAGCGCCTCCTCGAGCTCGGGCGCGGCGCTGCCGGGTTTGGCGGCCTCCTGCAGCTCCCGGGCCTTGGCACGGGCAGCCTGGACGAGACGGTCCTTCATCGACGTGGCGTACATGTCGACGTACTCCTGGCCCGACAGCAGCATGAGCTCGTACATGATCTCGTCCGTGATCGAGCGCAGGACGAAGCGGTCGTCCTCCATGCCCTCGTAGCGGGAGAAGTCGAGCGGCTTGCCGACGCGCACGCCGACGCGCATGATGCGCGGGATGACCTTGCCGGTCGGCTGCGCCTTGTCGGTGCCGATCATGGCGACCGGGATGACGCTGACCTTGCCCTCGAGCGCCATCCGCGCGACGCCGGTGCGACCGCGGTAGAGGCGACCGTCGGGCGAACGGGTGCCCTCGGGGTAGATGCCGAGCAGCTCGCCGCGACGCAGCACCCGCAGACCCGAGCTCAGCGCCGCGTTGCTCGCCTTGCCCCCTGAGCGGTCGACGGGGAGCTGCCCGACGCCCTTGAAGAACGCGGCGGTGAGCCGGCCCTTGATGCCGCGGCCGGTGAAGTAGTCGCTCTTGGCCAGGAAGGTGACACGGCGCGACACGACGAGCGGCAGGAAGATCGAGTCGGAGAAGGACAGGTGGTTGCTCGCGAAGATCGCGGCTCCCTCTGCGGGGATGTTGTCCTCCCCTTCCACCCACGGACGGAAGAGGAGCTTGATGATCGGCCCGATGACGATCGTCTTGAGGAACCAGTAGAACAACCGTGTCCGCCTTCCAACGGTGACGGCTCGAACTCTACGACACTCGCGCGCACGCGGCGCCGCATGCGAGGATCAGTTGGTCCAGCCGCTTCACCGCCAGGAGCCCAACGTGACGGTCCTCTCCGACGCCGCAGCTGCCTCCGGCGCGTCCCCCCGGCGGGCGTGCGGGGTGACCTCGTGAGCGAGCGCGACCTCGACGCGGAGTTCGAGCGGATCATCGCCGGCTGGAACGACGAGGCTCCCGAGCCGCAGCCACGCGACGGTTCCTCCGACCACACCTCCGAGCACGTCCCCGACCTCACCGACGACCTCGCCCCCGATCTCACCGCCGATGGTGTCGATGACGACAGGACCGACAGCGACGACGGGACCGACACCGTCTCACCGGATCTCGCGGCACACCCCGCGGGAGACCCCGCGGACACCGTCGAACGCGCGGTCGAGCGCCCGACGGACCGCACTGCCGACCCGGCGGCGCCGCCCGTGCAACCCGGCGCATCCGATGTGCTCGAGCTCCCGATCGCGCCGACGACGTCGCACGCCTGGCGAGGGGGCACCCCCCAGCGCGACGACGCCGACGAGATCCTCGATGCCGTCGAGCCCGACAGCGACCACTTCGTGCCGCCGTCGGAGATCGACCTTCCCTCGGCCGAGACCGACCCGATGTTCTGGGCGATCGTGGGTGGGCTGGTCGGGGGTCCGCTCCTGCTGCTCTACATTCTCTTCTTCGACCGTGACGGCAGCGGCTGGTGGGTCGTCACCGCCCTGACGATGATCGTCGTCGGGTTCGTGCTGCTCGTGCTGCGCGGCGGCACCGAGCGCGACCCGTTCGACGACGGCACCCGGGTCTAGCGGGTCGGGCTCGACGCGGCGAGAGCGAGGTCGACCCAGACGGGGCGGTGGTCAGAGCCCGCGGCCAGGTCACGCTCCGTCACGGCGTCCGCCGTCGTCCTCGAGCCCACGGCCAGGACCGGCAGCGTCGGCGCCGCGAAGACCACGTCGAGGGCAGCAGTGGGCCGGTGCGCCGGGTAGGTCGCCACGCCGCCCGACACGAGCCGGAAGCGGGTGCCGACGACTGCGTGAGCCTGCCCGTCGGCACCCTCGTTGAGGTCGCCTGCGACGACGACGCGATCCTGAGCGCCCGCACTCGCGCCGAGACGTCCGAGGACCATCAGCGCGTGGCGCACGCGCTCATCGGCCCGCAGACCGAGGTGCACGCTGACGACGGTGACCGGGTCACGGGGGCGACCCTCGCCGACCAGCCGGACGGTCGCGGCGGCATAACCCCTCGACCGGTCGGGGAAGCGGACGGGCAACCGGCCGCGGTGCCTCCCGAGCACCTCGACACGCGGTCCGGTCAGCACGGCCGTGCCGCCCGTGCCCAGCCGGCCGCCGCTCCAGAGCAGGCCGCACCGTCGCGCGAACGCCAGCAGCCGCACCTCGGTCGTGAGGCGGCGGGGCACCTCCTGGAGGCAGAGGACGTCGGGCCGAACCGCGCGCACGACCCGCGCCGCGGCCGCGCGGTCGTCGCGCAGGTCGTGCACGTTGTAGGTCATGACCCGCAGCACGTGCCCGGGTCGAGCCGCACGACCGACGTCGGGCACGAGTCAGCGGCCCACCCGGGCCAGCTCGGCAGCCCCGATGAGCCCCGCGTCGCTGCCCAGCACGGCGCGGACGATGCGTGCCTCCGGGCGGTACCCGCGCCCGGGGAGCTGGCGGCGGAACGCCTCGCGAGCCGGGCCGATGAGCATCTCGTCGGCAGCGCTCACACCGCCGCCGATGACGAACAGGCCGGGGTCGAACGCCGACGCGAGGTTGGCGAGACCGATGCCGAGCCACTTGCCGATGTCGGCGAGCAGCTCGCGGGCCGTGGGGTCGCCGTCGCGCGCGGACTCGGTGATGAACGGACCCGTGAGGGCCGCGGCGTCGCCACCGAGGCGAGCGAGCAGGTCGGCGACAACCGGCGACCCGGCCTCGATCATCGCGCGCGCCTCCCGCACGAGCGCGTTGCCACTCGCGTACTGCTCCCAGCAGCCACGGTTGCCGCACTCGCAGCGCACCCCGCCCGGCATGATCTGCATGTGGCCGAACTCGCCCGCGATGCCGTGCCGACCGCGCTGCACCATGCCGTCGATGATGAGCGCCCCGCCGATACCGGTGCCGAGGGTGATGACGACGACGTGCGACTCGCCCTTCGCTGCACCGAAGCTGGCCTCGGCCCACGCGGCGGCGTTGGCGTCGTTGTCGACGGTGATCGGCAGGTCGATGCGCTGCGCGAGAGCGTCACGCAGCGGCTCGTTGCGCCAGGACAGATGCGGCGCGAAGACGACCGTCGCGCGGTCCTCGGCCACGAAGCCCGCGGCCCCGATGCCGACCGCCACGACGTCCTCACGGTCGACGTGGCGGAGCAGCTCCTCCACGGACTCGACGATGGTGTTCTCGACGACGGCGGGAGACGTCGAACGGTGCGGCGTGTCGCGTCGGGTGCGGTGCGTGATGATGCCCGACTCGTCCACCACGCCGCCGGCGACCTTCGTTCCTCCGATGTCGATGCCGATGGCGAGTCGTCTGCTCATGCGCGTTCTCCGTGTCGGGTCCGTTCGGGGTCGTCGCTCGCCGGCGGGGGCGGCGGGGGCGGCGGGGGCGGCGGGGGCGCAGCGTCGCCCCGGCCGGCGTGACGCTCCCGCTGCGCGGTCGCGAGGTCGCGCAGCGCGGTCGCTGCGAACCCGACGACGTCGGCAACCTTGTCGATGGTGTCCGGGTTGACCTGCTGGACGAACGCGATGAGCTGGCACACGGGGCACACCCGACACGCCGCCGGCGTCGTCCCACCGCAGGTGCACTCACGCCCGGAACCGTGCGGTCTGCGCTCGCCCTCTCCTTGTTCTTCCGGCTCTCCGGACCCTGCCGGCGCGTCGGCGTCGGCCCGGGGCGCGTCACCCGTCGAGCGCGCCCCGCCGGACGGCATACCCGAGGTGCCGGACCAGCCGCGCTGGGAGAGCAGGTCGACCAGCAGGGCGGCTTCCTCGGCGACGCTGCGCACACCGGGCGCACCGGCGGAGCCGGACGTCGTGGAGCTGCCGGCCTGCTCGGCTCCCGAGGAGCCAGTTCCGTCGATCGGCGTCACCGTCGCTCAGGCCTCGACGCGCTTCTTCAGCTCCTTGAGCGCGGTGTCGACGATGACCTTCTCCGCCTTGCGCTTGAGCAGCCCGATCATGGGGATCTTGACGTCGACGGCGAGCCGGTAGGTCACCTTCGTGCCCCCACCCTCGCTCGCGAGCGTGTAGGAGCCGTTCATCGCCTTGAGCACCTGGGCCGAGACGAGCGACCACGAAACGACGCCCGTGCCGTCCTCGACGACGTCCCACTCGTAGTCGAGGACGTAGGTGTCCTTGATGGCGCCGGCATCGAGAGTGAACTGGACCTGGTCGGCCCAGCCGTCCCCCTCCTCGGCGAGCACCGCGACGTCCTTGACCTCACCGGCCCACTCGGGGTACGCGTCGAAGTCCGCGATGACGTCGAGCACCTCGCCCGGAGGAGCGTCGATGACGATGGAGGACTCGGTGCGATCGGCCATGCGCCGAAGGCTATCGCGTCGCCCACGGCGGGTCGGGTGATGTACCACGCCTCTCACGGCGCGTCGGACGCGTGCGAAGATGTGGACGCGGCGGGACCTCCCGACTCAGCGTGGGCGGCCGCCGCATGACCGGGGATCCCGTGTGACCATGGCGACGTGGTCCTCACCGGTTACCGCTCGGTAAGGTGCAGCACAGTTCCGGCCCCGCCATCAGGAGTGACAGTGAAGGACAACGTCGTCGCACCACTTGCCCCCACCACGACGGAGGGCAGCCTTGCCAGCCTCCCCGTGCGCAATGCCGTCGAGGCCCCGGGCGAGACCGCGTTCTCGCGCAAGACACCCTCGGGGGGCTGGACCCACGTCACGTGGTCGCAGTTCGCGGGCGACGTCGCGGCCGTGGCCAAGGGCCTCATCGCCACCGGCGTCGAGGCCGGCGACAGGGTCGCGCTGATGTCGCGTACGCGCTACGAGTGGACGCTCGTCGACTTCGCGGCGTGGAGCGTCGGGGCGGTCGTCGTCCCGATCTACGAGACGTCGTCGGCCGAGCAGGTCCAGTGGATCCTCTCCGACTCCGACGCGCAGTTCGCCGTCGTCGAGACCGACACCCACCGCGCCGTCGTCGAGCAGGTCCGCGGTGACCTCCCGTCGCTGCGCGAGGTCATCACCATCGACGCGGGCGGGCTCGACGCGCTCCGTGACCAGGGCCGGGAGGTCGCCGACGCCGACCTCGACGCACGGCGCGCCGGCATCGACCGTGGCTCGCTCGCCACCATCATCTACACCTCGGGCACGACAGGGCGCCCCAAGGGGTGCGAGCTGACGCACGGCAACTTCCTCGACCTCGCCGAGAACGCCATCGAGAAGCTGGGCCAGGTGGTCCTCTCCGACAACGCGTCGACGCTCCTCTTCCTCCCCCTCGCCCACGTCTTCGCGCGCTTCATCGAGGTCCTGTGCGTCGCGGGCAAGGCGCGGATGGGCCACTCCGCCGACATCAAGACGCTGCTCGACGACTTCGCCGGGTTCCAGCCCACCTTCGTGCTCGCGGTGCCGCGCGTGTTCGAGAAGATCTACAACTCGGCCGAGGCCAAGGCGTCCGCCGAGGGCAAGGGCAAGATCTTCCTGCGTGCCGCGACTGTCGCCATCGCCTACAGCGAGGCGCTCGACGCGGGCGGCCCGAGCCTCGGCCTCAAGGTCCAGCACACCGTCTTCGACCGGCTCGTCTACTCCAAGCTCCGTGCCGCCATGGGCGGCCACGTCCGGTATGCCGTGTCGGGCGGTGCGCCGCTCGGCACCCGTCTCGGCCACTTCTACCGTGGCATCGGCGTGCTGATCCTCGAGGGCTACGGCCTGACCGAGACGACGGCGCCCATCGCGGTCAACACTCCCGACAAGGTCAAGATCGGCACGGTCGGCTACCCGCTGCCGGGGTGTGGCATCCGGATCGCCGACGACGGCGAGATCCTGCTCAAGGGTGTCGGCGTCTTCGGCAGCTACCACGGCAACCGCGAGGCGACCCGGGACGCGCTCGTCGACGGCTGGTTCCACACGGGCGACCTCGGCGAGATGGACGACGACGGCTACCTGCGGATCACCGGGCGCAAGAAGGAGATCCTCGTGACGGCGGGCGGCAAGAACGTCGCCCCCGCGGTGCTGGAGGACCGCCTCCGCGCCCACCCGCTGGTGTCCCAGTGCATCGTCGTCGGCGACCAGAAGCCTTTCATCGGCGCCCTGATCACCCTCGACGAGGAGATGTGGCCGCTCTGGGCCAGGTCGCACGGCGTCGAGGACGTGACGCTCGAGCAGGCACGCACGCACCCCAAAGTGCTCGAGGCGCTCCAGGACGCGGTCGACCGCGCCAACGAAGCCGTCTCCAAGGCCGAGTCGATCCGCAAGTTCACGGTGCTGCCGGGTGACTTCACCGAGGCCAACGGCTACCTGACGCCGTCCCTCAAGCTCAAGCGGAACGTCGTCATGAAGGACTTCGGCGACGAGGTCGAGAAGCTCTACTCCTGAGTCGACCGGGCGCCTGGGCTCGCGCCCGACGGGCCCGGCCGCCGCCTGGTGTGTGTCGCGTCAGCGGAGCAGTGAACGAATGCGCTGCTGCCAGTCGGCGACGAGCTCGGCGCGGGTGGTGCCCAGCTGCCTGCGCAGGGCCTCGTCGACAGCTGCCTCGCGGTCATCGAGCCGCGAGGTCGACACGTCGAGCCCGCCGGCGGCCGCGCGGTAGAGCTGCACGACCGCCTGGGTGCCGTGCGCGTCGGCGAGAGTCCGCAGCGCCAGCAGGGACAGTCCGTATGCGGCCGGCAGGGCTGGGGTGCCCGGGTCGAAATCCGCGTCGGCCGGGAGAGCCCGCGGAAGCCCGTCGGCTCGGACCCGGTCGAGCGCGGGGGCGACGATCGTCGACTCGGGCAGGTCGATCGGCGCATAGGCGACGAGCTCGGCGAAGCCCTCGGACAGCCAGACCGGAACGGCACGAGTCGTCGCCGCCCTGACGGTGACATGGGTCAGCTCGTGCGTCATGACGACGTCGCGACCGGCCGGTTGCAGCGCCGTCCACGCGCCGGGGGCGAGGACGATGCGGTCGGCACCGGCCCGTTCACCCGGCGTGAGGGGTCCATCCGTGGCAGCTGCCACGCCACCGAGGTCGGAGGGCGCCCGGCCGAGCAGACGCGCTGCGTCGGCGTCGGTGGCGGGTGCGATCCACACGGCCGGCTCGGCCCGGCCCCACACGGCGGCCACCCTCGCGCTCGCCGTGCGGGCGCGGCGCGCGACCTCGTCGACCCGGCTGCGCGCGCCCACGGCCAGGACGAGGGCTTTCGCCGAACGGCGCACGACGAGCCCAGGGAGATCCCACGGTTGTGGACGTCCCGACGGTGCTGAGGCGGTGAGCACGACCCGTGCGGCAGCAGCCGGGTCAGCCTTGAAGGTGAGGTCGAGGTCGAATGATCTCGGCTTCGAGTCGAATCCTCGGAGTCTGTACGTCAGGCTCGCCCGGACGTCCCACTCGACCTCGGTGCCCGCCACTGCGGGCACCGGCGCCGTCGTCTCTCGCACCCGTACGAGCCGCACGTCGCCGACGCCCATCTCGGACATGCGGTCGAAGACGGCGGACTGCCCGGCGCGGAGATTGGAGCCGGCAGGCCCGGCGAGCGCGGCGAGCCATCCCGCGCGATCCCCCCGGTCCACCATGTCTGCCCTGGCTCGGAGCACGCCGGTGACAGCCTTCTCCCGCTCTGCCGCCCACGCCTCTGGTGGGACGTCGCTCGAGGCGGGTGCGCCGGGGGCGGTGCCGCCGGCGGTGGTGACGGGTCCTGACGGCGCGACAGGACCGCCCGTGGTGGACGTGCAGGCGCTCGGCAGGAGCGCGACGAGCGCCACCAGAACGGTGGAGGCTGCGAGGGCACGTCGGCGGCTCGGGCTGAACACCGCGTCATCGTGCCATGCGGCAACTGCGGGGACGGTCGGCGAACGGCTCAGACCGCTCGGCGGGCGCGGTGCCGCGGTGCCTGCTCGACAGGGTCGAGCTGGGCACGGGTCGCGTTGGCGGTGGCCGCCGTGACGAGGCCGGCAGCGAGGAACGCCGACACGGCGCGCCGTTCGGCGCGGTCCAGGGGCGCCGTCACGTCATCGGCACCGCCCACGCCCGGCCCCGGCCGCATCGGGATCGCCGTCAGCGCGGTCACCATGCAGTCTGCGCAGTGGACGTCCCGCACCGGGCAGGTCTGGCAGTCGACGAGCATCATCCTGTTCCACCCTTCGTCTTCTCGTTGCGATCTGTCGAGAAAGACGCTAGGTGCGTCCACTGACACTGCCCGCGCCACTGCGTGCCGGGTGCGGTTTCGCCGACCACCCCGCAGACGTCCCGCCACCGTCGTGCTGCAACGGTCGCCACGACTGCCGACGTCCGCGGAGGCCTTGCGGCAGAAGGGGTCCCACCGCCGCGCCTCCGAGGCAATGTCGGCGCCTCGGCATACCGTCAGGGCCATGCAAGCGATCCAGGCGACGTTCGACGACCTCGGCACCCCCCTTGCCGGCGTCACGTTCGTCGTCGTGGACCTCGAGACGACGGGTGGCACCCCTGCGCAGTGCGGCATCACCGAGATCGGGGCCGTCAAGGTGCGCGGAGGCGTGGTGCTCGGCGAGTTCCAGACCCTCGTCAACCCCGCCGAGCCCATCCCCGCGTTCATCTCCGTCCTGACCGGCATCACCGACGCGATGGTCGGTGACGCGCCGCGCATCGCGACCGCGCTGCCGGCGTTCCTCGAGTTCGCCGCCGGCAGCGTCCTCGTCGCGCACAACGCCGGCTTCGACATCGGCTTCCTCAAGGCGGCGGCGGCCCGAGTCGGGGCTCCGTGGCCGGGGTTCCCCGTCCTCGACACGTTGCAGCTCGCCCGCCAGCTGGTCGTGCGTGACGAGTCGCCCAACCACCGGCTCGCCTCGCTGGCGCAGGTGTTCGGCTCCCCCACGACGCCCGACCACCGCGCGCTGCACGACGCGCGCGCGACCGTGGACGTCCTCCACGGGCTCATCGAGCGCGTCGGCAACCTCGGTGTGCAGACGCTCGAGGAGCTCTCGAGCTACAGCTCCCGGGTCACGCCGGCGCAGCGGCGCAAGCGCTTCCTCGCCGACCCGCTGCCGAGTGCGCCCGGCGTCTACCTCTTCAAGGACGCCAACGACCGCGTCCTCTACGTCGGCACGAGCCGCGACATCCGCACTCGCGTACGCACGTACTTCACGGCCTCAGAGCAACGGAGCCGGATGGCCGAGATGGTGCGCCTCGCTCACGCCGTCCACCCGGTGGTCTGCCAGACCTCGCTCGAGGCGCAGGTGCGAGAGCTGCGCCTCATCGACGAGCACAAGCCACGCTTCAACCGTCGGTCCAAGGACGGCCGCAAGGCCATGTGGGTCAAGCTCACCCAGGAGCGCTTTCCCCGGCTGTCGATCGTCAAGCAGGTCCGCGACGACGGCGCGCACTACATCGGACCGTTCCGGTCACGGGCCACGGCACAGTCCGCCATCGATGCGGTCCACGAGGTCGTCCCCCTGCGCCAGTGCACGGGCCGGCTCACCGGCCGCGGAACCGCGTGCGCTCTGGCCGACATGGGCCGGTGCGGCGCGCCGTGCACCGGCGCGCAGTCCGAGGGCGACTACGCCATCGTCGTCGCCGAGTGCCGCGAGATCTTCACGGGCAACGCCCGGCCCAGCGCGGAGCTGCTCCGCACCCGGCTCGAGGAGCTCGCGTCGCAGGAGCGCTTCGAGGACGCCGCACGCGTGCGTGACCGCTTCCTGCAGCTCGTGCGCGGTGCCGCCAGAGCCC
This sequence comes from Terrabacter sp. GCM10028922, assembly GCF_042666095.1. Lineage (NCBI taxonomy): Bacteria > Bacillati > Actinomycetota > Actinomycetes > Micrococcales > Intrasporangiaceae > Terrabacter > Terrabacter sp. GCM10028922. The sequence continues at coordinate 336,907 of NZ_JBHTFG010000002.1, read as the reverse complement.
AGCGACTGGCGCCGCTCACCCGCTCCCCCGAGATCGTCGCCGCTCGCCGCAGCGACCTCGGCGGGTGGGAGCTCGTCACGGTGCGACACGGGCGGCTGGCCGGCACCGCGGTCAGCCCGCGCGGCGCCGACCCGATGCCTTACGTGCACGCGATGCAGGCCACCGCCGAGGTCGTGCCGCCGCCGTCCCCCGACCGTCCAGCAGCCCTGACCGAGGAGACGGAGATCCTGCTGCGTTGGCTCGAGGCCCCGGGGGTGCGCATCGTCGAGCTCGACGGGTCGTGGACCTGCCCCGTCGGTGGTGCCGGGTCGGTGCGCAGCGAGCTGGAGCCGGCCGTCGCCTCGGCGCACGACGTCGTGGGCTTCGACCGTGACGTGCCCGGCTCCAACCACGGTCGACGCGAGCCCGGGCGGGGACGACGCGACGGCCTGCGCCGCGCTGGCTAGCGGCACGAGCGGTGCGGCTAGGGTGTCCTCGTGATCACCGCCATCGTCATGATCAGCTGCGAGGTCGACCGGATCCCCGAGGTCGCCGAGACCATCGCCGAGATCCCTGCCGTGTCCGAGGTCTACTCCGTGACGGGCGACGCCGACCTCATCGCCATGGTGCGGGTCAAGGCGCACGAGGAGTTCGCCGACGTCATCGCCGACCAGCTCAACAAGGTTGAGGGCATCGTCGGCACGTCCACGCACATCGCGTTTCGCACCTACTCGTCGCACGACCTCGAGGCGGCGTTCAGTCTGGGACTCGAGGGCGAGTAGGCCTCAGTCCGCTGCTGCCTCCGTCACCCGGAGGTGCCCGACCGGCGTGTACGTCGAGTCCATGAGCTCGACCTCCGTGCCCGCGCCGAGCTCCATCTGCTTGAGGGCGCCGGCCCAGTAGCGCAGGATCCGGGCCACCTCGTCCTCAGGGGTCCCCGTGACGGCGTCCAGGTCGATGTCGATGACGAAGCGCATCCACCCACGCTAGCTGCCGCCTCGACGGGCCGAACGCGTCCGGCACACACCGAGAAGGCGGAGGGGCCGCGAAGGGTCAGCGGTGGGTGGCGGCCACCCACCGCTCGAGGAGCGCCGTCGCGGCGCCTGAGTCGATGGCCTCGGCCGCGAGGTCCATCCCGGCGCGCAGGTCGCCGTCGAAGTCGACCTCTGACGAGCCCGAATCGGGCCGGGTCAGGGCCAGCGCGATGCCGGCGTTGAGCAGCACCGCGTCACGGACCGCACCGGCGGCCCCCGCGAACGTGTCGCGGACGACCCCGGCGTTGTGCGCCGCGTCGCCGCCTCGCAGGTCCTCGATGGGATGCAGCGCCAGGCCGAGGCGCGTCGGGTCCACCGACCGCTCGGTCACGGTGCCGCCGCGCACCCACCACACGTGGGTCGTCGTCGAGACCGTGATCTCGTCGAGGCCGTCGTCTCCGCGGAAGACGGCGGCGTCCTTGCCGCGATCGGCGAAGACGCCAGCCAACAGCGGGGCCATGCGGGCGTCCGCGCAGCCGACGGCGGCATACGTCGGCTGGGCTGGGTTGGTCAACGGGCCCAGGAAGTTGAACGCGGTGCCGATGCCGAGGTCACGCCGCGGCACGGCGGTGTGCCGGAACGAGGGGTGGAAGGTCTGCGCGAAGCAGAACGTGATGCCGGCCTCGTTGGCGACCTCGACGACCCGCTCGGGCGTCAGCGTCAGGTCGACCCCGAGGGCCTCGAGGACGTCGGCCGATCCCGAGGAGGACGAGGCCGCCCGGTTGCCGTGCTTGACGAGTCTGACCCCGGCCGCCGCCACCACCATCGAGGCCATCGTCGAGATGTTGACGGTGTGCGCCCGGTCGCCGCCCGTGCCGACGATGTCGAGGCTCGGCCCCGGCACCTCGATGCGGTTGGCGTGCGCGAGCATCTGCTCGGCGAGGCCACGCATCTCCTCGATGCTCTCGCCCTTGGCCCGCAGGCCGATGAGGAAGCCGGCGACCTGCGACGGGGTCGCCTCCCCGGACATGATCTGCGCCATCGCCCACTCGGCCGTCGCGCGGTCGAGGTCACGACCCGCGATGAGGTCGCTGAGCAGGGCCGGCCAGGTCGTCGTCTCAGGCGCCATGCGTCAGGCCGTGGGCACGCCCGAGCGCGCGAGCGTGGCAATGGCCGACGTCAGCGCGATCGGGTCGAGCGGGTGCGGGACGGCAAGGTCGGCCTGCGACCACGCGGCGAGCCAGCTGTCCTGCGGGCGGCCTGTGAGCACGACGATCGGCGGGCACTCGAAGATCTCGTTCTTCAGCTGGCGGGCCAGGCCGAGCCCGCCCACCTTGGCTGCCTCTCCGTCGAGGACGAGGATGTCGAAGCGCTCGGACTCGACCGAGCTGATGACGGCGTCGGCCGTCGCGCACTCGTGCCAGCGGACCACCTCGACGTCCTTGGCGGGACGACGCCCGACCGCGGCACGCACGGCGTCGCGCGTCGTGTAGTCGTCGCTGTAGAGCAGGACGCTGACCCGCGCCACAGGCTTCGCCGACGCGGTGGTCGTCGCGACCTCCGTGGACGTGCCCTGGGCTGCGCTGTCGTTCGAGGCGGTCATGCCGGCGATGCTACCGGGCTGGATGCTCCTCGCCGCACCGACCTCCCGACCTGCGGGACGAGGGGTGGGACGGCGTCTTGAGCCGGCCGTGGGAAGGTTGTCCCGGACGGCCCGGAGCACGGCTGTTCAGGGTTCGTGTCGGAATGGTCACGAATCCTCTACACCCGCGCGAGAAACCGCCCCGTAGCGGGGGGTCCCTCGCACAGCCGGACAGGAATGTGGGAATAATGTCCAACGTGGCGACAGCATCGGCAGTTCCTTCAAGCGCAGTAGCGACTCACGCCCACCACGGGCCGGCGACCCGCCCCAACATGGTTGCCGTCGGCACCATGGTGTGGCTCTCCAGCGAGCTGATGTTCTTCGCGGGTCTGTTCGCCGTCTACTTCCAGCTCCGGTCGGTCCGTGGCGACCTGTGGGCGGAGCAGACCGAGAAGCTGAACCTGCCGTTCGCGAGCGTCAACTGCCTCGTGCTCGTCGTCTCCTCCGTCTGGTGCCAGCTCGGCGTCTGGAAGGCCGAGCGCGGGCAGAAGGCGCGCACCGGCAAGCTCCTGGACCTCAGGGGCTGGGGTATGCGCGAGTGGTACGTGCTGACCTACTTCTTCGGCGCCTTCTTCATCGCCGGCCAGGTCATGGAGTACGCCGAGCTCGTCCACGAGAACGTCACGCTGAGCTCCGACGCCTACGGCTCCGTCTTCTTCATGGCGACCGGCTTCCACGGCCTGCACGTCACGGGTGGCCTCATCGCCTTCCTGCTCATCATCGCCCGCACGTTCACGACCCGCCGCTACACGCACGCCAACGCCACCGGCGCGGTCGTGACGTCGTACTACTGGCACTTCGTCGACGTCGTGTGGATCGCCCTCTTCGCCACCATCTACATCCTGCGCTGACCCCGGCATGAGCGCCCAGCCGCACCCGACCACCCTCACCTTGGACGACAGGACCCCACAGTGAACGCCTTGGCCGCCCGACGCCGACACCCCGCCGCGATCGCGGTGCTGCTGCTGCTCGGCCTTCTCGTGACCGGTGGCGCCTACTCCTTCCTGGCGCCCAAGGACGCCAACGCCTCCGCGCCGACCGCTGCGGCCGACGCCGTCGCCGAGGGCAAGGACCTCTTCGTCGCCAACTGCGCCACCTGTCACGGCCTGGGTGCGCAGGGCACCAAGTCCGGCCCGTCCCTCGTGGGCGTCGGTGCCGCGTCGGTCGACTTCCAGGTCGGCACCGGCCGTATGCCGCTCGCCGGGCCCAACGTGCAGGCCCCCCAGAACAAGGTGAAGTTCGACGACGAGCAGATCGCCGCGCTGGCCGCCTTCGTCGCCTCGCTCGGCCCGGGACCGTCGGTGCCCGACGAGGAGTACACCACCGTCATCAAGCCCGGCACCGAAGAGAACAACAAGGCGATCGCCGAGGGCGGCGAGATCTTCCGCGTCAACTGCGCGATGTGCCACAACTTCGCCGGCGCCGGTGGCGCGCTGACCCGCGGCAAGTACGCCCCCGCCCTCGAGGGCACGACGCCGAAGCACATCTACGAGGCCATGGCCACCGGTCCGCAGTCGATGCCCGTCTTCAACGACACCAACCTGACGCCCGAGGCGAAGCAGAAGGTCATCTCCTACCTCAAGGCGCAGGAGAACGAGACGAACGTCGGCGGCCTGACCCTCGGCAACCTCGGCCCCGTCTCCGAGGGCCTGTTCGCCTGGATCTTCGCCCTGGGCATCCTCATCGGATGCGCCGTCTGGCTGGGCAAGAAGGCCGCATGACCCCGCGCTGCATCGTCCCGATCACGAACGACGACAGGACCACGACCCGATGAACGACCACGAGACCACGGACCACGGGAAGAGCACCGCGCTCGTCCCGGCAGCCGGCGACGGCCACGACCTGCTGCCCGCGTCGCTGATCACGGACGCCGACCAGTTCGACAACCCGGGTCTTCCGCCGCACGTGCACCGCGCCGCCGACGACGACCCTGCAGCGGCCAAGCGCGCGGAGCGCCAGGTCGCCACGATGTTCGGCCTGTCGATGCTCGCCGCGCTCGTCTTCGTCGTCAGCTACTTCGCCATCTCCGACGAGGCCACGTTCTTCTTCCCGGGCATCGGCCGCGCGAAGACGCAGAACATCGTCCTCGGCCTGTCGCTCGGGATCTCGATCTTCCTCATCGGCATCGGTGCCGTGCACTGGGCCAAGACGCTCATGTCCGACGAGGAGATCGTCGAGGAGCGCCACCTGCAGGCCTCCACCGCCGAGCAGCGCGCCAAGGCCGTCTCCGTCGTCAACGAGGGGGTCGACTCGACGCACCTCACCCGTCGCCCGCTGCTCAAGTACTCCCTCGGCGGCGCGCTCGGCCTCTTCGCCCTTCCGCTCGGCCTCCAGGTCGCCGGCTCGCTCGGGCCCGTCACGGTCGAGGAGCTCAAGCACACCATCTGGGACCCGAAGGACAACGGCGGCAAGCCGATCCGGCTCATGCGCGACCCGGAGATGACCCCGATCCGCTTCGACGAGGTCACGTCCGGTTCCGTCTTCCACGTCATGCCGGAGACGCTCCAGAAGTACCTCGACGAGGGCAAGCACGTCCTCGAGGCCAAGGCCAAGGCCGCGGTCATCCTCATCCGTCTCGACCCCGACCTGATCAAGGTGCAGAAGGCCAAGGACTGGGGCGTCGACGGCGTCGTCGCCTACTCCAAGATCTGCACCCACGTCGGCTGCGCCGTCGGCCTGTACGAGCAGCAGACCCACCACCTGCTCTGCCCGTGCCACCAGTCGACCTTCGACCTCACCGAGGACTGCGCAGTCATCTTCGGACCGGCCAAGCGGCCGCTGCCGCAACTCAAGATCACCGTCGACGACGCGGGATACCTCGTCGCCCCCGAGGGCTTTGCCGAGCCCGTGGGACCGAGCTTCTGGGAGCGTGCGCGATGAGCACCGTCAACCAAACTCGCCCCGCCGACGCCCTACGCGCCGGCGACCGTCAGGCCGACGAGCGCGCGTCGGCCAGCAAGCCTCTCGGTGGTGTCACGGGCTGGCTGGACGACCGACTCGGTGCCGCGAAGGGCGTCTCCTTCCTGGCCAAGAAGGTCTTCCCCGACCACTGGTCGTTCATGCTCGGCGAGATCGCGATGTACTCGATGATCGTCTGCCTGCTGACCGGTGCGTTCCTGACGTTCTGGTTCATCCCGAGCGCCAGCCCGGTCGTCTACGACGGCTCGTACGTCCCCCTTCAGGGTGTGACGATGTCCGACGCCTACCGCTCGACGCTGGGGATCTCGTTCGACATCCGCGGCGGCCTGCTCATCCGGCAGATCCACCACTGGGCCGCCCTGGTCTTCATCGTGGCGGTCTTCGTGCACATGGCGCGCGTGTTCTTCACCGGCGCCTTCCGCAAGCCGCGTGAGATCAACTGGGTGTTCGGCACGATCCTGTCGATGCTCGCCTGCATCGAGGGCTTCGCCGGCTACTCGCTCCCCGACGACCTGCTCTCGGGCACCGGCATCCGGGCCATGAACGGCTTCGTCCAGTCGATCCCGGTCATCGGGTCGTACATGTCGTACTTCATCTTCGGTGGCGCGTTCCCCGGTGAGGCGATCATCCCGCGCCTGTACTCCGCGCACGTGCTGCTCATCCCCGCCATCCTCGTAGGCCTCTTCACGGCCCACATCCTGCTCGTGTTCCTGCACAAGCACACGCAGTTCCCGGGCCCGGGCCGCACGAACAACAACGTCGTGGGCTACCCGCTCATGCCGGTGTACATCGCCAAGGCCGGCGGCTTCTTCTTCATCGTCTTCGGCGTCATCGCGCTCATCTCGGCGGTCGTCACGATCAACCCGATCTGGGCGTACGGGCCCTACGACCCGTCGCCCATCACCGCCGGTTCCCAGCCCGACTGGTACATGGGCTTCGCCGACGGCGCCCTGCGCCTGCTGCCCGGCTTCCTCGAGTTCGAGACGTTCGGCTTCACGTGGAGCATGAACATCTTCCCGGGCTCGATCCTGCTGCTGCCCATCATGTGGGGCATCATCGGCGCCTACCCGTTCGTGGAGGCCTGGGTCACGGGTGACAAGCGCGAGCACCACCTGCTCGACCGCCCGCGCAACAACCCGACCCGCACCGCGATCGGTGTCGCCGGCATCACGATGTACGTCGTGCTCTTCTTCGCCGCAGGCAACGACCTCATGGCGATCAAGCTGCACCTGTCCATCAACGACATCACGCAGGCGCTGCGCGTGCTCTTCTTCATCGGGCCGCCCATCGCGTTCTGGATCACGAAGCGGATCTGCCTCAGCCTCCAGCGGGCGGACCGCCAGAAGGTGCTCCACGGGCGCGAGACCGGCACGATCTGGCGGTACGCCGACGGTCGCTTCGAGGAGATCCACGCGCCGCTCACGCCGGAGGAGCGCTGGGTGCTCGTCCAGCACGAGGCCCTCGAGCCGCTGCAGCTCACGGCGGCCAAGGACGCCAACGGTGTCGACAGCCCGGTCGCACGCAAGGAGCGGATCCGCGCGAAGGTCTCGAACTTCTACTTCCGTGACCGGGTCGCCCCGCCCACGCCGACGGAGCTCGAGGCAGCGCACCACGCGCACGAGGTCCACGCCGAGCCTGCCGTCGAGCACGAGGCCATCGAGCCCGCGGGTGTCGGCCAGGAGCGCGAGACGATCAAGGCGGACCGGCAGCACGACTGAGAGACCGGCGCCGGCTCACCGGCGCACGCAGTGACGAAGAGAGGGACCTCCCGTTCGGGTGGTCCCTCTCTTCGTCTGCTGCGTGAGGCCTGTTCGGCCCGTCGTGACAGACTCACCGCATGCACCACCTGTCCGACGCGGAGTTCGAGGACGCCGTCGGCGAGGCCCTCGACTCGATCCCGCCCGAGCTGGCCCAGGCGATGAACAACGTCGTCGTCCTCGTCGAGCAGGAACCTCCTCCCGATGACCCAGAGCTTCTCGGCGTCTACGACGGCACTCCCCTGACCGAACGCGACTCGTGGTGGGACGCCGGCGCCCTCCCGGATCGCATCACGATCTTCCAGGGCCCCCTGGAGCGCCTCTGCGACACCCCCGAGCAGCTGCGCGACGAGATCGCCATCACCGTCGTGCACGAGATCGCACACCACTTCGGCATCGACGACGACCACCTGCACGAGCTCGGGTGGGGCTGAGAACCTCGCCGGACGAGGCGACCGGCGCGCGTCTCGCACCCCGGACAGTTTGTCCGTTCCGGGTGGGCAGGCTCTTTACGCCGATCCCGGCCGGGTCTACGGTCGAAAGACCGTCAAACCGATCGGATGGAGGTGCTAGTCGATGTTCTCTCCCACACGATCGCACTGCGAGCCGCTCGGGCCGTGACGGCCGGATCGGATGAAGGGGAAGGCCCACGCGGTCTTCCCCTTCGCATGCCCCTTCGCATGCCGCCTCCGCCTGCCGGGCGGCCTGCCGCCTTCGCACGTACGCGGGACGGTTAGGGTGCGGACATGACGACCACACCTGAGCACATCGTCGTGACCGGAGCCGCCGGCAAAGCCGGCCGGGCCGCCGTGGCCGAGCTTCTCGAGCACGGCTACCGAGTCACCGCGACGGACCTGACACCGGAACCCGAGCGGCTCGGCACGGCATACCTGAGGGCTGACCTCCTCGACCACGGGCAGGTCCTGGACGTCCTGGAAGGTGCGGACGCCGTCGTGCACCTGGCCAACATCCCGGCGCCCGGGCTTCGGCCCGCCGCGCTCACGCTCACCACGAACACGACGATGAACGCGCACGTCTTCCTGACCGCCAGGTCCCTGGGCCTGCGCAAGGTCGTCTGGGCCTCGAGCGAGACGACGCTCGGCCTGGCCTTCGGTCCGGACACTCCCCCGCGCTACGCGCCGGTCGACGAGGACCACTTCCCGCACCCGGAGTCCACGTACGCGTTGTCCAAGGTGATGACGGAGACGATGGCGGAGCACGTCAGCGCCTGGAGCGGCATCCCCTTCGTGGGGCTGCGGTTCTCCAACATCTTCACCGACGAGGACTACCGACGGGTCCCGTCCTTCCAGGCAGACCCCCGCGACCGCATGTGGAACCTGTGGGGCTACATCGACGTGCGTGACGCGGCCGCCTCGTGTCGCAACGCCCTCGAGGCCGAGACCACCGGATCGGTCAACGTCATCATCGCCTGCGACGACACGATCATGGAGCGGCCCTCCGCCGAGCTGCTGGCAGAGGTCTTCCCGGACGTCGAGGTGCGCGGGGTGCTCGAGGGCCACGAGACCCTGCTGTCCAACGCCCGCGCCAAGAGCGTCATCGGCTTCCAGCCGCGCCACGGCTGGCGGCAGGGGCTCCCCGCCTGACGTGGCGTCGGTCGCCCAGGGGCCGGCCAGCAGGACGATGAAGGGCCCCGGTCGACGACCGGGGCCCTTCTCGTGTGCGTGGGCGGTGCGTCAGATGGAGTACTCGCCCGAGAAGGACTCGAACACCCAGAGGCAGACCGCGACGACGCCGAGGGACGCGCCGATGATGAACAGCCACCAACCGATGGCCAGGCCCGCGAACATCAGGGCACCGGCACCCGCGAGCCAGAGCGGGGTCCACGAGCTGGCCACGAAGTAGCCGTAGTTGCCCTCCGCGTCCTCGATCTCACCGGCCGCGTTGTCCTCGGGACGCAGCGGCAGCTTCTTGCCCGTCATCCAGAGGTAGAAGCCGCTGAGTGCGAAGAGCATGGCCGTCAGGACCAGGGCCGTGACGCCGATGGGCTCCTCCCACTTCGACCAGAAGCCGTAGATGAGCGTGACGGGCACGAAGAAGACGAACAGGTACAGGAAGAGCTTGGTCTCGACGCGCATCGGGGTCAGTCCTCACGCTTCTCGGTGCCGGTGGTGGTCTTCGCGGGTGCGCCGACGTCAGCCGGTCCCATGACCTGGACGAGGGTGCTCTGGTCGGCGACGGGTGCGACGCCGGCCGCAGCCTCGGGGTGGTGCAGGTCGAACGCCGGTCGTTCGGACCGGATCCGCGGCAGCGACGTGAAGTTGTGGCGCGGCGGCGGGCACGAGGTCGCCCACTCGAGGGAGGCGCCGTAGCCCCACGGGTCGTCGGACTCGACGAGGGGGGCGCTTCGCCACGTCTTCCAGACGTTGTAGGCGAACGGGATCATCGACGCGCCGAGCAGGAAGGCGCCGACGCTCGAGACGATGTTCGCGAGCTGGAAGCCCTCCTCCGGCAGGTAGTCGGCGTAACGACGGGCCATGCCCTCGACGCCGAGCCAGTGCTGGATGAGGAACGTCATGTGGAAGCCGATGAACAGCATCCAGAAGTGGATCTTGCCGAGCGTCTCGTCGAGCATCCGGCCGGTCAGCTTGGGCCACCAGAAGTAGTAGCCGGCAAACATCGCGAAGACCACGGTGCCGAAGACCGTGTAGTGGAAGTGCGCGACGACGAAGTAGCTGTCGGACAGGTGGAAGTCGAGCGCAGGGCTGGACAGGATGATGCCGGTCAGGCCGCCGAACAGGAACGTCGCGAGGAAGCCCATCGCCCACAGCATCGGCGTGGCCATGACGACCTTGCCGCCCCACATCGTGCCGATCCAGTTGAAGAACTTCACACCTGTGGGCACGGCGATGAGCATCGTCATGACCGCGAAGAACGGTAGGAGCACCTGCCCGGTGACGTACATGTGGTGCGCCCAGACGCTCGCCGAGAGGGCCGCGATGGCGATCGTGGCGAAGACGAGGGTCTTGTAGCCGAAGATCGGCTTGCGCGAGAAGACCGGCAGGACCTCACTGATGATGCCGAAGAACGGCAGCGCGATGATGTAGACCTCCGGGTGCCCGAAGAACCAGAACATGTGCTGCCACAACATCGCTCCGTTGTTCTCGGCGTCGAAGATGTGCATCCCGAAGCGGCGGTCACCACCGAGCGCGAACAGCGCAGCGGCCAGGATCGGGAAGACGAGGATCGCCAGCAGCGCGGTGATCAGCACCGTCCAGGTGAAGATCGGCATCCGGAACATCGTCATGCCGGGCGCGCGCATGCAGATGATCGTCGTGATGAAGTTGACGGCGCCGAGGATCGTGCCGAAGCCCGCGAACGCGAGGCCGAAGACCCACAGGTCACCGCCGAGGCCCGGCGTGTAGCTGACGTCGGAGAGCGGCGCGTAGGCGAACCAGCCGAACGCGGCTGCACCGGCCGGCGTCAGGAAGCCTGCCGTCGCGATGAGCCCACCGAAGAGGTAGAGCCAGTACGCGAACATGTTGAGGCGCGGGAACGCCACGTCGGGCGCACCGATCTGCAGCGGCATCACGGCGTTGGCGAAGCCGGCGAAGAGCGGCGTCGCGAACAGCAGCAGCATGATCGTGCCGTGCATCGTGAACAGCTGGTTGTACTGGTCGGGGTTGTCGACGACCTGCAGGCCCGGGGCGAGGAGCTCGGCGCGGATGAGCAGCGCCATGACGCCGCCGAGCAGGAAGAAGACGAACGACGTGATGAAGTAGAGGTTGCCGATGACCTTGTGGTCGGTCGTCGTCACCCACTTCACGAACGTCTGGCCCTTGGCCAGCCGCGGCCGGGCGACGGTCAGGCCCGGGGCCTGCGCCTCACGGTTGTACGTGGTGGAGGTCATCAGTTGCTCCCAGTGCGGGCGGGTGCGGGGATCTTGTCGATGTCGGCCTGAACCATCTTCTCGCGGCTCACGTCGACGGGGATGAGACCCTTCTGGCCGATGGAGGCGAGGCGCGCCATCTCCTGGTCGTACTCCGCCTGCGGGACGACCTTGACCATGAAGAGCATCTGCGAGTGGTAGGCGCCGCAGAGCTCGGCGCACTTGCCCTGGAAGGTGCCGATCTGCGTGGGCGTCAGCTGGAACTTGTTGGTCTTGCCCGGAAGGATGTCCATCTTCATCATGAACGCCGGCACCCAGAAGCTGTGGATGACGTCACGGGCGTTGAGGACGAACTCGACGCGCTTGTTGACCGGCAGGTAGAGGACCGGCATCTGGGCGCGCTTGCCCTCGGAGCCGTCGAGCTCGGTGTGCACCCCGCTCTCGTGCACGTCGGAGTCGACGTAGTTGAAGTCCCAGCTCCACTGCTTGGCGACGACGCTGACCGTGAGGTCCTTCTTCGTGCTCGTGTCGACGAGGGCAGCCTCGTCACGCGCCGTGTAGTAGAAGAAGACGGCCACCATGAACACCGGGATGACGGTGTAGAGCAGCTCCATCGGCACGTTGTAGCGCAGCTGCACCGGCAGCGTCTCGTCGCCCTTGCGCTTGCGGAAGCGGATGGCGGCGTAGAGCATCAGGCCCCAGGTGATGGCACCGACGGCCAGGGTCGCGATCCAGCTGCCGATCCACAGGTCGGAGACCCGCTGGCCGCTGTCGGAGACCACCGGGGGCAGGTATCCGTCCGACGCCCGGTAGGCGCATCCGCTGAGGGCGAAGGCCGCAAGAGCAGCGACTCCGCCGACGCGGGCCGCCCGGCGTCGCCGCCCGGTCTCCGTCACCACCTGCGTCACCACCGGCGACGCGGGAGGCGTCGCAGCTGGGGTGTCTTCGTGCTCAGGCACCAGGTGCACCTTTCGTTCCGTACGTGGGCGCGCGCTGCGCGCGTCGAACGTGTTCACGTCAAACCGTCGGGGCCGCAAAGCCCACGGCGCAACCCTACCGTCCCGCTCGTCACACTGTCCGCAGGGGGCGGCTAACGTTGCGGCGTGGTCAGTCACGATCCCGGCACGAACGTCGGACGCCCGGTGCCGGCCCCCGCGCAGGCCTCCCGGCGCCTGCTCGACGCGTCCGCCGGGCCCCTCCACCCGGTGGCCCGCGACACCCTGCTGGCGGCGCTCGAGGTGGGCTGGGCCGACCCCGCGCGACTCCACGCGGAGGGCCGCCGGGCGCGCGCCCTGCTCGACCGCTCGCGAGAGGTCCTGGCCGCGGGGCTGGGGGTGCGGCCGAGCGAGGTCAGTCTGCTGCCCAGCGGGCCGACCGCGCTGGCCCGGGCCGTCGACGGCGTGCTGTATGCCGCCCGCCGGCGTGGCGCGCGCACCGTGGCCTCCGCGGTCGAGCACTCCGCGGTGCTCGTGCCCGGCCGGGCCCGGGCGGCCGGCGCCGACGACGCCGACCTGCTCGACGAGGTGGCGGTGGACGCGACCGGTCGTGTCGACCTCGACGCGTGGCGCGAGGCGGTGGGACACCCCGGCACCGTGGTCGCGGTCCTGCAGAGCGCGAACGGGGAGGTCGGCACCCGGCAACCGCTCGCCGCGGCCCGGGCGGCCGCGGTCTCCCACGGCGCACCTCTCGTCGTGGACGCGATGGCCTCGCTCGGGCGTGACGACGTGCCGGCCGACTGGGACGTACTCGTCGGCGACGCACGTTCGTGGGGTGGTCCCCCGCTCGGCATCCTCGTCGTCCGCGAAGGCGTGCGGTGGCACTGGTCCGAGTCGCGCGCCGACGTCGAGGAGGGTCGCACCGACGTCACCCCGTGGGTGCCCCTGGCCCTCGCCGCCGCCGAGGCGTGGCAGCAGACCGCCGCGACGCGCGCGGCCGACGCGGCCTTGGCCCACTCCCTGGTCGACGACATCCGGGCAGCCGCAGCGGTCGTCCCCGACACCGAGGTCGTGGGTCACACCGTCGACCGCCTCCCCCACGTCGTGACGTTCTCGAGCCTCTACGTCGACGGCGAAGCCGTCGTGGGTGCCTTCGACGAGGCCGGCTTCGCCGTGGCGAGCGGCTCGGCCTGCACGTCCAGCACCCTCGAGCCGAGCCACGTCCTCGCCGCCATGGGCGTGCTGACCCACGGCAACGTGCGCCTGACACTGCCGCTGCCTGCCGTGTCGCCCGGGATCTCCGACGACGTCGCGGCGTTCACCGCAGCCATCGCACCGACCATCCGGGCCGTGCGCGACCAGCTCGGGGTCGGGGACCTGTGAGCGGCGAGGAGCCGGACTTCGGCCCACCCATGGTCCGTGACGCCGTCGTCGACGCCCGCGGCCAGCGCTGCCCTCTGCCCGTCATCCGGCTCGCCCGCGCCGTGCAGGACGAGCCGGACCTGCGCGCCGTCACGGTCCTCGCGACCGACCCGGCCGCCGCGCACGACATCCCCGCCTGGTGCCGCATGCGCGGGCACCGCTTCGTCGACGCGCGCGACGAGGGTGACCACACGGCATACGTCGTCGAGGTGCTCAGGCCCAGCAGACCGGCAGCGGGGCGCTGAGCACCGTCGGCAGGGTCGCGAGGTACTCCTCGCGCGGCACCTCGCGGACCCCCAGCGTCGCCAGGTGCGGCGTCTGCCACTGCACGTCGACGAGACGGCGCGGGTCGGCGTCGGCGAGGAGGAGGTCGCACAGGCCGACGAGCGCGACCTTGGAGGCGTCGCGCGCGTGGTGGAACATCGACTCCCCGGCGAAGAGGCCGCCGATCGCGACGCCGTAGAGGCCGCCCACGAGCTCACCGTCCTGCCACGTCTCCACGGAGTGCGCCCAGCCGGCCCGGTGCAGCTCGACGTACGCGTCGACGATCTGCGGCGTGATCCAACGGCCCTCGCGGTCGGGCGACGCGCACGCCTCGACGACCTCGCGGAAGCAGGTGTCGACCCGGATCTCGAAGTGGGCGACGGCCTTGTGCAGGGACCGGCTGACCCGCAGCTCGCGCGGGCGCAGGATGCCTCGCGGGTCGGGCGACCACCACCCGATCGGCTCGCTGCCGTGGTCACCGATACCCATCGGGAAGACACCGATCGAGTAGGCCTCGTAGAGGGTCGCGACCTCGAGGTCGGCCCCGATGCCGATGAGGTCCTCCCCCGCTGGCACGCGGTCGAGCGCGAAGTCCCAGGGGGTCGGCTGCGGCGGCGTCGGCACGGTCGGCTCGCGGGTCTCGGGGCGGTCTCGGGTCTCGTCGTCCGCCGTCAGGCGGACTCGGTCGACGACGGCGTCACGGCCGGGGGCACGTGACGTGGGGACCGATCTCGTCGGCCGACTCCGTGCCGTAGGCCTCCGCGAGCCGTTCGAGGAACCGGGCCTTGCCGAGGACGTACTCCTGGGTGCCGACCGTCTCGATGACGTAGGTCGCGAGCATCGAGCCCAGCTCGGCGCACCGCCGGACGGGCAGCCCGGCGGCGAGGCCGGTGAGGTATCCGGCGCGGAAGGCGTCGCCGACGCCGGTCGGGTCCGCCTTGCGGACCTCACGCGCGATGCCGACCTCGACGGGCTCCTCGCCCCTGACCCGGACGACGACGCCGTCCTTGCCGCGCGTCGTGACCTGCACCCGGACCGCCTGCGAGAGCTCCTCCTCGCTCCAGCCCGTCTTCTGACAGGTGAGATGGCTCTCGTACTCGTTGGTGAAGAGGTACTCGGCGCCCTCGATGAGGCGCGCGATGGTCGGACCGTCGCAGAATGCCAGCTGCTGCGACGGGTCGGCGGCGAAGGGGATGCCCCGCGAGCGGCACTCGTCGGAGTGGCGCAGCATCGCCTCGGGGTCGTTGGCCCCGACGACGACGAGGTCGAGGCCGCCGGCGCGCTGGGCGACGGGGCCGAGCTCGATGTCGCGGGCCTCGGTCATGGCGCCGGCGTAGAAGGTCGCGATCTGCGCCATGTCGCGGTCGGTCGTGCAGATGAAGCGGGCCGTGTGCTGTGACTCGGAGTAGTGCACGCCGGCGCAGTCGACGCCGTGGCGCTCCAGCCAGCTGCGGTAGTCGGTGAAGTCCTCTCCGACAGCCCCCACGAGCAACGGCCGCTGCCCGAGGTTGGCCATGCCGAACGCGATGTTCGCGGCCACCCCGCCTCGCCGGACCTGGAGGTCCTGGGTGAGGAACGACAACGAGATCTTGTCGAGCTGCTCGACCACGAGCGAGTCGGCGAAGAGCCCGTCGAAGGTCATCAGGTGGTCGGTCGCGATGGACCCGGTGATAGCGATCTGCACACCCCAGAACCTAGACGACGAAGGGCCCGACCGTGGCGGTCGGGCCCTTCGTGGGTGATCGGGTGAGGTGCGGCTCAGCTGAACGAGTCGCCGCAGGCGCAGCTGCTGCCGGCGTTGGGGTTGTCGATCGTGAAGCCCTGCTTCTCGATCGTGTCGGCGAAGTCGATGGTGGCGCCCTCGAGGTAGGGGCTGCTCATGCGGTCGACGACGACCTCGACGCCGTCGAAGTCGCGCACGAGGTCACCGTCGAGGGTGCGCTCGTCGAAGTAGAGCTGGTAGATCAGGCCGGAACAGCCGCCGGGCTGCACGCCCACACGGAGGCGGAGGTCGTCGCGACCCTCCTGCTCGAGCAGGCTCTTGACCTTGGTCGCCGCGACATCCGTCAGGACGACACCGTGGGCGGGAGCCTCGGTCTGAACCTCGGCGGGAGATGCGTTCGTCTCGACACTCATGTGTTGGTCCTTCACGTCGTGGAGCATGGGTCAGGAGTGACAACCCATGCCTCGCCGGATGTGTTCCCGGCGCTCCAAGGATACGTCGAGCCCGTGCCGATCCGTGCATCCTGCGCGTGTACCACGGCTCACGATGTGGACGGCGACCACGTCCGCGCCACCCGTGCCGTGCGGTCGGCCAGGCGGGCGGCGGGGTCAGCGAGGGCGGCAGCCACCTGGTCTGGGCGCTCCGCGACGGCATAGACCCCGGAGAGGCCGGCTGCCATCGCCTCCCGGCGTCCGACGAGGGACTGCCCCGGCACGACGATGGCGGGCACTCCGACCCGGCTGGCGGCCTCCGCGACACCGACGACGACCTTGCCGCTCAGGGACTGCCAGTCGAAGCTCCCCTCGCCCGTCACGACGAGGTCTGCGGAGGCCACGAGGTCGGTGAAACCGACGGCGTCGAGGACGGCCTCGACGCCGGAGACCCGACGCGCGCCGAGCAGGTGCAGCCCGTAGCCCAGGCCGCCGGCGGCGCCGGCGCCCGGCTCGCGCTCGGGCTTGAGGAGCGTGCCGGTGAGCAGGTCCCTGGCCGGCGGTCGCACGCGCGAGACGACGCTCGCGAAGTGCCCGAGCGCGCTCTCGAGCCGCTGAGCGTCCTCCTCGCTGGCGCCCTTCTGCTGAGCGAACACGGCACTCGCCCCCTTGAGCCCCAGCAGGGGCGAGTCGACGTCGCTGGCGATGACGAGGTCGACGCCCTTGAGGCGGTCCCGTGCGGCGTCCAGTCCTGCGAGGTCCTCCACCGTCGTCGCCTCGAGGGCGAGACCACCCCGCGCGAGGCGGGACGCGGGGCCGACGCCGAGCGTGGCGAGCAGCCCGGCGCCCGCGTCGTTGGTGCCCGACCCCCCGAGCCCGATGACGACACGTCGCGCCCCCGCGTCGAGTGCGGCGAGCAGGAGCGTGCCGACGCCGGCCGTCGTCGCCCGGGTGGGGTCGCGTTCGTCCGGTGCCAGCAGGTGCAGGCCCGCGGCCTGCGCCGACTCGACGTATGCCGTGCGGCCGGCCGCCCCGGTCGTGAGCAGGATCGTGCCCGGAACCTCGCGTCCGAGCGGGTCCGTCGTGACGAGCGCGAGGACCTCGCCCTCGAGGTTGTCGGCAAGGACGTCGACAAAGCCCGGGCCGCCGTCGGACAGCGGCACGAGGGTGAGCCGGTCATGCGGTGCAGAGCGAGCCCAACCGTCGGCCATCGCGGCGGCGGCCTGGCTCGCCGTGAGGGTTCCGGTGTAGCAGTCAGGGGCGATGATGACGTCCACGGCGGCATCCTCGCATCCGCGCCGGGTCAGGTGGTGGTCACGGGTCCGTGGTGGCTGGGCTCAGCGGGCTGGGAGGAACAGACCCGCGTCGCCGAACTCGTGCCACAGGTACCGGTGCGCCACCGCCTCGTCGTAGGCCCGCTGGGTCAGGCCGGCGCCGGCCACCGACTCGACGAGGAGCAGGTGCGAGGCGTCCGGGTTGTGCCACCCCGTGACGAGCCCGTCGACGACCCGGGCCGGGCGGTCGGGCGAGATCACGACGTCCGTCCAGCCCGCTGCCGCGTGCACGGTGCCGCTCTCGTCGGCCGCCGACTCGATGGCGCGCGTCGCCGTCGTGCCGACGGCGACGACGCGCCCACCGCGAGTGCGCACGAGGTTGACGAGCGCCGCCGTGTCGCCCGACACCGCGAACCGCTCGGGCTGTGGCGCCTCGCCGGCCTCCTGGGACGACAGCCCGGTGTGCAGCGTGATCGGTGCGATGTGGATGCCGGACGAGACGAGGCGCGTCACGAGCGCGGGCGTGAACGGCCGTCCCGCGCTCGCCATCTCCGCACTGCCCGGCAGCTGGGCGAAGACCGTCTGGTAGTCCGCGACCGGGAACCGTTCGCGGAGGTAGCCGTAGGCGATCGGTCGTCCGTGCCGCTCGAGGTGCGCGGCGAGAACGCAGTCGTCGAGCTCCACGGCCCGCCAGAGGCGGTTGCCGTGGCCCGTCGGCGACGAGTTGGGTCGCGGGTACGGCGTCTCGAGCCGGAGCCGAGGGCCACCCGCCGCGAGCTCGACGACGTCGCCCTCTACCGCGTCGAGCAGGGGCCTCGCGGCATCCGGTGCGCTCCGCAGCTCGACGACCCAGGTGCAGTCGTCGAGCTCCGTCGCGACGTGCACGACGACGGCCCCACGCCCCGGGACCCGGCCGTCGACCTCGCCGGCCACCGTCGCCGAGTTGTTGACGAGGAGCAGGTCGCCCGGGCCGAGATGGCCGCCGAGGTGGGCGAAGGTCGTGTGCGCGACCGTGGTGCCGCCCGCCGTCTCGGACGCCACGAGCAGCCGTATGCCGTCGCGCCGCAGTCCACGGGCCTCCGGCGGTGCGTCGGCCGTCAGGTCGCCGGTCTCGCGGAACACGGTGTGCGGGACGTGCGCCAATGACGTCGTCACGAGGCCACCCCCGGCGCGACCTCGCCCGTGAGGTCCGTCGTGAGGTCCGTCGTGCCGTCCGTCGTGCCGTTCGTCGTGCGGTCACTCGCCAGGTCCGCTGCGCGGTAGCGGCCGCTCTCCGGACGGGAGTCGATCAGGGTGAGGATCCCCGGCACGGCGACCTCCTCGGGCAGCGGCCGGTCGCTGATGTCCTCCCCCGCGAAGGCGGCCTGGTGCATCGCCGTTCGCATGTCGCCAGGATCGACGGCATACAGCGCGATGGTGGGGGTCTCGGCCGCCAGGGTCAGGGTGAGGTGGTCGAGGGCCGCCTTGGAGGCACCGTAACCGCCCCACGTCTCGTAGTGCTCGACCCCGGCGTCGGATGAGACGTCGATGACGGCGCCCTTCGCGGTCTCGAGCGCGGGCAGCAGGGACCGGACCAGCGCGTGCGGGGCCAGCACGTTGACGGCGAGGACCGCGGCGAGGTCGTCGGTGGTCAGGTCGCGGAGCGGGCGCAGCGGCACGGGACCGAGGGTGCTCGCGTTGTTGACGAGCAGGTCGAGGCCCGAGTTGCCGGTCACCTCGGCGACGAGGTCGACCACCTCGCCTCGGTGCACCGAGTCACTGACGTCGCCTGCGAGTCCCGCGACGACGTGGCCATGACGGCGCAGCGAGGCGACGGTGCTCAAGAGGGCGGACGCGTCGCGGGCCGTGACGACGAGGTCCCAGCCCCTCGCGGCGAGGGCCTCGGCGAGGGCTCGTCCCAGACCTTGCGTGGCTCCGGTGATGGTGGCGGTGGGCATCGTGACTCCTTGGGTCGTGACGTCGATGACCACAGCGTCAGACATCAAGTCGACTTGAAGTCAACCCCTCGCCCCGGCCCCTTCCCGCCTCTCCCCCGCAACACACCCAGCAACCCCCAACACACCGGGGTCCGACGCCGGTGCGTCGAGGACTTCTCGGTGTGTTGCGGGGTCTGGGGACCGGGGCCGCGGCGCTGGGACCCGGCCGAGCGGCATACGATCTGGGCATGACGACGGCACCGGCACCACTCCCGCTCCTCGTGCTCGGCCAGGGCACCGACCTGCGCACCGAGCGCGGCGTCGAGTGTCCCGGTGACCTGCCCGCACCGTCCGACCCCGGACTCGTCGAACGCGCCCGCGCCGCCAAGGCGGCCCTGGGCGACTCCGTCTTCGTCCTCGGGCACCACTACCAGCGCGACGAGGTCATCGAGTTCGCCGACGTGACGGGTGACTCCTTCAAGCTCGCGCGCGACGCCGCCGCCCGCCCCGATGCGCCCCACATCGTCTTCTGCGGCGTCCACTTCATGGCCGAGTCCGCCGACATCCTCACGAGCGACGAGCAGACGGTGATCCTCCCCGACCTGGCCGCAGGCTGCTCGATGGCCGACATGGCCGCGATCGCCCAGGTCGAGGACTGCTGGGACCAGCTCACGGCCGCGGGCGTCGCCGGACAGACGATCCCCGTGACGTACATGAACTCCTCCGCCGCGATCAAGGCGTTCACCGGTCGCCACGGCGGCACGATCTGCACGTCGTCGAACGCCCGCACCGCCCTCGACTGGGCCTTCGAGCAGGTCGGCGGGATCGAGAGCACCGACGGCACCGGCAAGGGCGCCGGCAAGGTGCTCTTTCTGCCAGACCAGCACCTGGGGCGAAACACGGCGGTGCGCGAGCTCGGCCTCTCCCTCGACGACTGCGTCCTGTGGGACCCGCACCGCCCCAACGGCGGCCTCACCCGCGAGCAGCTCGAGAACGCCCGGATGATCCTGTGGCGCGGGCACTGCTCGGTGCACGGCCGCTTCTCCGTCGACGCCGTCGAGGCCGCTCGCCGCGACATCCCCGGCGTCAAGGTCATCGTGCACCCCGAGTGCCGCTACGAGGTCGTCGAGCTCGCCGACGAGGTCGGGTCCACCGAGAAGATCATCCAGACGATCGCGGCCGCCCCTGACGGCACGTCCTGGGTCGTCGGCACCGAGCTCAACCTCGTGCGCCGGCTCTCGAAGCAGTTCCCCAACCAGCGGATCGCCTTCCTGGAGAAGAACGTCTGCTACTGCTCGACGATGAACCGCATCGACCTCCCGCACCTCGTGTGGGCCCTCGAGTCGCTCGTCGACGGCCGCGTCGTCAACCCGATCCGCGTCGACCCGACGGTGGCCGCCGAAGCCCGCGCCGCGCTCGACCGGATGCTCGCCCTGCCCGGCAAGACCCACAAGGACTGACGGCTGGTGCAGCCTGACCCCCGCGACCCCGACGGAGCGCTCCACCGGGTCGCCGTCGTCTCCGACGTGCACGGCAACGTCACCGGGTACGAAGCCGTGCTCGCGGACATCGCCCGCCGGGGCATCGAGCACGTCGTCAACCTCGGCGACGTGATCGGCAAGGGGCCCCGCGGGTCCGAGTGCATCCGCCTGACCCGGGAGCGGTGCGCGGCGACGGTGCGCGGCAACTGGGACGCGTTCATCGCCCGCGACGACGTGCAGCCGTGGGAGCACGCCCAGTGGGTGCGCGACGGCCTCTCCCCCTCCGAGCTGACCTGGCTCGCGCAGCTGCCCAACGTCCACGAGCTCGTCCTGAGCGGCCAGCCGATCCGCTTCTTCCACGCGTCGCCGGTCGACGAGTTCACTCGCGTCTTCGCTCCCACGAACGAGGCCGAGCACCGGGCGTTCGCCGCGCAGACGGAGTTCACGGGTGACGGCCCTGTGCCGACGATCGTCGGCTACGGCGACATCCACGGCGCGTACCTCTCCGTCGACTACGGCATCACCGTCTTCAACGCCGGCTCGATCGGCAACGCCCTCGATGCACCCGACGCGCCCTACGTCGTCCTCGAGGGCATTCTGCCGAGACCCGGCGAGACCGCCCCACCGGGGCAGGTCGGCATCACGTTCGTCCGGGTGCCCTACGACGTCGAGGCCGAGATCGCGGTCGCCGAGGAGCTGGGCATGCCGGGCGTCGAGGCGTACGCCCTCGAGCTGCGCGAGCAGCGGTACCGCGGGTCGGCGCTGCCCGCCTCGTGAGCGTCAGCTCGTGAGCGTCAGCGCCGCAGGGCGCCCAGACGCGCGAGGAGGACGGCCTCGGCCACGCACACCTTCTCGAACTCGCCGAGGTGCAGAGACTCGTTGGCGCCGTGGGCGCGCGTGTCGGGGTCCTCGACACCCGTCACGATGATCGACGCGTCCGGGAACCGGGCCGAGAAGTCCGAGATGAACGGGATCGACCCGCCCACACCCATGTCGACGGGCTCGGTGCCCCACGCGTCGGCGAAGGAGGCACGCGCCTCGTCGTAGACCGGGCCGTCGGCGTCGGCGGCGAAACCCCATCCGTGCTCCTCGAGCTCCACGGTGAGGCGGGCCCCCCACGGAGCGTTGGCCTCGAGGTGCTCGCGCACCCGGTCGAAGGCGACGAGTGGGTCCTGGGTCGGCGCCAGGCGGACCGAGATCTTGGCGGCAGCCTTGGCGGAGAGGGTGTTCGAGGCCTTGTCGATCGTCGTCGCGTCGATGCCGATCGTCGTGATGGACGGCTTGTTCCAGAGGCGGGAGAGGATCGAGCCGGAGCCGATGAGCGACACACCGTCGAGCAGTCCCGACTCCGCGCGGAAGCGCTTCTCGTCGTAGTCGATGTCGGCGGCCTCGCCGGCGTCGAGCCCGACGACGGCGACGTTGCCGTCGTCGTCGTGGAGCGAGGCGAGCAGGCGGACGAGCGCCGTGACGGCGTCCGGGGCGGCGCCACCGAACATGCCGGAGTGGACCGAGTGGTCGAGCGTCTGGACGCGGACGACGACGCGGATGCCGCCACGCAGGGTCGTCGTCAGGGCTGGTGTGCCGATGTCCCAGTTGCCGGAGTCGGCGATGACGATGGCGTCGGCCGCGAGGCGGTCGCCGTGCTTCTCCAGGATCGTGCCGAGCGACGGCGAGCCCGACTCCTCCTCGCCCTCGACGAAGACGGTCACACCGACGGGCAGGTTGCCGGCATGGGCGCGCAGCGCGGCGACGTGCGCCATGACGCCGGCCTTGTCGTCGGCGGCCCCCCGGCCGTAGAGGCGCCCGCCGCGCTCCTCCGGCTCGAACGGCGCGCTGTCCCAGTCGGCGTCGTCGCCTGGAGGCTGTACGTCGTGGTGCGCGTAGAGCGTCACGGTCGGTGCACCATCAGGACCGGCGATGTGGCCGATGACTGCCGGGCGGCCACCCTCGACGACGACCTCCACGTCGAGGCCCTCCCGGCGCAGCAGCTCGGCGACGGCTTGGGCGCTGCGCGCGACCTGGCTCTGGTCGAACGACGACGCCGAGACGCTCGGGATGCGCACGAGGTCCTCGAGGTCGGCACGCACCTGCGGCATGAGGTCGGCCACGCGGTCGCGGATCTGCTGGATCGTGGCGGGGGTGAGGGCGGCGTCAGTCACGGAGCCGACCCTACCCACCCGCCGGCTGTCCCTGAGACCGAGCCGCCCCGCGCGCCGGAGCTCGTGCCGTCGGGCCCCGTGGGTAGGTTCGCGGCGTGGGAGACAACGCTTTCGTCGCCGGCCAGGAGCCCTGGCTCGAACGGCTGGGCAACCTGCGCAACGTCGTGCGCCAGGAGCTGGTGACGCGCCAGCTGGCCGCCCACCTCCCCCGCGGTCCCCTGCGCGTCCTCGACGTGGGCGCCGGCCAGGGCACGCAGGCGCTCCGGCTCGCCCGACTCGGCCACTCGGTGACGGCGGTCGAGCCCGACGGGCGGATGCGAGGCGCGTTCGAGCAGGCGGCTCGTGGCCTGACGACCGGTCAGCGTGAGCGCGTCACCCTCGTCGCGACCGACCTGGCCGGGCTCGCGAGCGTCACGCGGCCCACGGCATACGACGTCGTGATGTGCCACGGCGTGCTCATGTACCTTCCCGAGAGCCGTGCGGCCGTCGCCGCCCTCGCCCGCCGAGTCGCTCCCGGTGGGGTGGTGTCGATCGTGTCCCGCAACGGCGACGCGATGGCGTGGCGCCCCGCGCGCCGGCACGACTGGGCCGCTGCGACCGCGATGCTCGACGAGCTGCGCCTCGCCGCCGACGAAGGCCGGGATGCCCGCTACCGCAACGAGATCGGGGTAGACGCACGCGCCGACACCCTCGCCTCGCTCACGGCTGACTGCGAGGACTCTGGCCTCGACGTGGCCCAGTGGTACGGCATCCGAGTCGCAAGCGACGACGTGCCGGTCGACGCGCCCGCGCCGCACGGCGACGAGCTGGCGACCCTGCTCGACGTCGAGGAGCGGCTCGGCGCGACCGACCCGTACCGTGCGCTGGGCACCCTGCTCCACGTCATCGCCCGTCCGCGAGGCCGAGCGACGGGGTGAACACTGCGGCAGGTCGTGCTTGACTCGACGGATGGGCACGGCTGACTCGGTGGACGAGGCCTTTCGGGCCGTCCCACGCGCGCGCTTCCTCCCCCGTCTCTCGCGTCCTCGTGCCCGTCACGACGTCCCCATCCTCATCGGGCACGGCCAGACGAACTCCCAGCCGCGCACCGTGGCCGACATGTTGCGCCTCCTCCAGGTCGAGCCCGGTCAACGGGTCCTCGACGTCGGCTCCGGATCCGGCTGGACGACCGCCCTGCTCGCGCACCTCACGGGACCGACCGGTGAGGTCGTCGGCGTCGAGCTCGAGCCCGACCTCGTGCGCTGGGGTGCGGAGAACCTCGCGAGCGTCCGGATGCCGTGGGCCCGGATCCAGCAACCGCGGCCTGGCGTCCTCGGTGACCCCGACCACGCACCGTGGGATCGCATCCTCGTGTCGGCCGAGGCGACCGCGCTGCCGCAGGCCCTCGTGGACCAGCTGGGCGAGCCCGGGCGCCTCGTCGTCCCCGTCTCGGGATCGATGACCCTCGTCGTGCGCGCCGGCGGCGTGGTGACGACGAGCACCCACGGTCGGTACCGGTTCGTCCCCCTGCGTGAGGTTCCAGGCGCTCCGGGCTGAGCGTCGGGTGTCGGGGTGCCCGTGGGCGCGATTCCGGGCCGCGCGCCTTTCGGCCTAGAGTGTGTCCGTGTTCGGACGCAAGAAGACCCTCAACGACGAGCTGGCCGCCCAGGCGGAGGCCGACCAGGCCGCGCGCCCCGGCGCGAAGAACCGGCCCACCCCCAAGCGCCGTGACCAGGAGGCCCTCAACAAGCGTCCGCTCATCGTCACCGACCGCAAGGCCGCGAGCAAGCAGGACAAGACGGCCCGCCGCGAGGCTATGGCCAAGCAGCGCGCCGGCATGCTCGTGGGAGACGAGAAGTACCTCCCGGTCCGCGACAAGGGCCCACGTCGCCGCTTCATCCGCGACTCGGTCGACGCCCGGTGGAACATCGGCGAGTTCATGCTCCCGATCATGCTCATCGTGCTGCTGCTCAGCTTCGTCCGCACGAGCTGGGCGCTGCTGCTCGTGTTCGTCCTCGTCTACGGCCTCATCCTCGTGGCGATCGGCGACGCGGTGCTCATGTGGCGCCGCACCCGCCGGAAGGTCGAGGCCAAGTTCGGCCACGCCGAGAAGGGCGACGCGTGGTACGCGATCATGCGCGCCTTCCAGATGCGCCGCACCCGCATGCCGAAGCCTCAGGTCGGCCGCGGCGAGCACCCCGCCTGACACCTGGGCCCACGGCGCCACCGTCGTTCGCATGACGCCTGGTTCTTGCCTGGGGCGGCCCACCCTGACCACCTGCGACCGGATGGTCAGGCCTGCAGGTCGGCGAAGGCCAGCGGCGCCCGCGTCACGGCATACGTCGCGAAGTAGAGCCGTTCGACCGATCCGTCGGCAGCTCTGACCACCTCGAGCACCTCTCCACGCTCGCGTCCCTCGACCGCGCGGTAACGGTCGGTCGCCTCGGCGGCGTACCGCGTCTCCGAAAGCGGCTCGTCGTCGGAGAGCCGCGACCACAGCTCGCCGCCGCGCACGAAGAAGGTGATCGGCGACCCCTCGGACCACCACAGCCCGAGGAGGTCCTCGAGGTCCGGTCGCGGCGCCTCGGGGACCCAGGCGCTCGCCAGCGACGGCTCGGCGTCCACGACTGCCTCGACGAGGTCGGTCGCGAGCGCGAGCGTCAGGGCACCCGAGGTGGCGTTGGCGAAGACGATGGCGCCGACCCCGTCCTTGCGGCGCACGCGCAGCCCGGTGAGGAAGCCGGGCATCGCGCCGCCGTGGCCGACGTAGACCCGGTCGCCGCGCCGGCCCATCCCGAACCCGAGGCCGTAGGCGCCGCTCCACCCGTCGACGTCGGTCATGATGAGCGGCCGGCACATCTCGTCGACCGTCTCGGGCCGCACGACGCGGTCGTCAGGGTTCGCGACGTACGCGGCGTAGCGCGCCATGTCCGCGACGGTCGACCAGAGGCCACCGAGCGGCGCGGTCGCGTTGAGCGTGAAGAGCGGCTCCTCTCGCGCCGTCCCGGCATACGGGTCGACCTGGTAGCCGACGGCGCGGTCGCTCGCCGGCGTCAGCCCGGTGCGCGTCATCCCGAGGGGCTCGAGCACGCGCTCACGCACGACGTCCTCCCACCCCTGCCCGGTGACCCGCTCGACGACCTGCCCGAGCAGGCCGTAGGCGAGGTTGGAGTAGTGGAACGCGTGGTGCGCCGGCAGCACCTGCTCGGCCTGCTCGACGCCGGTCAGGAACGCCGCCCGGTCCGGGGCCTCCAAGGTCTCCCAGATGTTGCCGACCGGCTCACGTTGCAGGCCTGAGGCGTGGGCGAGCATCTGCCGCAAAGGAACCCGTGCATGCCTGGTGCCGGGGAGGTACGCCTCGAGCGTGTCGTCGAGCGAGAGCCTGCCCTCGTCGCGCAGTGTCATGACCGCCAGTGCCGTGAACGTCTTCGTGACCGAGCCGATCATGTACTGCGTGTCGTCGCTGGCCGGCACCGGCTCGGGGGCGAGGCGGGCAGCCCCGACGTGGGCCGACCAGACGAGGGCGTCGCCGCGCACCACACCGACGCTGACGCCGGGTGAGCGCCAGCTGCGCTGGGCTGAGACCACGCGGCCCGTCAGGTCCCGCTCGAGCCCCGCGGAGAGCGCGGCGGACCGCCCGTCCCCCTCGCCGGATGCCGTGTGGGCCGCGCTGCTCACTCCGCGGCCCGCAGGCTCATCGGCCCGTAGACGACACTCCCGTTCTCGCGGAGCGTGACGGCTTCGACGCCGGCGGCGAGCAGGTCGCGCCAGGACTCGCCGAGATAGCTCTCGGCGTCGCTCTGGGTCGGGAAGCCCGTCGTCGTCAGGCCCTCCCCCTCCATCGTGTCTCCGTGGGCGTCGAGGAACAGCCAGGACCAGTCAGCGCTCATGCCGTCACCCTAGTTGGCCGGTCCGCGCCGCGCGTTTGACGGCTGACCCGCCTGCGTGCCACGGTTCGCTTAACCGAAGGACGACGGGGCAAGCCGGTGCGACTCCGGCGCTGACCCGCAACCGTGATGCCGCCCCCCGCCGCCGTGCGGCCCGGGGTGACGAGCCGGAAAACCCGCGCCCTCCCGGCTCCCTAGTCAGTCTGTCGTGGAATGCGGACCGGAGTCACCAGCCGGGCCGGCTCCAGACCCGACACGGTGTCCGACCGCGAGGAGGAAACCGTGTCCCTTGCCACTCGTGCCCGTCGAGCTCCGCTCCGGGTCGTGCTCGCCGCGCTCGTCGCAGCGTGCCTCTCGGCCCTGACGGTCGCTCCGGCCCACGCCGCCGCCTACCGCTTCTGGGGCTTCTACCAGCTCACCGACGGCGCGTGGACCTTCGCTCAGAAGGGCCCCGACCAGACCGTCCCGGCCGACGGCTCGGTCGATGGCTGGCGGTTCGCGGTCGCCGACGAGGCCTCGACGCGTTTTCCGCGCGGCCTGCTCACGTTCGAGCAGATCTGCGGCTCGACCCCGGTCCAGGACGGCAAGAAGCGGGTCGGCCTCGTCGTCGACTTCGGCCGGCCAGCCGACTCCGCCGACGGCGCCACGCCGCCTGAGCCCAAGGCGGCCTGTGCCGTCGTCGACAAGGACGCGACGAGCACCGCCGTGCTCGCCACCGCGGGTGAGGTCCGGGCGGAGAAGGGCCTCGTCTGCGCTGTCGCCGGCTACCCCACCACCGACTGCGGCGGCGCCGTCAAGGAGGTCAGCGCAGCAGCGAAGGCCCCTGACCAGCCGGTCACCATCGCGGCCCCGACCGCAACGCCGACCGCCACGACCCCGAGTGCGGGCGGCACCGACACGAGCTCGCGGGGCACCGCGCTCACGGCCGACTCCGGCACGAACGTCGCGGCATACGTCATCGCAGCGCTCGCGCTGCTCGCACTGCTCGGCTACCTCGTCGCCCGCTCGCGCTCGCGGGCCCGTCAGGACGGCTGAGACCACGGAGCCACGACCGGCGTGATGCAGCAACGTGCGAGGCTCCAGCACCCCGCGGCCTGGTGGCTGTGGGGGCTCGGACTGGCCACGGCCGCGTCGCGCACGACGAACCCCGTGCTCCTGCTCCTTGTCATCGGGGTCTGCGTCCTCGTCGTCACGGAGCGGCGCGACCCCGCGACAGTCAACCCGCTGCCGGCGTTCCTCGTCATCGGCGCGGTCATCGTGGCCTTCCGCGTCGTCATGACGGCCCTGCTCGGCAACGGCATCGCGGGCCAGACCGTGCTCGTGACGCTCCCGCGCGTGCCGCTGCCCGAGTGGGCGGCCAGTGTCCGCCTCGGCGGGCCGGTCATGCTCGAGTCCCTGCTGTATGCCGTCTACGACGCGCTGCGTCTCGCCGCCGTCCTCACGTGCCTCGGTGCCGCCAACGCGCTCGCGAGCCCACGGCGCCTGCTCCGCTACCTGCCGGCCACGCTCTACGACGTGGGCACCGCCGTCGTCGTCGGCCTGACCTTCGCCCCCCAGCTGCTCACCGACGCCCGGCAGGTCCGTGCGGCACGCACCCTCCGCGGCCGCGACGGCCGCGGAGTCCGCGAGATGGCTCGCCTGACCGTGCCCGTCCTCGAGACGGCCTTCGAGCGCTCGCTCGGGCTCGCCGCATCGATGGAGTCGAGGGGCTACGGCCGCGTGGTCCGGTCGACGGTCGGCACCCGGCGAACGGCCACCGCGCTGGCCCTCACCGGTCTCGTCGGCGTGCTCGCCGGTCTCTACGGCCTGCTCGACGCGTCGGCCGGGGGCGTCCTCGGCCTGCCCGTCCTGGTCCTGGGCGCGCTGATCGCGGCCTCGAGCCTCGTCGTCGGCGCCTCGCGCGACCCGAGATCGGGTCATCGCCGGGACCGGTGGTCGTGGACGGAGTCCATGACCGTCGTCGCCGGCTCCGCGCCTGGCGTGGTCCTCGTCGTCGCGTCCGTTCTCGGCTGGGTTGGCCTCGTGCCCAGCCAACGGGCCACGCTCCCGGCGGTGCCGCTCCTCGCGGTCGTCGCCGTGCTCGTGGCCGCCGCCCCGGCGTGGTTCACGCCGCGTCCCCGGGAGGTGGCGGCGTGATCACCTTCGAGCACGTGTCGGTGCAGTATGCCGACGCCCCGACCCCGAGCCTGCGCGACGTCACGCTCGAGGTCCCAGAGGGCGAGCTGGTCCTCGTGGTCGGGCCGACGGGCAGCGGCAAGTCGACGTTGCTGCGCACCATCAACGGACTGGTCCCGCACTTCAGCGGCGGCACCCTGACGGGACGGGTCACGGTCGACGGCCTGTCCACGTCCGACCACCGGCCGCGCGACCTCGCGACGGTCGTCGGCCTCGTCGAGCAGGACCCGTCGTCGACGTTCGTCACCGACGTCGTCGAGGACGAGGTGGCCTACGGCATGGAGACGATGGGGCTCGACTCGACGACGATCCGGCGTCGCGTCGAGGAGACACTCGACCTCTTCGGTCTGACGCCGCTGCGGGCGCGCTCGCTGACGACCCTCTCCGGCGGGCAGCAGCAGCGCGTCGCCATCGCCGCCCTCTTCGCGGCTGGACCACGCGTCCTCGTGCTCGACGAGCCCACCTCGGCGCTGGATCCGGTTGCGGCCGAAGACGTCCTGGCCTCGCTGCACCGCATCGTCCACGACCTCGGGGTCACGGTGGTGCTGGCCGAGCACCGTCTCGAGCGCGTGGTCCACCACGCCGACCGGGTCGTGCTCGTCGACGACGGCCACGTCTCCGAGCTGCTCGACCCGGCCGAGGCGATGCGTCAGTCACAGATCTATCCGCCCGTCGTGGGGCTGTCCCGGCTCGCCGGCTGGTCACCGACACCGTTGTCGATTCGCGATGCGCGTCGCCGGGCCGCTGCCCTGCGCGACGAGCTCGGTTCGCGGACGCCCTCCCCCGTCGCCGCCCTGCGTGCCATCGGGACCGCGGACGCCGTCACGGTCTCCGGCATCCGCGTCTCGCGCGGGGGCCGGGTCGTCCTCGACGCGCTCGACCTGTCCGTGGCGCGCGGGTCCATCACGACGCTCATGGGCCGCAACGGAGCCGGCAAGTCCACCCTTCTCGGGGCGATCGCGGCACAGCACCGGCTGGCCTCGGGCCGGGTCACGCTCGGCGCGCGTGCCGTCGACCCGCACACGACGCCGCCGCGCGAGCGCGTGCGTACGGTGGGCCTCGTGCCGCAACAGCCCGAGCTGCTCCTCTACGCCGAGTCCGTCGCGGGCGAGTGCGCGGCAGCCGACGCGGACTTCGGCGCCGCTCCCGGCACGGCCCGCGCTCTCCTCGACCGCATCTCCGGTGGCATCGCACCGGCGGCACACCCGCGCGACCTGTCCGAGGGACAGCGGCTCGAGCTCGCCCTCGCCGTCATCCTGGCCGGCTCGCCCGAGGTGCTCCTGCTCGACGAGCCCACGCGCGGCCTCGACTACGGGGCGAAGAAGCGGCTCGGTGAGGTCCTCACCGGCCTCGCGGCGCACGGCACGACCGTCCTGCTCGCCACGCACGACGTCGAGCTCGCGGCCGAGGTCGCGGACCGGGTCGTCATCCTCGCTGACGGCGAGGTCGTCACGGACGGACCCGCCCGTGACGTCCTCGCCTCCTCGCCGGCCTTCGCCCCCCAGGTGACGAAGGTCCTGCTCCCCCAGACCTGGCTCACGGTCGCCGAGGTGGCGGCCGCCCTGGGGAGGCCGGCGTGACCGGCGCGCGCGTCATCCCGCTGCGCTGGCCGGCCGTCGTCGCGGTCACCGTGGTCGGGGTCGTCGGGCTGGTCGCCTTCACCTGGCCGTTCTTCGTCACCGGGGACTTCGCCCGCGACCACGGCAACGACGCCCCGTGGCTCTTCGCCCTCCTGCTCGGCCTGCTCGCCGTCGTGTGCCTCGCGGAGGTGACCGCCGGGCGCCTCGACGCCAAGACCATCGCCGTCCTCGGCGTCGCGGCGGCCGCCGGAGGCGCACTGCGTCTGCTCAGCGCGGGCACGGCAGGTCTGGAGCCGATGTTCTTCGTCGTCATCGTCGCCGGGCGCGTACTGGGGCCGGGCGTCGGCTTCGTCTCGGGAGCGCTGGCGGTCACGACGGGTGCCCTGCTCACCGGCGGAGTGGGACCGTGGTTGCCGTTCCAGATGATCTGCGCAGGCGGAATCGGGCTGGGCGCAGGGCTCCTGCCGGTGCGATCGGGTGGCTGGGTGGAGCGATGGGTGCTCGCCGCGTACGCCCTCGTCACGGGACTCGCGTACGGCCTCTTCATGAACCTGTGGTTCTGGCCGTTCCTCGGCGTGAACGCCCCGACCGGGATGGGCTTCGTGCCGGGCGCACCACTCCTCGAGAACCTCGGCCACTACGGCCTCTTCTACCTGTCGACCTCACTTGGCTGGGACCTTCCGCGCGGTCTTCTCAACGCCGTCCTCGTGCTGCTCGCCGGCCCAGCCCTGCTGCGGGTCTTCCGCCGGGCGGCACGGCGGGCGGCGTTCGGCGTACCGGTGGTCTTCGCGCCGCCCGGGGCTCCCGCCGCGCTCCAGGACACGGGGGGCCGGCGATGACCGCCGCCGCACGCACGACAACCCTGGTGACAGGCCCCGTGCGCAGCGGCAAGAGTCGTCACGCCGAGGACCTCCTGTGGGACAGCGCCTCGGTCACGTACGTCGCAACAGGGCGCCGGGCAGACCCGAGCGACCCCGAGTGGAGTCGCCGCGTGGCGAGCCACCGGGTTCGCCGACCAGAGTCGTGGGGCACGGTCGAGACCGTCGACGTGGCTGGGGTCATCGACGCTGCCACGGGCCCGGTGCTCGTCGACTGCCTCGGCACGTGGCTCACGGCTGTCGTCGACGAGACCGGGTGGGACGACCTCGTCACGGCCGCCACGACGGTTCGTGACGCGGGCGCACGGCTCATTGAGTCCCTCTGTGCCACAAGCGTTCCCGTCGTCGTCGTGACCAACGAGGTCGGCTGGTCGCTCGTCCCGACGACAGCATCCGGGCGGTTCTTTCAGGATGAGCTGGGCCGCCTCAACGCCGCCGTGGCGGGCGTGTCTGCCCGCGTCCATCTCGTCGTCGCGGGTCGGGTCCTCGACCTGAGCAGCGCCCCCGTCGTGCCGCACGAGCCGCGGCCGAGGACGCTCGATGCGTGACGCGTGGCGGCTCGCGGTAGGGACCTTCACGGCGCTTCGCACCGCTCCCCCTCGGCACGTGGACGACCGTGTCCTCGGGCGCGCCATGCTGCTCGCACCCGTCACCGCTGTACCGGCCGCTCTCGTCTGGGTCCTGCTCGGAGTCCTCGTGGGCACCGGTCTCGTGCCACCGCTCGTCGCCTCGGTGCTGGCCGTGCTCACCACGGCGCTCGTGTCACGCGCCCTGCACCTCGACGGACTGGCGGACCTTGCCGACGGGCTGACGTCCAGCCATGACCCGACCCGGTCGCTCGAGGTCATGCGTCGTGGCGACACCGGGCCGGCCGGGGTGGCCGCGGTCATGCTGGTTCTGCTGCTCGACGTCGCGTGCCTCGCCTCCCTGCTCGGGTCGCCGACTGGCATCGCACTCGCGGTCGCCGCCCTGGTCGCGAGCCGACTGGCGTGCGCGCTGTGCGCGCGGGACGGCATACCCCCTGCGCGCACCGAAGGCCTGGGTCAGGGAGTCGCCGGCACGGTGTCGAGGTCGCATCTCCTGGGTCTCGTCGCGGGGGTCGTCGTCGCGGCCGGCGCCCTCGGGCTCCTCGTCCCCGGCCCCTCGAATGCCGCCCTGGCCCTCCCGGGCGTCGTCGTGGCTGCAGTTGCCGCGGCGGTCGTCGTGCGGCGGCACGCGGTGCGCCGCCTGGGAGGTGTCACGGGCGACGTCATCGGTGCCGCCATCGAGATCTCGCTCGCCGTAGCCCTCGTCGCCGCGTCGGTCATCTCGTCCTCGAGCTGACCCGCCGCCGGTCCCGTCGAGTGGCCACGCTCGACGCGGGAACTGGCCTCTCGACGGCGGTCAGCCGCCAGATACTGACCTCTCGACGGCGGTGGGGCGGGTTCGCGTCAGCCGCGCAGGCGAGCGGCCAGCGACTTCGGCAGCCGGCGTCGCCAGTCGGTGCGCCGGGCCCCCCGACGCGTCTCGGCGATGCGTTCGCGGCGGGCCCGCTCCACCGACCCGGACTGGAGGGTCGTCCACGGCTCGTCACGGCCGGTGGCGCGGGCCAGCACGAGGTCGGCGAGCTCGGGGTTCAGCGCGAGGAGCGGACCATGCAGCCGCGTGCCCATGACCGAGCCGGCGAGAACGCCCTCGGCTGCGGCACCGTCGGGCTCGTCGGTCCGGTTGCCGGCTCCGATCTCGAGCGTGAACAGGGGGCGGGCGCCGTCCTCGCGCACCGTTCGCAGGTCGTTGGCCTCCCAGCCGACCAGGGCCGGCAGGTCGAGCGAGGGATCAGGCTGCGTCACGACGGTGCCCGTCGACTCGGATGCGGCGTGCACGGTGACGGGAGCGAGGCCGAGTCCCTTGTGCCGCCCGCCAGACGCGTCGACCCACGAGCGCGCGACGGCGTCGAGGCCGGCGTCGACGGCGAAGAGCACCGCCCCGTCCGCGACACGAGCGAGGAGGTCGGTCGAGCCCAGGGCCTCGACGAGCGCTCCGACGCCCCCGCGCCCGGTGCCGCCGACGAGGTAGACGTCGGCGTCGACGAAGGAGTCGGCGCGGTCGACGGTGACGGTCTCGACCGTGAGGTCACGCGCGGCCCCTCGACGCACGAGCGCAGCGGCGTTCGCCTCGTCGGCCGCCGCGACCGTCGCCAAGGGAAAGAGCGTCGCGACGGTGAGTGCCGGGCTCAATGGGTGCCTCCTCGGAGGTGCTTGGAGATGCGTCGGAAGGCGGGGTAGTTGCACGCGACGATCACCTCGCCGGGCGCATGCCGGCGCAGCGCCGACTCGAGGTCCGCCGCCTCGACGACGTCGACACCCGCGGCCTCGAGGACCGCGACGGCATCAGCCGTGCGGCCGCCAGTGACGGCGACCCGGTGGCCAGCGAGGCGCTGGAACGGTGCCTCCCACATCGTCGCCGTGTCCTTGGGTCCGAACGGGTCGACGGCGACGACGAGCGGCCGGCCGGTCGTGACGACGACGTCGATCGCCTCCGCCCACCCCGCGGGGTTCTTCAACATGAGCAGGCGCGCGTCGTGCTCGCCGACCCGGTACGGCGCATACCGGCCGTCGACGTCGGCGACGGCGCTGACGCGCTGCGCCGCGGTGTCGACGTCGACTCCGAGGGCGTCCGCCGCCGCCAGGGCGAAGGCTCCCCCGACCGGACCCGTGCGCCCCGGGACGGTGACCTCGATGCGCGTGCGTGCTCCGGCGTGCTCGACGGCCCAGCCGTCACCGTCGGGGACGACCTTCCAGTCGGGCTCGGGGCGGGACCGCTGGCACCCCGGGCAGCTCCAGGAGTCGTCCGTGAAGTCCTGCAGGGCACCGCACGCCGGGCAGACGAGGGCGTCGCCGCGCCAGTAGAGGCCGCCGCTGACGCCGATGCGACGGGGTGCCGTCTCGAACGCCCAGCTGACGAGCGGGTCGTCCACGTTGACGATGGCCACGCAGTCCTCGGGCAGGCCGGCGGCGGTGCGCCGCCAGTGCTCGAGGGTGCTCTTGAGGGAGACCCCTCGCGTGTACTCGCGCGAGCTGTTGAGCACGACGACGGCCTTGGGGCGCGTGCCCCGTGCCACCGGCTCGAGGTAGACCTCGTCGACCTCGAGAGCGGCGAGCGGCGACAGGCGGTCGCCGGAGAGTGCGGTGACGATGCCGTCGGTCATGTTGGCCCCCGTCGTGTTGCTGACGACCGCGCCACCGGGCGAGATCGCCGCAGCGACAAGGGCCGTCACGGTGCTCTTGCCGTTCGTGCCGGTGACGAGGACGCTGCACCGGTCACCGCTCACGGCGTGCAGCACCTGGGGGTCGACGCGCAGTGCCAGACGGCCTCCGATCATCGAACCCGAACCCTTGCCGAGGGCTTGCGAGAGCCGTCCCGCCAACCGTCCCGTGGCCAGCGCCAGGCGGGCACGGAGCGGATCGCGTGCTTCAGTCAAAACGGGTTACCCTTCTCGACATCGTGGGCGGGCCGAGCCCGCCTGCGTCGGGCGACCACTCGGTGACATGCCAGATCGATGAGCCAGATGCTATCCGCAGCACCGGCCCCGCCGGCCCGCGGGGGACGAGGAGGAGACCGCGTGCGAGCCGCCGATGTCGGGATCGAGATCGGGACCGGCTGCTCGGGTCCCCTCAACGCGATCACCGACGTCGAGGGGGTTCGCGTCGGGTACAGCACGATCGTCCACGGCGAGGGTGACCTCCTCGTGGGGCAGGGCCCCGTGCGCACCGGCGTCACCGTCGTCCGGCCCCACGGCGGACGCGCGTCGACCGAGCCCGTCTTCGCCGGCTACCACCGGCTCAACGGCTTCGGCGAGCTGACCGGTCTCGAGTGGCTGCACGAGTCGGGCATGCTCTCGAGCCCCATCGCGCTGACCAACACCGACAGCGTCGGTGTCGTGCGCGACTCGCTCATCGCCCGCGAGACCCAGCTCCCGGGCCGGATGCCGATCATGCTCCCCGTCGTCGGCGAGACGTGGGACGGCATCCTCAACGACATCAGCGGCCAGCACGTGACCCGCGAGCACGTGTACGCCGCCTTCGACGACGCGCGCACGGGCCCCGTCGCCGAGGGCAACGTCGGCGGCGGCACCGGCACACAGTGCTACGGCTTCAAGGGCGGCACCGGCACGGCGTCCCGTGTCGTCGACCTCGGACACCGGCACTTCACGATCGGCGTGCTCGTGCAGGCCAACCACGGCGACCGCAAGCACTTCGAGGTCAACGGGGTGCCCGTCGGGCACGTCCTGACGAAGAAGGCCGTGCCGTTCCCGCGCATGTCCGAGATCACCCGCGTGCCGCCACCGGGCACGGGCTCGGTGCTCGCCGTCGTCGCGACGGACGCCCCGCTGCTCCCCCATCAGCTCAACCGGCTCGCCCAGCGCGCCGGCCTCGGCATCGCGAAGTTCGGCGCTCGTGGCGACAACTACTCCGGCGACCTCATGATCGCGTTCTCCACCGCCGCGCACGGCATGCCGGACCAGGGGCCCGGCGCCCGCACGGAGATCGGCATGCAGGTCGAGATGCTCGCGCTCGAGTACTTCGACGCCCTGTTCGGCGCGGTCATCGAGGCAACCGCCGAGGCGATCCTCAACGCGATGCTCCAGGCCGAGACGATGACCGGGCGCGACGGCCTCACGGTCCACGCCCTCGACGGCGAGCAGCTGGCCGCGATCCTCGACCGCCACGGCCGCCGCCGCTTCGCCCTGCACTAGCCGGCCCGTGGGCTTGCGGCGCCGGTCAGGACTCGCGGACCTGCACCTGCACGAACGGCGGCTTGACGACCGTCGCCTCCACCGCGCGCCCGCGCACGTCGACCGTGACGGTCTCGCCGTCGGCGATCTCCGGTGTGAGCAGGGCCAGTGCGATGCCCTGCTTGAGAGTCGGCGAGAACGTGCCCGACGTGACCTCACCGGCGGCCGAGCCGTTCCACGACACCGTGCAGTGCGGGCGGGGTATGCCGCGACCCGTCACGAGCAGACCGCGCATGAGCCGGGTCGGGTTGGCCCGCTCGGCCTCGAGCGCGGACTTGCCCCAGAAGGTCTCCTTCTTCCATCCGACCGCCCAGCCGGCCCGCGCCTGGACGGGTGAGATCTCGAGCGAGAGGTCCTGCCCGTGCAACGGGTAGCCCATCTCGGTGCGCAGCGTGTCGCGCGCGCCCAGGCCACACGGCATACCCCCGAAGGGCTCGAGCGCGGCGACGAGCGCATCCCACAGGGCCGGCGTGTCGTCCCGGCGCGGCACGAGCTCGTAGCCGCGCTCGCCGGTGTAACCCGTGCGGCAGACGATGACCGGCTGCCCCTGCCAGTCGGCCTCGACGAACGACATGTAGTCGTGACCGGTCGGCAGGCCGAGCGAGTCGAGCACCTCGTCGCTCTTCGTGCCCTGCACGGCGATGACGCCGTAGTCGCGGTGCAGGTTCGTCACCGTGATGCCCTCGGGCGCGGCGGCCTCGAGGCGGCGCACGACCTCTGCTGTGTTCGCGGCGTTGGGGATGAGGAAGACGTCGTCGTCTGACTTGAGGTACACGATGAGGTCGTCGACCACCCCGCCCGCGTCGTCGCAGCACAGGGTGTACTGGGCCGAGCCCGGCTGGATGCGCCGGACGTCGTTGGTGAGGCACGCGTTGACGAAGTCGGCAGCGCCCGGTCCCGTCACGGACGCCTTGCCGAGGTGGCTCACGTCGAAGATCCCGACGCGCTCGCGCACCGCGGTGTGCTCGGCGACGACACCTCCGCCCGGGTACTCGATCGGCATGTCCCAACCGCCGAAGTCGGCCATCTTGGCTCCGAGGGCGACGTGGCGGTCGTGGAGCGGGGAGGTGAGCGGGGAGGTCGTCCCCGACGTCGCTGTCGTCATGGGCGCCAACCTACCGCCCAGCGGGTATGCCGCTTCTGCTCGTTATCATCGAGCGCCGCCACCAGCGGCAGCGTCGTCCGCACCACCACGTGCACCACCACCGACCCGACGCCCCTCAGGACGCGCTGTGACTCGTGCGCCCACAAGCACCTCGACAAAGGAGTCCTTCGTGGCCAACCTGACCATCTCGAACCGCTCGGCCGCCGACACCCCTGGCGACGCGCTCGTCGTCGCGCTCGGCTCCGGAAACGGCGCAGCCGCCCTGGCGCCGGGTCACGGCCTGCCGCGCAAGACGGTCTCGCACCTCAAGTCCGTCGTCGCCGACCTCGAGCTGGCCGGGAAGGTCGGTGAGGTGACAACCATCGCCGCCGTGCCCGAGGTGACCGCCAAGCTTCTCGTGCTCGCCGGCGTCGGGGAGCTCGGGACCGACCCTGTTGCCCTCGAGGAGGTCCGCAAGGGTTTCGGCGCCGCGATCCGGACGCTGACCAAGAAGAAGAAGGTCGCCGTCGTCGTCCCCGGGACGTCGGTCGAGCTCGTGGCGGCCGTCGCCGAGGGTGTCGCCCTCGGCGCATATGCCGTGTCGAAGGCCGGCACGACGAGCACCGATGCCGTCGACGCGGTCGCCCTCGTCGGTCCGGCCGATGCGGCATCTCGCAGGGCCGTCAAGCGGGCCGCGGCGATCGGTGAGGCCGTCGCCTACACGCGCGACCTCGTGAACCTCCCGCCGAACCTGCTCTACCCGGCGACGTTCGTCGACTCCCTCGCGGACCGCATCAAGGGCACGAAGGTCAAGCTCAAGTCGTACGACATGAAGGCGCTGCGAGCCGGCGGCTTCGGCGGCACGGTCGGCGTCGGGCAGGGTTCGGCCAACGAGCCGCGCATCGCCGTCCTCAGCTACACGCCCTCGCGGTCCAAGGCGTCCATCGCGTTCGTCGGCAAGGGCATCACCTTCGACTCCGGCGGCCTGTGCATCAAGCCGGCGAACGGCATGCTGACGATGAAGTGCGACATGGCCGGTGCCGCCGCCGTCGCGGGCGCGGTCCTGGCGATCGCCGAGCTGGGCCTGCCCATCACCGTCACCGGCTACCTCGGCCTCGCCGAGAACATGCCGAGCTCCACCGCGCAGCGCCCGAGCGACGTCGTGACGATGCGCGGCGGCAAGACCGTCGAGGTGCTCAACACCGATGCCGAGGGTCGCATGGTGCTCGGCGACTGCATCGCGCTCGCGTCGGAGAGCAAGCCCGACGCGATCGTCGACATCGCGACGCTGACCGGGGCCCAGGTCATCGCGCTCGCGAACACCGCTGCGGTCATGGGCAACGACGAGGACTTCCGCACCCGCCTGCTCGAGGCAGCGCAGTCGGTGGGCGAGTCGATGTGGCCGATGCCCTTGCCCAACGAGCTGCGCCCGGGCCTCGAGTCGATCAACGCCGACCTCGCGCACAAGGGCGGCGCCGAGGGCGGCATGCTCACGGCTGGCCTCTTCCTCGGAGAGTTCGTCGGTGAGGGCATCCCGTGGGGCCACCTCGACATCGCCGGCCCTGCCTTCAACGACAAGGCGCCGGCGGGCTACTGGCCCAAGGGCGGCACGGGCTTCGGCGTCCGTACGCTCGTCGGCCTCGCCGAGTCGTACGCCTGACGGGCCCGGCCCGTCGAGAGGCCATCTCTCGTCGGGTGAGGACAGTCGAAAGGCCAGAACGTGTCGCACGTTCTGGCCTTTCGACGGTGAGTGGGCCACGAGAAGTGGCCTCTCGACGGTTGGGGGTGCGGGTCAGCCGCCGGACTTGCGGCGGAACATCTGCTGGGCCTTGGCCGGGCCGTGCGCCCCGTGCACCTTGGAGCGGTCGTGGTCGTCGGAGACGTCCTTGCCGCCGTGCGCGTGCTTCTTGTCGAGGGCGGCCCGGAACTTGGCCTTCATCTCCTCGCTGGGACCGCCCGCTGCGCCATCCTGCTTCGACATTCGAGTACCTCCTGTGTGCTGTGGCGCCGAATCCGGCACGGACTGAACGCCTTTTCACCCTGTCAGCCAACCGCTGCGCGGTCCAGCCCATATCGTCGCGGTGCCTCGTGTGGTGTGCCGGGTGCCGGCTCAGGCGTCGCCCCGCCGGCGCCGCTTGCTCCACTCGCGCATGCGGTTGGGGTAGCCGGTCTGGTTGACGTCGTAGACGGGGATGCCGAGCTTCTGGCTCATCTCGAAGCCGTCCTTGGCCGATCCGACCGCGCGCCGCGTCCACTCGCCGTCCCAGGCGATGAGCACGATCGTCGTCGTCGTGACGCTCGTGGCCGGCTCGACATAGGCCTCGACGCCTCGACGGGAGTCGACGAACGCACGAAGGTGCTGCTCGACCGCCTTGCGGTCGATCTGCATCTGAGGTCCGTCGGAGCGCCCGGGGCGGCTGTCGCCCTTGCGGCCGCCACGCCGTGAGAACCAGCCCATGGCGGCACTGTACGGGGTCGACCCGTGCCCGCCACCGCAGCACGCCGCGCGACGTGACCTGCCTGTGACGTCTCCGTCGATCAATGACAAGATGCTCTTGCACGTCCACCCGAGCGTCCACCGACGTTCACCCTGCACGTCCCTGGACTCCGCTGCACGACGGCCGGAGCAGGCGACCCACCCGAAGGAGCACTCACTTATGTCGGCTGGTGCCGCAGGCGACTACGACGTCGTCATCCTCGGTGGGGGGTCGGGCGGCTACGCCTGTGCCCTCCGGTCGGCGGATCTGGGCCTGTCCGTGGCCCTCGTCGAGAAGGGACGCCTCGGCGGCACGTGCCTCCACCAGGGCTGCATCCCGACGAAGGCGTTGCTCCACGCGGCCGAGGTCGCCGACGTCGCCCGTGAGGGCGCGTCGTTCGGTGTGAAGACCACCTTCGAGTCGGTCGACATGACGGGTGTCAACGCGTACAAGGACGGCGTGGTCAGCCGTCTCTACAAGGGCCTGCAGGGTCTGGTGAAG
The DNA here is from genome assembly GCF_042666095.1 of Terrabacter sp. GCM10028922. NCBI lineage: Bacteria > Bacillati > Actinomycetota > Actinomycetes > Micrococcales > Intrasporangiaceae > Terrabacter > Terrabacter sp. GCM10028922. Next base: position 296,849 of record NZ_JBHTFG010000002.1, on the reverse strand, counting down.
GCTGCCGAGATCGAGTACGTCGAGGGCTCTGGTGTCCTCGACGGGCCGCACACTGTTGTCGTCGGCGACCGCCGGATCACCGGTCGCAACGTCGTGCTCGCGACGGGCAGCTACGCGAAGTCGCTGCCCGGGCTCGAGATCGGCGGCCGCATCATGACGAGCGAGCAGGCCCTCGGTATCGATGACGTGCCGGCTCGCGTCGTCGTCCTCGGCGGTGGCGTCATCGGCGTCGAGTTCGCCTCGGTGTTCAAGAGCTTCGGCTCGGAGGTCACGATCGTCGAGGCGCTGCCACGGCTCGTCGCGGGCGAGGACGAGGCCATCAGCAAGCAGCTCGAGCGCTCGTTCCGCAAGCGCAAGATCGCGTTCAAGACCGGTGTGCGTTTCGCAGGTGCGACCCAGCGGGGTGACGTCGTGACGGTGTCGCTCGAGTCCGGCGAGACCATCGACGCAGACCTGCTCCTCGTCGCCGTCGGCCGGGGCCCCGTCACCGAGGGCCTGGGCTACGAGGCGGCCGGCGTCACCGTCGACCGGGGCTTCGTGCCGACCGACGAGCGACTTCGCACCAACGTCGAGGGCGTGTACGCCGTCGGCGACATCGTGCCCGGACTGCAGCTCGCGCACCGCGGGTTCGCCCAGGGCATCTTCGTCGCCGAGGAGATCGCGGGCCTCGCGCCGGCTGTGATCGAGGAGACGGGCATCCCCCGCGTCACCTACTGCGAACCGGAGATCGCGAGCGTAGGGCTCACCGAGCCGCAGGCCCGGGAGAAGTACGGTGACGTCGCGACCTACGAGTACAACCTCGGTGGCAACGGCAAGTCGCAGATCCTCGGCACGCAGGGCTTCGTCAAGCTCGTGCGCCGGGTCGATGGTCCCATCGTGGGGGTCCACATGATCGGCGCCCGGATGGGCGAACAGATCGGCGGGGCACAGCTCGTCGTGAACTGGGAAGCACACCCCGAGGACGTCGCCAGTCTCATCCACGCACACCCCACACAGAACGAGGCTCTCGGCGAGGCACACTTGGCCTTGGCGGGCAAGCCGCTGCACGCACACGCTTGAGCCAGACACTGGGAAGAGGAGAAAACACGTCATGTCAGAACGCGTGACCATGCCGGCCCTGGGTGAGTCAGTCACCGAGGGGACCGTCACCCGCTGGCTGAAGAACGTCGGTGACCGGGTCGAGATCGATGAGCCACTGCTCGAGGTCTCGACCGACAAGGTCGACACCGAGATCCCCTCACCCGTGGCGGGCACGCTGCAGGAGATCCTCGCCCAGGAGGACGACACGGTGCCGGTCGGCGCCGACCTCGCCGTCATCGGTGACGGCGCCGCTCCCGCCGGCGGGGGCGAGGCCCCTGCCGCCCAGGCCCAGCCGCCACAGGCGCCGCAGCAGGACCAGCAGGCAGCGGCGCCGGCGCCCGAGGCGCCGAGCACCGAGCAGGAGCCGCAGCCCGCGACGAGCGAGCCCGAGGCCGCACAGGCAGAGGCGCCGCAGGCGGCCGCGTCGCCGTCCGGTGGCGGCGAGGGCCAGACGGTCACGATGCCGGCGCTCGGCGAGTCCGTCACCGAGGGCACGATCACACGGTGGCTCAAGGCCGAGGGCGACGAGGTCGCCGTCGACGAGCCGCTGCTCGAGGTCTCGACCGACAAGGTCGACACCGAGATCCCGTCGCCGGTCGCCGGCACGCTGACGAAGATCCTCGTCCAGGAGGACGACACCGTCCCGGTCGGGGCCGACCTCGCCATCGTCGGTGGCAGCGCCCCGGCGACCCAGCCGGAGAAGGCCCCGGAGCCGGCACCCGCCGCCGAGCCGGAGAAGGCCCCGGAGCCGGAGAAGGCTCCCGAGGCCGCACCGGCGCCCCAGCAGACACAGGCCGAGGCGCCCGCGCAGCAGCAGGCCCAGGAGGCGACCCCGCAGCCCGCCGGCAAGCCCGCCGACGCCGAGCGTCCGCCCGCCCAGCAGTCGCCCGAGGCTGCGAAGCCGGCCCAGCCGGCGCCCGTGTCCGAGCCTTCGCGCGACGACGCAGCCGCGTACGTCACGCCGCTCGTGCGCAAGCTCGCATCCCAGCACGGCGTCGAGCTCGGCTCGGTCACGGGCACCGGGGTCGGCGGCCGCATCCGCAAGCAGGACGTCCTCGACGCTGCCGAGGCCGCCAAGGCCCCGGCCGAGCCTCCGGCTCCGGCTCAGCCCGCAGCCGCGGCCCCGGCCGCCAGCGCGCCCAGCGCCTCCGCCACCGCGGAGGTCTCTCCCAAGCGCGGCACGCGGGAGAAGATGAGCCGCCTGCGCAAGGTCATCGCCACGCGCATGGTCGAGTCGCTCCAGGTGTCGGCGCAGCTGACGACCGTCGTGGAGGTCGACCTGACGAAGGTCGCCCGCCTGCGCGCCAGGGTCAAGGGCGACTTCGAGGCCCGCGAGGGCACGAAGCTCAGCTTCCTGCCGTTCATCGCACTCGCCGCGACGGAGGCCCTCAAGGCGCACCCGATGGTCAACGCGAGCGTCGAGGGTGACGAGATCGTCTACCACGGCAGCGAGAACCTCTCGATCGCCGTGGACACCGAGAGGGGCCTGCTCGTCCCGGTCGTGAAGAACGCCGGCGGCCTCAACATCGCCGGGCTCGCCCGCGCGATCGCCGACGTCGCGGCGCGCACGCGCAGCAACAAGATCACGCCCGACGACCTGGCCGGTGGCACCTTCACGATCACCAACACCGGCAGCCGCGGGGCGCTCTTCGACACCCCGATCATCAACCAGCCGCAGGTCGCCATCCTCGGCACCGGCGCGATCGTCAAGCGTCCGGTCGTCGTCACCGACGCCGACGGCGGCGAGACCATCGCGGTCCGCTCGATGATGTACCTCGCGCTGTCGTACGACCACCGCATCGTCGACGGGGCCGACGCCGCTCGGTTCCTCGGCACGATGAAGGCCCGGCTCGAAGAGGGTCGCTTCGAGGCCTGACGTCGCACGGGCGTCAGGAGCAGACCATGACGAAGCGCGTCGCCATCACCGGCTCGTCCGGCCTGATCGGCGGCGCGCTTCGTCGTCACCTGCTCGAGCGCGGTGACGAGGTGGTGCGCCTCGTGCGCCGTCCATCATCGGCTCCGGACGAGATCCAGTGGGATCCCTCGCGAGGCCGGCTCGCCCTGGGGGCGCTCGACGGCGTCGACGCGGTCGTCAACCTCGCCGGCATCGGTATCGGCGACCGCCGCTGGAACGCCGAGCACAAACGCGAGGTGGAGCGCTCGCGCACCGACGCCACGGGCACGATCGCCCAGGCTCTGACCGCGCACCACACGCGCACCGGTGCCGCCATCCGTCTCGTGAACGCCTCGGCGGTCGGCTACTACGGCGACCGCGGGGACGAGGTCCTCACCGAGGCCAGCGCTCCCGGCCAGGACTTCCTCGCCGGCGTCGTCGCGCGCTGGGAGGGGGCGGCGCAGCCCGCGATCGACGCCGGTGTCCCGGTGGCGTTCACCCGCAGCGGCCTCGTCATGGCCCTGGAGGGCGGCGCGTTCCAGCCGATCCTCCGGCTCGGCCGGCTCGGGCTCGGCGGGCCGATGGGCACGGGCCGCGAGTGGTGGCCGTGGATCACGCTCGTCGACGAAACCCGCGCGATCACCCACCTGCTCGACCACAGCGAGCTCGTCGGGCCGTTCAACCTCGCCGCACCGGAAGCCTCACGGCAGATGGAGATCGCCGCCATGATCGGCCGCGCGCTGTCGCGCCCAGCTGTCGTGCCCGCACCGCGCGTGGCGCTGCGCGCGGTCATCGGGGAGTTCGCCGACTACGTGCTCGCGAGCCAGCGGGTCGAGCCGGCCGGGCTGGTGGCCTCGGGCTTCACGTTCGAGCACCCCGACCTCGAGGGTGCCGTCAGGTGGCTGGTGCGTCGCTGATCGACGTGATGCGCCACCCCCTGACGGTGCGCGTCAGGGAGAAGTCGAGCGGGCGCCCCGCGTCGGGCGGCCGCCCGGTCCTGGTGCCGTCGCTCGACACGACCACGTATGCCGTCCAGTCGACGCGGGCGCGCAGCACGGCCTTCGTGGGGCTGCCCGACACGAAGGCCGACTCGGCCACCTCGAGCCGGAGACCGGTCCAGCGCACCTGTGACTCCAGGAGTCTCGCGACGAGCGCGCGGTCGCTGGCCGCGCTCGGCGACCGCGTGGAGTGAACGGCCTCGAGCGCCGTGGTGTCGCGAGCGAGCAGAGCCGAGCAGCGCCGGTCGCTGAGCACCTGGAGAAGGTCCTCTGGGTGGGCCGAGGGGCTGGCCGGGTCGCGGAGCAGCCGGTCCACCGACAACGGCCCGGATGTCGATGTGGGTGTCGGGCGGGGCGACGTCGGTGAGGCGGCTGCGGCGGGCCGGCTCGTCGAGTGCTGGTCCGGGCCCGTCGGCGGCACGTGGGAGACCCGTGCCGCCAGGGCCCAGCCTGCGGCCGCGAGCACGGGGATGGCGACGAGCGCTGCGGTAGCGATGCGGCGGGGCCATCGACGGGCCCGGCCGCGCATCCAGCTGCCGAACCGACGCCGCCATCCCTGGCGCGACACGGATGCCGGGTCCGGTGCCTGGCGACCCGCCTGGGCGCGCAGGCGATGCGTCAGGGCCGAAGCCTCGTCGGCGCCCACGACGACCTCGATGGGCTCGGCGGTGACCGCGTCGTAGAAGCGCCGCGCGAGCTCGGCCGCGCTCGGCCGCCTCTCCGGCTCCGGGTCGATGCACGCGCCGACGACGTCGGCGAGCTCGGGCCCGACATGGCTGAGCACGGTCTCGGGGTCGAGCCGCATCATCGTGTCGGGTGCCCCGTTGCCCGTCGCGCAGAACCATGCGACGGCGCCGAGCGCGTACACGTCCGCGGCCTCCCCCGGTTCTGACCCCAGCCGCACCTCGGGTGCGACGAATCCCGGTGTGCCGTGGACCTCGCCCAGCTCGTGACCGGCGACCCGCGCCGCCCCGAGGTCGAGCAGGAGCGGCAGGCCCTCGGCCGTCACCGTGATGTTGGACGGCGAGATGTCGCCGTGCAGGCCACCGGCCGAGTGCAGGTGAGCGACGGCCTCGCAGATCGGCGTGAGCACCGTGACCACCTCACCGGGGCGCAGGTGCCCGCGGCTGCCGACCATGCCGCGGAGCACGGCGCCACGGACGAGGTCGAAGACGAGGGCATCGCGTCCGTCGCCGAGGGGCACGACGGCGCGCAGGGGGACGAGATGGTCGTGCCGGACGGCCATCAGCACCTGCTGCTCGACGAGCGCCTGACGGGCGTCGACCTCGTCGCGGCACCGGTGCGGGATCTTGATCGCCACCCGGCGCCCGGTGGCATCCACCCCGGACCACACGACGGCAGAGCCGCCCGTTCCGAGGACGGCGTCGAGTCGGTGGCCCGGCACGTCGGGACGCTCGGCCACCGAGGTGCGGCTGTCGTCCGCGCCGTCACGGCCGGGCACGTGCTGCTGGTCGTCGATCACCCGCCCATGCAACCAAGGGCCGGTCCGGTCGCGGGCGCATCATCCACAGGCCCTGATGTGCCGGCTCAGGGGGTCTGGCCTGGCGTCACCACCTCGACGACGCGGCCGCCACGCGCGCTGGTCCGCGCCGCGTCGATGACGGCGAGCACGTGCACGGCGTCACGCGGGTCGACGGGCATCATCGCCTGCGGGTCCGAGCCCGCCAAGGCCGCGGCGACGCCCCGGTAGAAGTCGGCCTGGTCGGCGTCGGTGACGACGGGCCCGGGCACTCGCTCGTCACCGCGCACGATCCAGCCGACGGCGTCGCCGTCGTTCTCGAACTCGGTGAACGAGCTGACCGCATCGAACTGCCGTCCGATGACGAACGACCCGGTGGACCCGTTGACCCGTGCCCGTGGCCCGGGAGCGCCGTTGACCGAGCTCGACATGACGTGGCTGACGACGCCGGAGGTGTGACGGCAGGCCAGGAAGGTGTCGTCCTCGGCGACGGTCGTGCGGGCGTCCACCTCGGCGTAGACCGACTCGACCTCGCCGTGGAGCAGCACGGCCTGGTCGACGAGGTGGCTCTGCAGGTCGAGCAGAAGGCCGCCCCCCTCCTCAGCGAGCGCCTGCTCACGCCAGCGCCGCCGCGGCTCGGGACGCCAACGGTCCCACCGGTACTCGGCCCGCCAGATCTGCCCGACGAGCCCTTCGTCGCGCACCGTGCGCAGCGCAGCGAGCTCGGGGTCGAAGCGGCGGTTGTTGAACACGGTGAGCGGCACGCCGTGGTGGGCTGCCAGGTCGACGACGTCGAGCGCCCGGCTCGCGTCGACGGCCAGCGGCTTGTCGACGACGAGCGGAAGGCCGGCCTCGATGACCTGCTCGGCCTGTTCGGCGTGCACGCCGCTCGGCGATGCCAGCACGACGAGGTCGAGGCCGTCGACTGCGAGCAGTGCCTCGAGGTCGGGCACGACCTCGGTGCCGGGCAGGTCGGCGCGTACCTCCTCTGCGCGAGTCGCGTTCGACGTGGAGACGACGGCCACGGTCAGCCCGGCGCGCACGAGGAGCGGCGCGTGGATGCCACGGCCGGCGGAGCCGTAGCCGACGAGGCCGACGCGCAGGGAGGTGGACGTGGACGGCTCGGCAGACGGCATTCCGGCATCGTATGCCGCCCGGCGTAGGGTGGCCGCATGCGCTTCGTGCACCTCGGCCTCGACCCCGACTTCGTCGACTACGAGCAGGCTTGGCAGGTCCAGCGCGAGACCCACGCGAAGGTGGTCGCGGGCGAGGAGCCCGACACCGTCTACCTGCTCGAGCACCGAGCCGTCTACACGGCGGGCAAGCGCACCGAGCCGCAGGAGCGGCCGAACGACGGCACGCCGGTCATCGACGTCGACCGCGGTGGCAAGATCACGTGGCACGGGCCGGGCCAGATCACGGGCTACCCGATCGTCCGGCTCCCAGCCCCGATCGACGTCGTCGGCTACGTGCGCCACATCGAGGAGATGATGATCCGCGTGTGCGCCGACTTCGGGGTCGAGGCCGGGCGCGTCGAGGGCGAGAGCGGCACGTGGATCGCCGCCGACGACCGCGGGCCCCGACGCAAGATCGGGGCCATCGGCATCCGCGTCAGCCGGCAGGTCGCGATGCACGGCTTCGCGTTCAACGCCAACCCGGACCTCTCCTGGGGCGACGTCATCATCCCCTGCGGGATCCTCGACGCCGGCGTCACCTCGCTCTCGTTCGAGCTGGGCCGCGACGTCCCCGTCACCGAGGTGCTCCCCCACATCGAGAAGCACCTGGCCGACATCCTGCCGACGTTGCAACCCAACCGGCGCGTCCTCGCCTGAGCCTGCTCCACCCCCTAGGGTGTCGATCACACACCGGTCGAACCAGGGGGATCGATGGACGTCGCCGTCCGCACCACCAACCTACGCAAGACGTACGTGAGCCGGGGCTCACGCCGGGTCGCCGTCCAGGGCCTGTCGATGGCCGTGCCCCACGGCGGGGTCCACGCGTTCCTGGGGCCGAACGGCTCGGGCAAGACGACGACGATCCGGATGCTGTTGGGTCTCGTCCGCCCCGACTCCGGCACCGCCGAGCTCTTCGGCGAGGCGGTACCCCGCCGCCTCCCGCAGGTCATCGACCGCGTCGGGGCCATCGTCGAGTCCCCGAAGTTCTTCCCGGCCTTCTCCGCGCGCCAGAACCTCGTGCTGCTCGCCGGAGCCATCGGCGCCCCGCGCCACCGCGTCGACGAGGTGCTCGAGGCCACCCACCTCGCGGACCGCGGCCGTGACCGGTATGCCGGGTTCTCGCTCGGCATGAAGCAGCGCCTGGCGATCGCGGCCACGCTTCTCAAGGACCCGGAGCTGCTGATCTTCGACGAGCCCACCAACGGTCTCGACCCGGCAGGCATCCGCGAGGTGCGTGACACGATGAGATCGCTTGGCGCGCAAGGCAAGACGGTGCTCGTCAGCTCCCACATCCTTGCCGAGGTCGAGCAGGTCGCCGACACGGTGTCGATCATCGGGCACGGGGCGCTGCTGGCCGAGGGCGCCGTGGGCGACATCCTCGGCGGGTCCGGAGTGGCGCAGGTTCGCGTCGGGGTCGCGGCACCGGACCGCGCCGAGCAGGTGCTCCGCGACGAGGGCTTCACCCCGACCCGCGACGGCCAGTACCTCGTCGTGGGCGTGGAGGACCCGTCCGCCGTGACCCGGGCGCTCGCCGGCCACGGCCTCTACGTGAGCGAGCTCGTCCCGATCCGCCCGGACCTCGAGTCGGCGTTCCTCGCGCTGACGGCCGACCAGGGCCTCGGGAGCGATGCCGACCGGGCCGCCGGCGGCCAGGCGACAGGGGGCGCGGCATGAGCGACACGCTCGTCAGCACCGACTCCCGGCCGCGCAGCGAGCTGCGGCCCTCCGGCACGTCCTTCGCCGGCCTCGTCGGCGTGGAGCTGCGCCGTCTGTGGTGGCGCCGTCTCACGAAGGCGGTCCTCGCCGGCGTGGTGCTCTTCGTCGTCGCGATGGTCTACAACGCGTACAACTCCTCCACGCCCGAGCGGCTCGCCCAGCAGCTCGACAACTACAAGATCATGCTCGAGGACTCGAAGCGCCAGGCGGAGCAGACGAAGGACCAGCTCCCCCAGATGATCAAGGACTGCCAGGACGCGCAGCAGCAGGAGCGTGACCGCAGCGGCGACCAGTCGCTCGACTTCGGGTGCTCGACCATGGGCGAGGTGCACACGCCCACGATGGAGGACATGGGCATCGTCGTGCCCGTGGCCGAGACCATCACCGTGTCGGCCATGCCCCCGCTCGCCTCCGTCCTGACCTTCCTGCTGCTTCTCCTCATGGGCAGCTTCGTCGCGGCCGAGTTCACGACCGGTTCGATGGGCAACTGGCTGACGTTCAAGCCGCGACGGATGCAGGTCGCGGCCAGCAAGGTCGTCGCGGCAGGCATCGGTGCCGTGGCGATCGCCTCGGTCGCCGTCGGGTTGCTCGTCGTCGGCGCACGCATGGTCGCGACGATCAACCGTCCGGGCTCCGACCTGCAGCTGCCCGAGCCGCCGTCACCGGGCGAGCCGCTCGGGCAGCTCGCGGTGCGCGCGGTCCTCGTCGCCCTGTTCGCCGGAGTCGTGGGCGCCGCCCTGGGTCTCCTGATCCGCCACACGGCGGCCGTCATCGGGACTCTCCTCGGCTACCTCGTGCTCGTCGAGGGCGTCGCCGTCCACACGCTGTTCCAGGGCAACCTCGTCCCGTGGGCCGTCGTCCCCAACCTGAACGCGTTCCTCGAGAAGGGCTACATCTACCCCGCGGAGACCTGCACCGCCGACCGCTGCACCTATGCGGAGCAGACTCTGTCGTACACCCACGGCTGGGTCTACCTGCTCGTCCTCGGCTCACTCGTCCTCGCGGCGGCGGTCGTGGCGTTCCGCCGGCGCGACGTCACCTGAGGCGTTTTCGCCGTCCTGTCGATCCGGGCCGGAGCCGTTCGTCGTACAGGTAGCCGGAGAGCCCGGCGCCGGACGAAGGAGACCCGCACATGGCCAAGTACCTCATCCTCATCTATGGCAGCGAGCAGGAGTGGGACGCGCAGACGCCGGCCGAGCTCGACGTCAAGGGCGCGGGACACGCCGCGTTCAGGGCCGCGGTCGGCGACGGCTACCGCCTCGGCGCCGAGCTGGAGTCGGTGACGACGGCGACGACGCTCCGGGCCACTGGCAGCGACGCCCCCGCCGTGACCGACGGCCCATTCATGGAGACGAAGGAGGCGCTCGGCGGCTTCTACCTCGTCGACGCGCCCGATCTCGACGCAGCCGTGGCGGCCGCCCGGCTGCTCCCCGAGCTGCGCGAGCAGCACGGCGCGATCGAGGTGCGCCCGATCGTGGACCACGGTTGAGGCGTGGCCGTGGCCGCCGCACCGCCATCCGAGGTCGCCACGGCGCTCGCGCGCGTCCACCGCGAGGAGTGGGCGCGCGTCCTCGCCGCCACCGCAAGGGTCACCCGCGACCTCGACCTCGCCGAGGAGTGCACGCAGGACGCTTTCGCACGCGCCCTCGAGACGTGGCCCGTCGACGGCATTCCCCGGCGACCCGGCGCATGGCTCACGACGGTCGCCGGCAACCGAGCCCGCGACGTCGTGCGCCGCGAGGCACACGGCCGGCGACTCCTCCCCCAGCTCGTCATCGACGAGGAACCGCCGAGCCCGTATGCCGTCACGCCCGGACCGGTCCCCGACGACCGCCTGCGCCTCGTCTTCACCTGCTGCCACCCGGCGCTCTCGCCCGAGGCCCAGGTGGCGCTCACCCTGCGGCTCGTGTGCGGACTGTCCACGGCCGACGTCGCGCGCGCCTTCCTCGTGCAGGAGTCGACGATGGCGGCGCGCATCACGCGGGCGAAGAGGAAGATCGCCGCGGCGCGTATCCCGTACCGGGTCCCGTCCCGTGACGAGCTGCCGGCCCGTCTGGGACCGGTCACCGATGTCGTGCACCTCGTCTTCACGACCGGGCACACCGCACCCAGCGGGCCCGAGCTCGTGCGCGAGCACCTCGTCGACGTCGCCGTCGACATGGGCAGGATGCTGCACCGTCTGCTCCCTGACGAGGCGAGTGTGACCGGCTTGCTGGCCCTGATGCTGCTTGCGCAGGCGCGACGTGACACCCGGGTCGAACACGGCAGTCTCGTGCTCCTCGCCGACCAGGACCGTGCCCGGTGGGACCGCGAGCTCATCGCCGAGGGCACCGGCCTCGTCGCACAAGCCCTGGTGCAGGCGCCGCCCGACCGCTTCGCCGTGGAGGCCGCGATCGCCGCCGTGCACGCGGAGGCACCCACGTGGGAGCGAACCGACTGGGGTGAGGTGGTCGGCCTCTACGACGTGCTCCTGCGCCTCTGGCCATCGCCGGTCGTCGCGCTCGGCCGCGCCGTGGCCGTCGGGCTGCGCGACGGGCCCGAGGCCGGGCTGGTCGCGCTCGAGCCGCTCCTGACCGACCCAGCCGTCGCCACCTACCCCTACGTCAGCGCGACCCGCGCCGACCTCCTCCGCCGGCTCGAGGCCTGGGACGACGCGGCCCTCGCGTACGAGGAGGCGTCCGCCCTGGCCGGCAACGAGGTCGAGCGTGCCTTCCTGCTCGGCCGTCTCGAGCAGGTCCGCGCGCACCTGGCGCGGTAGCGCGAGGCCACCGGACCAGGTCCGCGCGCACCTGGCGCGGTAGCGCGAGGCCACCGGACGGCATACGCGCGTGGTCGGGGGCGTTGTCAGGGAGGCGTAACCTGTCCGGAGCAGCAAATCCCGACCAAGGAGCCCGTGTGTCTGTCGTTCCCGACGGCCGTCGTCTGCTGCGCGTCGAGGCGCGCAACGCCGAGACCCCCATCGAACGCAAGCCGTCCTGGATCCGGACGACCGCGAAGATGGGCCCCGAGTACACCGCCCTCCACTCCATGGTGAAGTCCGAGGGCCTGCACACGGTGTGCCAGGAGGCCGGCTGCCCCAACATCTTCGAGTGCTGGGAGGACAAGGAGGCCACGTTCCTCATCGGCGGTGACGTGTGCACCCGCCGTTGCGACTTCTGCGACATCGCGACGGGCCGCCCCACCGACCTCGACCTCGACGAGCCGCGCCGCGTGGCCGAGTCGGTGCGTCAGATGGCCCTGCGCTACTCCACCGTCACGGGCGTCGCGCGCGACGACCAGCCCGACGGCGCCGCCGGGCTGTACGCCGAGACGATCCGCCAGATCCACCTGCTCAACCCCAACACGGGCGTCGAGATCCTGCCGCCCGACTTCGGCGCCAAGCCCGAGCTCGTCGGGCAGGTCTTCGACGCGCGCCCCGAGGTGTTCGCGCACAACCTCGAGACGGTGCCGCGCATCTTCCGCCGCATCCGTCCCGCGTTCACCTACGAGAAGTCGCTCAGGGTCATCTCGATGGCCCGCGAGGCTCAGCTCGTGACCAAGTCGAACCTCATCCTCGGCATGGGCGAGACCGGCACCGAGATCGAGGAGGCCATCCGCGACCTCCACGACGCCGGCTGCGACATCCTCACGATCACCCAGTACCTCCGGCCTTCCAAGCTGCACCACCCGATCGACCGGTGGGTCAAGCCGGAGGAGTTCGTCCACTGGTCCGAGGTCGCCGAGGGGATCGGCTTCAAGGGCGTCATGGCCGGTCCGCTCGTGCGCTCGTCGTACCGCGCCGGGCGCCTCTGGGCGACGGCCATGCGCAAGTGGGGCCGCGAGATCCCCGCCCACCTGTCCCACCTCGCCGAGGCGGCCGAGTCGCCCGCCCGCCAAGAGGCGGCGTCGTTGGTGGCGCGTGCGCAGAGCGCCGTATCCTGAGCACCATGGCACGCAACAAGGACGGCGACGCGACAAGCACGCCACAGGAGAAGAAGCAGGGCCGGCTTTCCCAGATCCTCGAGGTCTACCGGGTCTCCAGGCGGGCTGACCGGCTCATCGGCTGGTACATGCTGCTGTCGTTCCTCGTCGTCTTCGGGGTGCTGCTCGTCGTCGGCTTCCTCGTCAAGCTCCCGTGGATCCTCGGTGCCTTCGGGGTGCTCTTCGGCATCCTCGCCGCGACGATCGTCATGAGCCGTCGGGCGGAGCGCGCCGCGTACAGCCAGATCGAGGGCCAGGCGGGTGCGGCCGGCGCCGCCCTGACCTCGATCCGCCGCGGCTGGTACACCGACCGCGAGCCCGTCGCCGCCGATGTCGCCCGCGCGGGTGACATCAGCTCTGCCGCGATGGTCTACCGCGCCCTCGGCCGTCCGGGCGTCGTGCTCGTCGGCGAGGGCCCGACGGGCCGTGTCCAGAAGCTGCTGGCGGCCGAGAGGAAGCGCGTCGAGCGCGTCGCTCCGGGCGTGCCCATCACCACCCTGCGGGTCGGCAGCGGCGACGACGAGGTGCCCCTGCCGAAGCTCGCCAGCAAGGTGCAGCGCCTCAAGCCGCAGATCACCAAGGACGAGATGGCCTTGGTCAACAAGCGCCTCAAGGCCCTCGGTGGGCTGCGCGCCCCCCTGCCGCCCGGCGTCGACCCGATGCGTGCCCGCATGGACCGGAAGGCCTTGCGCGGCAAGTGATCTGCATGTGATCCAGGCGTATGCGGAAGGGCGGGCTCCCCGGGGAGCCCGCCCTTCCGCATACGGCGAGGTCGCTCGTCGCTGGTGTCGGCGTCAGCGGGTGCGCACGATGACGGTGCCGGGCACCTTGTCGTGCAGGCCGCGGCCGTCGCGGTCCCAGACGACGGCGGGGATGAAGAGGCACAGCAGGATCGTGCGCACGACGGCCTGGACGGGCATGACGCGAGCGCCGCCGAGGGACTGCACCTGCAGGCCCACGATGCGGTGGCCGATGGTGTAGCCGATCGTGCCCACGAGCAGCAGGTGCATGACGGAGAAGACGCCGAGCACCACGAAGTTCTGACCCCCCGTCGCCGGCGGCTGCGCGAACGGCAGCGGCACCGAGAAGATCCCACGCGCGATGAGCGCCGCGATCCCCCAGTCGATCAGCACGCCCACGAGGCGGATGCCGAAGCCGGCGATCGAGCCCGGGCCGCTGGGCGGCAGACCGAGGTCACGGCCGCGGTACTCCTCCTGGGCGCTCGTGCGTGCGCGCGGGCCCTCGAGCCACGAGCTGAAGTCCTTGCGGTCCACCACGGCACCAGCGTAACGAGACACGAACGCGGTGCTTTGCCCGGGGCTGCCCGTCCCGTAACACCCGCGAAACATTGGGGTCACTGCCGAGTAATGGGTTGTCGATAGTGTCGTCACCGACAGCACGAGGCCGTCCTCGATCTGCGATGCCCTTCGGGCCCGCGATCACGGGCGACCTCGCCCCACATCAGGAGGTTGAATGTTCAGCTCAGCTGACGAGGTCCTCAAGTTCATCAAGGACGAGGACGTCAAGTTCGTCGACATTCGGTTCTGCGATCTGCCCGGTGTCATGCAGCACTTCAACGTGCCGGCTGAGTCGGTCGACAAGGACTTCTTCACCGTCGGTCAGATGTTCGACGGGTCCTCGATCCGCGGGTTCCAGGCGATCCACGAGTCCGACATGAAGCTCGTGCCGGACCCCGCGACGGGGTTCGTCGACCCGTACCGCGTCGAGAAGACGCTGGTCATGAACTTCTCGATCCTCGACCCGTTCACCGACGAGCGTTACAGCCGCGACCCGCGCAACATCGCGAGCAAGGCCGAGGAGTACCTCAAGTCGACGGGCATCGCCGACACCGCCTACTTCGGCGCCGAGGCCGAGTTCTACGTCTTCGACGACGTGCGCTTCGAGACGAGGCAGAACGCCGGCTACTACTACATCGACTCCATCGAGGCGGCGTGGAACACCGGTCGCGAGGAGGAGGGCGGCAACAAGGGCTACAAGACCCGGTACAAGGGTGGCTACTTCCCCGTCTCCCCCGTCGACCACTTCGCGGACTTCCGCGACCAGGTCTGCCTCCAGCTCAAGGAGGTCGGTCTCAACGTCGAGCGCAGCCACCACGAGGTCGGCACCGCCGGCCAGATGGAGATCAACTACCGGTTCAACACGCTGCTGCACTCCGGCGACGACATCATGAAGTTCAAGTACGTCGTCAAGAACCAGGCATGGGCGGCCGGCCGCACGGCCACCTTCATGCCGAAGCCGCTCTTCGGTGACAACGGCTCGGGCATGCACACGCACCAGTCGCTCTGGAAGGACGGCGAGCCGCTGTTCTACGACGAGCGCGGCTACGGTGGCCTGTCGGACCTCGCACGGTGGTACATCGGCGGCCTGCTCAAGCACGCCCCGTCGCTGCTCGCGTTCACGAACCCGACGATCAACAGCTACCACCGTCTGGTCCCGGGCTACGAGGCTCCGGTGAACCTCGTGTACTCGGCCCGCAACCGCTCGGCCTGTGTGCGCATCCCGATCACGGGCACCTCGCCGAAGGCCAAGCGCATCGAGTTCCGCGTGCCGGACCCGTCGGCCAACCCGTACCTCTCGTTCGCGGCCCAGCTCATGGCCGGCCTCGACGGCATCAAGAACCGCATCGAGCCGCCGGAGCCCGTGGACAAGGACCTCTACGAGCTGCCGCCCGAGGAGCACGCGGCGATCGAGCAGGTCCCGGGCTCGCTGCCCGAGGTGCTCAACGCGCTCGAGGCCGACCACGAGTACCTCCTCGAGGGCGACGTGTTCACCAAGGACCTCATCGAGGCCTGGATCGAGTACAAGCGCAAGAACGAGGTGGACCCGATCCGCTTCCGCCCGCACCCGCACGAGTTCGAGATGTACTTCGACATCTGACGGAGCGAAGCGGAGTCGGATGTCGAACGACAGGCTCAGCGACATCTGACGGCGCGAAGCGGAGTCAGATGCCGAACGACGAGCTCAACGACATCTGATCGGCATCTGAACAAGCGCAGCGCAGTCGCCAGGCGCGGACCCGAAGAGGGTCCGCGCCTGGCGTCGTTTCACGAGCGGGCGAAATGGCCGCCGCTGGGCCCGATGGGCGAGTAGCGTCATTTGTCATGGCAGCAGGAGTCGTTGCACCGCCCGAGACCAGTCCTGGACCGGCCCTTCAGACGTACCGCTACCTCCGGCTGACGCTCGCCCTGCCGGCCGTGTTCCTCATCGTCGCGACGCTGCTCGAGGCGTGGAACCAAGGCACGTTCCGCCAGTCCATCAGCGACTCCTACCAGGGGCCGGTGCGTGACGTCTTCGTCGGCGCGCTGATGGCCTCGGGCGTGTGCATGATCGCGTACAAGGGCCAGTCGAAGCTCGAGGACTACTCACTGAACTTCGCCGGCTTCAACGCGTTCTTCGTCGCTCTGGTGCCGAACAACTTCACCCAGGTTCTCAACGACGCGCCGACCGAGTCCCTCGGCGCCACAAGTGCGGTCACGCGCGAGCAGATGCTGACGAACCTCCGGCTGGTTCTCGCGGCATTCCTGCTGGTGGCGGTGGCGTTCGTGGTCCTCGACGCGAGGCTCATGCAGTGGAGCGCGATCCGGTGGCAGAACCAGCAGCCCGTCTCGAACGTTCTCGTCGTCGTCTCGTGGCTCGCCGAGGCAGTGTTCATCGTCGTCATCGGTGGAGTGCTCACGGGCAGGCAGACGCTGTTCGGCGCGTCGATCTTCGGCATCGTCCACTTCGCCGCCGCGGGGCTGCTCATCGCCAACCTGTCCTTCGCGGTGGCCAGCCACGCGTTCCCCGACAAGCTGCGGACCGCGTTGGACGACGCCCCCGAACCGCACTCGACGCAGGTGTTCTACCGGGTCGTCGTCGCCATGATGTGGCTCGGTCTGCTCGTCGGCGGCCTCGCCATCGCGAAGAACGTCAGCTACTCGGTCCTGGCCACCGAGTACTACGAGATCGTCATGTTCCTCGTGTTCTGGGTCGTCGCGACCCGCCGCGGCTGGAGCCCCACGGTCTGAGCGCGCCTCGCGGGGTACGTCCCGTCCATGACCGACGATCCGTACGACCTCGACCGTTTCGTCCGCGCGCAGGACTCGGGCGGCACGTACGCCGCGGCCCTGGCCGAGCTGCAGGCAGGGCGGAAACGGGGCCACTGGATGTGGTTCGTCCTGCCCCAGGTCGCCGGCCTCGGTCGCAGCGAGACGGCCCAGCGCTATGCCGTGTCGGGCCTCGCGGAGGCCCGTGCCTTCCTGCACCACCCGGTCCTCGGCCCGCGGCTGCGTGAGTGCGCCGACGCCCTCGACGCGCTGGACACGACCGACCCCGTCGCGGTGCTCGGCGGCATCGACGCGACCAAGCTGTGTTCGTCCATGACCCTCTTCGAGAGGGCGGCGGCCGACGCCACGGAGGCGGAGCCGTTCGCGCGGGTGCTCGACCACTTCTTCGGGGGCCGCCGCGACGACGCGACCGCCGGGATCCTCGGCTCCTGACGCCGGCCGTCCGGCAAGGCGTGAAGGTGACGAACTACACGCGTGTCGTTCCCACGTCTGGGCTCGGGAATGTGCATCAAGCGAACAAATGGGTTAAAGTGCCGCACCCGCGTTCGCAGGTCCTCTGACGGCCTCTCTCCACGCGCCCGGGATCACAACACCACACCCCTCGCGCCCGCCGCCTGCGCTCGCGCGGGGGCGGATTCCGTCCCCTTCCGTCTCGGAGAACCTGCATGAACGACGTCCTCAATCCTCGACGCTTCCGGGTGGTCGGCCTCTTGTTGTCGGCCATCGCCTCTGTCGCCATCGTCTCGTCCGTCGCGCCCGCCGCCACGGCAGGTGGCGGTCCCCCCGCTCCCCCGACGCCCACGGGCCTGCCTGCCGCCATCGAAGGCCTGTCCCCGTACGTCGCGCCGACCGGCTGCGACCTGCGTACGCGCACGGGCTCGCTCAAGTTCGCCCAGCTCATCCAGGCGACCTACGGGTCGAGCTACGGACTGTCGCGCACGTGCACGTCGGCCACGACACCGTCGTCGGAGCACTTCGACGGCCGAGCCGTCGACTCCTTCTTCAACGTCCGCAACACGACCGAGCGCGCCGAGGCCAGCGCCCTGCTGACCTGGCTGCTGAAGTACGACGCCGCCGGCAACCGCTACGCCAACGCCCGCCGCCTCGGCGTCATGTACATCATCTGGAACGACAAGATGTGGAGCTCGTACCGCGCGGGCGAGGGCTGGCGCCCGTACAGCAACTGCGCCGAGACCACCTCGTCGGCGTACGACACGGCCTGCCACCGCAACCACATCCACTTCAGCCTCTCGTGGGAGGGCGCCCACGGCCGGACGTCGTTCTGGACCAAGACGGTCGCCCCGGTCGACTGGGGCCCGTGCCGCCCGGCCGACCTCAACTGGTCAGCAGGACAGGCCGCCTACAACCCGCGGCCGTGCGCCCGCTACGCCGTCGTCAAGGCTCCCGCAGGCGCCAGCGCGCTGCTCAAGGAGATGGTCCCGCGGTCCGGCATGGTCCTGCGTCCGGGCATGGCCGGGCCGGCCGTCAAGACCGTGCAGAAGGTCATCGGCGTGACCGCGACGGGCACCTTCGGCTCGACGACGAAGGACCGCCTCATGTCATGGCAGCGGGCCCACGGTCTCGAGGGCACCGGCATCACCTGGCCGACGACGTGGCGGGCCATGCTCGCAGCGAAGGGCATGCCGCGCTGACCCGAGCCGAGCCGAGCTGATGCCGGTCGACGTCCTCCCCCGCGCCCCTCAGGCGGCGTGGGAGGAGGACGTCGGCGCGTAGGCGCGGTCGACGGCGCTGCGTACGTGTCGGTGCGGCCACGTCGCCGCGACGGCCGCGATGAGGCCGAGGCACACGGCCGCGCAGATCGTGACGCCGAGGTAGGCGTTGGTGTGCTGGCCGATCCAGCCGGCCGCGAGGTAGGACACGCCCGCTGCCGCGATCGAGACAGACCCCGCGAGACTGAAGATGCGCCCACGCAGCTGCGGCTCGGTGACGAGCGCAAAGGTGGCCTGCAGCGGCACCATGAACGCCTGGAGCATGCCGGAGGCGAAGAAGATCACGGCAACCACGATCAAGGGCGGTTGCAGCGCAGTCAGCAGCAGAGGCAGCGGCATCGCCAGGGCCAGCGGCACGATCGAACGGTTCTGCTGGTGCACGTCGCGGCGGCCGATGACCAGGATGCCGACGACCGCACCGACGATCGGCGAGGCCATGAGCACGCCGCCCCAGCTGGTCGGGCCGGCGATCGGGATCGCGAGCGCCTCGGGCGCCGCGATGGCGAGGCAGGCCACGGCGCTCAGGGTCACGAGCCGGGCGAGCACCGGGTGTCGGGCGAGGTCTGTCGCGGCCGTCGTGAGGTCACGGGTGAAGCCGCGCAGTCCGCGACCGCGTTCACCTGTGATCGGCCGCAGCTCGACGACGAAGAGGATGACGAGGGCCGCGACGACGAACGTGATGAGGTCGAACAGGAGCCCGGTCTCAGGGCCGACGAGCGCGACGAGTGCACCACCCACCGCGAGACCGATCGCCTGGTTGAACTGCTCGGACATCGCGCCGAGCCCGACGGCGCGGGCATACAGGTGCCGGTCCTCGAAGAGGTCGGTGAGCAGCACCATGTTGGACGCGGTGGACGCGCCGCCGATCAGCTCGAGGACGAAGAGCACGAGGAACATCGGCCACAGCGACGCGCCGGCGAGGACGAGCCACATCAGCCCGAGCACGCACGTCGCGCGCAGCAGGTGGGACCAGATGAGGACCCACTTGTAGGGGAACCGGTCCACGACCGGCCCGACGAGGCTGCGCCCGAAGAACGACGGCACGAGGCTGACGGCAAGGGTCGTGGCCGTTGCGAGCGGCGACTCGGTCACGTCGTAGACGACCGCCGCGATCGTGACGCGCGCGATGAAGTCGCCCCACATGGACAGGGCGTTGGCCAGGAAGATCGGCAGGTACCGCGGAACGCGGAGGACGGCGGCGTACGTCGGCACGCTGGCGCCCTGCCCCTGGCTCGGATTCACGTGATGACGCTACCCCGAGGTGGGGAGTCGTAAAAGTTGAAATCAGTTGCATGGCGCGAGCGTCGGGCGACCCGGCGCCACAGCTCGGCGAGAGCCGCGCCCTCCCCCGCCGGACGGCCCATGATCCGGCCGATCCCGTCGAGGTCGCGCACGTCGGAGGGGACGCTGTCGATGGGCCTTCCGCGCCACAGGACTCCGGCGTTGCGCATGAGCGCGCCGAGGCGCCAGGCCTCCCGCAGTGCCGCGACGTCCTCGGTGGACAGGAGCCCCTCGGCACCGAGCGCATCGAGCCCCGCCATGGTGCCGGCCACCCTCAGCGCGGGGTGCGCGTGGGCGTGCTCGAGCTGGTGCAGCTGGACCACCCACTCGACGTCGGTCAGGCCACCGCGACCCAGCTTGATGTGCGTGCTCGGGTCGGCCCCGCGCGGCAGCCGTTCACTCTCGACGCGTGCCTTGAGGGTGCGGATGTCGCGGACCTGGCTCTCGTCGAGACCGCCCTCGGGCCACCGGAGCGGGTCGATGAGCTCGGTGAAGGCGTCCGCCAGGGGTTGCGGTCCGGCGATCGGTGTGGCACGGAGCAGGGCTTGGAACTCCCACGTCAGGGCCCAGCGGTCGTAGTAGGTGCGGTACGAGTCGAGGCTGCGCACGAGCGGCCCGTTCTTGCCCTCGGGACGAAGGTCCGGGTCGAGACCGAGCGCGGGGTCGGCCCCCGAGCCGGCCAGCAGCCGACGCAGCTCCTGCACCACGAGCGTCGCCCGCGCCTGGACGTCCTTCTCCGTCGACCCGGGGTGCGGCTGGTGGACGAACATGACGTCCGCGTCGGAGGCGTAGCCGAGCTCGCGGCCCCCGAGGCTGCCCATGCCCACGACCAGCACGTCGCCGCCGATCGGCGCCCCCTCGCGGGCCTCGACCTCCTGGATGACGGCGTCGAGGGCGACCTGGATCGTCGCGCCCGTCAGGTCGGTCAGGGCGGCCCCCACTGCCGCCAGGTCGATGACTCCGACGAGGTCGGACATGACGATGCGCAGCAGCTCGTGACGCCGGATGGCGCGCACCGCCGCGACGGCGTCGGCCGCGGACTCGCGCCGCCCGGCCGCCGACTGCATCGTCGCCGTCAGGGCCTCGCGGGTGCGCGGCGTCAGGCCGTTGTCGTCGCCCAGGATCGAGACGCTCTCGGGCGAGCGCACGAGCAGGTCGGCCGCGTAGCGGCTGCGGGCGAGGCAGTGCGCGAGCCGGTCGGCGGCCCGGCCCTCGTCGCGAAGCATCTTGAGGTACCAGTGCGTCGTCCCGAGCTCGTCGGACACCCGACGGAACGACAGGAGGCCGGCGTCCGGGTCGGCCTCGTCGGCGAACCAGCCGAGCATGACCGGGAGCAGGGTGCGCTGGATCGCCGCGCGCCGGCTGACACCGGTCGTCAGGGCCTCGATGTGACGCAGCGCGCCGGCGGGGTCGCGGAAGCCGAGGGCGAGCAGCCGCTGGCGGGCGGCCTCGGCGCTGAGCCGCGACTCGGTGGGGCTCAGCTTGGCGGCGGCCGCGAGCAGCGGTCGGTAGAAGAGACGCTCGTGCAGGCGCCGCACCTCACGGGCCGCCGCCTGCCGGTCGGCGACGACGGCCTGCTCGGGATGGGTGCGGTGCCCCATGGCCCGGCCGAGACGGCGAAGGTCCGGTTCGGTCACGGGCATGAGGTGGGTCCGGCGCAGACGATGCAGCTGGATGCGGTGCTCGAGGCACCTGAGGTGGCGGTAGGCGCGGTCGAGGGTGGCCGCGTCGTCGCGGCCGACGTAGCCGCCACGTGCCAGCGCCGCGAGGGCCTCGAGGGTCGTCGCCGACCGCAGGCTCGGGTCGGTTCGGCCATGGACGAGCTGGAGCAGCTGCACGCTGAACTCGACGTCGCGCAGCCCGCCCGGGCCGAGCTTGAGCTGGCGGGCAGCCTCGTTTGCCGGAACGTTCTGCTCCACCCGGCGTCGCATCGCCTGGACGTCCTCGACGAACCTGTCGCGGCTGGCGGCCTCCCACACCATCGGTGAGATCTCGGCCTTGTAGCGCAGCCCGATCTCCCGGTCACCCGCCGAGACCCAGGCCTTGAGCAGCGCCTGGAACTCCCACGTCTTGGCCCAGCGCTCGTAGTAGGCCTTGTGGCTGCTGATGGTGCGCACGAGCGGCCCCTGCTTGCCCTCGGGACGCAGCGCGGCGTCGACGGGCCACAGGCTGCCTTCGGGCGTCGGCGTCGAGCACGCGCGCATGGTGGCGGTCGCGAGGGCCGTGCCGACGCGCAGCGCCGTGTCCTCGTCGACGCCGTCGGCCGGCTCGGCCACGAAGATGACGTCGACGTCGCTGACGTAGTTGAGCTCACCACCACCGGTCTTGCCCATGCCGATGATCGCCAGGCGGCACGCCTCGTGTCCCTCGCCGTACTCTTCGCGCGCGATCGCCAGTGCCGCCTCCAGGGCCGCCTCGGCCAGCTCGGCGAGGGCCTCACCGACGGCGGGCATCTCCGCCAACGGGTCGGGGGAGGTCACGTCGAGTGCCGCGATGCGCAGCAGCCCGCGTCGGTAGGCGATGCGCAACGCGTCGAGCGGAGGCACGTCGCCGCGGTCCTCGGTGACCGCCCGGACGACCTCGTGGCGCACCTGCTCGCCCGTGCGACGTTCGGCTCGCGCCGTGTCGAGCCAGTGCTCGGGGTGGCGGACGAGCTCGTCGACGAGGGCTGTCGAGGCGCCGAGGACCCCCATCACCCGGTCGCGGCCGACGCCCTCCGCGGCCAGCTCACGGGCGAACGTGGAGATGCCCCACTGTGGTGGGTCGCCGCGCTGCGCCAGGGACTCCGCGACCCGGACGAGACCGAGCAGCCCCTGGTCGGGGTCGGCGGTGTCGCCGATGACCGCGACGAGGTCGTCGAGGTGGCCGTCGGCCACGGCTGCGCGCAGCGGCAGCAACGCCCGGTCCTCGAGGAGACCCGCAGCCCGGTTGGGGTCGGCGAAGCCGAGCCGGGCCAGGGCTCCCTCGGTGGTGCTGGTGCGAGATGACATCGGTCGAGCCGTTCGGTGTCAGAGGGTGCGAGCCGCCGGGTCGTGCGACCGGCGTACGCGTGGGGCTGGGTCGGCGGGCGGCGCGACCTCGACCGGCCGCGACGCCACGGTCACAGCCTCGGCAGGTAGCGCTCGAGCTCGAAGCGGCTGACCTCGTGACGGTAGTCGAGCCACTCCTGGCGCTTGTTGCGCAGGAAGAAGTCGAAGACGTGCTCGCCGAGGATGTCGGCGACGAGCTCGCTCTCCTCCATGACCTCGAGCGCCCGCCCGAGCGACGCCGGAAGCGGCTTGATGCCCATGGCTCGGCGCTCCGAGTCGGTGAGGCTCCAGACGTCGTCCTCGGTCTCCGGCGGCAGCTCGTAGCCCTCCTCGATGCCCTTGAGGCCCGCCCCGAGGAGCACCGCGAAGGCGAGGTAGGGGTTGCACGCGGCGTCGAGGGAGCGCACCTCGACGCGCGTCGACTGGCCCTTGTTCGGCTTGTGCATGGGCACGCGCACGAGGGCCGAGCGGTTGTTGTGTCCCCACGTGAGGTGGGCCGGGGCCTCCCCGCCACCCCAGAGGCGCTTGTAGGAGTTGACCCACTGGTTCGTGACGGCCGCGATCTCGGCGCCGTGCCGCAGCAGCCCGGCGATGAACTGCCGGCCGACCTTGCTCAGCTGGTAGGGCGCGCCCGCTTCGTAGAACGCGTTCGCGTCGCCCTCGAACAGCGAGAGGTGCGTGTGCATGCCCGAGCCCGGGTGCTCGGTGAACGGCTTCGGCATGAACGTCGCGTAGATGCCCTGGGTCAGGGCGACCTCCTTGACGACCGTGCGGAAGGTCTGGATGTTGTCGGCGGTGCTCAGCGCGTCGGCGTAGCGCAGGTCGATCTCGTTCTGGCCCGGCGCGCCCTCGTGGTGGCTGAACTCGACCGAGATGCCCATGTTCTCGAGCATCGTGATGGCGGCGCGCCGGAAGTCGTGTCCGGTGCCGTGCGGTACGTGGTCGAAGTAGCCGGCGTCGTCGACCGGGATGGGCCGCCCGTTGGCGTCACGGCCCTGCTCGAGCAGGAAGAACTCGATCTCGGGATGGGTGTAGAACGTGAACCCGAGGTCGGCCGCCTTGGTGAGCGAGCGTTGGAGGACGTGACGCGGGTCGGCGAAGCTCGGGGTGCCGTCGGGCAGCTGGAGGTCGCAGAACATGCGCGCCGTTCCGGGCGGGTCGCCGCGCCAGGGCAGGATCTGGAACGTCGACGGGTCGGGCTTGGCGAGCATGTCGGCCTCGTAGACGCGGGCGAAGCCCTCGATGGCCGAACCGTCGAACCCGATGCCCTCGGCGAAGGCGCCCTCGAGCTCGGCCGGCGCGACGGCCACCGACTTGAGGGTGCCGAGGACGTCCGTGAACCACAGACGGACGAACCGGATGTCACGCTCTTCGATCGTGCGGAGCACGAACTCTTCCTGACGGTTCATGTGTCGATCCTGCCGCATCGCTGTTTCACGAATGTGACGACACACGTTTTGTGGGATCGCCCCTCTGCGTATGCCGCCGGGTGGGATGCGGAGGGCCCCCGGGGAGACGTCCCCGGGGGCCCTCGCGCTCATGACCCTGAGGTCACTGGAACGTGACCTTGACCTGCAGCTCGTTGCCACCGTCAGCGGTCTTGCTCACGGTCATCCGCGTACCGGACCCGGCCACCCTGGTGGACGACCACGGGTTCGCCGAGGACCAGTAGCGGTTGACGTCGGAGTCGTCGAACGTCGGGATGGCCGGCTGCGACGGGACCGCGCTGGCGGCGCCGTTGCGGTGGAAGGTCACCGCGTCGGTGGCCTCCTGGCCGAACGTCGCGTCGAACGGCTGGCGACGGTTGCCGAGCTTGACGCCGTCGGGGAAGGTGACGGGCGCCGGGCGGGCGTCGACCGGGAGCACCTCGCCGCCACCCGGGTGGTCCTTCGTGTTGTTGTCGGCGTACTCACCGTTGGCGAACCACACGAGCATGCCGTTCTGGTACGGGAAGCGCTCCACCCAGTCAGGCCGCGTGTTGGCCCAGCCGAAGTTGTACGGGCCGGTCCTGAGCGTGTCGTCGTAGCCGCTGTACACGCGGTTCTCGGCGTAGTAGACGTCCTGGACCTGCTTCGAGGTGGTGCCGCTGCTGATGGAGAAGCCCTTGGCCGTCCACGCACCGGCGCCGGACTCGACGTCGTCGACCGCTCCGGCCACTCCGTCGACCGTCACGGCGAGATCGTCGACGAAGGCCTCGCTCGCGACGCCGCCATCGGTGGCGACGCGAAGCCGGAACTGGACGCTCTGGCCCTTGTACGCCGACAGGTCCCAGGACTTCTGAGCCCAGGCGAAGACGCCGTCGATCGGGGCGCCCGCATCCTTCCAGGTCGCACCGTTGTCGGTGGAGACCTCGCCGTAGAGGTAGTCGTAGCCCTCCTCGAGGTTGCCCTGGACCCATGCGCCCACCGACGCGGACGTCGTCGCGGAGGTCAGGTCGATCGTGCGGGTCAGCGTCGAGTTGAGGTTGTCACCGAAGCCGCTCCACCACTCGGCCGCGCCGGAGTGCGGGGTGTTGCGCTTGGTCGTGACGGTGCGCTCCGGCAGCGGGACGACGATCGCCTGGTAGCTCGTGGCGCTCGCTCGGTCGGCCGGACCCAGCTTCACGGTCATGTCGGTGCCGTACGGGACGACCTTGTAGTCGAGCCAGCCGAGCTGGAGCTTCTCCCACGGGCCCATGTAGCCGGGGGTCGTGCCGATCGAGTCGGTGCCGTGGTTGAGCCACGAGCCACCGCTCATGAGCGACCAGAAGCCGGTGCCGTTGTCGCCGCCGTTGGTGTCGTAGAGGTCGGGCAGACCGAGGTCGTGCCCGAACTCGTGCGTGAAGACGCCGAGGCCGCCGTTCTCCGGCTCGGTCGTGTAGTCACCGATCCAGATGCCGGAGTCGCCGAGCGGCACGCCGCCGAGCTTGTTGAAGTCGGGGCCGGTCCTGCCCTGGCCGTTGGAGAAGGCGTACCAGCGGTGCGACCAGATGGCGTTGACGCCCTGGGCGCCACCGCCGGCCTCCTCGCCCTCACCGGCGTGGATGGCCTGGAAGTGGTCGATGTAGCCGTCGGGCTCGGTGAAGTCGCCGTCGCCGTCGTAGTCGTAGCGGTCGACCTTGTCGAACTGGGCGAGGTACGCCGCGATGTCGGCGTCGGTCTTGCCCTCGGCCTTCTGGTCGGTGTACCAGGCGGTCGCCGTGTCCTTGATGTAGTTCCAGTAGCCGTCGGCGTCGTTCTTGGCGCCGTAGCGGGCCTCGTTGTAGGGCACTGTGACCCAGTCGGAGACGTCGCCCTTGGCGAGGAAGCGGCCGTTGGACAGCTTGAGGTAGAAGTCCTTGAACGACTCCCCCTCGCCGAACATCATGTCCAGGTAGTGGCCGCGGTTGAAGTCGGCGGTCCAGTACGTCGAGTTGTCGTCGGTGCTGTTGCCGTCCCAGGTGCGGTCGGGCGCAGGGATCTGGTTGTGCGCCGGCCCGGCCGTGGCGTCGAAGCCCGTCTTCGTCTGCGTGCCGAAGTCGGTGAGGATGGTGAAGATGTCCTCCTCACGGTCCACCGGGTAGTCGATGTACCTCGACGTGCCGGCCTTGCCGGCCGTGGCCTTGCCCTTGACCTCGATGACGCGGTTGCCACCGATGGTCTTCGTCGTCGCCTCACCGCTGATGAGCTTGGTGACGGCGTCCTTGCGCTCGGCGGCCTTGGCCTCGGCGAGCGGGTTGGGAAGGTTGTCCGGCTGAGAAGCCTGCGCGGCCGCGGGATCACCGCTGACCGGGGCCTTGGCAACGGGAGTTGCCTGAGCCTGCATCGGGGCCGTCAGGCCGGTGACGACGAGCGCCCCCACGGCCAAGCCCGATACAGCACTCCACTGGCGCTTGTTCAAGATCTGTCCTCCTGGTCACGGACGCCGTCCATCCGGCGCCTTGGGTATGAGAGCACAGATGAGCGACAATGTGTCGCCTAGCAGCCCCGGATCCGGAAAAACTTGTGCCACAAGGCAGTTCAGCGCAAAGAACGTAAAATCTTCGTAAAGAACGCCGCGTTCGGGCTTGGCAGGACGGACCGTTCTCCGATACGGGTCACACGCGTCACAGCACTCCCACGTCAGCCCCCGCAACGCGGAGTGACGACCGCCGCCGAGCCCCGGATATGCTCCCGCAATGAGCACTGGCGCCCCCGAGGAGCAGAGTCCCTACGGTTCCGGCAGCCGGACCCAGGAACCCCCCACGGGCTCAGGTGCCCAGACTCCCGGCGCCGCGCCGGCTCCGCGCAAGGTGCGCATCCCCCACCTGCACGCCATGAAGGCGGAGGGTCGGCGCTGGGCGATGCTGACGGCATACGACATGTACGCCGCCCAGATCTTCGACGAGGCCGGCATCCCCGTCCTGCTCGTCGGCGACTCGGCCGGCAACAACGTGTACGGCTACGAGACGACCGTCCCCGTCACGCTCGACGAGATGATCCCGCTCGTGCGGGCCGTGTCGTCGGCCGCGCGTCGAGCCCTCGTCGTCGCCGACATGCCCTTCGGCTCCTACGGGGCGTCGATCGAGCAGGGCTTCGCGAACGCCGTGCGACTCATGAAGGAGGGGCTCGCGCACGCCGTGAAGCTCGAGGGTGGCACCGCGATGGTGCCGCTCGTCAAGACCTTGACGGACGCGGGCATCCCGGTCATGGCCCACGTCGGCTTCACGCCGCAGAGCGAGCACCAGCTCGGCGGCTACCGGGTCCAGGGTCGGGGCGACGCGGCCGACGCCCTCGTCGACGAGGCCCGGGCCCTGCAGGACGCCGGCGCGTTCGCGGTCGTCCTCGAGATGGTTCCGGCCCCGGTCGCCGCGCGCGTCACCGAGGTCCTCACCATCCCCACCATCGGCATCGGCGCCGGCAACGGCACGGACGCCCAGGTGCTCGTGTGGAGCGACTTCGCCGGACTGCGCAGCGGCAAGACCCCGCGCTTCGTCAAGAAGTACGCCGACCTGCGCGGCACGCTGCTCGACGCCGCCCGCACGTATGCCGCCGACGTCGAGTCGGGTGCCTTCCCCGACGCCGAGCACTCCTTCGACTCCTGACCCGGCCCGCCCGGTCGGCTGCAGGTCCCCCGACGCACGTCGGGGTGCTGACGCTCAGTCCTCGACGTCCCCGTCGCTTCGCGTGGAGCCGCGCTCGTTCCAGGCGCGGTCCTCGGCGTCCCACTTCTCCGTCTTCGCGTGCGCCGTGTCGAGGGCCGCCCGAGCCTCGGCCTCGGTGGCGTACGGACCGAGCACCTGCTCGCCCCGGCTGCGGTTCTCGTCGGTCTCGACCTGACCGGTGTCGACGTTGTACCAGAAGCTCACGAGCACACTCCTTCTCTTCCGAATCGAGCGGGTCCGCCTCGTGAGCGCCCCTCGTGGACGGCACGCGCTGACGACCTAGACTCCACCGTATGCCGTTGCTCCAGCCGCGGGTGTCTGCCCACCCCATCAGCCCTCGACGTCCGGTGCCCGCCTCCATCGAACGGCCGCACTACGTCGACGCGCCCAACCCCCGCGAGGACGGCGACGTCCGCGTCAAGGACGCCGAGACGGTCGAGAAGATGCGCATCGCGGGCCGGATCGCCGCCAGTGCCATGGTCGAGGCGTCGAGGCGGATCGCCCCCGGGGTCACGACCGACGAGCTCGACGCCGTCGCCCACGAGTACATGCTCGACCACGGCGCCTACCCCTCGCCCCTCGGCTACAAGGCCTTCCCCAAGTCGGTGTGCACGAGCGTCAACGAGGTCATCTGCCACGGCATCCCCGACGCGCGTCCGCTCGAGGACGGCGACATCGTCAACATCGACGTCACCGCCTACATCCACGGCGTGCACGGAGACACCGATGCCACCTACCTCGTCGGCGAGGTCGACGAGGAGTCGCGACTGCTCGTCGAGCGCACCCACGAGGCGATGATGCGCGGCATCCGCGCCGCCCGGCCGGGTCGCGAGATCAACGTCATCGGCCGTGTCATCGAGAGCTACGCCAAGCGCTTCGGCTACGGCGTCGTCCGCGACTTCACCGGACACGGCATCGGTCTCGAGTTCCACTCCGGCCTGATCGTGCCGCACTACGACGCCGCGCCCCACTACGACACCCTCATCGAGCCCGGCATGACCTTCACGATCGAGCCGATGCTCAACCTGGGCACCCACGAGTGGGACATGTGGGACGACCGGTGGACGGTCGTGACGCGCGACGGCTCCCGTTCGGCACAGTTCGAGCACACCATCGTCATCACCGACGACGGCAACGAGATCCTGACGCTCCCCGACGGCGCCGAGCGGCCGTAGCGCAGGGGACCGACAGACAACGACCTCGCACGACCTCGCACGACTCCACGACGTCCTCGACAAGGAAGCAGGGACCATGGGCAAGAAGGGCACGCCCCTCGGCATCGACATCGGCGGCAGCGGCATCAAGGGAGCCCCCGTCGACCTCAAGGCGGGCGAGCTGGCCGGCAAGCGGATGCGCATCGACACCCCGAAGCCGGCCACCCCCGATGCCGTGGCGGAGGTCGTCGACGAGATCGTCGACCACTTCGCCGACGTGACGGGCGACTCCCCCATCGGCGTGACGATCCCGGCCGTCGTCATCCGCGGCACCGTGCTCTCCGCCGCCAACATCGACCCGACGTGGATCGACACCGACGCCGAGGCCCTGATCCAGGAGCACACCGGCCGCGCCGTGACAGTGCTCAACGACGCCGACGCGGCCGGGCTCGCCGAGCTCTACTACGGCGCCGCCAAGGGTGTGAACGGCCTGGTCATCCTCACGACCCTCGGGACCGGCATCGGCACTGCCCTCATCCACGACGGCCGCCTCGTGCCCAACTCGGAGCTCGGCCACCTCGAGATCGACGGTTACGACGCCGAGGACCGCGCCGCGTCGTCCATCAAGGACATCGAGAACCTCTCCTGGGACGAGTACATCGAGCGGCTCCAGAGGTACTACGACACGATCGAGAAGCTCTTCTCGCCCGACCTCATCGTCGTGGGCGGCGGCATCTCGAAGGACAGCGACGAGTTCCTGCCGAAGCTGAAGCTGCGGTGCCCGATCGTGCCGGCGCAGCTGCGCAACCAGGCGGGCATCATCGGGGCGGCCCACCTCGCGGTCGACCTCGCCTGACCTGGCTCCGCCTCCGTCTCGCCCGACCTCGCCCGACCTCCCCCAGGGCTCAGGAACGACGCAGCGCCACCAGGAGCTCGGGCGCGCGCCGATCGTAGAGCGCGGCCCCGACCCGGATGCCCGCGAGCGCGACGACGGTACCTGTCCCGACGCCTACGACGCCCGTGGCCCACGCGGCGACCACCGAGCCCTGCCAGGCGAACCACGCCGGCACCAGGACCGGTGACGCGAGGGCGACGGTGCCGACGCTCGCCAGCGACTGCGCGGCGATCGTGATGCCGGCCGCACCGGGAGGCGTGTTGAAGGGGCTCTCGCCCGACGCCGGCACCGGGTAGGGCAGGACGACGCTCATGACGCTCGAGACGGCATACCCGGCGCCGAGCAGGCCCAGGCACACGCCGACGACGGGCACGAGGAGATCCCAGCGCCCGGCGACGGCGACTCCCACGACGCCATACACCGGCACGAGCGCGACCGCGAGGACCGCGCCGGGCACGAGGCGGCCACGCCGGTCGTCGCGCCCCGACGTGCCTGCAACGACGTGCAGCCACAGCGCCTCAGCCTCGTAGGCGACGGCGTTGTGCTCGCTCCACCCGAGCAGGAACGCGATGAGCGGGCCCATGAGCAGGGGCGTCCACCGCAGGTCGCCCGTGTAGTACGGGACGAGCAGGGCCAGCGGCACCAGCGGCGTCATGACCAAGCTGATCTGGTAGCGGGGGTCACGACGCCAGTACGTGAGGACGCGGGCCGCGACGGCTCCCACCGGGGTGCCGGGCAGTCGGGCGAGGAGCCCGAGGTCGTCGCCGACGGAGGCGCCTGAGTCGGAACGCGAGACGGCTCGTGGGTTGTCCACCTGGCCACGCAGGGCATTCGACCAGAGCCGGCCCACGAGCGCGAGGAGCGCGACAGCGAGGGCGAGCCGGACCAGGCCGGTGACCGTGGCACCGGCGGCGACGTCACCCGGAGCGGCCCAGGCCCACCCGAGCGGTGTCCACGCCACGACCTGCGCCACTGAGGTGGCCACGTCGCGCAGGTCGTGGTCGAGGTTCGCGACGAGCGAGACGACGGGGCCGATCACGACGAGCAGGAGGAGCCCGAGCACAGCCACGACGTCGCGACCGCGCCGGCTCGAGATCGCGTCCGTCAGGAGCGCGGAGACCCAACGGCTCGTCGTGATCGCCGTCAGCAGCCCGAGCGCCGTCGCGACGACGCCGACAGCCGTCGACGCCAGGGAGTGCGACCACGCGACGACGACACCGACACAGAGAACGATCGACGCGACCGCGGGCAGACCCACGAGCGCCGCGACGATGAGCCCCGTGGCGAGCTGTCGGTGCGGCACGGCGAACGTCGCGAACCGACCCGGGTCGAGGGTCGGGTCGGACCCGAACGAGAAGAGCGGGACCACCGTCCACAGCACGGTCCCGGCCGCGCCGGCGAGCGGGATGACGACGAGGGCGGCGTCGAGCGAGGTGCGGAAGGAGGCGAGGATGACGGTGAGCCCCACGACGAGGACGGCGAAGTAGACGATGCCGATCACGGCGCCGATCGCCTGCGCCCGGCTGCGGCGGAAGATGTTGCGCAGCAGCGCGAGCTTCAGTCGGACGAGGTGCGCAACCACGACAGCCCCACCACCTCGGTCGTGCCCCCGACGAGGTCGACGAACCGCTCCTCGAGAGAACGGCCCTCGCGCACCACGTCGAGCTCGCCGGTGGCGAGGACCTGACCGTCGGAGATGACGGCGACGTGCGAGCAGATGCGCTCGACGAGCTCCATGACGTGGCTCGAGAGCACGACGGTGCC
Source organism: Terrabacter sp. GCM10028922 (assembly GCF_042666095.1). NCBI lineage: Bacteria > Bacillati > Actinomycetota > Actinomycetes > Micrococcales > Intrasporangiaceae > Terrabacter > Terrabacter sp. GCM10028922. The sequence continues at coordinate 265,525 of NZ_JBHTFG010000002.1, read as the reverse complement.
GCCGGCGCCGACGTAGTCCGCGAGGATGCGACGGATCGTCGCGGCCGAGACGGGGTCGACGGCCTCGAACGGCTCGTCGAGCACGAGCACGCGCGGGGCATGGACGAGGGCAGAGGCCAGCGTGACCTTCTTCGTCATGCCGGCGGAGTAGTCGACGACGAGCTTGCCCTGGGCCTCGGCGAGCCCGAGTGCGGCGACCAGCTCGGCTGCCCGCTCCGACGCGAGGTCGCGGGGCATCCCGCGCAGCAGGCCGGCATACGTGATGAGCTGGAGACCGGTGAGGCGGTCGAAGAGCTTGAGTCCGTCGGGCAGCACCCCGATGAGCCGCTTGGCGGCGACGGGGTCGGACCACACGTCACGGCCGAGCACGAACGCCTGCCCGGCGTCGGGTCGCAGCAGACCGGTGACCATCGACAGCGTCGTCGTCTTGCCTGCGCCGTTGGGGCCGACGAGCCCGAAGAAGGACCCACGGGGTACATCGAGGTCGATGCCCTTCACGGCGATGAGCTCACCGAAGCGCTTGCCCAGCCCGCGAACGGCGATGGCCGGACCTTCGTTCGGATCGCCCTGTGGTGCAGGCAGATCGGCGATACCGCTCACGTCGCTCCCGGAGTCCCCGACCTCAGAACGTCGCCGACTCGGCGTCGCGCAGCGCGGTGTACGTCAGGCCCTCGACACCGGAGAACTGCTCGATGTGGCTGGAGTACATCGTGTGTCCGACGTCGCTGAGCAACGCGTCATGGATCGGGATGAAGACCTTCGGGGCGATGCGGCCCACGAAGTCGATCGAGTCGCGGCTCGCCGCCCACGGGGCGTTGAGCGGATGCGCCAGCACGTCGACCTGCCCGGGCTCGCCGTCGTACGCGTCGCCGGGATGGAAGATCGACGGCTCGCCGTCCGCACGCAGCACGACCCCGACGTTGGGTATGCGTGGCATCGCCGGATGGTTGAACGCGTGCAGCTCGCCGACGGGCGAGACCGTGACGTCGCCGACGGCGAAGTCCTCACCGTGTCGCGACGGCACCGCATCGAGCCCTTCGCCGCGCAGCTTCTCGGCCGTCAACGGGTCGGTGTGGACGGTCGCTCCCGGGTTGGCACGCAGCAGCGCGGGTACGCGCTCCGCATCGAAGTGGTCGGCATGGTTGTGGGTCACGAGGACGGCATCGAGGCCGGTCAGGTCCTCGAAGCCGGACGAGAAGCCGCCCGGGTCGATGAGGATGCGGCGGTCCGCGAGCTCGACGAGGAGACAGGCATGTCCGAGATGAGTCACACGCATGTCCCCACCTAATCACGCGCGACGAGGACGCATCCCGGAGACGCGGATCCGTCCGGCTCCCCGCTGGGGATCGACCGACGCCGTCGCTCCGGACTCGTGGCGCAGGTCGTAGAAGAGCAGGCCGATGCCGATGGTCGGGACCGGCACGAGCAGCGCGGTGAACGCCGCCGCAACGGCGTTGCACAGCGCCACCGGCCAACCCGTGACGAGCAGGAGCAGCCCACCGACGAACGGCCCGCAGAGGGTGGCGGAGTAGAGCAGGACGAGGGCGAGCAGCGTCGACTTGAGTCGACGGGTGCGGGTCAGTGCCTGGCTGCGCGCGAAGGAGTCGCGCACGCCGAGCTCCTCCTGCGACGCGGCGACGAACGAGACACACCAGAGGGACAGCAGCACGAGGCCGACGGGGGCCAGCCAGAAGCTGCTGAAGAGCAGCGACAGCGTCGCCGAGCCCAGGACGTAGACCGCAGCGGTGGTGGGACGCCAGGCCACACGCCGGGCGCCCTCGAAGGCGGAGACAGACCGCCCCTGCGCCGTTGCATCGAGCATGTGGAGCACGACCGACACGCAGCAGGCCTGGACGACGAAGAGGATCAGCCACGCCGCGACCCCCGCCACGACAGGCAGCAGCGAGTCGGCGCTCCCGTTCACCTCGGTGATGCTGGAGTCCTCGCCCGGTCGGACCGCCCACTGCCTGGCATACGTCGCGAGCACCACGGCCACGAAGAGGGTGAGGCTGACGGGGAGGAGCTGGCGCCGCAGGCGGGTCGCGACCCTGACCTGGTCGACGAGGATCTGCCCGGTGTGTCGCTCCCGGTCCACGGCATCCGGGTCCTCACGGTCACCGGCGCGCCAACGCGTGCGACGCGCGGCAGCCCCGACGAGGATCACCGCGGCGCCGGCGAAGGCGGCCACCACGAGGGGCCGCTCGAGTGCCTCGAGGAACAGCTTCGACCCACCCCCCACCATCCCGCAGAAGCCGTCGGCGGCGATGCCGGGCACCAGTGGGAGCGCCACCGAACCGGGACGCCCCTTCTCCTCGACCCAGGTGAGGGGCGCGCTCCACTGCTGCTTCGTGGCCGGTCCCGTGGGCCCGTTGTTGAAGGTCGGCGCGCGCTGTCCCCACCGACCGGCGTAGGCCAGCCATGCATACGGGTCACCAGCCGACGTCGGCGTCGCCGTGGGCAGCAGCGCGACCGCCGGGCGGACGGCCGTGCCGGGTGCCGAGGTGTCGTCGCACCCGAAGCCGGTCGCTGCGCTGCGGCCGAACCACACCGCCTGGGTGTAGTACGCGGCGTGCGAGCCCTGGCCGGGGTAGACCACGGGGTGCCCGTCGACGACCGCGAGCTTGCCGGTGTCGGCCCAGTTCGCGAGCTCCGCCCCCTCGTGCTGCGCGTATGCCGTCTGCCGTGGCCCCACGCGGAGCGCGCCTGCCGCGTCGTCGGCGTCGAAGACGAGCTGCACCATCTCCCAGTCGCCTTCGTGGCGGTCGTTCCAGTCGTTGTAGACCCACCAGAACCAGTACTGCAGGGCCACGACTCCCTCGTGGCCGGGCTCGGTGACGACGCGCGCGTACACGGTCGGCTGGTCCCCGGCGCCGATCCGTCCCGCCCACGACTCGTACTCGCACCGTGGGTCGAGGACCTGCCCGGGCAGGTCGAGGTTCGAGCCGGCCGGCGCCGCGAAGAGGTCTGCGGCGCGCGGCGCCCGGATGTCCCGCGTCGGCGTCCGGAGCACGACGTCGCTGCGGCCCAGGACCCGGTCGACCGAGCTGGGAAGGTACGGCTCCCCGTCACCGCAGGGCGCCGCGTGCTGACGCACGACGACGACGGGCGCGTACCGCTCTGCGAGCGTCCGGTCGGCCTCGTCCCCGTCGGCCGCGTGGGCCGGCGAGAGCTGCCCCGGGACGAGGCCGACCAGGAGCGCGACCGTCCACACGCCGAGGACTGCCGCCAGGCGGCTGCGACGCGTGAGGTCCATGCGCTCAGAACAGCACACGGGCCGGCGTCACGCACGTACCCAGGGTGGGGGTCAGGCGTCGATGCTCGACATGTCGCCGTACCGCTCCCCCGCGACCGCTCCACGCGGCACGGCTGCCTCGATGGCGGCCAGGTCGTCGGCCGTCAGCTCGAGCGAGACGGCGCCGACGTTCTCCTCGAGGTAGCGCACCCGCTTCGTGCCGGGGATGGGGGCGACGTCGTCGCCCTGGGCGAGCACCCAGGCGAGGGCGAGCTGCCCGACGGTTGCGCCCTTGCCCTGCGCGATCTCGCGCAGCCGAGCGACGAGGGCGAGGTTGGACTCGAGGGCCTCGCCCTGGAACCGCGGGAAGTACGCGGTCCGGCGCGAGTCGGCCGGCTCGAGGTCGTCGGTCCGGGTGATGGCGCCCGTGAGGATGCCGCGGCCGAGTGGCGAGTACGGCACGAGGCCGATGCCGAGCTCGCGCAGGGTCGGCAGGATCTGGTCCTCGACGTCGCGCGTGAAGAGCGAGTACTCCGTCTGGACGGCGGTGACCGGGTGGACGGCGTGGGCGCGGCGGATGGTCTCGGGCGAGGCCTCGGAGAGCCCCAGGTGGAGCACCTTGCCCGCCTCGACGAGCTCGGCCATGGCGCCGACGGTCTCCTCGATGGGCACCGTCTTGTCGACGCGGTGCTGGTAGTAGAGGTCGATGTGGTCGACGCCCAGCCGCTGGAGCGAGGCCTCGGCGGCAGACCGCACGTACTCGGGCCGGCCGTTGATGCCCAGACGCGTGCCGTCGGCCGCGCGCTCGTTGCCGAACTTCGTGGCCAGGACCACGCGGTCGCGTCGGTCGGCGACAGCCTTCCCCACCAGCTTCTCGTTGGTGAAGGGGCCGTACATGTCGGCCGTGTCGAGGAAGGCGACGCCGAGGTCGAGGGCCCGGTGGATGGTGGCGATCCCCTGCGCCTCGTCGCCGGTGCCGTAGAACTCGGACATCCCCATGCAGCCGAGCCCGATGCTCGACACCGTGAGGGGGGAGGCGACACCGAGCGTGCGGCGTCCGATACTGGTGGTCGTTTCGTTCGTGGTCATGTCTCGAGTCAAGACCTTCGAGCGCGCTCGAAGTCAACCGGTGCGCCGAAGGTCTCCGGAACGGCGGCCTCCAGTTTCGACTGGTAGATGCCGATCTTGTTGTCGATGGCGCCGAGGTGCTCGGTGACTTCGGCGAGCTGGGCGAGCACACGGGCCCGGTGCGTCTGCAGCAGCTCCAGGCGCGCGAGCTCGTTGCCGTCGCCGCGACGGCACAGGGCGGCATACGCCTTGACCTCACGGATCGGCATGCCGGTGGCACGCAGACGCGTCAGCATCGCGACCCACGTGAGGTCACGCTCGGTGTAGACCCGGTGCCCCGAGCTCGTGCGGCCGACGTCGTGGAGCATCAGGCCGTCGCGCTCGTAGTAGCGCAGGGTGTGAGTGGTCAGGCCGGTGCGCTCGGCGGCCTCGGCGATGGACAGGCCCGCGGTGGGCGCGATGACGGTCACCGGGCCATGGTTGCCCTTCGAGTGCGCTCGAAGTCAAGCGGAGTCGGGCCACGTCACGCAGGTGGAAGGCTTCCGTGCTGGCGGCCGTCGCCGACGCTCCGGCAGACGGATGTCCGCAGGTACCGCTGCCGACGTCGCCCCAGGCCGCACCGTTCGGCGGGATGCAGCCGCCGGTGCTGTGCGGCCGGCCAGGTCCAGCAGGTCCACTGGCCAGCGGTCTGCAGCCGCGTGCAGGCGTCGGGGGTCACGCGCGACGCCGGTCACGAGAGGCCGCGAGCGGGCGGTGGAGCGGGCGGTGCCGAGGTGCTGGGGTGGGCACGGTGACTTCTCCTCTCGCCGGGGTGACCGGCGGCCGTGAGACCTCGCTGTACTCACGTCCCGGAACACCCGCTGCTGGACGCGACCAGGCGGCCGCGTACCCGGACAACGACAGCTCGCGCCCTGAGGTCACGGTAGCGCGCCCCCCGAGCCCTTTGTGGGGGTTTGGCCACGACGGTCGCCGCCCAGGCGACGCAGGCCCTGCCACATCCGTGATGACGGCGGTGGTCGCAGCGGATCCGTGTCGGTCGGGACGACCGCGGCATGCCGAGACGCCTGCAGGTCGTGGACGGCGCGCATCGACTCACTGATGAGTGCGCCGTAGACCGGCCAGCTGTCCGGATCCTGCAGCGGCGTGGTCCGCACCTCCTCACGCAGCTCGGTGAGGACGTCCAGCGCGCTGTCGGTGGCCTGCGTGAACGCGGCGCTCGCCGCCTCCTCGTGAAGACCGAACTGCTCCACGGCCACCGCCATCGAGCTCAGTGCCTCGGCGTACCGGGAGAGGAAGGTGGTCGAGGGGGCCGGTTCGGGGCGCTCCGCGTCGCCGGCGTCGACCAGCGTCCGCGCGATGCCGGTGACCTGCCAGAGGGTGCGGCGCAGCGCCGTGACCGTGTGCTCGTACCCCTCCCAGTCGATGTCCGCGGGGCGGAGGTTCTCGCGCGGGTTGAAGCGGGTGCTCTCGCGACCCGTGTGGATGTCGTCGATGACGAACGGCGCCTTGTCGGCCACCTCGGTCCCCCGGCGGTACCACGCTCGTGCCACGTCGTGGTCCCACTCGTCCGGCAGGCCGTGTGCCATCTCCTCGAGCAGGTCGTGGACCTGACGGGCGAGTGCTGCGACCCGTTGCCGTGGCCGGGTGAGGTGCAGCGGCGCCAGGACGATCGCGTTCGTCGCAACCCCGATGACGCCGCCGGCGATCGTCTCGACGATCGTCAGGTAGGTGAACTCCTCGTTCGTGCCCTTCGCGGTGATGAGCGAGAGCAGCACCATCGCCGGCACCTGGATCCCGTGTTCACCGAGTCTCGACCACCGTCCGATGACGAGTGCGACGAGCACGACTCCGAACATGGTCCACCACGTGACCCCGACGACGGTCGCCACGGCCCACGCGACGCCCAGGCCGAGCACGACGGCGGCGATGCGCTGCGCGCTCGCCCATAACGACCGCACCATCGTCCGGTCGACGACGAGCAGGGCCGCCATGGGCGCGTAGAACGGGACCGGGCTGTCGAGGGCCTGGACGGCGAACTGCCAGGCGATCACGGTCGCGGCGGCGGCCTTGACGAGGAGCAGCAGCGCATCCCGCTCCGGCCCGGGCTCGCGCAGCGCCGTACGCAGGGCACGCAGCCGGGTCGCCGTGTCCTCGCGCCACCTGCTCACGGCCGGCTGCTCGAGGTGGGTCTTGCGTGACCCGCGTGCAGTTGAGGGTTGATCCGGCATGCCACGGGGGGCGGCGCCGGAACATCGTCGACGGCCATCAGCCCGAGCGCCGCTTCGCAGCCTCGGCGACGGCCCGCTGGTCCGCCTCGTCCATGGCCCGAGTGTCACGGGGCTCGGCGAACGGCTCGAGGTCCTCCGGCACCCCCTCGGCGATGGCACGACTGCGGTCCAGCTCGGCGTTGACCTCGGCGCCCAGCAGGATCGCGATGTTCGTCAGCCACAGCCACACGAGGAAGACGACGACACCCGCGAGCGATCCGTACGTCTTGTCGTACGACGAGAAGAAGGCCACGTAGAGGGCGAAGAGAGCGGAGACGATGAGCCACAGGACCACGGCGATGATCCCACCCGGGCTGACCCACTTGATCCCGCCCTGGCGCGCGTTGGGGCTCGCCCAGTAGAACACCGCGAAGAGCACCGAGACGATGATGAGCAGCACGGGCCACTTGGCGATCCCCCACGTGCGCAACGCGGCGTCACCAGCGCCCACGAGGTCACCGATCTGCTGGGCGACGGGTCCGCTCACGATGACGATGACCGCGCTCAGGACCATGACGAGAACCGCCAGGACGGTGACGCCGAGGCGGATCGGCACGGTCTTCCACAGGGGCCGCCCCTCCGGGATGTCGTAGATGACGTTGGAGGCGCGCATGAAGGCGGAGACGTACCCTGACGCCGACCACAGGGCCACGAGGAGACCGAACACGGCGCCCAGTCCGGCGGTCGTGCGGTTGGCCTGTGCCTGGGCGATGAGGGTGCGTACGAACTCCGCACTCGAGCCCGGAGCGATGGCCCGCACCTGGTCGACCACCTGGGCCGTCAGGTCCGGCCCGAGCAACCCGAGCAGGGCCACGAGCACGACGAGGGCCGGGGCCAGCGACAGGAGGCCGTAGTAGGTCAGGGACGCAGCAAGGTCGGTGAGGTTGTCGCGCTTGAACTCGGTGCGAGCCCGCTTCACGACAGCGAACAGTGACGAGCGCGGCAGGTCGGTGGGACTCTCGGGACGGTCGGGACGGTCGGGACGGTCGGGACGGTCGGGACGGTCGGGACGGTCGCGGCGGCTGGCGTCATGACGGTCGGGGCTCTCGCGGCGGTTGGCGTCGTCGTCCCGTGAGGGGTCGGGATGTTTGTGTGCCATGGCTGTCGCATACCCCGTACGCCCGATCCCACCGCAGGAGCGCGCGGTGCTGCCGCAGGAAGTCGAGCCGGCAACGGCGGCAGGCTGGCCGGCCCCGCGGGGCCGCGGTGGGTATGTGGCCGGATGATGTCACAGGAGGATTGCTGACGATGGTCGTCGACCAGCCGGATCTCGTGGGCGGACGCTATCGCCTCATGAACCGCATCGGGTCAGGAGGAATGGGCCAGGTCTGGCTGGCGTGGGACGAGCGGCTCAGCCGTGCCGTGGCGCTCAAGCAGCTGCACGCGCCCGTGGGCCTGCCCGACGATGAGGCCCGTTCAGCGCATGCTCGCGCGATGCGTGAGGCGCGCATCACCGCGCGCCTGCACCACCCGAACGCCGTGCCCGTCTTCGACGTGGTGGACGACGACGGCCGGCCGTGCCTCGTGATGCAGTACCTGCCGTCGCGCAGCCTGCACGACGTCATCTCCGACCGAGGCATGCTGCCGGCGCGCGAGGTCGCCCGCGTGGGCAGCGAGGTGGCCTCGGCCCTGGCGGCCGCCCACGAGGCGGGCATCGTCCACCGCGACGTCAAGCCCGGCAACATCCTGCTCACCGAGGACGGCTCGGCGCGGATCACCGACTTCGGCATCTCGCGCGCCCTCGGAGATGCGACCCTGACCTCCACCGGCATGGTGACCGGCACTCCGGCCTACCTCGCGCCCGAGGTGGCACGAGGCGAGGCATCGAGCCCGGCCTCCGACGTGTTCTCGCTCGGCGCCACCCTGTACACCGCGGCCGAGGGTGCGCCTCCCTTCGGGACGGCCGACAATGCCATGGCGCTGCTCCACCGAGTCGCGTCCGGCGTGATCAGGCCGCCGGCCGACAGCCCCGTCGCTCCGCTCCTCGCGAGGATGCTTGCGCGGGCGCCTGAGGACCGGCCCACCATGGCCGACGTCTCTCGCGACCTCGCCCTCGTCGCGGCGGGCCCGGTCGCGCACGAAGGGTTGGCTCCGGGCGAGCGCGCGCCCGACCCGGTGCGTACGCGTGTGCTGCCGGTCGTGGGCTCCGACGAGGCCGCACCCCCTGGGTCGACGGCCGCCGAGCCCCGGCCAGAGGCTGCGGTCGCGGGAGCTGCGGCCCCCGAGCGAGACGGGCCGGACGAGACCGAGGAGGAGGCACACGGCACGGCAGGGGCAGCCCTCGTGGCCGCCGAACCACCGGACCACGGCGCGACGACGGTCGTCCGCCGCCGGTCCCGGACGGTGCTCGCCGCCCTGGCGATCCTGCTGCTCGCGGGGCTCGGGGTCATCGTGTGGGCTCTGCAGGGCGACGGCGACCGCCCGAGCGGCGTCGCGAAGGGCGCTCCCTCGGCCAGCGCCTCGGCCAGCCCCTCGGCCAGCCCCTCATCGAGCCCCTCGTCGAGCCAGCCGCGCGAGACACCGAGCCCGAGCAGCTCCCCGGTGAGGACCTCGAGCGTTGGGGAGCCGTCGCCGAGCACGTCCCGGCCCGTGGCGACGTCCGCGCCGAGCACTGCTTCCAGGGGTACCCGACCGGCCGCGCTCGCCGGCGCGGTCCGCGACTACTACGCCTTGCTGCCCGGCGACATCGATGCGGGTTGGGAACGGCTGACCGCCCGATACCAGTCGACGACCGCCGGCAACCGCGAGACGTACGAGGCGTTCTGGGGCTCCGTCGAGTCGGTGGAGGTGCGCGGCGCCGAGGGCAGCGCACCCGACCAGGCCACGGCGACGATCAGATACGCCTTCGAGGACGGACGTCGCTTCGAGGAACGGACCGCGTTCGGGCTCGTCGACGACGGTGGCGTGCTCAAGATCGATCGGTCGTCGGTGCTGAGCAGCCGACAGCTCTGACGCCCGGTGCCGGCCGACCTCACGAGCCCCCGAGCCCGAGCCCACCGAGCCCCGCCCGGCCACGTTCGGGTGGCCGTGCCCAGTTCGCGGGCGGGGCGCCGTGCGGGCGGGTGCTCGGGATGGGTTCAGTCGGTGACGGGGAGACCCGTCACTGGCAGCGCCACATGAGGGATGAACGTCCGGCGTGGCGCTCTCGGTTCCGCGGGGCGCCGATCGGCGCGGTGACGCTCGTCGTGCAGACCTCGGCCAGCCGCTCGAGCATCGCGGCCCGCTCGCTGCCGGTCATCACCGTCATGGTGGTGTCGTCGTCGCCCAGAACCGCTGTGCTCATGGTCGTTCTCCCTGTCCGGTCCGGCTGGCGCTCCGATGTCGCCGTGCCCCACAGGTGTAGGTGTACCAGTCCCGTTCGCGAAATACATCCCTAATGCCCGGTTTTGTGCAAGGAAGTTTCAAGAACTGTGCAAGCAATCGTCTGGAGATCTTGCAGAGGGGTCGTCGGGGACCGGCTCAGGGGTACGGTCCCCGCCTTCTGTCGTGCTAGACGGTGCCGACCGACTGCGGGGCATGCTTGGCGAGGCGCAGCCAGGTCTCGACGACCGTGTCGGGGTTGAGCGACATCGACTCGATGCCCTGCTCGAGGAGCCACTCGGCGAGGTCGGGGTGGTCGCTGGGTCCCTGCCCACAGATGCCGACGTACTTGCCCCGCTCGCGGCACGCACTGATCGCCATGGCCAGCATCTTCTTGACCGCCGGGTCGCGCTCGTCGAAGGCCCCGGCCACGAGCGCGGAGTCGCGGTCGAGCCCGAGCGTCAGCTGCGTCATGTCGTTGGAGCCGATCGAGAAGCCGTCGAAGTGGTCGAGGAACTCGTCGGCGTTGACCGCGTTCGACGGCACCTCGCACATCATGACCACCTGCAGGTCGTTCTCACCGCGGCGCAGCCCGTGCTGCCCGAGCAGGTCGATGACGCCCTTCGCCTCGGCGACGGTGCGCACGAACGGGATCATGATCTTGACGTTGGTCAGCCCCATCTCGTCGCGCACGTACTTCAGCGCCTCGCACTCCATCGCGAAGCACTCGGCGAAGTCGGCCGACAGGTACCGCGCCGCGCCGCGGTAGCCGATCATCGGGTTCTCCTCGTGCGGCTCGTACCGCTCGCCGCCGAGCAGGCCGGCATACTCGTTGGACTTGAAGTCCGACATGCGCACGATGACGGGCTCGGGCGCGAACGCCGCCGCGATCGTGGCCACCCCCTCGGCGACGCGCTGCACGAAGAACTCCCGCGGGCCGGCATACGCCTGGATCTGCGCCGAGATCTCCGCCTTGACGCCCGGCTCCTGGTCCTCGAGCTCGAGCAGCGCCCTCGGGTGGATCCCGATTTGGCGGTTGATGATGAACTCGAGCCGGGCGAGCCCGACGCCCTTGTTCGGCAGGCGCGAGAACTCGAACGCCTGCTCGGGCGTGCCGACGTTCATCATGACCTTGACCGGGAGCTCGGGCATCTCGTCGAGCGCCGTCTCCGTGACGGTGAACTCGCGCAGCCCTTCGTAGACGAACCCGGTGTCGCCCTCCGCGCAGGACACCGTCACCTCCTGCCCGTCCGACAGGACCCGGGTGGCCGAGCCCGTCCCCACGACGGCGGGGATGCCCAGCTCGCGCGCGATGATCGCGGCGTGGCACGTGCGGCCGCCACGGTTCGTCACGATCGCGCTCGCGCGCTTCATGATCGGCTCCCAGTCAGGGTCGGTCATGTCGGCGACGAGCACCTCACCGGCCACGAAGTCGTGCATGGCGTCGATCGAGTCGAGCACCCGCACCCCGCCGGCACCGATCTTCTGGCCGATCGCGCGGCCCTCGACGACGACCGGCCCACGCTCGTCCATGCGGAAGCGCCGCAGCGTCGAGCCGGTCTGACGCGACTGCACGGTCTCGGGGCGCGCCTGCAGGATGTAGATGCGGCCGTCGACACCGTCCTTGCCCCACTCGATGTCCATCGGGCGGCCGTAGTGCTCCTCGATCCGCAGGGCCTGCAGCGCCAGCTCGGTGACGTCCTCGTCGGTGATCGACAGGCGCGGGCGGTCGGCCTCGGGCACCGGCACGAACTCGATCGTGCGCCCGACGCTCGCGTCGGCCGTGTAGACCATCTTCGTGGCCTTGCCGCCGACGCCGCGCTTGAGGATCGCGGGGCGGCCGGCCCGTAGCGACGGCTTGTAGACGTAGAACTCGTCGGGGTTGACGGCGCCCTGGACGACGGCCTCGCCGAGCCCGTAGCTGCTCGTGATGAAGACGGCGTCCCGGAAGCCCGACTCGGTGTCCATGGTGAACATGACCCCGGACGAGCCGATGTCGGAGCGGACCATGCGCTGAATACCGGCCGAGAGTGCGACGACGGAGTGGTCGAAGTCGCTGTGCACGCGGTAGGCGATGGCGCGGTCGTTGTAGAGGGAGGCGAAGACGAGCTTGATCGCGTGGAGCACGTTGTCGATGCCGCGCACGTTGAGGAACGTCTCCTGCTGACCGGCGAACGAGGCGTCCGGCAGGTCCTCGGCGGTCGCGCTCGACCGCACGGCGAAGCTCACCTGCTCGGCGCCCTCTCCCCCGCCCTGCTCGCTCACGAGCCGGTCGTACGCGTCACGGATGTCGCGCTCGAGGTCCTCGGGGAACGACTGCTGCTCGACCGCCTCGCGGATGCTCGCCCCGACGTCGGCAAGGCGGCGGGTGTCCTCGACGTCGAGGTCCGCGAGGAGCCCGTTGATGCGGTCAGCGAGTCCGTCCTCGGCGAGGAAGCGGCGGTACGCCTCCGCCGTCGTCGCGAACCCATCGGGCACCGAGACGCCGGCGGCGGACAGATGCTGGACCATCTCGCCGAGTGAGGCGTTCTTGCCCCCGACCGTCTCGACATCAGCCAGTCCAAGCTCGGCGAACCTCGCCACGTTCTCGCTCACTAGAGGTCCTTTCATCGTCATTCGAAATCCTGCTCCGGGAGGCGGGGCGGGCGGGCGCTGTCAGCCGACATCGTTGAGGGGTCGGCTCTGCATGATCACGGCGGCGATCTCCTCGACGGACATCGCGGAGGAGTTGACCACCGGTACGCCGTGCGTCCGGTACATCGCCTCGGCCCGCCGCAGCTCGTAGGAGCACTGGGCCAGGCTGGCGTACCGCGACCCCGGCCGCCGCTCGCCGCGCACCTGGCTGAGCCGGGCCGCCGTCGACAGCAGGCCGAAGCACTTGGCGGCATACGGACGGACGGGACGCGGCAGGTCGCTCGTGTCGAAGTCCTCCTCGACGAGCGGGTAGTTGGCGACCTTGATCCCGTGCTGGAGGGCGAGGTAGATCGACGTCGGCGTCTTGCCGCACCTCGACGGGGCGATGAGGATCAGCTGCGCCTGCTCGAGGTTGCGCATGCTCTGGCCGTCATCGTGCTCCATCGCGTACTCGACCGCGCGCATGCGCGCCTCGTAACGGCCGACGTCACCGACGCCGTGCAGCGCACCGACGTGGTGGGAGGCGTTGACGTGCAGGACGTGCTCCACCGTCGCCAGGTGCGAGCCGAAGAGGTCGATGAAGGCACATCTCGTGCGCTGCAGCTCGGCGCGCACCTCCTCGTCCGACACGGTCGAGAAGACGAGAGGGGTGACGGTCTCGGTCATCGCCGCGTCGAGCGCGACCACGACCTCTCGGGCCCGCTCCACCGTCGTGATGAACGGGATCTTGCGGCGCGTGAACGTCACCGTCGGGAACTGCTGCAGCATCATGTTGCCGAGCGTCTCGGCGGAGATGCCGGTGCCACCCGCGAGGAAGAAGGTGGGCGTCGGCGAGGGTGCGCTCGCAGGCGTCGTCGTTGATGCCACGACACGCACTCTGGCACACCCGCCTGGGATACTCGATCCCGTCGTGCCCCGCATGTGACCCAGGACTCAGCGGACTCTCACCACGCGAGACCCGGGCCCAGCGCCGGACGGCGGAATGGAGGCGTACGCTGAAATCGAGACGCGACCATCCGACCTCGGAAGCTCACGTCGGCAGAGGCAGAGGATCCGACCCTTGCGCGGCGTCGACCTCACAGGCGGGAAGTGACGAGCGAGCCGCGGTCCACCCATCGCCCTGCGCTCCCGAGGAGCCGCTGTGAACGCCATGCCTCTGTCCCCTACCCTGACCGAACTGACCGACCCCACCCGGTCCGGCGACGACACCGCTCCCGACCGCGACGTCCCGTCCCTGCCGTCGGACCTCGGCACTCGTCTCGTTCTCTCGCCACGTCCGGGCGTCGCCGCATCCGACGGCGCATGGTGGCCGCGCACGCTCGACCTGCTCGTGGAGGTGCCCCTGCTCGACGCGGCGGTGCACGAGCTCACCCGAGCCCGCATCGCGCGCCTCAGCTACGAACGCTCCACCTGGGAAGCCGCGCCCCGCAAGGTCCGCACCCCGCTCGGCATCACGCACCTGGGCTGGTTCGACAACAGCCGCCGCCCGCACCATGTCCTGCTCTCGATGAGCAGCTATGTCCGGCTCGTGCTCACCCTCATCCCGCCTGACCTGGACGAGGACTCCGCGCGCGGGATGCTCGACTCCGCCGGCGCGGGGGCAGACGCCGAGCTGCTCCGGTCGGAGGCGCGCGGGGCCGGTGACCGGTGGGCCGACGACGGCGGGACGAAGCAGGCAGCCCACCGTCGCAGGTGAGGGTGCGTTCTGGTTGCGCAGCGAAAGACGCGGTCGGCGACACACGTTCTTCACCACCGGTTCGCCGACTGTTCCTTTCCCGGGTCTAGCGTTGCGGTAAGGGCCGTCCACCGCGCCGGCCGGGGCCGTCCGGCGCGAGACAGCCACCCGCGCACCTGCGAGGTAGCCATGGCGCATCAAGCAGATCGGTCTTCCCTGGGGGTCGGGAGACACCTGACGTCCGACGACGGCGCATGCCTCATGGAGCTGGTGTCCGTGGCCGCCGGGGAGCCGTGGTGCGACCATCCGGCGTGCACCCACCCGCTGCTGTCGCATGTTGCCCGCCGCGTCAACGATGCGACCTCGGATCATCGGCGAGCGGACTTGGCGCGCTTCATCCCGGCGCTGACCCGGGCGAGCTCCGACGACCCCCTCGCCTTCGCCCGTGTCGCGGCCTCGTGCACCCAGGTCGCCATGGAGGACGACCCGTCGGCCCTGCTCGGTGCCCTGCACGCCGCCGCAGTCCGCAGGGCCGGGTCGGACGACAGGAGGCGACACACGCTCTACGTCCACGGCACGGCGTTCCGGAGCGTCGATCTCGCGGTCCTCGCCGTCCTGGGACGTCCGGAGGCCGTGGCCGACCTGGCGTTGCGACGAATGCTCAGCACCTCGCTCCGGGCCGTCCAGGGTCCGCAGCTCTCCCCTGCCGGTCAGGGCCTACTCGAGCACCCGAGCGGGCAGGCGCGCACGCCTGCCCGCGTCGGTCGCTGACACGCCACCGGCAGCCCTCAGGACGAACGTCCGGAGGGCCAGACGTCAGGCGGCGATGCGCTCGGCGACCGGCTCAGCGGCGTCGGGCGCAAGGGCCACCTTGCCGCGACGCGGGAAGTCGTTGGGCAGCGAGAGGCGGAAGACCTTCTTCCACGCCGAGGCGACCTGGCGCGGTAGCGAGCCCGTCGTGTACGTGAGGCCGTACTTCTCGAAGAGCGCCTGCACCTGCGGAGCGATCTGCTGGTAGCGGTTGCTCGGCAGGTCGGGGAAGAGGTGGTGCTCGATCTGGAAGCTGAGGTTGCCGGTCATGAAGTGCATGGCCTTGCTGCCGCTGATGTTGGCCGAGCCGAGCATCTGGCGCAGGTACCACTCGCCGCGGGTCTCCCCCACGATGGACTTCCGCTCGAAGGTCTCGACGCCTTCGGGGAAGTGGCCGCACATGATGACCGAGTGGGTCCAGAGGTTGCGGATGAGGTTGGCCGTCGCGTTGGCGCCAAGCGTGCTGAGGAAGGACGGGCCGGACAGCAGCGGGTGGATGACGTAGTCCTTCGTCATCTGGTTGCGGATCTTCTTCAGGGTGACCTTGGCGCGAGCGCGGAAGTCGGGGTCCTGACGGCGCTCCTTGGTCGCGAGGTTCTTGCCGAGCTCGAGGTCGTAGGCCGCGATGCCGTACTCGAAGAAGCAGGCGTTGACGAAGTTCCACAGTGGCTGCGCGGCGTAGAGCGGGACCCAGCGCTGGTCCTCGTCGACGCGCATGATGCCGTAGCCGAGGTCGTTGTCCTTGCCGATGACGTTCGTGTACGTGTGGTGCAGCTCGTTGTGCGAGTGCTTCCACTGCTCGGAGGGGCTCGCGTTGTCCCACTCCCACGTGGTCGAGTGGATCTTCGGGTCACGCATCCAGTCCCACTGGCCGTGCATGACGTTGTGACCGATCTCCATGTTCTCGATGATCTTGGCGACCGCGAGCCCGGCGGTGCCGACGATCCACGCGGGCGGGAACATCGAGACGAGCAGGACGGCTCGGCTGGCGAGCTCGAGCTTGCGCTGTGCGGCGATGACCTTGCGGATGTAGGCCGCATCGTCGGCGCCGCGCGTGTCGAGGACCGACTGGCGGATGGCGTCGAGCTCGATGCCGATCTGCTCGATGTCCTCGGGCGTGAGGTGGCCGATGGGGTTGTGGGTCTTCTTCTGCAGGACGGTCATGGTGACTCCTCTGGTCGCGGGGTCCGTGGGTCATGGAGGTCAGTGGTCGATGACGCAGGCGCCGGCAGCTGCCGAGACGCAGGTCTGGATGGGCACGCCGCGTCCTTCGGTCTCGCCGGGGGTGGCCGTCGTGACGGCTCCGGTGCGCAGGTCGCGCACGGCCCCTTCGCGCAGCGGCAGCACGCACCCGAAGCAGATGCCCATGCGGCACCCCGAGGGCATGAGCACGCCGGCAGCCTCGGCGGCGTCGAGGATGGGCGTGCCACCGTCGGCCGCGACGGTGGTGCCTGAGCCGGAGAAGTCGACCGTGCCCCCCTCGCCCACCACCAGGGTGGTGGCGCGGAACTGCTCGGTCAGCAGCGGCAGCCCTCGCGCCTGGTGGTGGCTCTGGAGCGCATCGAGCAGGCCGCCCGGCCCACACGCGAGCGTCTGGCGCTCGTGCAGGTCGGGGACGAGCTTCTCGAGGTGCTCGACGTCGAGCACGCCGTGCTCGTCGTCGTAGCGCGCGACGAGCCGGATGAGGCCGGCCGCGTCCAGCGCGCGGAGGTTGTCGATGAAGATCGAGTGCGGCTCGCTGGGGGCCACGTGCACGACCACGATGTCGTATGCCGCCGAGCGCGGTAGGCGGACGACGCCGCCGTCGGCGACCGGGAAGAGGTTGCGCAGCATGCCGATGACCGGTGTCACGCCCGATCCGGCCGTGACGAACAGGAACTTGCCGCCGTCGGTCGGCAGCACGAACTCGCCCTGGGCCTGCTCGAGGTGCACGAGGGTGCCGGGCCGGGACTCGCGGACGAGGTGCGTGCTCACGAGGCCGTCGGGCACGGCCTTGACGGTGATCGAGATGTGGCCGTCGGCGCGCGGGCCGTGGGTCAGGGAGTAGGCCCGCCACTGACGGACACCGTCGACGTCGACGCCGATGCGCACGTACTGTCCGGGCACGTGACCGGCCCAGTCGGCGCCGGGACGGATGACGATGGTCGCGGCGTCGGCGGTCTCGGCGTGGACCTCGAGGATGCGGCCGCGCAGGTCGGCCCCGGGACGCAGCGGGTCGAAGAGGTCGAGGTAGTCGGCCGGCAGCAGCGGCGAGGTCGCGCGCTCGGCCAGCTGGACCAGACGTCGACGCAACGACGGGCGGGCGGCTCGGGTCGAGGGTGCGGTCAGGCTCATGTCTCCAGCATGACTGAGGGGAGGGAGTAGTATCCTGACCGCTGGGCGTGAAATGTCCGGAAACTTTTGTTCGGAGGAGACAGTCCATGGCCGGAGTGGCCGGCAGTCCCGCGTTCCGGGCCGCCGCCCTGCAGCTGGACCACTCGGTGCTGCGGGTCCTGCGCGAGCGGCTCCCCGCCATCGCGACGACCACGGTCGCGGCCGTCGTCGACGAGGTTCCCGACTACCGGGGCGCGTTGGGTGGGTCGGCGGGCGGCACGATCGAACGGGCCGTGCAGATGGCCATCGCCGGCTTCCTCAAGCTCGCCGGCGGGGGCAGCGACGTCGACCCGAGCACCCCTCTGGGGCCCACCCGCGAAGGGGCCTACGCCCTTGGCCGCGGCGAGGCGCGCGGCGGGCGGTCCATGGACAGCCTGCTCGCGGCATACCGGGTGGGCGCCCGTGTGGCGTGGCGCGAGCTGGCCCAGGCTGCCGCTGAGGCCGGACTGCCCGCCACGACGATGGCGAAGTTCGCCGAGCTGCTCTTCGCATACATCGACGAGCTGTCCGCGGCCAGCGTGGCCGGCCACACCGACGAGCTGACGACGAGCGGCCGGGTGCGCGACCGCTACCGCGAACGTCTCGGGCAGCACCTGCTCGCCAGGGCAGGCGCCGACGTGCTGACCGCGGCCGCAGCCCGCTCCGAGTGGATTCCACCGACCACGTTGACCGCCGTGCTGCTCCCCGCCGCCCAGGCACGTCGCGCGCTGGCATCGCTCGGGGCAGACACGCTGCAGGTCGGCGAGGACCTGCAGGGGATCCCGGACGCCGACCCCGACCACCCGCTCACCCTCCTGCTGGTGCCGGACGCCGACGGACCCGGGCGGCGCCACCTCCTGCGCGTGCTCGGCGGCCGCCATGCCGTGGTCGGCCCATCCCGTCCGTGGGTCGAGGCCCGGGCGTCCTACGACCGGGCGGTGCGCACGCTGGCGCTGAAGGGTCCCTCAGCCAGTGGCACCCCGGTGGACAGCGAGCAACACCTTGCCGACCTCGTGCTGACGGCCGACCCTGATGCGCTGGCCGATCTTCGGGCCGAGGTCCTCGCGCCCCTGGATGACCTGTCGCCGGCCACCCGGGAACGGCTCGCCGCGACGCTGCTGTCGTGGCTGCTGCACCAGGGGCGCCGGAACGAGGTAGCCGCCGACCTGCACATCCACGCCCAGACCGTGCGGTACCGGATGGGCCAGCTGCGTGAGCTCTTCGGCGACAGCCTCAGCGACCCAGCACTCGTGCGAGCGCTCGTGCTCGCGCTGCCTGCCGGCTCCCCGAGGGTCTGACGCGACGCCTGGCGCCTTCCGGGCGCGGAGCCGCGTGGGCGGCGGACAGCGCCGGCGGCCAGGGAACAAGGCCCGCGGTCAGTCGGTCTCGGCCAGGCAGGTGCGGATGTCGGCCTTGAGGACCTTGCCGACCTTCGACCTGGGCAGGTCGGTCCACACATGCACCGCCTTGGGGGCCTTGACCGACCCGACCCGTTCCTTGACGAACCCGATCAGGCCGTCCGGGTCGACCGTGCGCCCGGGCAGCGGCTGCACGACGGCCTCGACCCGTTCGCCCCACTTCTCGTCGGCGATGCCGATGACGGCACAGTCCTGGATGTCCGGGTGCTGCATCAGGGCCTGCTCGACCTCCGTCGAGTAGACGTTGTAGCCACCGGTGATGATCATGTCCTTGGCCCGGTCGACGACGAACAGGTAGCCGTGCTCGTCGAGGTAGCCGACGTCACCGGTGTGGTGCCAGCCGTGCAACGAGACCTCTTGTGTCGCAGCAGGGTTCTTGTAGTAGCCCGGAGTGACCAGTGACGAGCGGACGACTATCTCGCCCCGCTCCCCTCTCCCCAGGAGCCTGCCGTCGAGGTCCATGATGCCGACCGTGACGAGCGGTGCCGGGCGGCCCGCTGACGACAGTCGCTCGGTCGCCACGGACCCGTCGGCCCTGAAGTGGTCCTTCGGCGGCAGCATCGAGATCATCATGGGCGCCTCGGTCTGCCCGAAGAGCTGCGCCATGACAGGTCCGATCCGCGTCAGCGCCTCGTCGAGCCGCGCAGCCGACATCGGGGCCGCGCCGTACCACAGGCACTGCAGCGAGGAGAGATCCGTCGCGTCGAGCGCCTCGTGCCCAAGGACCATGTAGATCAGGGTGGGTGGCAGGAACGTGTGCGTCACGGCGTGCCGCTCGACGTGCCGCAGGAAGCCTCCGACGTCGGGGGCTCGCATGATGACGATCTCGCCGCCGAGGCAGAGGATCGGGAAGCACAGCACTCCGGCTGCGTGCGTGAGCGGCGCAAGGGCGAGGTAGACCGGCCGGCCGTCGAACGGATACCCCATCAGCGTCAGCGCGGTCATCGTCTCGAGGTTCGTCCCCGTGAGCATGACGCCCTTCGGCCGCCCGGTCGTGCCCCCGGTGCCCACGATCATGGCGAGGTCGTCGACCGGGTCACGCTCGACGTCGAGCCGCGCACCCCGGGCCAGGAACTGCTCCCAGCCGATCGCAAGGTCACTGTCACCACCGCCGTCGAGGCACACCCACGTGTGGATCTTGCTGAGAACAGGCCTGATCCGCTGCACCAGTGGCTCGAACGACGCCTGGTAGATGAGGACGGAGCAGTCGAACAGCTCGAGCAGCTCGGCGTTCTCGCTCGCCTCGTTGCGCGGGTTGATCGGACACCAGATCGCACCGGCGCGGCTGATCCCGAAGACACAGGTGAACGCGATCGGGTCGTTGGCCGACAGGACCGCCACCTTGTCGCCCGGGCCGACGCCGCTGCCGGCCAGAGCGGCGGCGACGTCGACGGACAGACGCTGCACGGCGGCATACGTCATCGTCTCGCCGTCGGTCGTCAGGCACGGCGCGTCGGGTCGGAGCGACGCGCCCTTGTCGAGAAAGTCGACGATGCGCACTGCTCAGCGCTCGACGGTGAGGACCGGCTCCATGACGAGGCCGAACGATCGGAGGACGCCCAGGAGCTCCCGGTGGCCGAACGCCTGGCAGCCGGAGGCGAAGCCGACGCGCCGGGGCGGTTGCTGCAGAAGGGAGTACGCGGCATACGCCTGGAGGAGTCCGGTCTGCTTGTAGTTGCTGTTGCCGTGGATGACGCAGTGCGCCCTGCCGAGGGGGCCCGACGCGTGCACCGAGTCGAGGGACTTGTTGAGGCGGGGGTTCTCGCGCGGCGGCATCTGGTTCATGACCTGCGCGGCGGTGGCGTCGAGCGCCGCGTACTTCGCGTCGGTGTCCATGTCCTTGGTCGCCTCGAGCGCCGCCGCGACGATCTGTGGCACGCCCAGCATGAGCGGCTTGTTGAAGACGCCGCCGAGGGCGCGGACGTTGGCGACGCGGGGGTCGTTCCGGAACCAGACCGGGTGCGACGTGCCGCCCCACGGCAACGCCAGGGCGAGCTCGTGCTGGCCCGGGATGGACAGCTGGTAGAGGCCGGCCTCGGGGTCCCACGGCTGGTAGGTGTTCTGCTCGAGGTAGTGAGCGGTCGACATCGCCGCGTTGACGAGGATCGTCTGGGTCGAGGCGATCGTCGGGCTCCCGCCCCAGAAGACGGCGATGTCGAGCGTGTCGAGACCCGGCTGTTCGAGGCAGACCTGGGCGGCGATCTCCCCGGTCGTGTACATCTGAGCGACACCCGGTGCGAGCAGCAGCCCGGCCGCGGCGAAGTCGGCGCCGTACTTCTCGTCGCAGGTGATCATCCAGTCCTGCTCGCCGGTGGTGTCGAGGTAGTGCACGCCCGCGGCGAGGCAGGCCTCGACGACCTCGGGGCCGTAGCGCGCGAACGGGCCGACCGTGTTGCACACGGCCGACGCGCCGGAGAAGAGCTTGGCCAGTGCGTCGACCGTGTGCTCGGTCGTCGCGACCTCGTACTGTGCCGTCTCGATGCCGGCGACGTTGCGCTCCATCGCGGACCCGAGCCTTTCCTCGTCGCGGCCGGCGGCGAGGAAGGGGACGTTGAACTCGCGGAGGTACTCGCAGACGAGGCGACCGGTGTAACCGGAGGCGCCGTAGACGATGACGGGCTTGTCGCTCATGACAGGGCCTTTCGCTGGGGCGGGGTGTGGCTGGAGGTGGAGGTGCGTGTCGTCGATGAGGTATGCCGCGTGCGTCGTCGCGCTGCCCGGCTCACATCCCCATCCCGCCGTCGACGGGCAGGCCGGCGCCGGTGATGAACTTCGCGGCGTCGGAGGAGAGGAAGACGACGGCGTCGGCCATGTCGTCGACCTGGCCGAGCCGGCCCGACGGGGTCAGGCCGACGACGGCCTCGACGGCGGCCTCGGGCGACGGGAAGAGGCCGAGCTGCGCGACGTCGTTGGCCAGGCCGGCGCCCATGGCGGTCGGGACGAGCCCGGGATAGATGCAGTTGACGCGGACGCCGTAGCCGAGCTTGCCCGACTCCATGGCGGCGACCCGGGTGAGGCGGTCGACGCCGGACTTCGTGGCCGAGTAGACGGCGATGCCCGGAAAGGCGATGGTCGCGGCGACGGAGGCGACGTTGGTGATGCTGCCGCCCTTGCCGGCCGCACCTCCGGGACGCATGGTGCGCAGGCCGTGCTTGAGGCCGAGAGTGGTTCCGAGGAGGTTCACCTCGAGCATGCGGCGTACGTCGTCCGCGCTCACCTCGGTGAGGAGGCTGGTGATCTCGATGCCGGCGTTGTTGACGAGGATGTCCAGGCCGCCGAGCTGCTCGACGGTCTGCGTGACTGCGCCCTCCCAGCTCGCGTCGTCGGTCACGTCGAGCCGGACGAAGCCGTGACCGTCGCCGAGCGCGGCGGCGGTGTCGGAGCCCGACTCCTGCACGTCACCGATCATGACCCGGGCTCCGGCCGCGGCAAGCGCCGCCGCCATGCCCTCTCCGAGCCCCTGGGCTCCTCCGGTGACGAGGGCCGTTCGGCCGGTGAGGTCGATCGAGGTCATGGCGGGCTCCTTTGCCAGCAGGGGCGACCCGGCGTGAGCGGGTCGAGGTGTGGCTCAGCGTCGACCCGCGTCTTGACACTTGTCAAGACTCTTCTTGACATCTGTCCGGAAAATCCTTGACACTCGTCCAGAGCGACCTCGGTGCGACGTCCCATGTCCTCGGGCTGGTGGTCGTTAGGCTCCGAGGGATCCGCTCCCCGACCGCGCGAAGGAGGACCTCATGACCCAGGGCGCCACCAAGCAGGCCGGCTCGCGAGCCGGCCGACCGGAGCTCGACCGCTTCGACCGTGCCGGCGTCGACAAGTTCGAGACCCGTCGTGCGCAGCTCGCCGACGCCGCACTCGCGACCCTCGGTGAGCTCGGCTACGCCCGCACCAGCCTGCGGGAGATCGCGCAGAAGACCGACTTCTCGCACGGCGTCCTGCACTACTACTTCCGCGACAAGAACGAGCTGATCACCTACTGCGTGCGTCGCTACAAGGAGCACTGCGTCACCCGCTACGACGAGATCGTGGCCACCGCCCTCGACGCACCGGCCCTCACGGAGCAGTTCGCCGACACCCTCGTGGCCACGATGCTCGAGGACACGGCGATGCACCGTCTCTGGTACGACCTGCGTGCCCAGGCGATGTTCGAGCAGCCGCTGCAGCCGACGGTCAACGATCTCGACCGCCAGCTCGAGGAGATGATCTGGCGGGTCGTCGCACGGCACGCGGAGCTCGCGGACACCACGCCCGCGGTGCTCCAGGCCACGGCATACAGCGTCTTCGACGGCCTCTTCGAGAACTGCCTGATGCGTCACCTCGCCGGCGACGCCGGGGCGGCTGATCGGCTGCGAACCGAGTCGGCCTGGCTGCTGCCCCGGCTGATGGGCTGACGTGGACGCCGTCGTCGCAGGAGTCGGGATGGTGCCCTTCACGACGCCGCGCCTGAGCGAGCCCTACGACGTCATGGCGGAAGGCGCCGTACGCGCCGCGCTCGCCGACGCGGGGATCGTCCTGGAGGACGTGCAGCAGGCGTACGCCAGCTATGTCTACGGCGACTCGACGTCCGGGCAACGGGCTCTGTACCGCGTGGGGGTCACCGGGATCCCGATCATCAACGTCAACAACAACTGCTCGTCAGGCTCCTCGGCGCTTTTCCTTGCACGACAGGCAGTTTCGAGTGGCGCGGCTGAGTGCGTGCTGGCGTTCGGCTTCGAGCAGATGCAGCGTGGGGCGCTGCGCTCACAGTGGGACGACCGTCCCGACCCGCTCGGTCGCTTCGCCGCCGTGGCGCACGAGGCGCAGGGGGCTCATGAGGGCGTACCCGTCGCGGCACAGTACTTCGGCGGCGCCGGTCGGCACTACGCCGATCGTTACGGGACGTCGCCCGAGACGTTCGCCGCGATCTCGGTGAAGTCGCGACGCCACGCCGCCGACGACCCGTATGCCGTCTTTCGCGAACCGGTCACGGTCGAGCAGGTACTCGGCTCCGGTGACGTCTTCGGGCCGTTGACTCGCCTGCAGTGCTGTCCCCCGAGCTGCGGCGCGGCGGCGGTCGTCGTCGCCTCCCGCCCGTTCGCTGCCCGGCACGCCGGACGGAGCGGCGGCCCGGCCGTGGGCATCCGAGCCCAGGCGATGACGACTGATTCGGAGTCCTCCTTCGACCCGAGCGACCTCACGCGCCTCGTCGGCTACGACATGACCGCACGCGCGGCCACGAGCGTCTACGAACAGTCGGGTGTCGACCCCCTCGACGTGCCCGTCGTCGAGCTGCACGACTGCTTCACCGCCAACGAGCTGATCACCTACGAGGCGCTCGGGCTCACCCCGGAGGGCACGGCGGAGCGGTTCGTCGTCCAGGGTGACAACACGTACGGTGGCCGCGTCGTCACCAACCCCTCCGGCGGCCTGCTGTCCAAGGGCCACCCGCTCGGAGCGACCGGACTCGCGCAGTGCGCCGAGCTGGTGTGGCAGCTGCGGGGGCAGGCCGGCCGCCGTCAGGTCGAGGGCGCGCGCGTCGCGCTCCAGCACAACATCGGCCTCGGTGGAGCCGCCGTCGTGACGCTCTACGAACGCTGACCCTCCATCGACGGCCAGGGCACGTCGATGCTGTGCTACCCCCGACGGCTGAATTACGTACCGATCTACGTACCTTCCACGATGTTGCGATGCCGCCGCCCGACGACTCTGGTACCAGAGATCCGGCAGCGACGAGGTGAACGCATGGACGAGTACCAGGCAGTGCGGCCCGGCGACGGGTCGCCACCGACGCCGCAGCACGGTGCCCGCGACTACATCCGGTTCGCCGCGCTGGGCGACTCGGCCTCGTGCGGCGTGGGAGACCCGGCGCCCGACGGGTGGCGCGGCTGGGCCCGGATCCTCGCTGACGCGATCGCGTCTGACCACTACGTCTCCTTCTGCAAGCTCGCTGTCCCCGGGGCCACGGTGGCCGATGTCCGGCGCGTGCAGCTCCCCCACGCGCTTGACCACCGCCCTGTTCTGGCCTCGCTGGTCGTCGGCCTCAACGACACGTTTCGATCCGCGTGGGACCCCGAGCAGATCCGCCGGGACCTGCTGCACTGTGCGGGTGAGCTGGCCCGCCAGGGCGCTCTTGTGATCACCGTGCGGTTCCACGACCACACCCGTGTCCTGGGCCTGCCAGAGCTGCTGGCCCGCCCGGTGCGGCGCCGGATCCAGGTCCTCAACGAGATCTACGACGAGGTGCACGAGACGTACGGCGTGCTGCGGCTCGACCTGGCCGCCCACCCGGCGATCTACTCCCGTGCGGTCTGGGCCACCGACCGGCAGCACCCATCCGAGCTGGGCCACCGGCGGCTCGCACGGCTCGTCGGTGAGCTGCTCATCCAGGAGGGCCTCACGTTCAGCCCTCCGTCGTTGACCTGCACCGGCGACCCACCGAGCCGCAGAGACGTGGTGCGCACCCTGGTCGCGGATGTTGCCCCCTGGATCGCACGCCGTGTCCGCGACCTCGCCCCCTGGTTCGTCCGCGAGGTGACCCGCCGCACCCGAGGCTTCCTCCCCGGACCAACCAGCGGCGGACCGCGCTGACACCACGCGCTGCAGGTTCGGCCATGGCCAAGCACCGGGTCAGGACCTCCACGGACGGCGCGGCTCAGAGCAGCGGGGCGGGGACGGCGCTGCCGGTCGCCGTCGGCAGGGACTGGCCCGGGCAGGAGGCGAGGACGTTGGCGACCGCGACCTTCTCGGCGGCCGTCATCCACAGGTCGTACTTGGCCTTCACTGCGACCTGTCGGGCGACGTACGCGCACCGGAACGTCCTGTTCGGCGGCAACCACGTCGCGGCGTCACCGTCGCCCTTGGACATGTTGGCGCGCCCGGCTGCCGCCAGGAGGTTGAGGGGGTCGTTGGCGAGCTCCCGGCGCCGGGTGGCGGTCAGCTTCTGCGCGCCCTTCTGCCAGGCGTCGGAGAGCGCGACGACGTGGTCGACCTGCACGGCGCTCGAGGTGCGAAGCCCGCGCACGAACAGGATTCGGGTTCCGGTGTACGGGTCGGCGAGCACACCTGAGGCAGGGACGCAGCCGCGGGTCCGCGGCTTGAGCACCACGCGCTGCAGGTCCCGGCGCAGCACGTCCGAGCGGGTGTCGCAGCCGTTGTGCCCGCCGTCGAGCGTCACGTCGTCGCTCCACGCCGGGCCGAACTGGCTGCGGGCGTAGCGCGTCTTCGGGGCGCGGCCCTTCACCGGCAGGCTCGCCAGCGCTGAAAGAGCGGGACCCGTGCGTTCGGTCCCGGCCTTGACGTCGGTGCTGTTCGTGCGGGCGGCGTCCACCGACGTGATGACCCGCGTGCCCGGCTGGATGACACCGCCCGGGCCGCACGCGCCGGCGCCGAGGACGGCGCTCAGGGCGACGAGGAGGACGGCGGTGGGGGCGCGACGGGACACGGGGCTCCTGATGGCTCGGGGCGCCGCCCGGGACGTGGCGACACCTTCACTGAGGGCCGAGCGGCTCTGCCTGCACGAAGGGCGCGATGCCCGCCCCAGCAGGCTCGCTCAACCGCTTCCCAGATGGCTGCGGTGCTCGCCGTGGGCCACCGTAGCGCCCCATGGTCACCCCCGAACGCCCGGCCCGTGGGCCCCGGAGCACACGGATCGCGTTCTGGGTGTGGTGTGCGGGACCGGGGTCAGCCGGCGAGCCGGTTGATCTTGCGGATCTGCTTGTCGAAGACACGTGCTGGGGCGAAGCGGCGCAGGACGCTCACGCGACCGGCCGTGACGCCGGCGGGATATCGGAGCTTCGGCTTGGTGTCCATGACCGCCGCCACGATGACCTTCGCCACGGTGACCGGGTCGTCACCGTCCTTGATCGAGTCCGCCATCACCTCGGCGAACGTCTGCCGCTGCTGTGCGTACGCCGGCAGAAGCACGGCGGGACGCACCATGGCGCCGTCGAACGAGGTCGAGGTCGGCCCGGGCTCGACGAGCACCACGCGTACGCCGTGCTCGCGCACCTCGTGGTCCACCGACTCCGAGTAGCCCTCGAGCGCGTGCTTGGACGCGACGTACGTCGCCATGTGCGGCTGCGGGACGAGCCCGGCGATGGACGAGACGTTCACGATGCGCCCCCGACCCCGGGCGCGCATGTGCGGCAGGACGGCCTTCATCATCCGGACCACCCCGAGGACGTTGACGTCGATCACCTTCTGGTCCTGTGCGACCGTGAGCTCCTCGGCGGCACCTGCGGAGCCGATGCCGGCGTTGTTGACCAGAACGTCCAGCCGGCCGAACTGCCCCAGCACGTGCTCGACCGCCGCGGCCACGGAGGCGTCACTCGAGACGTCGAGGTCCACGAAGGTCAGGCCATCGCTCCCAGTGAGCTTCGATGCGTCGCGGCTCGTGCCGACCACCTGGTAGCCGGCGTCGACGAGGCGGAGGGCGACCTCCTTGCCGATGCCCGACGAGGCGCCGGTCACGAGTGCCACTGGCTGCTGCGTTGTCATGGTGAGCTCCTTGAACCGTTTTGCCTGCTGGTCATAATATTACGTTCGTCAGACCATAGGGTACGGTGAGTCGAAGAACAAGTGGAGCCGCCCAGCAAGTGGAGAGCTGTCCCGCGCCGTCGCCGACCATGAGCTCTCTGACGAGCTGCTAGAGCAAGGCCTCGGCAACGCCCTCGGCGTCCTCGCCGACCACCTCAACCGACCTGCACACCCCTACCCCCGACGCAGCAACCCAACAGGAGATCAGATGACCCAGCTAGCCGCACGGACCGTAGTCGTCACCGGAGCCAACCGGGGTCTCGGACGCGAGTTCGTCCACCAGCTCCTCGAGCGAGGCGTGACCACGGTGTACGCCGCCGCCCGGGACCCGAAGACCATCGACGCGACCGACCCGCGCGTCGTACCGCTCCAGCTCGACGTCACAGACCCCGACTCGGTGGCGCGAGCGGCGGAGCTCGCCGACGGCGTCAGCGTCGTGGTGAACAATGCCGGCATCTTGACGGCTGCATCCGTCGTGGGTGACGACACCTCACAGCTGCGCCGCGAGCTCGAGGTGAACCTCTTCGGTCCGCTCGCAGTCACCTCCGCCTTCGCCGACAGTGTGACCGAGCGCTCCGGTGTGGTCGTCAACGTCGCGTCCGCGCTCTCCTGGATCGCGCTCGGCGGCAGCTACAGCGTCTCGAAGGCTGCGTTGTGGAGTGCCACCGACTCGATGCGGCTCCAGCTCCGCCCGCGCGGAGTACAGGTCGTCGGTGTCTACATGGGGTACGTCGACACGGACATGGCCGCCGGCGTCGAGGCTGCCAAGACCAGTCCCGCGGACGTCGTCCGTCAGGTGCTCGACGGCATCGAGTCCGGTGCCTCCGAGATCCTGGCCGACGACCTGGCTCGCGACGTGCGCGCCAGTCTCAGCCAGCCGGTGGGTGCGCGCTACGCGGCGTACCTGCCCGAAGCGGTCTGAGTACGCCCGGAGCGGTGGACGCCGTTCTATGTCGATCGCCATACAATCGTCCGCGGCAGGCGCTGGGACTGCCGGCAACCCGGAGGTGCCACGTGGCCAGGTACGGCAAGGAGCACAAGGAGGCGACGCGGCAGCGGATCATCGAGACCGCCGGCCGGCGCTTCAAGAAGGACGGGCTCGACAGGTCCGGCGTCGCGACCTTGATGGCCGACGCCGGCCTCACCAACGGAGCCTTCTACGCCCACTTCGACTCCAAGGACGATCTCGTCGCGACGGTCGTCGGGGACCAGCTCCGCCGACAGGCGTCGGAGTTCGGCACGCTGCCGGGCGGCCGAGCCGGACTCGAGGTCTTCGTGCGCGAGTACCTGTCCCCCGCACACCGGGACCACCCCGACGTCGGCTGCCCGTCGGCAGCACTGCTCGACGAGGTGGGGCGGTGCACGGGAGCGACCAAGAAGGCGTACACCGCCGGCGCCAAGGCGATCCTGGACGAGATCGGCACGCGGCTGGCTCCGGAGGATCCGGAGTCGGCACGCGGCACTGCACTCATGCTGTTCACGATGCTTGTCGGGTCGATGCAGCTGGCCCGGGCGCTGTCCGACAAGAAGCTGTCGAACGCCGTCCTCGAGGAGGGCATCCGGAGCGCGCAGGCGATTCTCGACGCCGGGACGACATAGAGGCGGGGGCGGCAGCCACGTCCGGAAAAGCCGCATCGCGCGTATGCAGCGTGCCAATGACCCAACGGAGCGGACAGCGTCCCGCGTGATCACACCGGAGTAACCTCAGCGCTTTGGATCGAATGGGCACGCGACGATTCGTGGCCTGGCCCTCGTCGTTCAACTGTTCACGCTGGCCCTGCTTGCCCCAGCCCTGTTGATCGCGCCGGTCGCCATCTTTGGCGCAGTCGTCTTCGGCCCACTGGCTGAGGTGCCCGCAGCTACGGCGCCAGTACGTACAGCTCACCCAAGACCGGAAGGATTCCGCGCCGGCGTCTATCGTCATGCCGTGGGCATGGCATTCGTGGGCGGCGGCCTTCTCCTGGCGGGCCTGTACGCGTTGGCCGGTGGCGCCGTGATGACCGCCGCCATCGCTGGACTCGCCGGACTGGTGCTGATGGTCTGGGGTGCACTCGGTTTCGCTCGCTCGGAAGACGACTGAACCCGACGTGCCGCGCTGGGGGCCGAGCGCGTCCTCGTCGTCGGGCTCGTGCCCTCGACCCGGCGCCTGCTCAGGGAGGCGCGACGTTCAGAGCGAGGGTCGGTGGAGCTCCTCGCGGTTGCGACCTTCGCAGACCCAGTGCCGTGTCGCCGGCTGCTCCAGCGCCCACGCGATCGCTTCATCCCGGATCGCCGTCGAGCCCAACGTCGCTCATCAGCCCATCATGCTTCTGCTTGCCGTCCGCCGGGAGCGCCAAGTCAAAATGTCCGCTGCTGCGCGTTGAGGGGCGGCGGCGCGTCCGACTTTGCCCCTGCGCGAGCGGTCGTGTCGATGAGCGCGGACTGGGTCAGGCGACGCTCGCGAGCCAGCGCTCAGAAATCCATCGCTCACCGGCCATCACCAACTGCAGCGCAGGGAGTCTGAGGGCTGGCCTCAGACGAAGCTGCCGAAGCCCGTGGAGACCAGGATCCGGCTCGAGAGTCCGCCCTTGCCGGTGCCCTTGAAGACGTAGAGGTAGCCGTTCGTGGCCAATGCCAGCAGGTCCTTGCGGCCGTCGCCCGTGAAGTCCCCCATGCCGGCGAGCTGGGCGAACGCATTCCAGCCCTTGCTGGTGCCGATCTGCTTCCGGTAGCGGAATCCTCCCAACCCGTTGCCGGCATAGAGCCAGAGGGTCCCGTCGCTCCGGCGGGCCACGAGGTCGTTGCGGCGGTCGCCGTCGAGGTCCCCGGCCCCGACGACGGCGGTGGAGGACTGCCACCCGCTGCCGATCTTCTTCGGCCCCCAGAAGCGCGCCCAGTCCCTGTTGGCCCAGAGGTACATGTCGCCGTTGTCGGCGACGGTCAGCACATCCGCCTTGGCGTTGCCGTTGAAGTCACCCGGCGTCACGATCTGCCGGTACGTCGTGAACGTCGAGGCAGAGATCGAGTTGAGCGGGACGAGCCGGTTGCCGTTGTAGGCCCACCACGACTCGTCCTCGCCGGTGTAGGCGACCGAGAGGACGTTGCCGCCGAAGAAGTTCTCGGCCGGCTTCGCCATGACGGGCAGCAGCGCGCGCACGTCACCGAGGCCGGAGCGGACCTTGGTGCCGCCGCTGATGCCACCGATGCCGTTGCCGCGGTAGATGTAGGCGACATTGCCCCGGGTCACACCGATGATGTCGGCGCGGCCGTCGTTGCTGACGTCACCGGTGATGAAGAGCCGCTGCCGCGGACGTGGTGTTGCCTTGGCGACACGCGCCGGGCCGAGGCCGGCGGCGTTCCGTGCGCGCACGGCGAAGCTGTATGCGGTGTTGTTCGTCAGACCGGGCACGGTGAGGGTGTGGGTTGTCCCGCCGACCGTGTACGTCTTGCGTCCCGGCGACACGGTGATGGTGTACCCGGTGACCGCGCTGTTGCCGTCGTCGCCAGGAGAGTCCCAGTGCACACGAGCCGACCTGTCGAGGGGCGTCGCCCCGATCCATGAAGGGGCCGTCGGTGCAGCGATGATGGTGAGATCGAGTGCCGCGATGTCGAGGGTGTGCGTTGCCGGGCATGAGCGGCTGCACGTCAGCACACCGTCGCGGCGGTATTCGCTGTAGTTGTCCGCCTTGTCGCGCAGCACGACCGCATCGACGTACCACGTACCGGTGCTCACGCTCGGGACGCGGACCGACGCGACCCCGGTGCCCGTCGCCGTGGCCGCGAGTTCCCACCAGTAGGGACTCTGTGCGACGTTCGTCCAGCGGTACTGGATGGTGACGGTGTCGAGTGCCTCGTCGGTAGCCGTGTACATGATCGTCCCGGTCGAACCGCTCGTCGAGGGCCGCTGCGCATAGGCGATGCCGGCGAGCACGGGCGACTCGACGTCGACGGCGGAGCCCGTCACCGTGATGGTCGTCGCCTTGAACGGAAGCGTGTGCGACGCGGGGCCGGCAGCACTTCCCTGGGGCCCCACCTCGACGGCGCCGGAGGCCCGGTACGTCGCGAAGTTGCCGGGCAGGTCCAGGGCGTAGATCGAGTCGAGCCAGTACGGCCCGTTCGGCACCGACGTCGGGACCACCCCAACCACGGAGCCGTATGCCGCCGCGTCGCCGGTGAGGCGGAAGGCGTAGCTCCCGTTGGTGAAGACGGCATGGGTCACCGACCCCACTGACGCCACCGGCGGATGCGCCTCGTCGAGCCCGAGGTCGAGGCGCGCGACCTGCCCGACGGGGACGGTCGGTGCGGCGAGCGAGACGGATGTCACGAGCGGCGCGTCCGCGTCGGGCGTCGAGCCCGTCACGACCAGCGTGACGGCGAACGAGAGCGAGTGCGTCGCGTCGGGGCAGTCGGGAGTGCACGACATCCCGTTGGCTCGGTACAGGGTGCGATTGCCGGACTCGTCGGTGACGGTCAGGTAGTAGAGCCTGGTGGACACGTTGGCCAGCCCGTCGGGAACGGTCGTCGACGCGGCGCCGGTCAACGGCAGCTGGTCACCGAAGTCCCACTCCGTCCGGCGGCCCGCCCCGTCGACGAAGGACGCGACGATCGACACGCTCGATGAGGTGTCCGTGGCCGAGTACGAGATCGTGACGGGATCGCCGGGCGTGACGCTGGCCGGCGAGGTGAATGAGATGGAGTCGAGCCGAGGCGAGACCTCGTCGACGGCCCACGCGGCCGGCGCCGTTGCCGCGGTGGTGGTGGCCGCGATTCCCACGGCAGTGAGCGCTGCCAACCGGATGCGAGCCTTGGCGTGCGAAAACACAAGCCCCCCTGTCGGATCTACAAAACGAGCGCAGCCTAAGGCCTGGCGAGGTCGAAAGGACGGATGTGCAGAAATCCCATGCCGATCTCGGGTCGGCTGTCCGCGCGGATCTGGCGGAGCAAACAGCCCACGTCTTTGGAGACGGGCCGGCTACGCCGATCGGGTCCGGTCGCCGTAACCGCCGGGAGCGCGCGCGGACGCTCATCGGTGACCCAGTGCAGGCGCGGATCAGTCAGCAGGTCTCGCATCAGGGCGGCGAACAGTTCACGCCCGGGCACGTCGAGGTAGGCGATCACGGCGGAGAGGAACACGAGCAGCCTGCCATCGTCGGGCAATGCGGTCAGCGCCTCGGCCGCCAGGCCGGGCAGCTCCTGCAGCAGGTCGCCCCGCCGGAGCTCGGGCGGCTCGCGGCGCGCGATGTCCAAGGCCTCCTCGAGCCGCGCCCGGCGGTCCTCGTGCTCGGGCCAGACCAGCGCCAGAAGCCAGCGGCACGTCTCGGGGTCAGCGGCGTCGAGGGGATTCAGGTCGATGCCGCCTCGCCATCTGACGTCTGGGACGTCGGCGAGGCCGTGCCAGCGGGCGGCGGCGAAGCCTGCCGTGACCTGTCGATCGGCAGGTTCAGACCCGGTATGCCGCCCGGCTCAGCTCGCTTTGAGCTCCTGGGCGAGCATCACGATGATGCCGCTGGGACCGCGGACATACGTCAGCTTGTAGACGTCCCTGTACGTGGCCACCCCGCGCAGCGGGTGGCATCCGTGCCTCGCGGCGATCTCGAGGGCTTCGTCGATGTCGTCGACCGAGAAGGCGACTCGGTGCATGCCGATCTCGTTGGGCCGGGTGGGCGTCGTTTCGATGGCGCTGGGGTGGATGTACTCGAAGAGCTCGAGGCGACCGTGGCCGTCCGGCGTCTGGAGCATGGCGATGTTGGCGTGGTTGCCGTCGAGGCCCACGGCGGTGTCGGTCCACTCGCCACTCACAGTGTCTCGACCGAGGAGGGTCAGCCCGAGATCGGTGAAGAAGGCGATCGTGGCTTCGAGGTCGTGCACGGCGATGCCGACGTTCTCGAGTTTGATGGGCATGCGTTGCACGCTACCGAAGCGACGTGGCGCGGTTGGACCTGAGCCGTCGTCCATCGAGTCCGAACGCCGCGTGAGCGCTTGGAGCACGTCGGGATGATGCTGCCGGCCCGCTGTCGACCTCCGCGGGTAGGCTCCGAGCACGGGGGAAGAGGTCTCCCGACGACGACAGGGGAACCTCGTGAGGACACGACTGCGCACCACCGCCGCTTCGATCGCACTGACACTCGCCTCGACGCTCGGCGTCGTCGCCGCAACCCCGGCCACGGCGGCCGATCCGGTCGGGTTCGCCGAGGTCACCAGTTGCGCTGACCCGAAGCTCGACCCGTTCGACAACTGGACGGGCCACACGCTGGGCGCATACAAGGACACCAACTGGGTGCCCCAAGGCATGACGTATGACGCGACCGGCGACTACCTCTACGTCTCGATGTACCACCGGGACGCGCTCGAGGTGCCGCGCGTCGTCGTCTACCGGCGTTCGAACTCAGCCTGGGTCAAGACGATCGAGCTGAGCGGCGTTCCCAAGACCGGGCACGTCGGTGGTCTCACCATCGGTCGGGGCAACCTCTACGTCGCCGACAGCACCGGCGGTGCGCGGATCTACCGCATTCCGATCGATCGGGTTCGAGCCGTTCCCGCGGGCACTCGTCGACCCGTGAGCTATGCGGCCCGCTACACCCTGAACAACCTGACGCGGGCCTCCTACGTCGACTACTACGGCGGAAGCCTCTTCGTCGGCGACTTCTACTCCAACGTCATGCGCCGATACCCCACCACCAGCGCCGGTTACGTGACGCTGACGCCGAATGCGTCCTACAGCACCCCGACGATCGTCCAGGGCGTGCAGGTCACCGGAAGCCACTTCGTCTTCAGCCGCTCGTGGGGTCGGGACCAGCTGAGCAAGGTGACGGCGCAGGTGCGTTCCACGGGCGCGCGCTCCAGCCACAACACCCTTCCGATGATGGAGGGGATCGTGTGGGCGCCGAGCTCGGCGGGGTCGTCGGTCAACCGTCTCTACTCCGTCTTCGAGTCGACGTCGAAGGAGTACGCCGACTCCAACTGCCGCACCCACGCGATCTGGAGCGCCTCCAGCGGCTACATCCTCTGAGGTGCGTGGCGATCCTGTCACCGGCCGATCAGTGTCACCTGAGGACTCGCAAGCCCATCATCGTGCAACGCTCGGCGTGGCTGTCGTGTCTCATAGGGCATGAGCGGCGATGCCCCACCAGCCTTCGTGGCTGCCGAGAACGGCCCCTGTGCGCGTCCGACGAGCGTCGTCGCACGACGGGCCGTCCTGCGCCTGGCCGTCCTGACCGCCATCGCCTCGTCGCTGGCGGCGTGTGGTGACGGCGGCCGTGCTCGAGACCCGGGCGACGTCGAGCTGGTCAAGTCCGACCTCGCCCGGTCGACGGGGAGACCGGACGCCATCCCACAGGTCGTCGACGCGCTACATGGCCTCGCCGGCGGCCTGTACGGCCAGCTCGCGACGAAGCAGGGCAACCTGGTTCTGTCGCCGTACTCGGTCGCGGTGGCTCTCGGCATGACGCTGCCGGGCGCGGCCGGCCGTACGGCCAGCGAGATCCGCCACGTGCTCGGTGTACGAGACGATGCCCTGTTCCACAGCGGTCTCAACGCCTTGACGGCATACCTCGAAGGGTTGGCCGGGACCCAGCACCGCGCCGACGGAAACCGGCGCCGAGCTGGCACTGGAGGGCGCGAACCAGCTCTACGGACAGCAGGGCGTCGCGTGGGAGCGGGACTTCCTCGACCTTCTTGCGCGCGAGTACGGGGCGGGCCTGCGGACCGTCGACTACCAGGACGCGCCGGAGAAGGCCCGAGCGGTGATCAACGCCTGGGTTGCAGACCGCACGCACGACCGAATCCCGGAGCTGATTCCGGCCGGGGTTCTGGACACGCTGACTCGCCTCGTCCTGGTCGACGCGCTCTACCTCAAGGCGCCCTGGGAGCACCCGTTCGAGAAGTCATCGACCAGCTCTATGCCGTTCCACCGCTCAGACGGCAGCACGATCAAGGTCGACACGATGCAGCAGCCTCTGCTGGCGACCGCGATGACCCGGGGCAAGGGGTGGCGGGCCGCACAGCTGCCCTACGCCGGTCGCTCGGTCGCCATGACGCTGGTCCTGCCGGACCCGGGGCGGCTGCGCCAGGTGGAGCAACAGGTGACCTCGGGTGGCTTGGCCGAGGTGCCGGCCGTCGGACGGGACGTGATCCTCGACGTTCGATTGCCGAGATGGACGTTCCGGAGCCAATCGGCACTGAACGACGCCCTGCAGCAGCTGGGGATGCGGACGGCCTTCGACCCCGAGGCCGCCGACTTCCGCCCCATGACCGAGGAGGACCTGGACCTGTATGTCAGCGCAGTCCTGCACGAGGGCTTCGTCGCAGTCGACGAGGATGGCACGGAGGCCGCGGCCGCGACAGCAGTGGTGATCTCCTCGACCTCGGCCCCCGTCACCGAGCCGTTCCACGTCGACCGGCCGTTCCTGTTCCTCGTTCATGACCTCAAGCACGGCACGCCGCTGTTTCTGGGAAGAGTCGATGATCCGAGCGAATGACTGCTCGCCGGTTGAGCCACGACAGCCAGACACCGCGTCGCCGGTCATGAGGATCGGGCGCCAACAGGCAGCTGCCCGCGCCTCTACCCCACAACGGTGACAAGGCCGCAACACCCGCTACCGACAGGGTGATCGCAATTGACCTCGGCCCTTCAATCGGCGTGACGACGCCGTGTCGTCGGTGGCCCCGGTTCCCGCGCGCGTGACCTTGGCAGGCCAGACCGTACTCGAGCAGCTCGACGCGCGCCCCTGCCGCGGAGCGTGCGCTGCCCACTGAATTGTCAGCGAATGCTGAGTCGACGCCGGCCAGTGCGGGCCGGCCTCTCGAGCAGCGGGTCTCAACCCGTCTCGGGGTGTGCGCCAGGCAGGCTCCAGCTGGGACTCCTGGGTGAGGTCGTGCCGATGAGCGACCGGCCTGCTGGACCAGAGTCTCGCGGCGTTGGATGGGCGCGGTGGAGCACGGAAGGATTCCGGGCTGTGTCACCGCATACCCGGGGGATTCCCTCCTCTTCTCGGTCAGCCACCGAAGGCGGCGCGACCCTGCGTGGCTGAGGTGCCGAGATCGCTCTTGGGGAGGGCTTCGCCAGCAGAAACGGCCGCAGTCCAAGCGTCGGTAGTCGCAACGGCGGCGAAGTTGGAGTGCAGCAGAACGAGGAGGATCTCGTGCAGCTGGTCGGCCGAGACCTTGCCCGCTTCGTTGGCGAGGTGGATGGCGCCACTGGCGTCGGAGAGGACCTCGGCGGCGAGGCCGAGCTCCTCGGCACCCACGGCGGTGGCGAGGTCACAGTTGTTGGTCATGTAGCCGACGATCGTGACTGTGTCGACGTTCTGCTCGGCCAGCCACGCGGCGACATCGGTACCAGCGAAGACACTGCTCTTGTCCTTGGTGACGCGCTTCCACGACGGCTCTACCCGCTGCTCGACCTCAGGGTGCAGCGACCAGCTGTCGCTGCCGACGGCGAAGACAGGAGCACCCTCCGGCAACTGGTGCTGCACGACCACGACCGGCAGGTCCTGCTGCCGGGCCACTTCCAGGGTGGCCACGATGTTGGCGAGCGTCCTCTCACGCGACGGGGCCTGGATCTCCAGGACCCCGTTGAAGTACTCCTGCTGGACGTCGACGACGATGAGTGCCCGGCGAGGCGCGGTCATGCTTACTCCCTTGGGTGGATGAACGGTTCGAAACCACCTTTGCCGGAGGATGGCACTATCGTGAGTGGCGCAAACGACGACTTTCGATGAGATCGGGCCAAACGTGCGGATTGCGGTGTACGCCTTCGACGGCATCACGATGTTCCACCTCGCCGCGCCCCTCCTCGTCTTCGGCGAGGTCGGCCGGCTGGGCCTCGCCACCGGCTGGGACCCGATCGTCTGGACCAAGGACGGGTGCGGCATCCGGACTGCCGAAGGTCCACGCGTCGAGGACGTCGCAGGACCCGACGCGGTTGATGACGCTGACCTCCTGATCCTGCCCTCGTGGCCGACCGACCTACCAGCCACGGACGAGGCGCTCGGCAGCAAGATCCGTGCGGCACAAGCCCGCGGGGGCCGGGTCGCCGGTCTGTGCCTGGGCGCTTTCCCGGTGGTGGACAGCGGGCTGCTCGACGGCCGCGACGCCGTCACCCACTGGAGCGTCGTCGACGAACTCGCACGTCGTCGCCCCGCCGTGAAAGTCAACCCCGCCGCCCTCTACCTCGACCACGGCGACATCCTCACCTCAGCCGGCACAGCGTCCGCGATCGACGCCTGCCTGTACATCGTTCGCACGCGGCTAGGCTCAACGGCCGCCGCCGCGGTCGCCCGGCACCTGGTCGTAGCGCCGCACCGTGACGGCAACCAAGCCCAGTACATCGACCGGCCCATGCCCGAGGTCGGCGGGGTGGGGCATCTCGGCCCCACCCTCGACTGGGCCCTGGGAAACGTCGACCAGCTGCTCTCGGTCGACGACCTTGCGGCCCACGCGCGGATGAGCCGACGCAACTTCACCCGCCGATTCGCCGAGGTCACTGGGACCACCCCTGCACGCTGGGTCTTGGCCCGGCGTCTCGACGAAGCGCGTCGTCTCCTCGAGACGACGACCTGGCCCGTGGCCCGCATCGCGGAGGCCTGCGGCTTCAGGAGCGTCGTGACGTTTCGGCAGAACTTCGTCGCCGCGTACTCAACTACTCCGACGTCGTACCGGGAGCGGTTCTCGCCTGCCCAAGCGTGACGCCCACACAATCTGTGACACGACGGCTCGCCCCTCCCACACGGTCTATGGGACCGCGGGGGTGGTCTGCTCGTGGCGCGAGGTGCCACTCGGCGTCGACCGCGTTCTCCCCGCGTGGACCACGCGACCCGGGTCGGGGTTCGTCTCCGCCGCGCGCGGATGGGGGTCGTGCAGTGGCCGGCCCGGGTGGGCCGCATCAGCCATGTCGGCCGAGCCGAGTGATGAGTTGTCATGCCCGCATCCGTCACACCTACGACGGGACACGACGAGACGGAAGGATGACGTGATGAGTGCGGACACGCGACTGGAGGAGCTGGGCGTGAGAGGTCTTGACGAGAGCGCTCTGCGGGAGGTCGACGAGCCGGCGTTCTCTCGGCTGGCGGAGCGGCATCGGCGGGAGCTGCACGTGCACTGCTACCGGATGCTCGGGTCGTTCGAGGACGCCGAGGACACCGTGCAGGAGACGTTCCTGCGTGCTTGGCGGCGACGGGAGACCTTCGAGGGGCGGTCAACGTTCCGGGCCTGGCTGTATCGGATCGCCACCAACGCCTGCCTGGACCTGCTCGCCAGGCGCCGCCCCGAGCCGGCCACTGGCGGCGAGGTGCTCTGGATGCAGCCCTACCCGGACCGGCTGCTCGACGAGCTCCCCGCGGACGACGCGGACGGGCCGGAGACCGTCGCCGTCGCGCGGGAGACGATCGAGCTGGCGTACGTGGTCGCAGTCCAGCACCTCGCGCCGCGCCCGCGGGCCGTGCTGATCCTGCGGGACGTGCTGGGCTGGCCGGCGAAGGACGTTGCGGAGCTTCTCGGGGACTCCGTCAACTCCGTGAACAGCGCGTTGCAGCGGGCCCGCGCAGGGATGCGGGAACACCTGGCCACCGAGCGGCAGGACTGGACCGGCAGGGAGCAGGACGCCGGGACGCGTGAGCTGGTGCGCCGCTATACCGATGCCAGCGTGGCCAAGGACATCGACGGGCTCGCCGCGCTGCTGCGGGACGACGTCCGCTGCTCGATGCCGCCGACGCCGGGTCTCTACGTCGGTCGCGACACGGTGGTGAACGACTGGGTCGAGAGCGGCTTCGAGGACATGGGGCGCCTGCGCGCCGTCCTCACCTCCGTGAACCGCCAGCCCGCCGTCGCCTTCTACCTCTGGCGGAAGCGAGAGGGCGCGTATCTACCCCTGACCATCGACGTCCTGCGCGTCGCCGGCGGGGCGATCACCGAGATCATCACGTTCCACGACGACCAGTTTCCGCGGCTCGGGCTGCCGGAGCGCCTGCCGGCGGACGGCACCGAGTAGTCCCGGTCCTCGACCGATTGACGGTCGTCTGTGCAACCCGTCCCCGAGTCGTGCTTTGCGGCCTTCCCGCCGGGGCGTCAGGGCATACGAAGCAGGTGTGCGCGCGGTCGAACCACACGAGGAAGCGCCCGCCCGGCGGATGCGTCGGACGGGCGCTCCTGACGAGCTGGTCAGGCGAGGGTGCTGGTGTCGATGACGAATCGGTAGCGGACGTCGGAGGCGAGGACGCGCTCGTACGCCTCGTTGACCTGGTCGACCGGGATCACCTCGACCTCGGCCCCGATGTCGTGCTCGGCACAGAACTCGAGCATCTCCTGCGTGAGTCCGATGCCGCCGATCATCGATCCTGCGAAAGAGCGGCGGGCTCCGATGAGGGAGAACACGTTGAGGCTGAGTGGCTCCGCGGGCGCACCGACATTGACGAGCGTGCCGTCGACTGCCAACAGTCCGAGGTAGGCGTCGACGTCGATGCTGGCGCTGACGGTGTTGACGATGAGGTCGAACCGGCCGGTGAGCTGCTCGAACGTGTCAGGGTCGGACGTGGCGTAGTACTCGTCGGCGCCGAGGCGCAGCCCGTCCTCCTGCTTCTTCAGGGACTGGGAAAGCACCGTGACCTCGGCGCCCAGCGCGTGGGCGATCTTGACGGCCATGTGTCCCAGTCCCCCGAGCCCGACGACCGCGACCTTCTTGCCGGGCCCGGCGCCCCAGCGGACCAGCGGTGCATACGTGGTGATGCCCGCGCACAGCAGCGGCGCCGCTGCTGAGGCGTCGAGTCCGGCGGGGACGGAGAGGACGTAGTCGGCATCGACGACGACGTGCGTCGAGTAGCCACCTTGGGTGGTGCTGCCATCACGGTCGGTGCCGGCGTAGGTGGGGACCATGCCGTCGAGGCAGTACTGCTCGTCACCGTTGCGGCAGTTGGTGCACTCGCCGCAGGAGTTGACCATGCACCCGACGCCTACCCGATCGCCGATGTGGTGCTTGGTGACCCCGGAGCCGACCTCGGTGACGACGCCGACGATCTCGTGGCCGGGCACGACCGGGAACGGCTGGGGACCCCAGTCCCCGTTGACGGTGTGGATGTCGGAGTGGCAGATGCCGGCGTACTGGATCTGGATGAGGACGTCGTTGGGTCCGACGTCGCGGCGCTCGATGGTGGTCGGTGCCAGCGGCTGACCCGCGGCGGGGGCGGCGTACGCGTTGACGCGCATGTGGTGTTCCTTCATCTCTGGGTGGTGTGGGCAGGGATGCTCGGGAGAGCGTTTGCGGTGGCGGGGACAAGGCGCCCTGGTCCTGCGGACCAGGGCTGGTCCGCCGTGAGTGTGCAGCCGTCTACTGGGGCGTGGTTCGCTTGAGCCGGTCTGCGAGAGTGCGGGCTTCGTCGGACACGAGCTCGGCGCGTGCGCTGTCGCCCGCCTCGACCGCCTGCCAGTAGTCGATCTTCAGCCGGACGTACCGCTGACGCACGGCGACGTGCTCTGCCTCGACTACCAGCCGCCGCTCCTGCTCGGCGAGAAGCTCGATCTGCTCGCCCGCGGCAGCGGGACCGAGCTGCCCGTTCGCCACGTACTGCCGCATGTCACTGATCGACATGCCGGTCGCGGCGAGGCAGGCGACCCACATGAGCTGGTCGAGGTCGTCCTGGTGGTAAACGCGGTGCTTGCTGCTCGCGCCACGGCTGATCGGCGCGATGACCCCGATGGACTCGTAGTAGCGCAACGTGCTCGCCGGCAGCCCGGTCAGCGCTGCAGCTTCCTTGATCGTGTACGTGTGCTGGGTCGTCGGTGCACTCACGTCATCGACGGTAGGAACTTCAAGTACTTGAAGTCAAAGGTCGCGCGAATCGAAGGGATGAGCACCCCTGCACGATGCGTCTTCGTCGAGCGCGCCTTCGAGATCAAAAGCTTGCGTGCGAGCACACACCTCACCCACCCCCGGAGATGCCACGCGATCAGCTAGAGCGGGGGGCAGTCGCCGCTGGCTGCGCCAGCTACTCACCGCCACGCCGCGTCGATTGCTCACCGCGCGACCGCCGGGTTCGATGGTGGGTATGCGCGTTCAACTCGTCCGCGGCCTGCGGCGGGCTGCCGCCGCAGCATCCTTCCTGGTGATCTGCGTCGGCTGTCTCGGGGGCTGCGCCGCCGATCGCGCGGCGAGCGACCCAACCAACGTGAGCCGGCCAACGATCGGCCCGGACGAGACAACGGTGCGCGTGTTGCAGTTGAACCTCTGCAACAGTGGGCGCGCTGAGTGCTACTCCGGCGGCCGTGCTGTCAGCATGGCGGTGGCACTGGTCCACCAGCACCGGCCGGACATGGTCAGCCTCAACGAGGTTTGCCGCGATGACCTGCGCGTCCTCAAGCAGGCGATGTCGGCGACCTTCCCCAGCGCCGCGGTCGCCTCGGCGTTCACGGCCGCGAAAGACCGCCCCACCCAGGCACCGGTTCGCTGTCAGAACGGCCAGCAGTTCGGCGACGGCACCCTCGTTGTGGTTTCGTCCCCCGCACGTGGCTTCCGCAGCTACAGCGGCGTCTACCCGGTTCAAGATCCCCACGACCCCGAGGACCGCGTCTGGGTGTGCATCCATCTGGCCACACGGTTCTCTGCCTGCACCACGCACACGGCCAGCACCAACACGACTATCGCGCTCAACCAGTGCCGATACCTGCTGAACTCAGTGGTGCCGAGGATCGGCCACCGGGACGGCGGCGACCCGATCATCCTCGGCGCAGATCTCAACCTCGCGCCTCGCGGCTCACCCAGCCCACAGCAATGCCTGCCCACCGGCTACCAGCGCACCGACGACGGCGCTCTTCAGAACGTCGTGGTGAGCCCGGGTACCGAGGTGCGATCGCACTCGGTCATCGACATGCATGGCACCACTGATCACCCCGGCCTGCTGGTCGACGTCGTGCTCTCGGGCCCCTGAAAGCAGCCCAATCCGCGATCCGTCCGGTTCTGCCGCTGGGAGCTGGTCAGTCGCCGACCGACATGAGCTTGTAGTGCAGTCGCACGACCGATGCCGACCAGAGCTTCAGATGCAGAATCCGTGGCGGTGTCGGGATCGGAGTGGGTTCCGTCGACTCCCCGGGCAGAACCCACCCCGGCAACGCCCCCACCCGGTCCCCCGACCGGCTACTGCTCCAACCATCTCCGACGAAGCGGTCGGTCCTTCCCATGACGGTCACCCTGCCGCGCCAACTGCAAGGCGAACAGGCGAGAACCAGCGTATTCGCCGCAAGACTCTGCGCGCCGATGCCCGTAGCTCTGCCCACGGCATGAGGGGCACGAATCCGCTTGTGCCAGTGGGGGTTCGACTCGTGGTCCGGGTCGCCCCCCTGCCGATAGCCGAGCCAGCGCTTCCTGGACGCCGTCAACGTCATCTGATGGTCTGAAACCCTTTGATGTCGTGCGCATGGACGGCCGGAGAGCGCTGCTCATCCGCGACGCGGCTGACACTCATCTCGGGGCCGGAAGAACCGATCGCTGTCGGGAGTCCTTACGGGCGGACGCGGATGATCGTCTTGCCCGTCCGTCGCTCGGTCGGGTTGAGGGCGTCGGCGGCATCGTCGAGGCTCGCGACGGTGCCGATGTTCGTCCGCAGGCGCCCCTCACGGACCCGCCGGACGATCTCACCCAGTTGAGCGCGATCAGACTCGACGACGAAGTCGACTGCCCGGCCGTCGGCGGGCCGCGCGTCTGGCGGACCGACGACGCTCACCAGTGTTCCCCCGGCTCGGATGAGGCCCACGGACCGCTTCGCGATGTCGCCGCCGATGACATCGAAAACGAGATCGACACCACCGACGTCTTCCAGTGCGTCGTGGTCGAGGTCGAGGAACTCCTGCGCGCCGAAGTCGAGCGCCGCCTGTCGGTCCGCGGCACGTCCGGTGCCGATGACGTAGGCACCGGCCTCACGGGCCAGCTGCGCCACCATCGACCCGACAGCACCGGCAGCACCGTGCGCCAGGACGCTCTCCCCCGCCCGGAGACGGCCGTGCTCGAACAGTCCCTGCCACGCGGTGAGCCCCGAGATCGGCAGGCTCGCACCGACCGTGAAGTCGACGTCGCCCGGCAGGGGCGCGAGGTTGCGCGCCTCGACTGCCACCAGCTCCGCCAGGGTGCCGTCGCGATGCCAGTCCGTCAGGCCGAACACCCGCTGCCCCACCGACAGCCCGGTCGTGCCATAGCCCAGAGCAGTGACCACTCCGGCCAGCTCGTGCCCGGGGCTCGAGGGCGCCCGGTCACGGCCACGGCGATCGGTCCAGGTCGAGGGCCACTCCAGCTCGGTCGGCACGAATCCCGACGCATGAACTTCAACGACGACGTCGTTGATCGCTGCCGCTGGCTCGGGCCGCTCCACCAGCGCCATCGCGGCCAATCCCCCAGCCCGGTCCGTCACCACGATCGCCTTCATCTGCACACCTCTGTCTCAGTCCTCGCCTGCACGGCGTCCACGGGTTGCTGCCGCTTGGGGAGCCGCTGGTCCCGCCAACGGCCCGCACCCATTCCTAGCGAAGACAAAATGTAATATCGAGTCCAAAACCAGGAGGATGCGTGACTCAGACCGTTCCGGCCCGCTCGCTGACGGCAAAGGGCGAACGAACCCGGGCCAAGATCGTGGACGCGGCCGCCACCTTGATGCTCGGCGACGGGGTGGCCGGGACCACGATCGAAGGCGTCTGCGCCGCCGCGGGTGTCGGCAGATCGCAGGTGTACCACTACTTCGATGACAAGAACGAGCTGGTTCGGGCGGTGATCGAGCGGCAGGCCGAGCTCATCCTCCACGGGCAAGAACCGCATCTCGCTCACATCGAGGGGTGGCAGAGCTGGGAGGCATGGCGCGACTACGTCGTCGAGATCCAACGAAGCGCCGGCTGCGTCGGCGGGTGCCCGCTCGGTTCGCTTGCCAGTGAGCTGGCGGACGACGACGAGCTGACTCGTCAGGTGCTGCTCAAGAGCTTCCAGCGGTGGGAGCGCGCCTTCCGCGGCGCAGTCCAGCAGATGAAAGACCTCGGGCTGCTGCGTCAGGACGCGGACACGGCCCTGCTGGCGATGACCCTCCTCGGGGCACTCCAAGGCGGTCTGCTGCTGTGCCAGACCTGGAAGGATGTCGCTCCACTGGAAAGCTCCCTCAACGGGGCAATCGGGTACCTGCGGACA
The DNA here is from genome assembly GCF_042666095.1 of Terrabacter sp. GCM10028922. NCBI lineage: Bacteria > Bacillati > Actinomycetota > Actinomycetes > Micrococcales > Intrasporangiaceae > Terrabacter > Terrabacter sp. GCM10028922. The sequence goes on along the minus strand of NZ_JBHTFG010000002.1, from coordinate 221,127 downwards.
TTCGCCGTCTAGCGAGGGGCTGCACCGCTGCAGGTCGCGCCTGACCCCCGGACCACGCCCACGCCGCTCTCGTTGGCCTACGCCCGAGCGCCCGTGGCTGACCACGGACATCATCCCGAAGGCGATGACCCGAGCCAGACACCGGTCGCGTAGGTCAGCCGGTCCACCTAGACGGAACCCAGCTGAGGCCTTGAACCAAGCATGTCTCGGGAGTCACCTTGCCTGCGGCCGGTCCTGGGACTCTTGTTCAGCATTCGTCAAACGGACGAAGTGGTGAACTCCGAGAACACGGAGCGGTCCGCGGACCAGGGCCGGAACGACCTCGTCTGGCTCATCGCCTGGGTCCTGCTGGACGTCATCTACCGTCACCGGGCCTTGGAGTCCGAGTCCTGCTAGGCCGTGACAGTAGCGCTCGTGCTCATCGCCATCGGCGTGCTGGGCACCTTCGCCACCTTCTTCCAGCTCCTTGCAGCGGTCGAGTAGCAATACGGCAGACACGACCCCAACCGGTACGCATCTCACGGCGCCGCCACAACAGCCCAGACACAACGACAGTGGCCCTACGTTTCCGTAGGGCCACTGTCGCCGATGTCCTGAGACATCATATGGCGGAGGCGTTGGGATTTGGACCACGGTGGAGTTACCGCCCAGACGCGCTTTCGAGATCTCCTTCCCCGAACCGCTGGACATCGGCGGTCATAAAGCTATCCACCACGCTTTTGTCGCTCCTGGCTGCTTCTATTCCGCGGCCGCGGTTGTCGCCTTGTCGATGCCCTGCGCCTTGATGCCCCATCGGTCAAGCGCCTCTTGGTACTTCGGGCTGTCGATGATCGATTGGATCGCGGCCTGTACCGCCGGCGTGAGTGGTGAGTCCTTGCTAAGTGCGACGGCGTTATCAGCTGTCGTAACTTGGGGGGTGAGAACCTCGAAGGTCTTTGGCTGCTTGGTGTCCGCCCAAACCAAAGACGGCGTGTCGTAGAAGACGCCGTCGATTCGGCCTGAGGCAACCTGGGTGAGCGCATCCTGCACGCTCGGCAGCGAGACAGCCTTGACGGCCGGCTTGCCCTTGGACTCGCAGGACTCCTTGGACAGCTTGGGGAGCCGTTCGATCTCCTGCACCGAGCCGGTCTGGACGGCGATGCTTCTCCCACACAAGGTAGTCGGGGTGAGATGGTCTGGATTGCCATAGGCAACGGCGATCGATGAGCCGTTACTGAAGTAGTCGACCATGTCGACGACCTTCAAGCGATCTGCAGTCGCTGCCATCGCCGACACCGACAGGTCGAAGCGCCCGGCCTGGAGTCCGGGGATGATCGTGGCGAACTTGACGTTCTTGATCTCGGGTTCCAGACCCAGCTTCCGCGCGATCAATCGCGCCATGTCAGGGTCGAAGCCGATCGGCGTCTTGTTGTCGGAAGCCAGGAATTCGGTCGGCGGACTGGTGAGCTCCGTTGCGACCACGAGTTTGCCGGTGTTGCGCACGTTCGCCGGTACCAACTTTGCCGCCGCCGGATCGATTTCGACTCCCTTCGAGATATCGTCGGTATGCTCGCCGGCGACGGCCTCGACCGCGCCCTTGACACCCGATCCCTCACTACACGCCGTGAGCGAGACAGCCGTGGCGACCGCCACTGCGGCGATATTGGTCCGCGAAACCTTTCGCATCTGGAATCTTCTCCTCTGAGTTATGCACGTATCGGACGCGACTGCTGCAACACCGGAGTAACACATAGACGTGGAGCGTCTTTGGTCTTAGGCGGGTGCGCATGCAACTGGTGAGGCCACGAACGATAGGGCGCTGCGTGGTTTAGCAATAGCGACCACTTTTTACGCTTACCAGTAAGCGTGCCTTACATTTCATCAGGCTGATCGGAGCCGGGTATTGACCGCGCTGTCCGTCGCCGACGCGGGGGTCATGCCTCCATGCCTCTGTTCGCCGGGCTGGAAGTAGCTCGCGTAACCGCCGCCGCCAAGGGTCCTCGGTTGCGCGCCCTCCGAGGGACGTTCCCGTGTCGCGGACCTTGGTAGAGGTAGCCGACCGCACACGCCGTCCGTCGCCGCCCAGGTTGCGGATCTGGCGGCGGCCGCGGGCGTGGTTGTGCGAGCGCTCGCACTTCTGGTGGTGGTCGCCCACGCGATCAGGTTGCCTCGGCAGCATGGTGCGCTAACCACCCCGGCGAGCCCCCCATGCTGAACTATGGCCACGGATCGACTTAGGAGAGACTCGTGCTGGATGTACATCGCCTGGTTCTTTTGCGTGAGGTTCAGCTTCGGGGCAGCATCACGGCGGCAGCTCGGTCGTTGTCTTACACGCATTCCGCTGTCTCCCAGCAACTGACTCTGCTGGAGAAGGAGGCCGGGGTGTCGTTGTTGGAGAAGGTCGGGCGGGGTGTGCGCCTCACGCCTGCTGCGGAAGAGCTCGTCCACCACGCCGATGGCATCTTGGCCATTCTCGAGCGTGCGGAAGCCGATCTGGCGGCCAGCGATACTCAGGTTCGAGGCGTGGTGCGACTGGGGGCCTTCAGCACCATCAGCCGGTACGCAGTTCCCGGCGTGATCGGCGCCTTGCAGGCCCAGCACCCAGCGTTGGAGGTTCGATACCGTCAGGTCGAGCCGGAGGAGGGGGTGTTGTTGCTCTCTTCACGTCGCATAGACGTCCTCGTAGCGGACAGCTACCCCGGTACGTCTGAGGGAACACCGGCGGATCTGCACGCGGACCTGCTGATGGACGACCCCGTCCGTGCCTACCTGCCGGTCGGGGCGGATGCCGGGACGTTAGGGGAGCTGCAAAGGCTCAAGTGGGTCCTCGAGCCGAACGGCTCGGAGGCCCACGCTTGGGTTCGCCGCCTGTGCATGCAGCACGGCTTCCAGCCGGCTGCCGTCTATGAATCGGCCGATCTGCTGTTCCACGTGCGGATGGTCGAGGCCGGCTTGGCGGCAGCATTCCTGCCAGATCTCTTGGTGCGTGGCGAGGGGTTGCAGTTGGAGCCCTCGCCGTTGCTAGGCACCCATCAGCGTCGAGAGATCCTGTTGATATGCCGATCCGGAGCCGAACGACGGCCAGCCGTCGCAGCATGCAGAAGGGCATTCGCCACGGCACTCGGCCAGCCCAACGTGTGACCACAGCCAACCTTGGATCTGTAAGAAAAACCGACTTGTCATAGTCAATAACCGTCGCTTTTGTTATCCGTTTCAGATGCCTAGCCTCGTCTCGACGACTCATGGAACGGAGAATCATGCGGGACCACTCGCTCCCCCTGGCCGGCCGAACCAGCGACCTCGTGGGCTCGGTCATCGACTCCTCGACGTCGCTGTTGGCGCGTCACACCCACGACATCGTCCGGTTCGCCATGGGCGCCCCCAGTGATGACTTGATGCCGGTGGAGCTGTTGGACCGGTTCGCGGCGAACCCGGTGCCGGGCAAGTACACCTACGGCTCCACAGAGGGTGAGCCCGACTTCGTCGACCAGATCCTGAAGCTCCAGGCCGAGCACGGCCACGCCAGCGCGCCCGACCGAGTCACGGTCACCACCGGGGGCATGCAGGGTCTGGACCTGGCCTGCAAGCTGTTCGTCGACCCGGGTGATCTGGTGATCGTGGAGGGACCCACATACACCAACGGCAACGCGACTGCGCTCTCCTACGGCGCGCAGCTGTTGGAAGCACCTCTGGACGAGAACGGCCTGGTCGTAGAGGTATTGCCGGAGCTGGTTGCGCGGGGCGGGCGGACACCGAAGGCGATCTACACGATCCCCAACTTTCAGAATCCCTCAGGGGTGACGTTGTCGCTGGCCCGGCGCGAGCAGCTGCTGGAACTGGCCGCGCAGTGGGGCGCGATGATCATCGATGACGATCCGTACGGCCTGTTGCGCTTTGAGAACAGCCCGATCCCGTCACTGAACGAGATCGATCCCGGGAACCCGCGGATCTTCTCCGTGCGCACGTTGTCCAAGATCCTCGCCCCTGGGCTGCGGGTGGGCTGGGTCGATGCCGACCCGAGCCTGCATCCGCTGCTCATCAACGCCAAGCAGGCCATGGACACCTGCACCAGCGTCCCGGCGCAGCGCACGGTCACCGACTTCCTCGCCGGCGGACACCTGCAACCGCACCTGGACCGGGTGCTGAGCCTCTACTGCGAGCGCAAGAACGCAATGCGGGTCGCACTGGACCGACACTTCGGCGATGCGGTCCGCGCGACCGACCCGGACGGCGGGTTCTTCCTCTGGGTCGCTTTCGCGGACGCGCAGGTGGACACCGCGGCGCTGTTCGAGCCCGCGCTGGCCGAGGGCGTCGCCTACATCCCAGGGCCGGCGTTCTCCACCAACGGCAACTTCCACGATGCGCTGCGGCTGTGCTTTGCGACCTCGACGCCGGAGCGCATCGATGAGGGGGTTGCCCGGCTCAAGGCCGCTGTCGACAAGTCCGGAGCGCAGCGGTGAGCCGCCGGACCGCCATCGTGACCGGATCGACCTCGGGGATCGGGCATGAGATCGTCCGCCGCTTGCACGCCGACGGCCTGAACGTGGTGATCACCGGCCGGGACAAGGATCGCGGCGAGCAGGTGCGCGAGGAGTTCGGGCCCCACGCTGCGTTCGTCCCGCTGGACCTGATCTCCACTGGGGCGCCCGCACAGCTCGCCGAGAGGGCGATCGAACTCTTCGGGCGGCTGGACGTGGTGGTGAACAACGCAGCGATGGACCACACCGATGATCTGCTCGAGGCGCCGATCGAGGAGGTGCGGCGCCTGTTCGAGGTCAACACCATCGCCGCGATCGGCGTGATCCAAGAGAGCGCGAAACGCATGGACCACGGTGGCGCGATCATCAACATCACGTCGCGCCTGGCCTCGATCGGCGTGCCCACGATGAGCTTGTACTCCGCCACCAAGGGCGCCATCAAGGCGCTCACCACTGCGGCCGCGGTCGAGCTCGCGCCCCGCAACATCCGGGTCAACGCGGTCGCACCCGGCATGACGCGCACACCCCTCTACGACGCCTGGGTCAAGAAGCAACTCGACCCTGAGCAGACCGAGCGCGACGTGGTCGAGGCCATCCCTCTGGGGCGGTTGGCCAGCCCGGCCGACGTCGCCGCCGCGGTCAGCTTCCTGGCTTCGGAGGACGCCTGCTACATCACCGGAGTCTCCATCGCGATCGACGGCGGTTACACCGCACGCTGACCACCCCTCTACTGGGAAGAAGGGACACACACACCATGTCCGCCACTCGCACCATCCTGGACGGGCCGGCCCTCTGGTCGGCTCAAGCCCACCTGCCGTCGGTCCTAGGACGCCAGCTCGTCATCGACCGGGGCGACGGCTCCTACATCCACACCAGCGACGGCCGGCGCCTGTTCGACGGCACCGCCGGACTGTGGCACGCCAACATCGGCCACTCGCACCCGGCCCTGGCGGAGGCGGCCCACGCCCAGATGCTCAAGCTGGAGACCTACCACATCTTCGCCCGGTTCGTGAACGACCAAGCCCTGCAGCTGGCCGAGCGGCTCGCGGGACTGTCACCGATCGCCGATCCGAAGGTCATCCTCAACTCGGGCGGCTCCGACGCGATCGATGTGGCCTGCAAGCTGGCCCGGCGCCACTGGCAGCGGGAGGGACGGCACTCCAAGACGACCATCCTCAGCCGGGAACACGCGTACCACGGCCTGCACGCGTACGGCACCAGCATCGCTGGCCTCGACTTCAACCGAGAAGGCTATGGCACCGAGTCGCTGGTGCCCGAGACCGCACGAGTCGCGGTCCACGACGTCGACGCGCTTGCCCGCACCATCACGCGGATCGGCGCGAAGAACATTGCCGCGCTGGTGACCGAGCCGATCCAGGGCACCGGCGGAGTCAACCCGCCGGCCCCGGGGTACCTCGAGAAGGTTCAGGCGCTGTGCCGCGAGCACGACATCCTGCTCATCGTCGACGAGGTCATCACCGGGTTCGGACGGACCGGCGCCATGTTCGCCACCGACCGGTTTGGTCTCGACCCGGACCTGATCACCTTCGCCAAGGGCGTCACCTCCGGCTACGCGCCCCTGGGCGGGGTCCTGGTCGCGCCGAGGATCTGGGAACCGTTCTACCTCGACGACCCCGCCACACCGGTGTTCCGCCACGGCGCCACCTACGCCGGTCACGCCACCGCGTGCGCGGTCGCGATGGCCAACCTCGACATCTTGGAACAGGAGCAGCTGCTGCCACGGGTCGTCGAGCTCGAACACCGCCTCGACGGCCTTCTCAAGCAGCTGCTGGCTCGCCGGCCCAGCGTCGTCGACGTGCGGGTCGCGGGGTTCCTCGGCGGGGTGACGCTCCGCGACGACATTCCGGTCGAGCGTGCCGCCGACGCGCTCATCGAGCTGGGCTTCATCTCCCGCCCGCTGCGTGGCAACACCCTGCAGATCAGCCCGCCGTTCATCACCACCGACGACGAGCTCACCGGGTTCGTCGACGCCATCGAAGACGTTCTATTCGCAGAGGAAGCCCGATGACCACAGAACTGAACACCGAGCGCACCACCGGGCCGACGGCGCCGAGCACGCGCCTCGCGGTCGCGGACCCCGCACGCGCGCGCGCCGCCGACATCGTGCTGCAGGGTCTGCGGCTGCCCACCGGTCCGGCCACGTTCGACGTGCACAACCCCGCCACCGGCGCGGTGATCGCCAGCCTGCCCGACACCGGCCCGGGCGAGGCTCTGGACGCCGTGGCCCGTGCCGATCACGCCGGTCGCGAGTGGGCGGCCACCACCCCACGCCATCGCGCGGACGTGCTGCGTCGTTGGTATGACCTGCTCGTCGAGCACGCCGACGCCATCGCGCTCCTCGTGACCCTGGAGATGGGCAAGCCGCTGGCCGAGTCCCGCTCCGAGGTCACCTACGGCAGCGACTTCGTCCGCTGGTACGCCGAAGAGGCGGTGCGTCCGGGCGGCAACGTTCGCGACGTCCCCACAGGCGGTGCCACGCTGCTGACCCGACGCGCCCCGGTCGGGCTGTCGGTGCTCATCACGCCGTGGAACTTCCCGCTGGCGATGGCCACCCGCAAGATCGCGCCAGCCCTGGCCGCGGGCTGCCCGGTGGTCATCAAGCCGGCCGCGCTGACGCCGCTGACCACCTACTACGCCGTCGAGCTCGCGCACCAGGCCGGCGTCCCCGAGGACCTGGTCCAGGTGGTGTGCACCACCAACGCCTCGGGCTTCAGCGACGCCGTGCTTCCCGACGCTCGGGTGCGCAAGGTGTCCTTCACCGGGTCGACGGGGGTCGGCAAGGTGCTGCTGCGCCTGGCCGCCGACAACGTGCTGCGCTCCTCGATGGAGCTGGGCGGCAACGCGCCGCTGATCGTCTTCGACGACGCAGACCTCGAACGGGCCGTCGACGGCGCGTATGCGGCGAAGATGCGCAATGGCGGTCAGTCGTGCATCGCGGCGAACCGGATCTTCGTCCAGGACGGCATCGCCGACGCCTTCGTCGAAGGACTCGCGGAGAAGATGGGCGCCGCGGTAACCGGTGACGGGCTGGCCGACGACGTCGCGCTCGGCCCACTGATCGACGACCGGGCCGTGACGAGCATGCAGCGCCTGGTCGACGATGCGGTCATCCACGGCGCGAGTGTGCGCACCGGCGGAGGGGCCCTCGAGTCGAAGGGCCACTTCTTCCAGGCCACCGTGCTGGATCACGTGCCGGCACGCGCCGAGATCGCCGGCATGGAGATCTTCGGACCGGTCGCGGCCATCCAGCGGTTCACCACCCAGGCGGAGGTCGTGCAGCGGGCCAACGCGACGGAGTTCGGACTGGCGGGCTACGTGTTCACCGAGAGCCTGGACCGGGCGCTCAACGTCGCCGATGCCCTCGAGACCGGCCTGGTCGGCATCAACCAGGGCGTCCCGTCCAACGCCGCCGCGCCGTTCGGAGGAGTGAAGCACTCGGGCCTGGGCCGCGAGGGCAGCGCCGAGGGACTCGAGGAGTACCAGTCCATCCGCTTCTACAACCTCGCCCGCCGTCCCACCGCCTGAGCACACCAATCGCCTTCGGCACTTCATCCAGCGAAAGACATCACCATGCGAATCTCGACCGTCAAGGAAACCAAGACGAAGGAAGCCCGGGTCGGTCTCACCCCGGCCGGTGTCACCGTCCTCGTGGGCGATGGGCACGATGTCTTCGTCGAACGCAATGCCGGTATTGGTGCCGGCTTCTCCAACGAGGACTACGAGCAGGCCGGCGCCAAGCTCGTGGACCAGGCCGAGGCCTGGGCCAACGGCGAACTGCTCGTGAAGGTCAAGGAGCCCATCGCCGCGGAGTACAGCTTCCTCCGCGAGGACCTCACCCTGTTCACGTACCTCCACCTCGCCGCCGACCGTCCGCTCACTCACGCGCTCCTGAACAGCAGGACGCTCGGGATCGCGTACGAGACCGTCCAGGACCACACTGGCCTGCCCCTTCTCACTCCGATGAGTGAGATCGCCGGCCGGCTCGCTGCCCACGCCGCAGCCAGCTACCTGACCGCTCCCGAAGGCGGCCGGGGTCGACTCCTTGGCGGATCCCCCGGGGTGGCCCCGTGCCGCGTCGTGGTCATCGGCGGCGGCGTCGTGGGCACGCAAGCTGCTCTCCTGGCGCTCGGTATGCAGGCCGAGGTCACCGTCCTCGACACCTCCGCGACCCGGGTCCGCCAGCTCGACTTCCTGCTGGACGGCCGCGCCCGCCTCGTCGTGAGCGATCCCGACACTCTCGCCCGTGAGCTCCGCTCGGCGGACGTCGTCATCGGAGCGGTCCTGGTTCCCGGCAAGGCCGCGCCCAAGGTCGTCTCGCACGCCGACCTCGCCCTCCTGCCGAAGGGTGCCCTCGTCATCGACGTCGCCATCGACCAGGGCGGCGCCTTCGAGACATCGCGTGCCACGACGTACGCCGACCCCATCTACGAGGTTGACGGCATCCGCCACTACTGCGTCGCAAACATGCCCGGCGGAGTCCCCCAGACCTCCACCCGCGCCCTGACCAACGCGACGTTCCCCTACCTGCGGCGGCTCGCCAACCTCGGACCCGAGCAGGCCACCGCCCAGGACCCGGCCCTGGCGCTCGGGGTCAACACCAGAGGTGGGCTCATCACGCACGCGGGGGTTGCAGAGGCTTTCCCCGACCTGCCGCAGACCAGGGCATACCCTCCAGCGCCGCCGTCCCCTTGGGCGGCGTGAAGCAGTCCGGTCTCAGGCGCAACGGCAGCGCGGAAGGGATCGACACAAACCAGAACATCCGCCTCTACAACGTCGCACGACGCGCCACGCACTGAACCCGCAGCAAGCCCAGTTATCCGCCACCCCTAACGCGGCGCGAGCCGGCAGGGTTCCTCCAGCCGGCCTCCGACCGCTAGACCAGCAGCACCGAAGGAGCGTTCACCTTGGCACCCGACCCCATCACGCGACCGGCCCAACGATCCGGCCACGACCACCCGCCCTCGCCGCACACATCCGCAGACGCGGTCGGAGGAGACACTGAACCGGCCAAGAGGCTCCGCTCGCGCCACGTCACGATGATCACGCTGGGCGGGATCATCGGCGCCAGCCTCTTCGTCGGATCGGCCAACATCATCCGCACCACCGGACCGGCGGCCACGCTCTCGTACCTCGCCGGCGGACTGCTCGTGTTCCTCGCCATGCGCATGCTCGGCGAGATGGCGGCCACGCGGCCGGCAGTCGGGTCGTTCATGGAGTACGCCCGCCTCGGCCTGGGCAGCTGGGCGGCCTACCTCGTCGGCTGGCTGTACTGGTACTTCTGGGTGGGCGTCATCGCCTACGAGGCGGTCGTGGGCGGCGGGATGATCAACACCTGGTTCCCAGCGATCCCAGCGTGGGCCGGGTCCCTGGCTCTCCTGGCGATCTTCGTCACGACCAACCTCATCTCCCTCCGGTCGTTCGGCGAGACGGAGTTCTGGCTCGCGAGCATCAAGGTCGTCGCGATCGTCGTGTTCCTCGGCGCCGGCGTCCTCTTCGCCCTCGGACTCTGGCCGTCCAGCACCATGTCGATCGCGAACCTGTGGGCGCACGGCGGCTTCATGCCCAACGGGTTCGGCGTCGTACTCTCCAGCATCGCCCTGGTGCTCTTCTCCTACTTCGGCACGGAGATCGCAGTGATGGCCGCAGCCGAGTCCGAGAACCCGGCGAAGGGCGTCCGGCAGGCTGCGCATACGGTGATCTGGCGCGTCATGCTCTTCTACGTGGGCGCCGTGTTCGTCATCGTGACGATCGTCCCGTGGGACAAGGTCCCGTCACCCGACGTCATCGCGCCGTTCAGCTATGTCTTCAAGCTCTTCGGCGTCCCCGGCGCCGAGACGATCATGAGCCTGGTGATCTTCACCGCTGTGACCTCCGTGCTGAACTCCGGCACCTACTCGGCGTCGCGTATGTTCGCGGCGCTGGCGGAGCAGCGGCTGGCACCGGCTGTCGTCGCGAAGCGGACCAAGCGCGGCGTGCCAACACTTGCGGTGATCGCGTCGACGGTCGGCGGCCTCATCGCCACCGTCGTGAACTTCGTGGCACCAAGCACCGGCATCTACGACTTCATCATGAACTCGACCGGCCTCGTCGCCCTGATCGTGTACGTGTTCATCGCCGTCACCCAGTGGCGCACCCGAGCGGCGATGACCGCGGAGGAGCGGGCGAACCTGCAACTGAGGGTCTGGCTCTTTCCGTGGCCGAACATCGTCCTCATCCTTGGTGCGATCGGCATCGTCGTGATCATGCTGACGTCGGAGACGGGACGCACCCAGGTCTTCACGAGCTTCATCGCAGTAGGCGCCCTGGTGCTCTTCTGGCCGCTCGTACGCCGAGGCCTGCGACGCGAGGGGCCCCTGAGGACGACCGCAACGCCGATGTCGATGTCGACGGCTAGCGCACCCGAGTGACCTGACCGGAGACGGCGAGTCGCGTCGCGATCGCGATCGCGATCGCGACGCGACTCAACCGTGTCGTCGACATCGAGGAGAGGCATGGGCACGCGTTCGTGACTCGGCTCTCGTGAGGTCAGGTCGGCTGCTCGGCCCGGTCGTCCGAGTCGGATTTTCCCCATCACTGGCAAGGGAGGTCGCTCGAGCCTCGATCGGATCAAGAAGCCGAGTTCATCTCGCTGCTCATCTTGCCGTCTCGCAGAGCAAGCGCGTGCGGCCCTGACAACGTCTCTCGGCACGGCACTATCGTTGGCAGACGCCAACAACGCGGGAAGCAGGTCCGGCGTTTCACTACCCTCCTCAGTCTTCTACCGCCGAGCTTCGCCGTCCTCGCTGGCGATTGACCACGCTGGACAGGGTGAGCGCCGTGACCGTGTCTAGGACGCCGGGCATCTTTGCGATGTCCTCCCAGATCCCACGGACGCGTTCGAGCGAGGGCGCCTCCAGACGCACCATGATGTCGAAGTCTCCGCTGAGAATCTCGCAGATGACGACCTCAGGGATGCGTTTGAGCGCAGCTAGGACGTCCCCACCTCGCAGGCGGTCCTGGCGGTAGACGAATACGAGCGCCGAGACGACATCGCCAGTGTCGTCGCCGGCACGGACGATGGTGTAGCCCGCGATGTGTCCCTGCCGCTCCAGCCGTTCGATCCGCTGGCGCACGGCATTGCGCGACAACAAGACCCGGCCGGCCAGCTCCGCGTAGGAGACACGGGCGTTACGGGTCAGGTCGGCAACGATCTGCTCGTCAATAGCGTCCACAGCGGACAGTTCCTTCGTGGTTTAGGCCTCCAGTCAGGAGGAGCGCGCGACGGCGGATACTGACGATTCGCCCCGGTGCAGAAGCAGGCCTGCCAGCGCCTGAGGTGAGTGAGCGGTCGCGAGAGCTTCCGCCGACTCCTCCGGCGTCCCGTATCCCCACAGCACGTGGATTGTCGGAACGTCTTCCGCGGCGGCGCTCAGTACGTCGTAGCCACGGTCCCCCACCATCAGCGGGCGAGAGACGTCGACTCCGCGCTCGCGCATGCGAGATCCTCGACCTTCGAAGAGGCCACCGCCATCGACCAACCGGCAGTCGACAGTCCTTCCAGCAGGGCAGCAACTCCGTCGTACAGGCTGCAGTCCAGGGCGCCGGTCTCGGCGTAATGACGCCGGTACAACCAGACGGCCCTCTCGGCCGTCGCCTCGTCGAGGCCGAGGAACTCACGAAACGTCTGGCGCATGGGCGGCCCGACGAAACTTCGCAGAGGATCGGCAGCGGGCACCGGGACGCCCAGCTCGGAGAGTGCGGCGGTAATCGAGTCGGCATCGACGCCGTGGCGGTAGAGAGTGCTCATCGAGGGCTCCTCATCAATGGCGAGCAACATGCCGATCACGGCCGCGATGGCGACGTCGTGTGCCTGCGGCAATCCGTTGTGCGTTGCACGCGCAGGTCCAGAGTCGCCGCCTGCTGCATAGTCCGGCAGGGTTCCCGAAGGCTAGGCGGCGGCGAGGTACGCCGTCCAGACAGTCAGGCGCGCACGAGACGAATGGCTGCTGGTCGACCGTCGAGCCATACGATGAAGCCAACGGAAGGCGCCTGGAAGGCCATACGGTCTGCGTACGCCGCCGCCCCCGCGGCCCGGCTCAGCGACGAACGCGACGAACCACTTCTAGGGTGACGTCGATGTGCAGGCTTTGGCGATTCGCCGGCCGGTGTCACTTCGGAGGCAGCACGAGCGAGCGCTCGGGAACCTGGTTGAGTACCAAGAGGGTACGCGTGCCCGCGATGCCGGGGATGCGCGGCCGCAGCTCCTCGGTGATGAAGCGTTGCAGGTGTTCGGCGTCGCGAAGCCGCACGAGAAGCAGGATGTCGAACTCCCCGGCGATGTCTGCTGCGAACTCGACCTCGGGCATCTCCTCGAGCAACGGGGCCAGGTCCGACCACGGCTTCCAGACGTCCGTGGTGGACCGGAGAAGGACGACCGCCGTCACCGCGAGTCCGACGCGCTTCGGGTCAACGGTGACTGTCAGGGAGTTGATGACGCCCTCCTCCCGCAGCCGGGCCAAGCGTGCATACGCGGTGGCCCGGGAGACGCCGGCGGCATCGCTCAACGTACCGATGGGCGCCCGCGCGTCCTCTTTGAGCGCATATAGCAGGGCCAGGTCGATGTCGTCGATGGGATTCGCCGATTCGCTGGTCTGTCGCCGAACCATGGTCCACCTCACACTGATTGGTGAGCTGCTGTGTCGGAGCCGACCGCCGCCCTGACGACAGGCTACCCGGGCTGGACAAAAGAAGGGGTTCGGACCGACTTCATCGTGTGAAGAGATGGCCAAACGGCTTTTGCCAGCACGTATGCCTGGATCTTCCACGCAGATCTGGACACGGTTTCGGCAGCGGTCCTAGCGTCGTGGGATCAGACATCTGAGCGGGCTTGCCGGTGAGCACCCGCGAGTTCTGAAAGAAGAACACGTTCCACTTCGCCCCCCGCCCGAGCGGTGGGCTCCCAGCTCGAGTTGCACGGGTCCCCGTTGCCTCCGCTGCCACACACCCCTGAGTAGGAGATCACTGATGCGAACCCGTTTCCGAACCGGCATTGCTTTGGCTGCCATCGCCACAACCTTGTCCCTCACCGCCTGCGGCGGCGACGCGGATGTCACCAAGCCGGCCCCAGCCGATGCACGCGAACACACCGACGACATCTCGAACGGTGTCGCGGTCGACCGCGCTGCCGCAGACCTCGTCCCGCCGGACGTCCGCAAGTCGGGCAAGCTGGTCGTCGCCATGGATCTGTCGAGTCCCCCCACGACATTCATGGCCAGTGACAACACGACGCCGATCGGCTTCAACCCGGACATCGCCCGGCTCATCGCGAAGAAGCTGGGTCTGCAGCTCGATATCAAGAACGTCAAGTTCGACACGATCATCCCCGGCCTCGACGGGGGACGGTACAACCTCACGGTGTCGGGGATGTCGGCCAACGAGGACCGTCTGAAGGTCCTCGACATGGTCTTCTACTTCAAGAACGGTTCTTCGATCGCTGTTGCCCATGGCAATCCCAAGAACCTCACGAACGAGACCCTCTGTGGCATGAGCATCGCCGTGCAGTCGGGCTCGGTACAGGAGCTGAAGCGGCTCCCGACCCTCTCCGAGAAGACCTGCGAGTCCAAGGGCAAGCCTGCCATCAAGCCCGTCTCGCTGCCGAGCGTGCAGGACGCACTGACCCAGGTCGCCTCACGCCGGGTCGACGGTGTCTTCTACGACACGACATCGCTGAACTGGGCCGACGCGCAGCAGCCGAACACCTTCCAGGTGCTCAAGCCCCAGGTCGCCACAGCGGACAACGCCGTCGCCCTCGGCAAGGGCTCCGCCCTGACGCCGGCCGTCCAGGCGGCGATCCAGTCGATCATGGACAGCCCCAAGTACACAGAGGCGCTCCACCGTTGGGGATTCGACTCCCTCGGCATCGACAAGGCGTCCATCGCGACCCCACAGGGCTGACGCCGTTCGGGGCAACGGACCTGCTGGGCGGTGACTACCTCCGTCGTCACCGCCCAGCAACCCGGAAAGGAACTGAACCATGCCGGAAATTCTTCCTGAGGACAAACCTCGCATTCGGCTCAGGCGCCCAGTCGACTACCTCGCCTGGGCACTCGCAGCCGGAATCATCGCGGCGCTGGCCTACACCCTCGTCACGAACGAGAACTACCGCTGGCCGGTGGTACTGAAGTACTTCACCGCCCAGTCCATCATCCACGGCATCTGGATCACGTTGCTGTTGACCATGATCAGCATGGTCCTGGGAATCCTCCTGGGACTGGTCCTCGCCGTCATGCGCGCGTCTTCCCAGCTGCCGGTCTCGGGTCTGGCGCGGCTCTACATCACGTTCTTCCGTGGGACGCCGGTGCTCGTCCAGCTGGTCTTCTGGTTCAACATCGCCGCCCTCTATCCCCGCCTCTCCATCGGTGTGCCCTTCACGGACATCTCGATGCCCGTCGACGTCAACGAGCTGCTCAGCCCGCTGACGGCAGCCCTCATCGGACTGACCTTGAACCAGGCCGCCTACATGGCGGAAATCATCCGGGGCGGCTTCGCGGCGGTGGGACGCGGACAACTCGAGGCGGCCGAGTCTCTCGGCATGCACGGGTTCGACAAGCTCAGGACGGTGATCCTCCCGCAGACGCTGCCCTCGATCATTCCTCCCACCGGCAACCAGTTCATCGGAATGCTCAAGGAAACGTCACTGGTGAGCGTCCTCGGGGTGGCGGACCTGCTGCAGAGCGCCCAGGCGATCTACGCCCGGACGTACGAGACGGTCCCGCTGCTCATCGTCGCCAGTCTCTGGTACCTGATCATGACGCTGGCCCTGAGCGTGCCGCAGTCCATGATCGAGCGGCGCTTCTCCCGATCCTCTCGTTCGGTCAAGTCGAGTCGCACCATCAGCGGTGGCGAGCGCCCGCGCACGGTCGAGATCGCCCCGAAGGAGTCGTTGCTATGAGTGAAGGAACCATTCTTGCCCGGAAGCTGTGCAAGAGCTTCGGCGACAATCCCGTCCTACGCAACATCGATTTCGAGGTCGCATCGGGTGAGATCTCATGCATCATCGGACCCAGTGGTTCGGGCAAATCGACCCTGCTGCGCTGCCTCAACGGCCTGGAGACCGTTGACCGGGGCATCCTGAAGGTGAACGGCGAGGACTTTGGCTACGTCGAGCACGCCCATGCCTTCCACGCCGTGGCGCCGCGCCGACTGGCAAAGCAACGAACCGGGATCGGCATGGTCTTCCAGCAGTTCAACCTGTTCCCCAACATGACTGCGCTTGACAACGTCATGGCTGGGCCGGTGGTGGTCAAGAAGGTCTCACGTGAGGTAGCGCGAGAACAGGCCCGCACCTTGCTGGCAAAGGTCGGTCTCAGCCAGTGCGAGAAGCAGTACCCCGCACAGCTCTCGGGTGGACAGCAGCAGCGCGTTGCGATCGCCCGGGCACTCGCCATGCAACCCAGCATCCTGCTCTTCGACGAGCCGACAAGCGCCTTGGACCCGGAGAAGGTCGGCGAGGTCCTCGATGTCATGAGGGACCTTGCCGGCGCGGGAATGACCATGGTGGTGGTCACCCACGAGATGGGCTTCGCCCGGGAGGTGGCCAAGAGCCTCGTCTTCATGGATGGCGGTGTCATCGTCGAGCGGGGTGACGCCAGGGCGGTTCTCACCAATCCCCAGGAACGGCGGACGCAGGAGTTTCTCGAGTGTGTCATCTGACCTCGGAGCGGGGCGCTGGGCCAATCGCATCCCGCAGTAGTGGTGGCCGGGCAGACCACCTTGCACGACTCGCGACGGTGCCTCGATGACCCTCGCCCGGCCATTGGATCCCCGAGCCGGAACCATCTCGCGCGACCCATCCCCCAGCATCATTCACAGTTCGGAGAGACGACCGTCATGAAGTCAGCGTCATACCCAATGAACGGGCCAGATGGTGTGGCCGACCCTCCACCGGCATCCGATAACCCGTGGTCGCGCAGCCTGTGGCTCGAGGGGGTCGTCGAGGACCTGACACCGAGAGAGCAGCTTTCCGGCGACCACACGTGTGACGTGGCGATCGTCGGCGCCGGTTTCGCCGGGCTGTGGACGGCGTACTACCTCAAGGCGGCCGACCCGTCCCTGCGGGTCACCGTCGTCGAGGCCGAGATCGCCGGATTCGGCGCTGCAGGTCGCAACGGCGGCTTCGTGTCCGCTGGTATCGCCGGCAGCGGCGGACGCTACGCGCGACGTAGCGGTTGGGACAGCGTCCTTCGGGCCGAGCGCGAGGTCCAGCGCGGGGTCGACGAGATCGGCCGCGTCGTGTCGTCGGAGGGCATCGACTGTGGCTACAAGAAGTCGGGGGCGCTCACTGTGGCGACCACAGAGCCGCAGGTGCAGCGTCTCAATGCCCGGGTCGAGGCGAAGCACCGTTTCGGGCTCGGCTCCGAGGACATCCGGCTTCTCAACGCCGATGAGTGTGCTGAGCTCGTCCGCGGGGCTGAGGGCGTCCTCGCCGGAACCTTCACGCCGCACTGCGCCCGCGTCGACCCCGCTCGGCTCGCTCGCGGGCTGGCCGCGGCCTGCGAGCGCCTGGGCGTCAAGATCTATGAGCAGAGTCCGGCAGAGCTCTTGCGCCCCAAGGTGGTTCAGTGCAGGGGTGGACGAGTCCTAGCTGACGTCGTGGTTCGGGCCACGGAGTCCTACACGATCCGTGAGCGGGCCGAGCGACGCAGCTTCCTGCCGCTCTACTCCCTGATGATCGCCACCGAACCCCTCCCGCAGCAGACCTGGGACGAGCTCGGGTGGCAGGACGGCATGGGGATCGGGGACGTGAGGCACCTCTACTACTACTCACAGCGCACGGTCGACGGCAGGATCGCACTGGGCGGCCGAGGCGCGCCGTATCGGCTGATGAACCCCATCTCCACCGAGAACGAGCAGGATGCTCGCGTCTACGAGCGGCTGTGCGAGACTCTGCGCGAGGCGTTTCCGGCTGCGGCGCAGGCTCGGATCACTCATCACTGGGGCGGTTCCCTGGCGGTACCCCGGGACTGGTGCATGAGGACGACGTTCGACCGCACAACGGGGCTCGGCTTCGTCGGTGCGTTCGGCGGTCATGGCGTCACCGCCGCCAACATCTCGGGCCGCACGATGCGCGACCTGATCTTCGGCCAGACCACGGACCTGACATCTCTTCCATGGGTAGGACACCACACCCGAAACTGGGAACCTGAGCCGTTGCGGTTCATCGCCTCGAGGGTCATCACCAAGACGCTCGCGTCGTCTGACGCCTACGAAGAGCGCAGTGGGAGGCCGGCCAAGCGCGCATGGCTGGTCAAGCCGTTCCTGCCACCGAGCTGACCGATCCCAGCCGTCGCATGATCCGTCCTCTGATGAGTCTGCCCCGGCCACTCAAAGCGGCATCACCATGACAAGACCACCAAAGGAGAACCTCATGCTGCCGTCCTGCACGTCACCGAGGCCACGATCCTTGGGGAGCTCGAGCCCAACGGTCCCCGTCCCGGCGACGGCTCCGGAGACACGTCGAAACTGCCGTCCGACACCGACCCTGTCCTCAAGACAAGCGTGTGGGAGTGCCAACATCCTCAGCGCGGTACGGGCGGCACCGAAGTAGTCAGTTTCACGGCTGCCTCATGACAGCTGTCGGGTACGGGCAGGTCTGCCATCACGTGTACGTACCCGTCGCCCACCGTTGTTCGTTGGGACAGGAAGCCGCAAAGTGGTGGACCGTCACGCCGGCTGGGAATCGTCGTCGTCGAGCCGGCTCGTCTTGGCGCGCAGCCATGCCGCCAGCTGGCGAACGCGACCATCTTGCTCGGGTGGTCGACGGCTGAGCAGGAAGTAGCCGGTGCCGTCCCGGACGAATCCGAAGGGTGCGACGAGCTGCCCTCGCTCCAGGTCGTCGCGGACGACGGCATACGGGGCGATCGCGACCCCGACGCCCGCTGCGGCGGCCTGCAGGGTCAGGTAGAAATGCTCCAGGGTCTGCTGGGAGGCGGGCTCTACCTTCATGCCGGTGATACGTCCCCAGTCGTCCCACGCCTGCGGACGCGTGTGGGTGTGCAGAAGTGCTACCTGCGATACGCCGGCGGTCCCGGTCAGGCGGGCTGCGAGATCGGGCCGACAGACTGGTCCGATCCGCTCTGCGAACAAGCGCGTCCGGCTCGCCTTCTCGGGGAACGCGAAGTCGTCTCGGCGGATCGCGACGTCGACGTTGTCCCGGTCGAAGAAGACGGGGCCGCCGCCAGCGGACAGGTGGACGGCAACGTCCGGCACGTTCGCGGCCAGATCGAGGAGCCGGGGAATGAGCCATCGCATCAGGAGTGTCGGCTCACACGAGAGGGTGAGCGGTCCGGTTGGCGTGTGGTGCGTGATCTGCTGGGCTGCCGCGTCGATTTGATCGAGCGCGTCCCGCACAACGGCCGCCAGCTGGCGAGCCTGCGGGGTCGGGCGCAGGGCGCGTGTCTTCCGCTCGAACAGCGATAGTCCAAGCGACCGTTCCAGATTCTGGACCTGTCGGCTGACGGCGCCGTGCGTGACGTGCAGCTCCTGCGCCGCGGCGGTCATGCTCGCGTGCCGAACGGTCGCCTCGAAGGGCAGCAGAGCGTTCAGAGGTGGGAGGGCGGACCATCGCATGAGTGAACTTTACTCACGCATCACGTGAGAATGAATCGTTTGTCCTGCACTTTCATCTGCACGAGTATTGATCTCGTCACACAGACGGCCGTTTGACGGAAGGTGCGAGATGACGCTCAGCAAAGACGTGCATGGTCTCACCGTCCTGGCCGATGACCTCACCAGCGCAGGTGACGGTGCCGCACCCTTCCGCCAGGCAGGTCACGACGCCCGGATCCTGCTCACCGCCCCAGCATGCGCGCCGCGGCACACCACGGGCCTGAGCGCGGTCGACCTCGGGACCCGGGTGCTGGACCAAGAGGCTGCCGCGTCGCGAACCTGGCGGGCCGCCCGCCTGTTTGCTGGGTCGGAGCTGCTCTTCAAGACCATGGACTCCACGCTGCGCGGTCATGTCGCGGCCGAGGTCCGGGCCGCATGGGCGGGATCGCGCAGGCGGGCTGTCATCGTCGCTCCGGCCTTCCCCGCGGAGGGCAGAGTGACAGTCGAAGGAGTCCAGCACGTGTCGGGTGTACCGGTCCACCAGAGCGACTTTGCTCGCGACCCGGCCCATCCCGTGCAGTGCTCGAACCTGACCATGCTGTTTCCGGAGGCCGTTCTTCGGCAGCCAGAGGGGGCAGCCGATCTGCCGGGGCTGATCGAGAACGGTGACCTCATCGTCTACTCCGCGGCCGACGACGGCGACCTCGACCGCCTGGTGGCAGCGGTGCCACGGCTCGACGATGTGTTGTGGGTCGGCTCCCCAGGCCTGGCTGCCGCCCTGGCCCGAAGGTGTGCTCGCCCCGCGGGCAGTGCTGCATCACTGCCCACCCCGGCCCGACGTCCGCTGGTCGTCGTCGGTAGCACCAACCAGGCGACGCGACGGCAGCTGGCCAAGCTCCACGCCAGCGTGGACGTCCAGGGCGTCACCGTGGGCGTCGATCCGGACCCAGCCGTGGAGACCCTGCGAGGCCTGACGACCTCCATCCTCACCCTGCAGACACCCGACGAACGCCACACTCCAGAGACCGCCGAAGTCCTCGCCCGCTCTCAGGCAGCAGTCGTGCGGGCGCTGACCGAAGACCACACGGTCGACGCACTCGTCATCACTGGCGGCGAGACGGCCACGACCGTGCTCCAGCCCCTTGGGACCACCGGGATCGACCTGCTCGACGAACCTGAACCCGGCGTCGTGCGCGGATCTCTGATAGGCCCTCTCCCCCTTTGCGTACTGATCAAGGCAGGCGGCTTCGGCGACGACGCCATGCTCCTGCGCCTGTGCGACCTCATCCGACACCCCGTCAACCAAGGAGAGCACGCATGACCCCGATCGCCATCACCATGGGCGACCCCTGCGGAATTGGTCCCGAGATCACCCTCAAGGCCTGCGCCGACTCCCGGCGTACGGTGCCCGTCGTCGTCATCGGCGACCTGGACGTGCTTGCCCGCGCCAACGGGATCGCCGACACCCATCTGACTCTCCGTCCCATCGCGTCGGTCGACCAGGCGACGTTCGCGCCCGGGACGGTGGATGTCCTTGCGCAGAACGGCCTTCCGGCCGGCCTGCCTTGGGGCGCACTCGACGCGCGAGCCGGTGCGGCGTCTTTCCAGTACGTCCGCCGCGGCATCCAGCTTGCGATGGCCCACGAGATTCGGGCTCTGGTGACCGCGCCGATCAACAAGGAAGCACTACGCCTGTCCGGCGTCCCCTACCCTGGCCACACCGAGATCCTCGCCGACCTGTCCCGCACCACGGACTACGCGATGATGATGGCCACGGACGAACTGCGGATCGTCCTGGTCACCGTGCACCAGTCACTCCGCAGCGCCATCGTCGCGATAACCACAGACCGCGTGCTCGAGACCATCCGCCTCACCCACCGCACACTCCAGCACAGCGGCCTCCCCGCCCCTCGCATCGCCGTCGCCGGCCTCAACCCCCACGCAGGGGAGAACGGCCTGTTCGGGCGCGAGGACCTGGACATCATCACCCCCGCGATCCAGACCGCCCAGGGCGAAGGCATCGAGGCCAGCGGACCCTGGCCCGCCGACACCGTCTTCATGCGAGCCCGCGCCGGAGCCTTCGATGTCGTGGTCGCCCAATACCACGACCAGGGCCTCATCCCCATCAAGTACCTGGGGATCGAACACGGCGTCAACATCACCATCGGCCTGCCCTTCGTCCGCACCAGCGTCGACCACGGCACCGCCTTCGACATCGCCGGTAGCGGCACGGCCGACCACACCAGCCTGCTCGCGGCCCTGACCCAAGCCGACCGCCTGTCGTCAGGGGCACCGGACCGCTCCTGACCCACCGACTCCCGTCAGCCCCCTCGAGAAACCAAAGGACCATGGACTTCATCTTCATGCTCACCCGCGACGACCGCACCGTCACCGACTGCCTTGAGGTGCTCGACACCATCGAGGACCTCGGCATCACACACATCGGGTTCAAAGACATCGGAGTCGACCCCGACACCCTCGCCCAGCTCCACACCCGCATCAAGGACATGGGCGCCACCACCTATCTCGAAGTCGTCAGCACCCACCGGGACCAGGCCCTTGCTTCAGTCCGGACCGCCATCGAACTCGGCGTCGACTGGCTGATGGGCGGCACCTGGCTCGAGGAGACCCTCGACCTCCTGCACGGCACATCCATCGGCTACCTACCCTTCGCCGGAGAACCCCTCGGCCACCCCACCCGACTCGCCGGCGACCCGGACCGCATCGCCGATGACTGCCGACGAGCGGAGGCCGCCGGTTGTGCCGGCGTCGACCTCCTCGCGTACCGCGCCACCGATGCCGACCCTCTCGACCTGGTCCGCGCCGCCCGCGCGGCCACCACCGGCCGCCTGGTCGTCGCCGGCTCCATCACCGGCACCGAGCAGATACAGGCGCTCGCAGCAGCCGGGGCCGACGCCTTCACCATCGGATCCGCCGCTTTCGACGGTTCCCTTCAGCCCCACGCGGGGACCCTCAGAGCCCAGCTGGCCCCCGTCGTGGGTCTGTAGCGAGAGTCGTCCCCTGGAGTACCCATAAGGATGATGGGGTGACCGCCCTGCGTGCAGGACGGTCACCGCTTCGCCGTCGGAGATGAAGCGGCATCCGGCGGCGCGCCAGGACCATCCGAACATCAGCCAGTTGCTGGCCTTGTGGAATGTCTGGACCTTATTGGTTATCGACTGGATCGGCTCCGGCAGCTCCCGCTCCCACAAGAACCTGACGAGCATGATCGTCCTCATAACCGGCGGAGCTGGCGACAACGCCTCGTCATGCGGTTGCGCTGGGACTCGTTGCCCAGCCGCAAAAGCGCAACCGAGGACAGCCGACCGTACCAATTGCACCCAGTGCGGGTCGCCACACTGGGCGGGATGCCTAGAAGGCGGTGTACCCGCCGTCGACGGGCAGGACCGCTCCGGTGATGTACGACGACTCCGAGGATGCGAGGAAGAGGATGGCGTCGGCCACCTCCTCAGGGGTGGCGAGTCGCTGGAGTGGCATCTGGGACGCGCGCTCGCGGCGGTACGCCTCAGGGTCAGGCCGGCGCTGAATCGCTGCTTCGATGACCGGCGTGGAGGTCAGGCCGGGCGCGACGACGTTGACCCGGATGTTGCGTGGCGCCCACTCGATCGCCGCGCCCTTGGCGAGCATGATCAGGCCACCCTTGGCCGCGGAGTACAGCACTTGCCCAGCCATGCCTACCATCCCGAGCCGCGAGCTCACGCACACGAATGATCCCCCGGCCGCAGGCATCAGCGGTGCGAAGTGCTTCATCACCAGGAACGCGCTGAGCAGGTTGCTCTCGAGCACGTTACGCGCGTCCTCGTGGGCCATCTCGGTCAGCGGGCTGCTGGCCTGCAGGCCATGGTTCAGGACGACCACGTCGACCGAACCGAAGGACTCCGTGGCCTGCGCCGCGAGACCAGCGACGAACGCCTCGTCGTTGAGGTCCCCTGGGACGTACACGTCATCGGGCTGGGCACTGTGCATCTGCTCGCGGCGACCGGTCAGCAGCAGCCGCGCGCCTTCACGACGGAAGTGGGAGCTCACCGCCTCGCCGATGCCGCTGCTGGCGCCGGTGACCAGCACGGTCATCTTCTCGAGTCTCATGTCAGCTTCTCCTCGTTGGAATGGGAATGGTGCTGTGCGTGTGGTGCGGACAGTTCAGCTGAGGAGTCCACGGGCGGCGACCGGCCAGCGCTCCACCGACGTGCCGGAGCGGTCGGTGACGATCAGCTCCTCGAAGCTGTTCACGACCGGGCACACGTGGTTGGGCGCCACAGGTATCACGCTGCCGACGCGGGGGCGCGATTCGCCGCCGGGGAGGGCGAGGAACCCGTGGTACTCGTTGAGCTTCGCCAAGACCGCGTTGTGTCCGGCGATGCCGCCGTAGCCCTTCTCCGGGCTGCCCTCGCGGCCCAGGGCCTTGGTGCCGACGTCGAGGATCACTTGGTCGGGGACCCAGTCGCTAACCACGGTGGCGGCGACGAACAGCGCGATCTGGTCCTCGTCGCACGCGCCGATCCGGGTGTTGTCCAGGTCGCAGAAGACGTACTCGCCGGGACGGATCTCCGTGATCACGCTGCCGGTCGCAAACGCCACCGTGGGCGTGGAACCCGCGCTGACCACCTCGGCGGTCACTCCGACGTCGGCGAGGCTGCGCACTGCGGTGGTCAGGGCGCCTTCCTGGTCTTGGGCCGCCGGCTCGCGGGAGTCCGGACCGAAGCAGCCATGCCCCGGGTAGGTGTAGACCCCGGCCGGAACCAGTCCGCGCTTGCGGGCTGCGGTGGCGAGGCCACCGGCTGCCTCGGGCGGCGCACCCGACCGGCGGGCGCCGCAGTCGACCTCCACCACCACCTGGAGTCGGTCGGGTTCGTCTCCCATCGCGTCGGCGAGCGCGTCGATCGCCGCGATGTTGTCGACACCCACCCGGAGTCGGGCGGTCTTGGCGAGCCGTCGGATTCGCTTGCCCTTGGTTCCCGATGGCCAGACCGGGTAGGCGAGGAAGATGTCGTCGAACCCTGCCGCGGCGAAGACTTCCGCCTCACCGACGTTGCCGGCGGTGACGCCTACCGCCCCCGCCTCGACCTGCAGCCGACCTATCTCGACACACTTGTGCGTTTTGACGTGAGGTCGCAGGCCGAGGCCGTGCTCGACGGCGAAGGCTTGCATCCGATCTATGTTTCGCTGCATGACATCCCGGACCACGATCGGTGCCGGGGTGTCCACCCGGTCGACCAGGCCGTTGAGTGCTCGTTGAAGCTGGTGCACGTTCACTCCTTGAACTTGGAAGTGGTGTGGTTGAGCGGCGCGGACGACTTCCTGGCCCACGAAAGCAGTCGGGCGCCGCTGGTGGGTAGCCCTAACCCGCGGTGCACACCATCTGGATCTCGACCGGGCTGTTCAGCGGCAAGCTGGCGACACCGATGGCAGTGCGAGCGTGCCGCCCGTTCTCGCCCAGCACCTCGACGAGCAGCTCACTGGCTGCGTCGGCGACATCTGCCTGCTGACCGAACTCGGGCGTACTTGCCACGAAGACCAACATCTGCACGATGCGAACCCGGTCCAGGCCGCCCACCGCATCTGCGGCAACAGCGAGCGCGTTGAGGGCGGCGTGGCGCGCGAGCCCTCGAGCTGCCTCCATCTCGACATCCATGCCGACGGTTCCCTGCCCCAACAGCCAACCGTCCTGGTAAGGCAGTTGGCCCGCGATGTAGATGCTGGCGTCGAGCGTCCGGTGGTTCACGTACTTCGAGCTCTCGCGCACTTCGGGCAGGCTCAGGCCCATAGCACGGAGCCGCTCCGCGGCGGAACGGCCCCTGGTGTGAATCTCAGTCATCTGTTGCTGGTCTCCTAGTCATCTGCGATGTCCAACGCGACGACGCTAGGGGCCCAGCCAAAATTTCGTCCAGAACACAGCACCAATTCCAAGCAATCATGTGCAACAGCGGTGCTCTGTGATCTGTTTGAACAGACATTGCGACCGAATGGGTCTGATCGTCCAACTGCCGTTTAGCCTCCGTTGACGGCTGCTACGTGGTCGCGGCAGGAGTGCACGACTCGATACGAGGTGGACGTGGTGCAGCGAAAGAGCAATGGATCGGCGGATGCGATCGACGGCATAGACCTGGCATTGCTGCATGCGCTCAGGGAAGACGCGCGCGCACCGATCGGCGCGTTGAGCAAAGCCGCCGGCGCCTCACGGGCGACGGTCTATGCTCGCCTCGCCCGGCTGCGGGACGAGGGAGTCATCAACTCGCTCACGGTCACCGTCGACCCGAAGCGCGTCGGGCACACGGTCACCGCGGTGATCCTGCTCCGGTCCACCACGGACGTCTGGAAGCAGTGGTCATCCATCGCGCCGCTGATCGAGGAGATGCCCGAGGTCGAGTACGCAGCAGACATCGCCGGAGAGTTCGACCTCCTGCTGCTCGTGCGGCTGCGGGACGTCGAACACCTGCAGCGCTTCATCACCGATGACCTGCGACCGCGCATTCCCGGCATCGCCGGCGTGCGCACCTTCCTGGTGCTCAACCAGATTCCCGAACGCTCGCTCGTCCTGCCGCCGAAGTGAGCACCAGCAAACATGGCTGTGTCAATCCGGCACAGACGGCCTGCGGGCTTTGGGGACGTTCACCGAAGGCGACAGGTGACGTATGGCCTGACGTCTGGACGGTCTGAACACAGTCATGAGGCGCTGCCGAGCCGGTTGATGCACAGGACCTTCGGCTGCGTCATCTCCTCGAAGGCGAAGCGCACGCCCTCTCGCCCCATGCTGCCGTACTTGAACCCGCCGAACGGCATGGCGTCGAACCGGTAGTCGGACGAGTCATTGATCATCACGCCACCTGCTTCCAGCAATCGTGCCGCGGTCAACGCGCGGTCCAGACTCGAGGTGAATATGCCAGCGTGGAGGCTGTAGTCGATGGCGTTGGCCTGCTCGATGGCGTCCTCGAAGGACTCGACTGGCTGCAGCACGACAACGGGGGCGAACGCCTCCTCCTGCCAGATCGAACTCGTGGCCGGGACGCCTTCCAGGACGGCGGGCGTGTACACCGAGCGGTCGAGGTCGTTGCCGCACAGCAGTGTGGCGCCCTGACCGACCGCAGCGTCGACCTTCGCCTGCGTAGCCAGCGCGGCCTCCGGGGTGATCATGGGGCCGACGTCGGTGATGTCGTCCAGCGGGTCGCCGACGTGCAGCAGTTTGGTGCGATTGACGAAGCCGTCGCGGAACCGCGCGTAGACCTCGCGGGCGATGAGGATCCGCTGCGTGCCGATGCAGTTCTGACCCGCGGCCCAGAACGCACCGGAGACACAGGAGCTGACTGCCTCGTCGAGATCGGCGTCCTCCATGACGATGACCGGGGCGTTGCCTCCGAGGTCCATGGCCAGCTTCTTCAGCCCGGCGCTGCGAGAGATCGCCTCGCCGGTGGCGAAGCCGCCGGTGAAGGACACCATCCGCACGTCCGGGGCGGCCACGATGGCGGCAGCGATCTCGGCATCGCCGTTGACGACGGTCACGACCTCCTCGGGCAGGCCGGCCTCGACGAGCGCGTCGACCAAGCGCATGGCGGACAGCGGCGTCAACGCGGACGGTTTGAGGATGACCGCGTTGCCGCCTGCGATCGCCGGTCCCAACTTGTGGGCGACGAGGTTCAGGGGGTCGTTGAACGGGGTGATGGCGGCGATGATGCCCAGCGGTTCGCGAGTGAACCATCCCTGCCGCTGCTCGGAGCCGGCATACGAGTCGAACGGGATGACCTCGCCGGCGTTTCTCCGGACCTCCGCCGCGGATAGGGAGAGGGTGTTGACCGCGCGGGAGACTTCTTTTCGGGCCTGGGTGATGGTCTTGCCGGCCTCGCTGACGATCAGCCGCGCGAAGGACTCGGCGCCCCGCTCGACCAGGTGGGAAGCGCGTTCCAAGATGGACGCCCTGGCAGCGCGGGAGAGCGAAGCCGCCGCGCGGCGACCGCATCTGGCCTGCTGCAGGATGCTCCCGATTGCGGTGACGTCGACAACAGGCACCGAGGCGATGATCTCGCCCGTGAAGGGGTTGCGCACGGGCGCCGTGTCGGTGCCGAGTTCAACGGCCGGGCGCATGATGGTGTCAGACACAGTTGGGCTCCTGGCGAACGAAGCGTGCGGGGGTGGTGGTGTCTGCGGCGCCGCGCTGGTGGATGGCGATGATGTCCGAGAGGAGCGCATACGCGGTCTCGATGCGGCCGGCGCCGGGCCCGGACACCGTGATCGTGCCAAGCAGGTCGGTGTGCAAGGACACCGCGTTCAACGGTCCGGAGATCCCGGCGAGCGGGTGGTGTGCCGGCACCGCGACGGGGGCGACACGGGCCTCAACGCTGCCGTCCTCCTGCCGGGTGGCGGAGCCGACCAGCTTCCAGTGCAGTCCCTTCGACGCGGCGTCCCTGACCTCCTGCGGAGTGATCGCGGAGATGCCCTCGCAGGGGACGTCCTCGCGGCGCAGCCTGGCGCCCAGCACCTCGTTGGCCAGGATGATGACCTTGAGCTGGACGTCGTGGCCCTCGATGTCGGCGGTGGGATCGGATTCGGCGTATCCCAGTGCCTGAGCCTCCGCGATGGCCCTCGGCAGATCGACGCCGTCTTCGAGCCGGCCGAGGATGTAGTTCGACGTGCCGTTCATGATGCCCTGAACGCCGGTGATCGTCAGTCCGCCGAGCAGGCGCTGAGCGGTGCGCAGGACAGGGGTGCCGCTGAGCACGGAGCCCTCGAACTCGAAGCTGACGCCGTGGTCGACGGCCAGTGCCTTGAGTGCCCGGCCGGCGAGCGCGACCGGCCCCTTGTTGGTGGTGCAGACGTGCTTGCCCGACTCGAGGGCCCAGCGCACATGGGACAGGGCGGGCTCACCGTCCGTGGGGTTCGTGTACGTCGCCTCGACCACGATGTCCGCTGGCACGTGGCGGATCACCCACTCATTGCGCGGATCGGCACTTCCGCCGGCAAGGCCCGCGAAGCTCAACGCACCGGGCTCGGTCGAGAGGAGCGGTACGAGGTCGATGCCGTCGATGTCGACCAAGGAACCGGCTCGCAGGTCCGTGATCGCCACGACACGCAAAGTGAACCCGAGCTCAACAGCTAGGTCGTCGCCGCGCTGAACGATGAGCTCGGCAAGCGCGCGGTTGACGCCGCCGAATCCGATGAGGGAGAGGTCGTATCGGTCCATGTATTCACTCCTAGGCAGGCGCTCCACCCTTCACGGTGGCTCTAGCTGAGATCCTGACTCTCCCGCCAGTCACTTGCCCCATGTCAGAACGCCCACAGAGCCTGGCGATTTGCACTTCCAGGTGACGATGTGTCGCCCCGGGTCAACGCTGACGGCGACCGCGAGGTCCTCGTGATCCACTTCGCGACAATGGAATCGGCATGGCGCCAGTGAGGAGCCAACCCAGCAGCGGCGCACTGTGGCGACCATCGGCAAGCGAGTCTCGCTCGACGAACACTCGGCGGTCGCCGTAGTTCAGTGCCTTGCGCGGCGCGGGAGCTGGTCGCGTAGGTCACCGACCGGCGTATCGTCTCGAACGCGTGCACGGGCACGAAGCTGCCCAAGGTCACCAAGCCCAGGGTGCACCCGATCACCGAAGGCCAGCTTGGCGCCATCGTCCAGAAAATGCCCCGCCGACATGA
Organism: Terrabacter sp. GCM10028922; assembly: GCF_042666095.1. Lineage (NCBI taxonomy): Bacteria > Bacillati > Actinomycetota > Actinomycetes > Micrococcales > Intrasporangiaceae > Terrabacter > Terrabacter sp. GCM10028922. The sequence continues at coordinate 192,409 of NZ_JBHTFG010000002.1, read as the reverse complement.
GGCACTCGTCATCCTGGCCGCCGGCACCGGCCTGCGGCAGGGCGAGATCTTCGGCCTCACCGTCGACCGCCACGACCTGGATCGCCGAACCGTCCTCGTCAACCGACAGCTCATCAACGTCAACGGCCGCGAACCCTTCTACGGGCCGCCCAAGTCGCAGGCGAGCGTCCGCCTCATGCCGCTCCCGAGCGTCGTTGCACACGCGGGCACCTGCGGGTGTACCCCTCGACCACTCTCGTCTTCACGAACAACCTCGGCGCCCCGCTCCGCCGATCCACCTTCTGGACGGAGTGGAACCGGGCCCTGAAAGGGGCCGGCGTCCCCGCTATCCGGTGCCACGAGCTGCGTCACTACTACGCCTCCCTGCTCATCCGCCACGGCGAGTCGGTCAAGACTGTTCAGGCCCGCCTGGGCCACGCCAGCGCTGGCGAGACTCTCGACGCCTACAGCCGCCTCTGGCCCGACAACGACGAGCGAACCAGGGCCGCCGTCGACGGAGTCCTCCGAAATTTTGCGGACTATTTGCGGACCAACGGGGGTGACGAATCACATCACCGCAGGTCCAAGGGCTGAGAGTGGATGAGTCGGCCGATACGCCGGGTTCTGTTCCGCGTCCTCGTTGCCGGGGACGCGGCGACGGCCATCCATCTAGGCCGACCATTGCTGGCCGGCTCGAGCGTCCTACCCGCGCACTCGACCGGGCCGGTCTCGAACGTGCGCTGTCTGGACTTGCTCCGGGTGGGGTTTACCGAGCCGCCCCAGTCACCTGGAGCGCTGGTGGTCTCTTACACCACCGTTTCACCCTTACCGGCTGCCGAAGCGGCCGGCGGTCTGTTCTCTGTGGCACTGTCCCGCGGGTCACCCCGGGTGGCTGTTGGCCACCACCCTGCCCTGTGGAGCCCGGACGTTCCTCGGCAGGGCCGAGGCCCTGACGCGACCGTCTGGCCGACTCATCCGCACACCAGCATAGGGCGTATGCCGTGTGCTCCAACGCGCGAGGGCTCAGCCCGACCCGCCGGCCGGGCGCTCCGGCCACTCGCCGCGCAGGAACGCGACGACGGCGACGTCGTCGTGGCGGTCGGGGTCGGTCACGGCCTCGAGGAGCTCGCCGAGCACCTCATCGAGGTCGGCGTCGGGATCGACGTTCGTCAGAAGGTCCTCGGCGGCAACCTGCAGCCGCTTGAGGCCGATGTCGATGCTCTCCCCCCGCCGCTCGACCAGCCCGTCGGTGTAGAGCAGCAGGAGATCACCCTCGCAGAACGGCATACGGGCAGTGGGACGCTCCACGAGGCCGAGGCCGTGCACGGGCGAGCCGTGCTCGGTGACGTAGCGGCTGTGCCCGTTCTGGAGCAGCAGGGGCGGTGGGTGGCCGGCTACGGTCATCGACAGCAGGTCACGGGCCGAGTCGAAGAGGACGTAGGCGGCGGAGGCCATCTGGGTGGGCGGATCGGCCGCCATGAACCGGTCCATGGAGCGGGCGAGTGCACCGGGCTCCGGGTCCTGCGTCGCCAGCACCCGGGCGGCCGATCGCATGCGCGAGCCGGCGACGGCTGCATCGACACCCCGTCCCATGACGTCGCCGACCACGGCGACGACGCGGTCGTCGTCGAGAACGGTGACGTCGTAGTAGTCGCCACCGACCTCCGTGCGACCGGCCTGGCGGTAGACGGTGGCCAACCGCCAGCCGGGCGCCTCCGGCATGTCCTGCGGGAGCAGCGTCGCCTGGAGCACCGAGGCGACCCGCCGGGTCTGCGAGTAGAGGTCGGCGTTGTCGATGGCAAGCCCGGCCCGTCGCGCGAGGTCCTCGGCGAAGGCGACGTCGTCAGTGCTGTAGCGCCGGCCCGACTCGGCGGCGACGAAGGTCAGCACGCCGAGGACGCGGTCGTTCGCGAGGAGCGGCACCGACATCGCGCTCTGCAGGCCGAGCTCGCGCGCGACACGCAGGTGTTCCTCGTCGCGCGCGGCCGCGACGAGCATCTCGTCGGTGACGACCTCGATGAGCAGGCTCTGACCGGTGCGGGCGACCTGGGCCGCACCGCCGGGACGGTCCGGATCCGGTGGCCACCGGGTCTCGAGGTCCTTGGCGAGCTGCACCTTCTTGGGGTCGACGTGCGCGACGGCGAGGGTGCGCAGCACTCCGTCGTCCACCATCTGCACGGAACACCAGTCGGCATGCGTGGGCACGGCGAGCGACGCGACCTGGCGCAGCGTCTGGCGGTAGTCGAGCGACGCCGCGAGTGCCTGGGAGGCATCCGCGAGGAACTCCAGCTGGGCCGCCCGTGCGGCGCTCTGCTCCTCGGCGCGCAGGCGCAGCATCGTCTGGGCACACATGTCGCTCAGCACCCGGAGGACCGAGAGCTCCTCCGCGTCGGGTGGCCCGACGCGCCCGTCGAACCGGAAACCCACCGCGCCGACCGCGTCGCCGGTGACGGGCGAGATGAGCGGCAGCGTGACGGACGAGCGCTCGGCGCCGTCGTCCTCGAGCTCCGGGTAGCGCTCGAGCATCTCCGCGCGGCTCGTCAGGACCAGGGTCCTGCCGGAACGGACAGCGTCGGTCAGTGGTGTCGCCAGGTCGAGGTCGAAGGTCGCCCATTGCTGTACCTGGCTGGCGCTCAGTCCGTGGGTCGCGATGGTGCGCAGGCGCTGCGTGCCGTCGCGCACCGCCAGCACCGCGCGCGATGCCCCCATCACCTCCGAGGCCCGCTCGGTGATGACCTCCGTCAGGTCGTCCATCGTGGTCGCCCAAGCGAGGTGTCCGGCGATACGTGCCAGGGCCGCGAGCCGCGGCGTGGACTGCGACGGCATGCGCGTGCCATCGTCCCGCTCGGTCGCGTCCATGGGCCCATCCTGACAGTCGGACACGCCGCACGTCCCACAGATGGGTCAGAAGTGGCACCATGGCAAAGGTGGGCACGTCCACGATCGACGGCGAGAGCGAGCTGGGCCGAGTCGAGTTCGGCCCGGACGACCTGCGCGCCGTGCGCGACGTGGTCCGCACCATCGCCGCCGACCGCATCCCGGAGCGGGCCGCCGATGCCATCCTCGCGGTGCACGAGCTCGCGGTGAACAGCATCGTCCACGGCGGTGGCCACGGCGTCCTGCACATCGACGAGACCGCCGACGCGCTCGTGTTCACGGTCGAGGACGCCGACGGCACCGGCACGGTGCCGGAGGTGCTCCGCGCCGAGGACCACGCGACGAGCGGTCGCGGCCTGTGGATCGCCCAGCGCCTGAGCGACCGCCTGACCATCGACGCCCACCCCACGCGTACGCGCGTGCGGCTGCACCTCACCCTGGCGCGGACGGCGACCTGAGCCAGGCGGCGTGACCTATGTGCGACGGACCGAGGGCCCGCCCGCGGTCTCCTCGTCGTCCGTGACGACATCGATGACCTGGTCGAGGTTCATCAACCTGATGAGCCGCAGGGTCACGCCCGAGCTGACGAGCTGCAGGTGGGCGTCTGCCGCCTGCACGCGGTGGTAGAGCCCGATGATGGCGCCGAGCCCGGACGAGTCGAGGAACGTGACGTCCCGCAGGTCGACGACGACCTGAGCCCCGCGGGCCAGCTCGAGCCCGTCGAACGCGCGCCGGACGTCGGGCACGGTGTACGTGTCGATCTCGCCCTGCAACCGGGCAACTGTCCTGCCCTCCCCGATCGAGACCGAGACGTCCACGAAGGTTCCTCTCGACGATCCTGCGCTCTGCACACCGTAGAACGATCGGGCCCGATTCGTCACGAGTTTCGCCCGGCCGGGCGGCGTCGACGCCTGCCGTCCCCGACGCCCGCCTCGTGACCCTCGTCACGTCGGACCCGGAGTGTCAACGAACCGAGCGGCTCGTTCGTCGTGCAAGGGAGATGACGATCGCGACCGACCTCAGGAACATGACCCGACAGAGCACTGACGACCTGCCCGACACCAGACCCCTCACCCCGATGGACGCCGGCACCGGCCCGCCGGCCGAGTCCGAGCCCGACCGGGACGCACGTCCCAGAGCGAAGCTGCTCGATCTCTCCCTCACCCAGCTGCTCGGAGGCTCGATGGCTGCTGCCACCGCGGCCGCGCTCGGGTCGCGGCTCGGCGTCGTCGGCACGATCGCCGGGGCCGCGGTGCTGAGCATCGTGTCGGCCATCGCGGCGAGTCTCTACACCAACTCGATGGCGCGAGCCAAGGACGCCGTCGTGCTCGTGCGCTCGCGCAGCGGTGGGGTCGCGGTCGTCGACCAGGGATGGTGGAAGCGGCCCGACCGAGCGACGACCCGGCGGGTGCTCGCCACGACTGCTGCAGTGTTCCTGATCGCGGCGGCGTTCCTCGCGGGCCTCCAGCTCGCGACGGGCGCCCAGGTGACGGGCACCGACCTCGGTGGTCGCGCCCCGGGCCAGGTCGTCGACGACGCCCGTGCCGGCACCGGCGGGACCCGCGAGAGCGGCTCGACCGCCTCGGACGCCGAACCGCCCGTCACGTCCACCGAGACGTCCACCGCCCCGACGCCCACGACGGCCGGCACCCCTGCGCCGGGCGCGACCACACCGGCCACCGGTACGGACCCGACGACCGACACGCCAGGCGCCGAGGCGACCACTGCGCCGGAGGCCACGCCGGGCGCCGACAGCGTCACCACACCGGCCGGCGGGACATCAGCGACGACGGAGGCGGGCGGCTCAGGCGAGCGACAGTGAGATCGTCCCTGTCGTGACGTCGGCCGCGTCGACGCGAAGGGTCACCGTCTCCCCCGCCTTCGCCGAGCCGCTCGCCTTCGCGACGACTGCCAGCTCGAGGAGCTGGACCACCACGCCCTTCTGGTTCTCGTCGACGACGACGCCTTCGAGCGTGCGGCCAAGGTAGGGATGCAGCTCGGCGGCCTCGACGGCGTCGGTGCAGGACCGCTCCACCCCGTTGGTGCGGCGGTCGGAGGCGGTCATCGTCTCGGGCAGGGTCGGGAGCGCCTCTCGCACCCAGGCGGGCACCTCACGACCGGCCGAGAGCGCCTCGCACACGACGAGCCCGAACCGGTCGACGAGGCGTCTCAAGGGCGCGGTCACGTGGGCGTAGGGGTTGGCCACGGCCGAGTGCTTCGGCTGCGCGGGAAGGGCCCCGTCGAACGGCGTGTAGCCGGCGCCGCGGAACAGCGTCGTCGCCTCGTGGATGAGGGCGAGATGCCGGGGATTGGTGTGGTCGAGGGCGCGCAGCAGCTCGCCGTAGGACAGGTCGTCCGGCCAGTCCACGCCGGCGGCCGCAGCCCGTCGACGGAAGCGCTCGAGGTCGCGAGGGTCGGGTGGCGGCATGGTGCGCAGGATGCCGACCTTGCCCTTGAGCATGAGGTCTGCGGCGCCCATCCCGGTGAGCAGGGAGATCTGCGCGTTCCAGTCCTCCGACGCGAGCAGGGGCCGGAACGAGATGCGGAAGTGGCCGTTCTCGTCCTCCTCGACCTCCTGCTCGGGCATGGGCAGCGTCGCACCCCCTCGCATCCGCTCGAGCAGCACCCGCTTCTCACCCACCTCCTTGAGCAGGACGAGGCACTCCTCGGCGGTACCGGCATCGACGTCCTTCTGAACCTGCTCGTAGTCGTATCGGCGGACGCTGCGGACCATGCCGCGGTAGACCTCGACGGCCGTGCCTTCACCGTCTGCGGCGAGCGTCATGTCCCAGACGAAGGCGGGGCGCACCTGCCCGGGCAGCAGGCTGGCGGCTCCCTCGCTCAGCTCGCTCGGGTGAAGCTGGACGCGCGCGTCGGGGCAGTACACGGTCTGGCCGCGACGGCGCGCCTCCGCGTCGACCGCCCCCCCAGCACGGACGAAGGCCGGCACGTCGGCGATGGCGTAGCGCACGCGGTAGCCGTCGCCCCGGCGCTCGATGCACATGGCCTGGTCGAGGTCCATCGCGGTGGGTGGGTCGACGGTGATGAAAGGGACCGCCGTCTCGTCGCGGTCGGGCAGCTCGGCGGTCTGCGCGGAGCCGCGGGCCTCGGCGACCACGTCCGGTGGGAACACCTCCCGCACCTCGAACTCTCGGCGGATCGCCTGGAAGCGCGCCGCGAGCTGCTGTGCCACGTCGCCGGGCCGCGTTGCCGGGCGGAAGACGATGTGTCGCTGGGGCATGGCGCCACCCTACGCATCGAGCGCAACGTCATGACGGTGAGCGGCCGGGCGCCCTGCCGCGCGTCGTGTGAGAGGGATGCGACTTTGATGTCCGATTTGCCTAGGCTGGCGCCCGTGCTCATCCTGCTCCCGCCGTCCGAGGGCAAGAACCGGCCCCGGCGGGGACGGTCGCTCGATCTCGGCACGCTCTCGTTCCCCGAGCTGACGCCACTTCGCGAGGCGCTCGTCAGGACGGTGGCCAGGGTCAGCGACGAGCCGCATGCCGCCCGCACCCTCGAGGTCAACCCGAACCTCGTCGACGACATCGCGGGCAACGCCCGTCTCGCCAGCGCCCCGACCGCGGCCGCGTCGGGCATCTACACCGGGGTGTTGTACCAGGCACTCGACCTCGAGTCGCTCGACCCGGCGTCGAAGAGGCGAGCGAACCGCTGGATCGTCGTCGTCTCGGCCCTGTTCGGTGCGCTGCGCCTCGGCGACCGGGTCCCGCCATACCGCGTCAACATCTGCAGCACGCTCCCCGACGTCGGCCACCTGACGCACGAGTGGCGCCGGGCCCTGCCGGAGGCGCTGGACGCCGCGGTGAAGCCGCGTGAGCTCGTCGTCGACTGCCGGTCGAGCACGTATGCCGCCGTGTGGCGTCCGCAGGGCGAGCGCGCCGAGCGGTGGGTACAGGTCACGGTGCCCGGGGCCTCGCACATGGCAAAGCACACCCGTGGGCTCGTGACCCGCCACCTCGTGCAGGCCGAGGCGCCTCGCACTCCCCAGGGCCTCGCCGAGCGGCTGTCGGAGCGCTTCGAGGTCGAGCTGTCTCCCCCGCCGCGCGCGGGCCGGCCCTGGCAGCTGGCCACGAGGCCGAGGCCCTGACGTGCTCTTCGACCTCGCCCAGCTCGTCGAGCGCGTCGCGCCGATCATCGTCTTCCTCGTCGCGATCACACTCGTGGCCGAGGTCTCCGACCTGGCGGGACTCTTCGACGTGGCGGCGCACTATGCGGCGCGGGTGGCGCGGGGCCGGGTCATCGTGCTGTGGCTGCTCATCGTGCTGCTGGCCGTGGCGAGCACCGTCCTGCTGAGCCTCGACACGACCGCGGTGCTGCTGACACCGGTGGCCATCACCGTGGCTCGCCAGGTCGGCGCGCCCGCCCTGCCCTTCGCGATGACGACCCTGTGGCTGGCCAACACCGCGTCGCTCCTGCTGCCGGTGTCGAACCTGACGAACCTCCTTGCACTGCATCCCTTCTCGGGTCTGGCGGTCGGCTCACTCGGCTACATCCGGCTCATGGCGGTTCCCGCCCTCGTCGCGGTCGTCGCGACCGTCGCCGGCCTGTGGCTGCTCCACCACCGACAGCTCGACGGCAGGTTCCAGACGCCGCCGCTCGCTGAGCCCCACGACAGGGTGCTGATGCAGGTCGCCGGCGGCGTGTGCGCGCTCCTGGCACCGGCCTTCGTCATCGGCATGCAGCCGGCACTGGCGGCAGCGCCGGCCGCCGGCATCCTCGTCGCAGCGACCTACTGGCGGGCACCCGAGCTGCTTCGTCGCATCCGGATGCCCTGGCTGACGGTCATGGGCATCTGCGTGCTGTTTCTCGTGATCGACGCGGCACTGCGCCTGGGGCTGGAGACGTGGCTGCGCACCATCATGGGGCACGGCACCGAGGTCGCCGACCTGCTCCGGGTCAGCGGCATCGGCGCGCTGTCCGCCAACGGCATCAACAACCTGCCCGCCTATCTCGCGCTCGAGCCCACGGTCGCCGACTCACCGGCCCGGCTCGCGGCCCTGCTGATCGGCGTCAACACGGGTCCGGTCGTCACGATGTGGGGCTCGGTCGCGACGCTCCTCTGGGCGCAGCGCTGTCGCTCGGCTGGCCTCGGCGTCGACGTCGGGCACATCGCGCGCACCGGCGTGCTGTGCGCACTCACCGTCGTGACCGCGGCGACCCTGGCCCTCGTCATCACGACCTGACGCCGGGGCCGGGTGAAAGTGCCCACTCGACCACCCCACCCACACGTCGAGTGGGCACTTTCACCCGCACACGTCGAGTGGGCACCTCCACCGCTCCACAAGTCGAGTGGGCACTTTCACCCGGACACGTCGAGTGGTCACGTCACCCACCCCACACGTCGAGTGGGCACTTTTCACCCATGACGCGGCAGGCGGGAGACGTGCCGTCAGCCGAGAGCGCGACGCAGGTCGTCGACGAGGTCGCGGACGTCCTCAAGGCCGATCGACACCCGGAGCACGCCGTCGGTGATGCCCACGGCGGCTCGGGCTTCGGGAGCGAGACGGCGGTGCGTCGTCGTGGCCGGGTGCGTGATGAGCGACTTCGAGTCCCCGAGGTTGTTCGAGATGTCGATGACCTGCAGGGCGTTCATCACCGCGAAGGCGTCGTCCTTGCCACCGTCGAGCTCGAAGGTGACCACCGTGCCGCCGGCGAGCATCTGGCGCTTGGCGAGGTCGTGCTGTGGGTGGGACTCGAGGAAGGGGTGCACGACGCGCGTGACGCGTGGGTGCGACTCGAGGAACCGGGCGACCTCGAGGGCGCTGTCGGCCATCCGCTCGACGCGCAGCGACATCGTCTCGAGACCCTTGACGAGGACCCACGCGTTGAAGGGCGACATCGAGGGGCCGGTGTGCCGCATGAGGTTCTGCACCGGACCGTCGATGAACTCCTTCGGTCCGAGGATCGCGCCGCCGAGCGTGCGACCCTGACCGTCCATGTGCTTCGTCGCGGAGTAGACGGTGATGTCGGCGCCGAAGTCGAGGGGCTTGCTGAACACCGGCGTGCCGAAGACGTTGTCGACGACGACCTTCGCGCCGGCAGCGTGGGCCAGCTCGGTCACGGCCGCGATGTCGACGAGCTCCTGCATCGGGTTGCTCGGCGTCTCGAAGAACACCGCGGTCGTCGGCTCGGACAGGGCCTCGCGCCACTGGTCGAGGTCCGCGCCGTCGACGAACACCGTCTCGACGCCCCACCGCGGCAGGATCTCGTCGAGGATGACGAAGCACGACCCGAAGAGCGCCCGCGACGAGACGACCCGGTCACCCTTGCCGAGCAGGGCGGCGAGCGCGACGAAGACGGCTGCCATGCCGGACCCCGTGGCGAAGCACGCCTCAGCACCCTCGATCCGCCGCAGCCGCTCCTCGAACATCGTGACGGTCGGGTTGCCGTAGCGGGAGTAGACGAACCTGTCGGTGTCGCCCTTGAAGGCGGCCTCGGCGTCTTCGGCGGTGTCGTAGACGAAGCCGGAGGTCAGGTAGAGCGCCTCGGCCGTCTCCTCGAATCCACTGCGGGACAGGCCTCCCCGCACCGCGAGGGTGTCGGGGCGCCAACCCTGCGTCACGTCGTCGCTCATCCCTGCACCCACGGCAGACCCGCGACCTTCCAGCCCGACAGCGTGCGGTGTCGGTCGACGTCGTGCGGCCCCTCGAACCCCTCGGTGACGTTGTAGGAGCGGTTCCACCCCTCGCGGGTCGCGGCCTCGGCGGCAGAGATGGAGCGAACACCGGAACGGCAGATGAAGTACACAGCTGCGTCCTTGGCGACGCCGGCCGCCTCGAGGTCGGCGGTGAATCGCTCGTTGACGCTGCCCTCCGGGAAGGTCTGCCACTCGACGAGGACGACCTCCTTGCCGATCTCACCGAGGTCGGGCAGGCCGACGTAGGCCCACTCCGCCCTCGTGCGCACATCGACGAGCACCGCACCGGGCTCGGCGCGCAGGGCCGTCCAGGCCTGCTCGGGGGTCACGTCACCGGCATAGCTCATGCATCGAATATCGCACAGCGTCCGTCAGGCGAGATGGTCGGTCCGATTGGTGAAAGCGACCGACGCCGACCCGTCCTCCCAGACCTCGACGGCGGTCAGGCTGCCCGGTGCTGTCGCGACCGCCCAGAAGCGTTCCACGGGTGTGCCGAGCACGTCGGTCAAGACCGAGAGAACGCCTCGACGGCTCGTCACGGCGACGACGGTGCCCCCCGAGGAGACGAGCCCGCGGTATGCCGTGCGCACCGTCTCGTCGGCTCCCTCGCCGGGCGCCTCGCCGAGCCAGTCGCGGCTCGTCCTGGCCTCGCTCTCGAGCGCGGCCGCAAGGGCGGAGGCGACGCGCGTCCCCGGTCCGTCCGTGGGACCGACGACCGTCGTGCCCGGGCCGACGAGTCGCCGGACCGCGGCCACGATGCGCGGCACTGCGGCGTCGTCGAGCGGTGCCTGCACGAGGAGGAGGCGCAGCGGTCGTGATGCGGTCGCCACGTTCGAGGGAGCGGACGCAGCCGGAGCGGTCTCGGGCGTTGCGGCTGTGTCCTCGACGAGGACGCGGTGCACGGACGTGCCGTCCATCGCGTCGTTGCTGAGGGCGTCGGCGGCCTTGTTCTTCTCGCGCGGGATCCACTCGAAGTCGACCGATCCCCCGGCCGCGGAGATCGCGGCGCACAGGTCACGAGCCTCGAGCGCCAGGCGGCGCATGTCTTCGTGCTTGACCTTCCAGCGCCCCGACATCTGCTCGACGACGAGCTTGGAGTCCATCTTGACGCTCACCGTCGCCCCGGGGTCGATGTCGAGGACGGCACGAAGCCCGGCGATGAGGCCTGAGTACTCCGCCACGTTGTTGCTGGCCGTGCCGAGGGGCTCGGCGAGCTCGACGAGGACACGTCCGGACGTCGGGTCCCGGACCACGGCGCCGTAGCCGGCGATCCCCGGGTTGCCACGTGACCCGCCGTCTGCCTCGACGACGAGCCGGCGGCCCGTCCCTCGAGACAGGCGGCTCACAGACCGGACTCGCCCGTGCGGATCATGATGCGTCGGCACTCCTCGCACCGAACGACCTCGTCCTGTGCCGCGTGGCGGATGCGGTCGAGGTCGACGTTGTTGAGCTCGAGGCGGCAGCCGCCGCAGCGGCGTTGGCGGATCTCGGCCGCCGCCATGCCGCTGCTGCTGGCCCGGATCTTCTCGTAGAGCGCGACGAGGTCCTCGCCGACACCGGCGACGATGTCGGCCCGACCGGAACCGACCTTCACGGCCTCGGCCTCGAGCTTCGCGAGCGCGGCGTCGCGCTCGGCCTCGAGGGTCTCGAGGCGCTGCACCAGCTCCGCTCGCCGGGTCTCGAGCTCGGTGACGCGGGCGCCCAGCGACTCCGCGCGCTCCATGACCTCGATCTCGATGTCCTCGAGCTCGGCCTGCCGACGGGCCAGCGACGTCAGCTCGTGCTGGAGGGCCTGCAGATCCTTCGCCGTGCCCTGCCCGGCGTCGAGCCGCGACTGGTTGCGCGCCGCGCGGTCGCGGACCAGTTGGACGTCCTGGTCGGACTTCGTCAGCTCGCGCTGGACGTCGCCCGCCGCGGTGCGCGCGTTGACGATCTCCGTCTCGAGCGCCCCGAGCTCACGCCGGACCGCCTCGACCGCGGGCGTCTGGGGCAGCGTGGCCCGCGCATGCGCGATCTGGTCGAGGCGCGTGTCGATGGCCTGCAGGTCGAGCAGGCGCCACTGGCGGGACGGGTCGGCTTTCAGGACACACCTCCGGTTTCGGGTGCCACGCGGTCGGCCCGCGCGGCGTTCGCACCGACGACGAACGTCCACGGCTCGGTGCGGATTGCTGAGACTCTGGCCTCGACCCTAGTCGCTCCCGGGTCGTGTTCCAGCGCCGCGAGCAGTCGCTCGCGACCGCTCGCGAGCCACAGCGACTCGGTGGCCCAGTGCCCGGCGTCGATGAGGAAAGGTGGGCCCCCCCGAGACTCCTCGCGAGCCTCGAGCACCGGGTGGTGTCGGAGGTCTGCCGTGACGTAGACGTCGGCCCCGCTCGCCCGCACGTCGTCGAACCGGTCATCTCCCGAGCCGCCCATGACGGCGATCGTGCGCACCTGCGCGTCCGCGTCGCCACTGACGCGGATGCCGCCCGCCGTCGCCGGCAAGGCCGCCGCGACGACGTCTGCGAACTCGGCCAGCCGCATCGGCGAGGGGAGCTCACCGACCCGGCCGACGGCATACGCACCCTCGGTGGACAGCGGTCGCTGGGTCGCCAGGCCGAGCGCGTCCGCGAGGACGGTCGAGACCCCGGGATCGGCCACGTCGGCGTTCGTGTGGCCCACCCAGAGGGCGATGCCGGATCGCACGAGCGCCGTCACCGACGCGCCCTTGGCGCCCGTGGTGGCGACGGAGTGCACGCCGCGCAGCAGCAGCGGGTGGTGCGTCACGAGCAGGTCGGCGCCCCACGTCCGTGCCTCGTCGATGACGGCGAGCGTCGGGTCGAGCGCGAAGAGGATGCGGCGTACGGGCTGGTCGAGGTCGCCGGCCACGAGCCCGACCCGGTCCCAGTCGGCCGCGCTCTCGAGGGGGTAGAGCGACTCGAGCGCCGCGACGACGTCGCGCAGGGGCAGCTCGGCAGAGACGTCGGGGGCGGGATCGTCCACGTGGGCCCGGCCGGGCTCGAACCGACGACACCCGCGGTGTAAACGCGGTGCTCTACCAACTGAGCTACAGGCCCCTCACGCGCCGGCCGGTGTCACCGGCGGCGGCGGTCAGCCTACGGCATCGCGCTGGCTCGCGCGGAGCGTCGCGAGCGCCTCCCGGTATGCCGTGAAGTCGCGACCGTGCCCGATGCCGCGGACCTCCGCCCAGACGATGCGGCCGTCCGGGTCGAGCAGGAACGTGCCCCGCAGCGGGAAGCCGTCCTCGTCGTTGAGGACGCCGTAGCGCCGGGCGACCTCACCGTGCGGCCAGAAGTCCGACAGGAGCGGGAAGAAGTGGCCTTCCGCGTCGGCCCACACCCGCAGCGTGTACATCGAGTCGCACGAGATGGCGAACACCTGGATGTCGTCGTCCTGGAAGTCCTCGAGGCTGTCACGGATCTCGCGCAGCTCACCGCGGCAGATGCCTGAGAAGGCGGCCGGGTAGAAGACGACGACGGCGTTCTTGAGGTCGCGCACCGAGCTCAGGCTGATGTCGACGCCGTACTGGTCGACGAGGGTGAAGTCAGGTGCCAGCTCGCCGACCCCCACCGGCGTGGACGCCTGGGCCGACTGCTCGGCCTGGTGCGCGTTCGTCATGACGGCCAGTGTGTCACCCGCCGGCAGGCCCGCTGGCATGGCCTCGACGCCGGGCCGCGCCCCCGTCGGCAGCTGATGTGGGTCGCTCAGCGGCGCGGCCCCTTGGGCGGCATGAGGCGGGTCGCCGCCCACTCCCGCGCGACGTTGACCTGGCCGCCCGTGACCAGACCGGCGGTCGACGCGGCCTCTTCGACGTCGCTCGCCTCGACGTGGCCGGGCCGGCCGGCCTTCGGCGTGATCAGGACGATGAAGCCCTTGTCGAAGAGCTTGGTCAGGCCGTCGACCAGCAGGTCGACGAGGTCGTCGTCACCGTCGCGGTACCACAGCACCACCCCGTCGGCGCCGTCGTTGAAGTCCTCGTCCTCGAGCTCGGATCCGATGACGTCCTCGAGCTCGAACCGCAGGTCGTCATCGACGTCGTCGTCATAGCCGAACTCCTGGATGATCTGCCCCTGGGCAAATCCGAGCTTGCTGAAGGACGCCGCTCCCGCGGTCTCGCTCACTGTCACCGGTCCTCTCGGTCATGGCCGTGCGGCCTCGTGCTGTCCAGCGCACCCGTACCCGTCTCGTGCCCTCGGGCGCAGGTGCCTCGCGCCCTCTTCGCGGCATCTGCGCCACGACATCAGTGCACTGGCACCGACGCTACCGCGCAATGACGTTCCCACGCGCGCACTACGCGCGGGTCGACCCCAGCGGGCGCGACGGCATACGACATGGCGGCCCGTCCCGGTGCTGGACCCGAGTGTGACCACCACCACCGTTTGGTAGAGGATGGTTGGGAGCAGCGGCGTGGCCGACCGGTCACGCGCGCGGCGACGCGACGAGAAAGGACCCACGACGTGGCATCCGAGGCCGGACCGATCCTCAACGGCATCCCCAGTCAGCTCCCGGACATCGACCCGGACGAGACGCAGGAGTGGATCGACTCCCTCGACGCCGTCCTCGACGAGAAGGGCCGGACGCGGGCGCGCTACATCATGCTCAAGCTCATCGAGCGCGCGCGCCAGCAGCAGGTCGGCGTCCCGTCCCTGACGGCGACCGACTACATCAACACCATCCCGCCCGAGCGTGAGCCGTGGTTCCCCGGCGACGAGGACGTCGAGCGCGAGATGCGCCGCTACATCCGCTGGAACGCCGCGATCATGGTGCACCGCGCCCAGCGTCCCGGCATCGGTGTCGGCGGGCACATCTCGACGTACGCGTCGGCCGCGACGCTCTACGAGGTGGGCATGAACCACTTCTTCCGCGGCAAGGACCACCCCGGTGGCGGCGACCAGATCTACTTCCAGGGCCACGCCTCCCCCGGCATGTACGCCCGCAGCTTCCTCGAGGGCCACCTGACCGAGGCGGACCTCGACGGCTTCCGCCAGGAGAAGAGCCACCTCGTCGACGGCAAGGTCAAGGCTGTCCCGTCCTACCCGCACCCGCGGCTGCTCCCGGACTACTGGGAGTTCCCGACCGTGTCGATGGGCATCGGCCCGATGAACGCGATCTACCAGGCGCAGTTCAACAAGTACCTCCACAACCGCGGCATCAAGGACACCAGCCAGCAGGACGTGTGGGCCTTCCTCGGCGACGGCGAGATGGACGAGCCCGAGTCACGCGGCCTGCTGCAGCTCGCGGCCAACGAGGAGCTCGACAACCTCAACTTCGTCATCAACTGCAACCTGCAGCGGCTCGACGGTCCGGTGCGCGGCAACGGCAAGATCATCCAGGAGCTCGAGGCCTTCTTCCGCGGCGCCGGCTGGAACGTCATCAAGGTCGTGTGGGGCCGCGGGTGGGACCCGCTGCTCGCGGCCGACCGCGACGGAGCTCTCGTGCACCTGATGAACTCCACGAGCGACGGCGACTACCAGACCTTCCGTGCCAACGACGGCAAGTACGTCCGCGACCACTTCTTCGGTCGCGACCCGCGCACGGCCAAGATGGTCGAGAGCTGGACCGACGAGCAGGTCTGGTGGGACCTCAAGCGCGGTGGCCACGACTACCGCAAGGTCTTCGCGGCCTACCAGGCGGCGCGCCAGCACACCGGCCAGCCGACCGTCATCCTCGCGAAGACCATCAAGGGCTACGGCCTCGGCTCGCACTTCGCCGGCCGCAACGCCACGCACCAGATGAAGAAGATGACGCTGGACGACCTCAAGGCCTTCCGCGACAGCCTCCGCATCCCGATCAGCGACGAGCAGCTCGAGGCCAACCCGTACCAGCCGCCCTACTACCACCCTGGCCCCGACAACGACGTCATCAAGTACTCCGTCGACCGTCGCCAGAAGCTCGGTGGCACGCTGCCGAGCCGCCGCGTGCAGTTCGAGCCGGTCAAGCTTCCCGGCGACGAGGCGTACACCCAGGTCAAGAAGGGCTCGGGCAAGCAGGAGGTCGCCACGACGATGGCGTTCGTCCGGCTGCTCAAGGACCTCTTGCGCGACAAGGAGTTCGGCCCGCGCATCGTGCCGATCATCCCCGACGAGGCGCGCACGTTCGGCATGGACGCGTTCTTCCCGACGATCAAGATCTACAACCCCAACGGGCAGAACTACACGCCGGTCGACGCCGAGCTCATGCTCGCGTACCGCGAGAACTCCAGCGGCCAGATCCTGCACCTCGGCATCAACGAGGCGGGCTCGCTCGCGGCGTTCACGGCCGCCGGCACGTCCTACGCGACGCACGGCCAGCCGATGGTCCCGATCTACGTCTTCTACTCGATGTTCGGGTTCCAGCGCACCGGAGACTCGATCTGGGCGGCCGCCGACCAGATGTCGCGGGGCTTCCTCATCGGCGCCACGGCTGGTCGCACCACGCTGACCGGTGAGGGCCTGCAGCACGCCGACGGCCACAGCCCGCTCCTCGCGGCGACGAACCCCGCGGTCGTGCACTACGACCCGGCGTACGGCTACGAGATCGCGCACATCATGCAGGACGGCCTGCGGCGGATGTACGGCGAGGGCAACACGCCCGAGGAGTCGAACGTCATCTACTACCTCACGGTCTACAACGAGCCGATCCAGCAGCCGCGCGAGCCCGAGGGCGTCGACGTCGAGGGCATCCTGCGCGGCATGCACCGCATCTCCGAGGCCAACACCGAGGGCTGGACGCACGAGGCTCCCCGGGCGCAGATCCTCGGCTCGGGTGTCGGTGTGCCGTGGGCCCTCGAGGCGCAGCAGCTGCTCGCCGACGACTGGGGCGTGGCCGCCGACGTGTGGTCGGTGACCTCGTGGAACGAGCTGCGGCGCGACGGTCTTGCTGCCGACGAGCAGGAGTTCCTCTCCCCCGACGCCGAGAAGCGGGTCCCGTGGGTCACGCAGTGTCTCGAGGGCACGCAGGGCCCGGTCATCGCGGTCTCCGACTACATGCGCGCCGTCCAGGACCAGATCCAGCAGTGGGTCCCCGGCACGTTCGCCTCGCTGGGTGCCGACGGTTTCGGCTTCTCCGACACGCGCCCGGCCGCTCGCCGCTTCTTCCACATCGACGGCCCCTCGGTCGCCGTGCGGACGCTGCAGCAGCTCGCCAAGGAGGGCAAGGTCGACGCCGACGTGCCGCGCCGCGCGGCGGAGAAGTACCAGCTCGACGACGTCACCGCCGGCACGTCCGGCAACGCGGGCGGCGAGAGCTGACGCTCCCCCGCTGACGTATGCCGCTGGGCCCGGTTCTCCTCGGAGACCGGGCCCAGCGCCGTCCCCGCCCATCCCCCGCCGATCCCGGCCCGGCGCTCGGGTCACGGACTGCGTTTCGTTGCACGACCCGCTCCGCACCGCGCGGCACGTGACACCAAAGGCAGTCCGTGTGACTTCAGGCAGCGCGTGCCAGCGCGTCGAGAAGGCGGCCGCGGAGCCGATCCGGGTGGTCGAGATCGCCCCAGACGAGTCGCACGACTGTCCAGCCGGCCCGGCGGAGCGCGTCCTCCCGTTGCTTCTCCTCGAACAGCGTGCGCCGGTCGTCGTACTTGACGGCGCCGTCGAACTCGACGAGCACTCGTGTCCCGACGATCCGGAAGTCCGCACGGTAGAGCCGGCCGTCGACCACGACCTCGTGCTGTGGCTCGACCTCGAACCCGAGGGCCCGGAGAACGAACGCGGTGCGAGTTTCGCCCGGCGACTCGTGGCGGGCGTCGGCGTGCGGTAGGGCGCGCCGGACCGGACCGATGCCAGTGTGGTTGCGGAACAGCCCCACCGCTCGTGCCAGGGCGGCGGCCGTGACGTCACCGGAGCGAAGGGCCGCATCCGCCGGCACCAGGGCACTCTCCGGCCCAGCGAGCAGCCCCGTCTGGACGATGGCCAGGGCGAGCGGGATGGTGGCCGGTCGGACGTCGTACGCCGGTGCCGCTGCCACACGGATGCCGTCGACGCTCCGGTGGATGACGAGCCCCGGCCGGCGCACCGTGACACTGCGCCGGCGATGGCTGCCGTCCGACCGCCGGACCCGGTCATCGACGGCGGACGTGAGGTGAACCGTCGCGAGATCGGCACGGAAGGTGGGCAGTCGTCGGCAGACGAGCACGGAGTGGTGGCTGATCACCGCTCGGGCCCGGAACTGACGCCCGAGCGCCGATGCGGTGAGGCGGTGCAGCTCCTCGCCGGCCGGCATGTCGCCCTCGACCCCGGAGTACCAGCCCCGGCTGAGCCGGATGAGCTCCCCACGCGCGCACAACCGCGACAGAGCGTGACGATCGATGCCGTGGCGCATCGCGTCGGCCGAGGAGAAGATGCCGCCGGCTCCGAGCAGGTGCAGGTTCATGCCCGCTACCGTGACCGGGCACGCGCGTCGGTGCACGGGCATCGCATCGGGCTGTGCACAACGGGCTCGGTGTCACAGGGGGTGTGGATCGCGTGACGCGGCGCGCCTTGCTGCATGTGACGCGGTTCGGGGCGGGAACTGGCCGGTGCCCAGCGGTCCTTGGGCGCAAGCGCAGCCCGTGCGGCCGGCCGCCCGGCATACGGGCCAGGCCCGATTGGATAGGTATGCGCAACTGTGCATATACTTGCATCCGTGTCCAAGGTACTGACCTCCCTCCCTGTCGGTGAACGAGTCGGGATCGCCTTCTCCGGCGGCCTCGACACCTCCGTGGCTGTCGCCTGGATGCGCGAGAAGGGCGCGGTGCCGTGCACGTACACGGCCGACCTCGGGCAGTACGACGAGCCCGACATCGACACCGTCCCCGGCCGCGCGGGTCAGTACGGCGCCGAGATCAGTCGCCTCGTGGACTGCAAGACGGCCCTCGTCGAGGAGGGCCTGTCGGCCATCGTGTGCGGCGCTTTCCACATCCGCAGCGGTGGCAAGACGTACTTCAACACGACGCCTCTCGGCCGTGTCGTGACGGGGACTCTCCTCGTGCGTGCCATGCAGGAGGACGGCGTCTCGATCTGGGGCGACGGGTCGACCTTCAAGGGCAACGACATCGAGCGCTTCTACCGTTACGGCCTGTTGGCCAACCCGAGCCTGCGCATCTACAAGCCGTGGCTCGACGCCGACTTCGTCAGCGAGCTCGGTGGACGCCATGAGATGTCCGAGTGGCTGACGGCCCGCGACCTGCCCTACCGCGCCTCTGCGGAGAAGGCGTACTCCACCGACGCGAACATCTGGGGCGCGACGCACGAGGCGAAGACGCTCGAGTTCCTCAACGAGTCCATGGAGGTCGTCGAGCCGATCATGGGCGTCCGGTTCTGGGACCCCTCGGTCGCGATCGAGACCGAGGACGTCACGGTGCGCTGGGAGCGCGGCCGCCCCGTCGCCATCAACGGCCAGGAGTACGCCGACGCAGTCGCCCTCGTCGACGCCGCCAACGCGATCGGTGGTCGCCACGGCCTCGGCATGAGCGACCAGATCGAGAACCGCATCATCGAGGCGAAGTCGCGCGGCATCTACGAGGCGCCGGCCATGGCACTGCTTCACCTCACGTACGAGCGGCTGCTCAACGCGATCCACAACGAGGACACCATCGCCAACTACCACGCGGAGGGACGCCGCCTCGGCCGCCTCCTCTACGAGGGTCGTTGGCTCGACCCTCAGTCGCTCATGGTGCGCGAGTCGCTCCAGCGCTGGGTCGCCTCGGCCGTCACCGGTGAGGTCACGCTGCGTCTGCGCCGTGGCGACGACTGGTCGGTCGTCAACACGACGGGCCCGGCGTTCAGCTACCACCCCGAGAAGCTGTCGATGGAGCGCACCGAGGACGCCGCGTTCGGCCCGGTCGACCGCATCGGCCAGCTGACCATGCGCAACCTCGACATCGCCGACTCCCGCGCCAAGCTGGAGCTGTACGCCGCCCAGGGCCTCCTGGGCAGCCACGCGACCGAGCTCGTCGGCCAGCTGTCGCCCGGCGGGGCGGCTGCCATCTCGGCCAACCCCGCGGCCGTCGGCATCGACGAGCAGGACGACGCGCTCGACCGCGCCGCGATGGAGTTCGGCACCGACTGACCCACGGCGCTTCGGCGCGGCATTCGCGCTCGACGTGGCTAGGGTTTCCGGTCATGGACCAGAGCAGCCACCTCACCGAGCACGCTCGCGTCACCGAGCAGTACGCGTCGACCGACAACCTGCGCACGCGCCGCGACGTGTGGGGCCCGGGGCCGGCGGGCGTCTCGCCCGTCGACGTCCTGCGCACGACGGTCGTGTCCGCGCAGCCGTCACGGCTGGTCGAGATCGGATGCGGCACCGGCCAGTTCGCCCGCTCGGTCCTCGACGAGGCCCCGGGGACCGACTACGTCGCAACCGACCTGTCTCCAGCGATGGTCGACGCGACGCGTGCACTTGGCGTCACCGCCGAGATCGCATCGGCCGACGTGCTGCCTTTCGGCGACGACACGTTCGACGCGGCGGTCGCCGCGTGGATGCTCTATCACGTGCCTGATCTCGACGGCACGCTCCGAGAGCTGCGTCGGGTGCTGCGCGACGGAGGAACCCTGCACGTCGCGACGAACGGCGAGCAGCACATGGCCGAGCTGCTTCGCGCGGCGGGCGGGGAGCCCCTCGTCACGCAGTTCACGTCGGAGAACGCCGCCGAGGTGCTCGGCCGCCACTTCGAGCACGTGGCGCAGCGCGACGTCGAGACGCGCGCCAGCTTCCCCGACCACGCGGCCGCCCAGGCATACCTCGCGAGCTTCGCGCCCCACCTTGCCGAGGCCCTTGCGCCCTTCGACGGGCCGAGGTCGTATGCCGGCCACACCTCCGTGCTTACGGCCCACTGACGAGACCCGGGCGACCCGCGCACCACATGGCCGTCGCGCCGGTTTGTGAACGGCATACAAAGTCGTGTCCAGGGAGCGCCTAGGCTGACCACGTGAGCACGCGGTCGCGGCAGCACCCGAGCGAAGAGACCTCGCGCGCCGTCGAGCGCAGCGCGGGCGACCTCGCGACCCTCGCGTCGCGCCGGATGGAGGAGCACCTGCGGTGGTATCGCGAGCTCTCGGCCGAGGAGCGTTCGCAGGTGGGGCTCGTCGCGCAGGCCGGCATCTCGCAGTTCATCGCATGGTTCCACCAGGAGGAGAGCCATGCGCCGTCGGCGATCTCGATCTTCGCCAATGCGCCCCAGGAGCTGACCCGCACGGTGAGCCTGCGCCAGACCCTCGACCTCGTGCGGACCGTCGTCGACGTCGTCGAGTCGCGCGTCGAGAACCTCGCCGGGCCGGGTGACGAGCAGCTGCTCCGCGAGTCCGTGCTGCGCTTCTCGCGCGAGATCGCGTTCGCCGCAGCGGAGGTGTATGCCGGTGCGGCCGAGGCGCGCGGGGCCTGGGACGCCCGGCTCGAGGCCCTCGTCGTGGACGCCGTGCTCCGTGGCGAGGCGGACGACTCGATGCAGTCACGGGCCAGTGCGCTCGGCTGGGGCGACGTCGCCGACGTGACCTTCGTGGTCGGCAGCACCCCCACGGCGTTAGCCGGCGCGGTGCCCGCCGTCGACGACCTGCGCCGGTCGGTCCGCCAGCACCACGTTGAAGCCCTCGCCATCGTGCAGCGTTCGCGCCTCATCGCCATCCTCGGCGGCACGCGGGACGCGACCCGGGTCGTCGAACAGGTCGCCGACTGCTTCGGCCCGGGCCCGGTCGTCGTCGGCCCGACCGTCCCACACCTCTTCGCGGCGGGGCGCTCGGCGCGGGCCGCACTGAGCGGGCTGTCCGCGGCGGCGGCCTGGCCGCACGCCCCCCGCGTGCTCGAGTCCGACGCCGTGCTGCCGGAGCGCGCCCTGGCCGGCGACGCGCCCGCTCGGCGCATCCTCGTCGACCGCATCCACCGGCCCCTCTCCGCCGCGGGTCACGCTCCCCTGCTCGACACGGCCACGGCCTATCTCGAGAGCGGCGGCTCGCTGGAGGCGTCGGCGCGAGCACTCTTCGTGCACCCCAACACGGTGCGCTACCGGCTCGGGCGCATCTCCGACGTCACCGGCTACGACCTGTCCACGCCGCGCGAGGCGTGGACGGTGCGCATCGCGCTGGCGCTCGGGCGGCTGTCCGCAGCCCCAGCCACGACCGGCCCAGCGGGTATGCCGTCCGCGACGTCGTCGGTCGCCGAGCCGACACGCCCGGCCCATGGCCAGCATGGCCCCGTCGACGCCCCTGTTTTGGAGGAATCCTCCAAACTATCCCCGGCGACTTCGTGACATTCGGTGGCGAGGTCCTCACCGGTAACCGGGAAAGGTTGAGCACGTGCTAGCGATCGTCTGCCCTGGACAGGGCTCCCAGACCCCCGGCTTCCTCGCCCCGTGGCTCGAGCTCGACGGCGTGCGCGACCAGCTGACCGCGCTTGGCAACGCCGCCGGCCACGACCTCGTGGCCCACGGCACCGAGTCCGACGCCGAGACGATCAAGGACACGGCCGTCGCGCAGCCCCTCATCGTCGCTGCCGGCCTCGTCACGGCCGCCGCCCTCTTCCCGTCGCCGGACGACCTCTCCGGCACCGGTGCCGTCGTCGCAGGGCACTCCGTCGGTGAGCTGACCGCGACAGCCCTCGCCGGCGTCATCACCGACGAGCAGGCGATCTCGCTCGTCGCGACGCGCGGACGCGCCATGGCCCAGGCCAGTGCCGCCACCCCGACCGGCATGGCCGCCGTGCTGGGCGGTGACCCCGAGGAGGTGCTCGCGACCCTCGAGGGGCACGGCCTGACCCCCGCCAACATCAACGGTGCCGGACAGGTTGTCGCCGCCGGCACGCTCGAGCAGGTGGCCGCCCTGCGCGAGGCGCCGCCGGCGAAGGCGCGGGTCATCCCGCTCCAGGTCGCCGGCGCGTTCCACACCCATCACATGGCACCCGCGGTCGAGGCCCTCGCCGCCGCAGCGGCCGACGTGACGCCTGCGGCCCCCAGGGTCCGGCTGCTGTCGAACGCCGACGGCGCGACGGTGGACGACGGTCCCGACGCACTCGACCGGCTCGTCCGCCAGGTCAGCAACCCGGTCCGCTGGGACCAGTGCATGGAGACGATGCTCGCGCTCGGCGTCACCGGCCTGCTCGAGCTCGCCCCGGCGGGCACGCTCGTCGGCCTCGCCAAGCGCGCGATGCCGGGCGTCGAGACCCTCGCCGTGAAGACGCCCGACGATCTCGAGGCGGCCCGCACGCTCGTCGAGGCCCACCGCTCATGACCACCGCCCGCATGACTGGCGCGCCGACCCCCACTGGGGGCAGGCTCGTGGTGTGGACCCCGTCCGGCGGCCACCCCGTCTCCCGTGGTTCGCTCCCGCTGCCGATCCCCGACCACCTGACCCCTCACCCTCGAGAAGGCCTCACGTGACCTCCCCCAGCACCGCTCCGGCACCCAAGGGCACCGGCACCCTCGTCGACCACGGCGCCCCGCGCCACTCGAGGATCATGGGTGTCGGCGCCTACCGCCCGGCTCGCGTCGTCATGAACTCCGAGATCATCGACAAGATCGACTCCAGCGACGAGTGGATCCGTGAGCGCTCCGGCATCATCAGCCGCCACTTCGCGGCCGAGGACGAGAGCGTCATCGACATGTCCGAGGCCGCCGCACGCCAGGCCCTCGAGCACGCCGGCGTCTCCGCCGAGCAGATCGGCTTCGTCCTCGTGGCGACCGTGACGCATCCCTACCAGACACCAGCGGCCGCACCCGAGCTCGCCTCGCGCCTCGGCTCGACGGCGCCCGCGCTCGACATCTCCGCCGCCTGCGCCGGCTACTGCTACGGCGTCGCCATGGCGAGCGACATGGTCAAGGCCGGCTCGGCCGACTACGTCCTCGTCGTGGGCGTCGAGAAGCTGAGCGACTTCACCGACCCCTACGACCGGGGCAGCGCGTTCATCTTCGGCGACGGCGCCGGCGCCTGCGTCATCGGCCCGAGCGACACCCCGGGCATCGGCCCGACCGTGTGGGGGTCCGACGGCACCCAGCGCGACGCGATCACGCAGAAGCAGGCCTGGACCGACTTCCGCGAGTCGTGGCAGACCGTGCAGGCCGACAAGAACGCGTGGCCGGCGATCGGCATGGCCGGCCAGACGGTCTTCCGCTGGGCCGTCTGGGGCATGGCGCCCGTGGCCCAGCAGGCCATCGACAAGGCCGGCATCAAGGCCGACGACCTCGATGCCTTCATCCCGCACCAGGCGAACATCCGCATCATCGACGCGATGGTCAAGCAGCTCAAGCTGCCGGCCGACATCCCCGTCGCCCGCGACATCGTGACCACCGCCAACACGTCGGCGGCCTCGATCCCGATCGCGACGACGCGCATGCTCGCCGAGAAGGAGATCCCGAGTGGCGGCCTCGCACTTCAGATCGGCTTCGGCGCCGGTCTCGTGTACGCCGCCCAGGTCGTCGTGCTGCCCTGAGCCGGCCTCGAGCCGCGCTCAGCAGCAACAGCTCCCGCCGGTCCCGACGGGTCATTCGGGCCACGGAACGACATCCGCCTCCGGATGGCAGATGCAGACACCAACGAACAACACAAGGAGCAGACAGATGGCTCAGTCCGAGCAGGAGATCCTCGAGGGTCTCGCCGAGATCGTCAATGAGGAGACTGGCCTCGACACCGCGTCCGTCGAGATGGACAAGTCCTTCACCGAGGACCTCGACATCGACTCCCTGTCGATGATGACGATCGTCGTCAACGCCGAGGAGAAGTTCGGCGTCCGCATCCCCGACAGCGAGGTCAAGAACCTCAAGACCGTCCGCGACGCCGTCACGTACATCGGCGGCGCGCAGTCCTGACAACGGGCTGACCGAACGCACCGTATGCCGTCCGGCCCACCGGGCAGCGCCCCCCGCCGGACGGCATACGGAGTCCCACCCCGCACCACCCGCACAGCCAGCACCACCACATCGACTCAGAGGAGCACGTCACCATGACGAGCAATCGCGACCGACGCGTCGTGGTCACCGGTCTCGGCGCCACGACGCCCTTGGGCGGCACAGCCGCCGAGACCTGGGAGGCCCTGCTCGCCGGACGGTCCGGCGCCCGCCCCATGGACTTCGACTGGGTCTCCAAGTACGAGCTCCCGGTCACCTTCGCGGCGACGATCGCCACGAAACCCGAGGAGGTCCTCGCCAAGGTCGAGACGCGCCGCCTCGACCCGTCCAGCCAGTACGCCCTCATCGCCGCGCGCGAGGCCTGGGCCGACGCCGGCAAGCCGGAGGTCGACCCCGAACGCCTCGGCGCCGCCATCGGCTCCGGGATCGGCGGTGTCTGGACCCTCCTCGACCAGTGGGACAACCTGCGTGAGAAGGGACCCCGCCGCGTATACCCGCTCGCGGTCCCCATGTTGATGCCGAACGGCCCCGCGGCCGCGGTGTCGCTCGACATCGGTGCCCGCGCCGGTGCCCACACGACCGTCAGCGCGTGCGCGTCGGGTGCCGAGAGCATGGGCTACGCCATCGACATGATCCGCACCGGCCGCGCCGACGTCGTCGTCGCGGGCGGCACCGAGGCCGCCGTGCATGCGCTCCCGATCGCCGGGTTCGCCGCGATGCAGGCGCTCTCGACGCGCAACGACGAGCCGGAGAAGGCCTCGCGTCCCTACGACACGGGCCGTGACGGCTTCGTGCTCGGTGAGGGCGCGGCCGTCATCGTCCTCGAGTCCGAGGAGCACGCGAGGGCGCGTGGCGCCCGCATCTACGCCGAGCTCGCGAGCGTCGGAATGTCGGCCGACGCGCACCACATCACGGCCCCCGAGCCCAACGGCTCCGGTGCGTCCCGCGCGATGCTGTATGCCGTCGAGCGGGCCGACCTGTCGCCGACGGACATCATCCACATCAACGCGCACGCGACCTCGACGCCGGTCGGCGACGTGGCCGAGTACAACGCGATCAAGCGGGCCTTCGGCGACCACACCGACAACATGTCGGTCACTGCGACGAAGTCGATGACGGGTCACCTGCTCGGTGCAGCCGGTGCCCTCGAGGCCGTCATCACGATCCAGTCGGTCTACAACCGGCTCGTGCCGGCCACGATCAACCTCGACGACCAGGACCCCGAGATCCCGCTCAACGTCGTCACGGGCCAGCACCAGAAGCTGCCCGACGGTGACATCGCCGCCCTCAACAACTCGTTCGGCTTCGGCGGGCACAACGTCGCCCTCACCATCCGCAGCATCTGAGGGTTCAGCAGGCAGCCCACCGGGAAGCCCTGCGGCAGAAGGCCACCCGGCCGTGGTGCACCACGGCCGGGTGGCCTTTGTCTGACATGAGCCCGCCTAGCCCTTGATGCAGAGCAAGGTCCTGAGCCGCGCGACGACCTCGACGAGCGGGCTCGGCCCTGACGCCTGGGCCGCGATGACCGACTCGAGATCCTTGTAGGCGGACGGGATCTCGTCGATGACACCGGCGTCCTTGCGGCACTCGACCCCTGCGGTCTGCGCCCGCAGGTCCTCGACCGTGAACTGCCGCTTGGCCGCGTTGCGCGACATCCGGCGACCCGCACCATGGCTCGCCGAGCAGTACGACGTCTCGTTGCCCAGGCCACGCACGACGTACGAGCCCGTCCCCATCGAGCCCGGGATGAGACCGAGGTCGCCGACACCCGCCCGGATCGCGCCCTTGCGCGTCACGACGACTTCCACGCCCTCGTAGGTCTCCTCGGCCACGTAGTTGTGGTGGCAGCGCACCGGCTCGTCGAACACGACGTGCGGGAAGTGGCGGACGACCACCTCGCGCGTCGTCGCCATCAGCACCTCACGGTTGAGCGCCGCGTAGTCCTGGGCCCAGTAGAGGTCGTGGAGGTACGCCGTCATCTCGTCGGTGCCCGACAGGAAGACGGCCAGGTCACGATCGGGCAGCCCGAGGTTGTGCTCGAGCGTCCGCGCCGTGGCGATGTGCCGCTCGGCGAGCTCCTTGCCGATGTTGCGCGAACCCGAGTGCAGCATCAGCCAGATCCGACCGACGTCGTCCTCGCAGAGCTCCCAGAAGTGGTTCCCCCCGCCCAGCGAGCCGCACTGTGCCAGCGCCCGTCCCTCACGGTCGGCGACCTTCGGTGCCCGCAGCTCGGCGAAGCGACCCATCAACCGGTCGAAGCGGGTCGCCAGCCCCGCGTCGCGCCGGAGCACCGGAGCCGTGCCGTCGTTGGCGTTCCAGCCGACGGGCACGACCGCCTCGATCGCCGACCGCAGCGGCCCCAGGTCGGTGGGGAGGTCCTCGGCCGTGAGGTTGGTGCGGACGCCGGTCATCCCGCAACCGATGTCGACGCCGACGGCTGCGGGCGAGACCGCGTCGCGCATCGCGATGACCGAGCCGACCGTCGCTCCCTTGCCGAGGTGGACGTCGGGCATGACCCGGACGCCCTGGACCCACGGCAGCCGGCTGATGGTGCGCAGCTGCTCGAGGGCGGCGTGCTCGACCTGGGCCGGGTCGGCCCACATCAGGGTCTGGGCCTGCGCGCCCGGGAGCGCGACAGGGAACGTGGTCATGGTGCTCATCCTTTCGTGAGGTCGGGCGCGTGCCCGGCCATGTCCCGATGACGGTTCCGGGACGTTCGGTGATGGTCCTATGCTGGTGGCGTCGACGTCGCTCAGGCGATGCGCGCCGTGTCGTGCGATGACGGGCGGACGTTGCCCGGCAGCTCCGTCGTGGGCC
The DNA here is from genome assembly GCF_042666095.1 of Terrabacter sp. GCM10028922. NCBI lineage: Bacteria > Bacillati > Actinomycetota > Actinomycetes > Micrococcales > Intrasporangiaceae > Terrabacter > Terrabacter sp. GCM10028922. Next base: position 165,290 of record NZ_JBHTFG010000002.1, on the reverse strand, counting down.
GGCCGCCGGCGAGCAGCTCACCGCCCCAGACACCCCACTCGCGCCGGTCACGCGCGACCGAGAGGCAGGCAGCGGCGAGAGGACAGGTGCTGCACACGAGCTTGGCCTGCTCCGCGTCCGGCTCGGTCGCCGGCCAGAACAGTTCCGGGTCCTCGGCGGCGCACGAGGGCACGGCCTCGCCCAGGTCGAAGGGGTGCTCCGAGGCAGCACGGAAGGTCCAGGCTTCGAGGCCCTGCCCCCCTCGTGGCGACGGTCGGAGCGCCACCTGTCCGATGGTGCGGCTGCGAAGGTTCGTGCGGGTCCTGGTCATCGTGTGTGCTCCTTCCGGGATCGGGTCGTACGGGGGTGGATCGGTGACGCCGCGAGCACCGCGGCGGCGCGCGGCGGCGTTCGCGCGAAGTGCAGCTGGGCCCGCGTCGGGACGTACGGAGTCCAGCGAAGCGGCATCGCGGCCTCGTCGGGCTTTCGGTCGCCCTTGCGGGCGTTGCACGGTTCGCAGGCCGCGACCGCATTGACCCACGACGTCGCGCCGCCTCGCGAGCGTGGGAGCACGTGGTCCATCGTCGTGGCGGCGAAACGGCCGCAGTAGGCGCACTGACCCCGGTCACGGAGCAGGACGCCCTCGCGCGAGTAGGTGGCGCGGGTGCGCGAGTAGAGCCACCTCTGCTCGACGTAGCGCACGAGCCGCACGACGATCGGCACCTGGTACGGGCCGAACCACTCCGTCGCGTGGACCTCCACCGGGGTGGCGACACCGCGCCAGATCATCCCGACCGCGTGCCGCACGGAGACGCGGTGCAGCAGCGTCTCGTCGGCGTTCCACACCTCGACCTGCGTCACGCCGCACACCTCCTCTCGGTCTCGTGAGTCTGACCCTGCTCGGGGAACAACAGAAGAGCCGCCGACCGGGACATCCCGGTGGCGGCTCGGTCACGAGAGCGGATCAGGTTCGTCGCAGCTCGGCGAGGTCGCGGGGGGATGGCCGTCGGTCGGCCCAGGGGTTTCGGACGGGGCGCTCAGCCGTGAACGGGCACGCCACATCCACGAGGCACGGGTAGCGCTTCGTCTTGGGGGTGGATCCCGTGGTCATGGCTGGTCCTTCGGGGGCGGGTGCACGCTCGAACAGGACGGCTGAAGGCCGCCCCGACGAGAATGGCACGTCGTGGTAGGTCCGGCCCAGTCGTTTTCCGTCGTGCGGCCGGGCAGGCACGACGAGGGCCCGGGAGCACGAACCGCCCGGGCCCTCATCGCCCCGCCCGCCGCGCTGGAGGACGCGGTTGGAGCTGTCGGCTGGTCAGCCGACCTTGTGCAGCCAGCGGACCGGGGCTCCGTCGCCGGCATAGCGGAAGGCCTCGAGTTCGTCGTCCCACGGGACGCCGAGGAGCAGGTCCATCTCGTCCTGCAGCGCCTCGGCGTCACCCCGCGTGCGCACGATGGCCTCGCGGAGGCGGTCCTCCGGCACGACGGCGTCGCCCGACGCGGATGTCATGGCGTGGTGGATGCCGAGTCGCGGTGTGTACGACCACCGTGAGCCGTCGCAGCCCGGCGAGGGGTCCTCGGTGACCTCGTAACGCAGGCCGTCCCAGCCGCGCAGGGCACTGGCGATCTCCGCTCCGGTGCCGGGTGCGCCGGTCCAGGACAGCTCGGTGCGTACATGCCGGGGCGCGGCGGGCTGCGGCATCCAGTCGAGCGTCACCCGCTGGTCGAGGACGGCCTCGATGGCCCACGTGATGTGCGGGCACAACGCGGTAGGGGCGCCGTGTACGAACAGGACCCCACGTGTCATGGTGCGCGGCATCGCGACAGACATCCGAACCTCCTGAAGTTGCAGGGACGTCTTCCCCAACGCCTGCCACTTCTCGAGCTCCGGTGGTCTGACCCGGTCATGCTGAACAAGCATGCGCGGCGACGCGCACCTGCCCATTGTGCACCATGGGACACACGTGCACCAGCAGTCTCGGTGACCGATATGTCCGGTTGCGGCGCGGCCTACGGCGGCGTCCGCTCAGGCGCTCCGCTCCACCCCGGGGAACAGGTAGACGTCGTCGCCGCGGACCTCGACCTTGTGGGTCCTGACCGGCTTCGTCGCCGGCAGGCACATCGGCTGGCCGTCAGCGAGGCAGAAACGCGTCGCGTGGAGCGGGCACTCGACCTCGCCGGCCTCGATCCAGCCGTCGGCCAGGGAGGCGTCCTCGTGCGAACACGTGTCGTCGAGCGCGTAGTAGGAGCCGTCGTCGTCGCGGAAGAGCGAGATCGGCTCATCCGTCGCCGTGACGTCGGTGTCGAGCAGGAGGGCCTCGCCCGGCTCGACGTCGCCGACCGCCGCCACGCGGATGCCGTCGCTCATTCTTCGTCCTCACGTGCTGCGGGTGGATCGTCCTCCGCGAGCCTAGAGGGTGGCCAGGAGGTGGCGACGTGCACCCCGGGCGCCTCGCTAGACTCCGAGCGACCTCACGCCGACCTCGGTCGGCTGGGTCCCGGGGCAGTAGCTCAGCCGGTCAGAGCAGCGGACTCATAATCCGTCGGTCCAGGGTTCAAGCCCCTGCTGCCCCACCAACAGCCCCACCAACAGCCCCACCAACAGCCCACCAACAGCAGCTGTCCGCCACGTCGCCTGACTGATGACCGCCGCAGTGGCCGCCGCCCGGGGAGACGGATCGGGGTGGGTCCCGCCGACTCCCCCGGCAGAACCCACCCCGTCACTCCCCCACCCGGTCCCCCCGACCGGTTCCTGCTCCCGACCCTTCCCCCACGGTTCGGCCGGCCCTCCCCCTCGACGCCAACTCTGCCGGGCACATTGCAAGATGAACACCCGTGAACCAGAGGGGTTTCCGCAAGACTTCTGCAAGAGGCCGAGAGGATCCGTCGCCGGCGCCCTTGGCAGGGCACCGAGTCCGCGGCGGTCCGGGACGTCCCTCAGGGAGGTCGAGTCCGCGTACTGGACGTCCAGAGTTCGGACATTGACCACATCCACCACATGCGCCACAGTTTCACGACCGTTTTTGGCCGGAACCGCCCCTGACCCAGCGAGCCGACCTATGGTTGTCGAGACCGGGCGGCCGGAGCGAGGGGTCCAGCCGACACTCCGGTTGCGGCGGATTCGTCCGCCCGGAAGTGTCGACAGGGACAACGTTCTGCCTCCAGGGGGTGGCCTACAGGTGCGTGACGCTGAAGAGCGCAACGGTCCGCTCGTCCTGAACATCAGGATGAGCGGACGTCTCGTGCCGTTCGCCACGATGCTGATGCTGTTCGCCCTGCTGCCCTTCCTCGGTGGCAGCACTCCGCAGACTCCTCGCGCATCCGTGCTGCTCGCCGCCGGGTCCCCCGCAGTGCAGAGCGCCGTCGACGCCGTCGGCGAGGCCCGCAACATCCTCTCGGAGTCAACGGTGAACGGGGCTCAGCCTGCAGCGGCTCCGGCGCTGTCGGCGTTCTCGAGCGCCATCGGTGGCGGCCTCTTCATGTTCCCGGCCATCAGCCTGGCTCCTGCGACCGCCGGGGCCATTGCTGCACCGCTCGTTCACAAGCCGCTCTTCATCCACCCCGTCCCCGGCGGGGAGACGTCGAGCTTCGGCCCACGGATGCACCCGGTCCTCGGGCGTCCCATGTTCCACACCGGCATCGACCTCGCCGCGAGCTGCGGCACGCCGATCCGCGCGGCCGCAGCAGGCACCGTCATCTACGCCCGGGTCTCCAACTCGTGGGGTGGGCGCACGATCATCCAGCACAGCCCCACTCTCAAGACCGCCTACGGTCACCAGTCCAAGTTCCTCGTCACCGAGGGACAGGTCGTCGAGCAGGGCCAGGTCATCGGCCTGGTCGGCACGACCGGCTGGTCGACGGGGTGCCACCTGCACTTCGACGTCATCGTCAACGACCGCTACGTCGACCCCGCCCCGTACCTCGGTTTCCCGCCGTCGGCCACGGCCTCCGTGCCGTATGCCGTCGTCCCGCACCTCGTGTACGACGAGGGCGGTCGCGTGGTCCGCACCGTGGAGGACGGCGACGTGCCGATCCCCGATGCGACCGAGACCCCCTCCACTCCGGGCGGCACGCCGACGACGACGCCGAGCACCACGCCCACGACGTCCCGACCGACCCCGACGCGTACCACCACGAGCCCGACCACGAGCCCCACGACGAGCCCGACCACGAGCCCCACGACGAGCCCGACCACGAGCCCGACCACGAGCAGCCCGACGACCACGACGACCGCGCCGACGACGCCGAGCACGACGACCACCACGACGACCGCCGACCCGCCGACGACCACGACGAGCGCGCCGCCGGAGACGACGGCCGACGACCCGACGACGACGGAGCCGGTGGCTCCGGCCCCGGCAGAGAGCTCCGAGCCCACGGCCACGGCCACGGCCACCGCCACGGCCACCGCCACGGCGACCAAGGTGCTCAAGAGGGCTACCGAGGTGGCGACCGCCACCCAGTCGGCGACGAGCGAAGCGACACAGGCGCCGGTGGAGAAGAGCTCCAGCGAACCCTCGAGCGAACCCTCGAGCGAACCCTCGAGCGAGCCGACGGGCTCGTCGACGGCCGCAGCCGAGGGCGGCGCCTGACCGACCGGCCGATCGGAGCCGTTGACCCCCTCCTATCCGCCCGGTTTGCCCGTCCTCGTCGTCCTCTTCGGTCGCGGGCGGCGTCCGTTGTCCTCACGATTCGGGCACCATCGGCGCGCTTGGATGCCGAGCAGCCGCGTGAGCCGATAGGTTTCGCGAATGGACGACGTGAAAACCGACACCGCGGCGACGAGCGACCGGACCCCCGCCACGCCTCGTGACCCGATGGTTGTCATCGAGGGCGTCAACAAGCACTTCGGTGACCTGCACGTGCTGCGCGACATCAACCTCACCGTCGGCAAGGGCGAGGTCGTCGTCGTCCTCGGTCCGTCGGGCTCAGGCAAGTCGACGCTGTGCCGTGCCATCAACCGGCTCGAGACCATCGAAGCCGGCACGATCAGCATCGACGGCAAGACGTTGCCCGAGGAGGGCAAGCCGCTGGCCCAGCTGCGCGCCGACGTCGGCATGGTGTTCCAGTCGTTCAACCTCTTCGCGCACAAGACGATTCGTGACAACGTGACGCTCGGGCCGATGAAGGTCCGCAAGAAGTCCAAGGCCGACGCCGACAAGCTGGCCACCGACCTGCTCAAGCGTGTGGGGGTGGAGGCCCAGGCCGAGAAGTATCCTGCGCAGCTCTCGGGTGGCCAGCAGCAGCGCGTCGCCATCGCACGCTCGCTCGCCATGGGTCCCAAGGTCATGCTCTTCGACGAGCCGACCTCGGCCCTCGACCCCGAGATGGTCAACGAGGTCCTCGACGTCATGGTCGGTCTCGCCAAGGAGGGCATGACGATGATCGTCGTCACCCACGAGATGGGCTTCGCCCGCAAGGCCGCCGACCGCGTCGTCTTCATGGCCGACGGCCAGATCGTCGAGGTCGACACGCCTCAGGAGTTCTTCACCAACCCCAGGAGCGAGCGCGCCAAGGACTTCCTCGGCAAGATCCTCACCCACTGAACCACCGACGACAGGGAGCGGCGCGCACCCCGCGCGTCGTGAGCAACCACCAGGGAGGAACCCAGATGAAGGCACGACGACTCGGAGCCGTTGCGGCGGCCGCGACGCTGGCGCTCACGCTCGCCGCGTGCGGCTCCGGCGGGGGCGGGGGCGCAGGCGCCGGCGGCGATGGCGGTCTCAAGATCGGCATCAAGTTCGACCAGCCCGGCCTCAGCCTCAAGAAGGGCAACGAGTACGCCGGCATGGACGTCGACGTCGCCAAGTACGTCGCCAAGGAGCTCGGCACGGCCGAGGACAAGATCACGTGGGTCCAGGCTCCCAGCGCCCAGCGCGAGACGCTGATCTCCACCGGCCAGGTGAACTTCATCGTCGCGACGTACTCCATCACCGACGCCCGCAAGGAGAAGGTCAGCTTCGCCGGACCGTACTTCGTCGCCGGCCAGGACCTGCTCGTGCGCGCCGACGACACGTCCATCACCGGTCCCGAGAGCCTCAACGGCAAGAAGCTCTGCTCGGTCAAGGGCTCGACGTCAGCGCAGAAGGTCAAGGACAAGTTCGCGCAGACCGTGCAGCTCCAGGAGTTCGCCACCTACTCCGAGTGCCTGCCGGCCCTCGCCACCGGTGGCGTCGACGCCCTGACGACCGACGACGCGATCCTGGCAGGCTTCGCCGCCCAGGCCGAGAACAAGGGCAAGTTCAAGCTCGTCGGCAAGCCGTTCTCCGAGGAGAACTACGGCATCGGTCTCAAGAAGGGCGACACGGCTCTCTGCCAGAAGATCACCGACGCCATCAAGAAGATGCAGAGCGACGGCTCGCTCGACAAGGCCATCCAGGACAACCTCGGGCCCGCCAACTACAAGCCCGGCGCGGGCAACCCGCCCACCCCGGCGGCCTGCTCCTGATCAACCCAGCCGGCACGTGGGCCGTGCGGTCACAAAGGAGTGACCGCACGACCCGCGCCGGTGCGACTCTCCTGCGGAAAGGGGCGTAGTGCTCGACATCTTCGAGAAGTACGCGATCTTCGGTGCCTTCTGGATGACCATCAAGCTCACCTTCTTCTCCGCCATCGGAGCGTTGGTGCTCGGGACGATCCTCGCCGTGATGCGCGTGTCGCCGGTCGCCGTCCTGCGCCGGCTCGGGACGTTCTACGTCAACACGGTGCGCAACACCCCGTTGACCCTGATCCTCGTCTTCTGCTCGCTCGGCGTGCTGTACATCCTGCAGATCAACCTCGCCGACCCGGGATCACCGACGTCGATCATCGACAACAACATCCGGTGGGCCATCGTCGGTCTCGCCGTCTACCACGCGGCGTTCGTCTGCGAGGCGCTGCGAAGCGGCGTGAACACGGTGCCGGTGGGACAGGCGGAGGCAGCCCGTTCGATCGGTCTGACGTTCGCGCAGAGCCTTCGCGAGGTGATCCTGCCCCAGGCCTTCCGAGGCGCCATCGCACCCCTCGGTTCGGTCCTCATCGCGCTGACGAAGAACACCACCGTCGCCTCGGTCATCGGCGTCGCGGAGGCCTCACTGCTCATGAGCGAGATCTTCGAGAACGAGACGGCGAGCGTCTCTGTCTTCCTCGTCTTCGCTCTCGGGTTCGTCGTCCTCACCCTCCCGGTGGGCATGTTCTTCACGTCCATGTCGCGCCGCCTGGCGGTGAAGCGATGAGCGCCCAGACCGTTCTCTTCGACGCCCCCGGCCCCCGGGCGGCCCGTCGCCACGCGATCCTGACCGTCTTCGGGTTCATCCTCGCCGCGCTCACGATCGGCCTCGTGCTCTGGAAGTTCCAGGCGCAGGGTCAGCTCCAGGCCTCCATGTGGACCTCGCTGTTCACCGCCGACGTGTGGACGGCATACCTCATCCCAGGCCTCATCAACACGCTCAAGGCGGCGGCGATCTCGATCGTCCTCGCCATGGCGTTCGGTCTCGTCTTCGGCATGGGCCGACTGTCGCACCTTCGTGCGATCCGTTGGGTGTGCAGCGTCGTCGTGGAGTTCTTCAGGGCCGTCCCGGTCCTGCTGATGATGTACTTCACGTACTTCTACTACTCCAACAACGGCGTCTTCACCAACGAGATCAACCCCCTCGCCGCGGTGGTCACCGGCCTGACGCTCTACAACGGCTCGGTCATCGCCGAGCTCGTCCGCTCCGGCGTCTACGGCCTTCCCAAGGGCCAGTCCGAGGCGGGGCTCTCCATCGGGCTCACGCAGGGCCAGACCCTGCGCCTGATCCAGCTGCCGCAGGCGCTGACGGCCATGCTGCCCGCTCTCGTCGGCCAGCTCGTCGTCATCCTCAAGGACAGCGCACTCGGCACCGCGGTTCTCTACCCGGAGCTGCTTCAGGCGGCCAAGGACCTCGGCACCGGCTACAGCAACACGATCCCCGCCTACATCTTCGTCGCGGTGATCTTCATCCTGCTCAACTACGCGCTGACCGTGCTCGCCGGTCGGGTCGAACGGCGGCTCAACCGCCGTGGCCGCGGACCGCGCAAGATCGCACCGACCGCCGGCGGAGTCATCCCCGAGGCGGAGATTGCCGTGGACCGAACCCAGGTCGGCATGGGCGGCGACTCCAAGGCCTGATGCCAACCACCTGTAGTACGACGAAGGCCCCGACACCGCGGTGTCGGGGCCTTCGTGCTCGTGGGCTCCCCCGATTGGACTCGAACCAATAACCTGCCGGTTAACAGCCGGCTGCTCTGCCAATTGAGCTACAGGGGAATGCTGCTGGGAAACCATAGCAAAGCAACTGTCGCGACACTAAATCGGGGTTCGCGAGGTCGCCACGGAGGCTCCTGGCCGTGTCCGACACTCCCACGGAGGAGGCTCAGAGGCCGACTTCGGAGCGCAGCCGGGCCAGCCGCTTGACCGCCTCACGGGCAACCTGAGGGTCGCTCAGGTCGACGCCCTTGCCCGGGATGGTCTGCTCGAGAAGGGTGCCCGTGGCGAGGTCCTGGCGGATGACGACACGCACGGTGCGACGGTTGGCGGTGCGGAACTCGTCGGCGAGCACGACGCTCGCCTGGAGCCGCTCTCTCAGCGCCTGTTGGAGCAGGGAGGGCGCCGTCAGGCGCCACTGAGCCGGGGCCCCGCGGTCGACCCACGTGACCGTGAGAAGGGACGACTCGCCCTGCCACGTGCCCGACTCGGCCTCGTGCCACGGACGGCGCCAGACGAGAGTCTCGTCGGCCCCGACGAAGACGAGGTGGTGGGTCGTCGCGACGACGTGACCGCCGGTCTGCTCGTCACGGCCCCAGGCGAGCACCTGCTCCGCACCGTGGAGCGGCACCGTGGCGCGGACCGCCCCGGGCAGGGCTGGTCGACGCCGCTTCTCGAAGAGCGGCATCAGCCCATGCCTGCCTTGATCGCGGCGAGCTCACGTTGGAGCGTCTGGAGCCGTATCCCGAGCTCCCGCGTGCGCTCGGGCGCCGGGGTCTCGGCGTGGTCGAGTCGTCGCATCTCGCTCATGGCGTCGGCGATCTGGCGCGTCAGGCCGATCGTGCGTACGCGGTCGAAGAGCTCGTCGACGTAGCGCGCCGTCGGCAGGCCGGTCGAGGGGTCCATCCGGGTCGGCAGGGTGTCGACGGCGAGCTCGCTGACCAGCCCGGCCACCGGAGTCGGCGCGGCCTCGGTGACCGCGGACGTCCAGGCTCGGACGTTGCCTCTGTCGCCGGCGGCGTGGGCGATGCGGATGCCGTCGAAGACGGCCCGGTGGGCCGGGGCCGAGAAGGAGTCCGGCTTCAGCAGGTCGATGGCGTCAGGCTTGAAGACGGTGGGGAACTGGAGCAGCACCTGCAGCAGCTGACGTTCGGCGAGCACGACGGGGTCGCGCCGGTCCGGCACCGGCAGGCCGCCTGCGGCCTCGTCCGCGCTCGGCTCGACGACGTCGTCACGGCCGCCGCGGTCGGCACCGTGCCGGGCCGCATCGTCGACCTTGATCTTGCCGGCGCGGGACACCTCGGTCGCGACCTGCTCGACGTCGAGCCCTAGCATGCCCGAGACCTCCCGTGTGTACTCCGGCTGCAGTGACCGGTCGCGGATCGAGGCGACGATGGGGGCGACCGCGCGCACCGCCTGGATGCGGCCCTCGGCCGTCGCTAGGTCGAAGCGCTTGATCGTCGTGCGCACCGCGAACTCGAACATCGGCACGGCGTCCTCGATGAGTGCCTGGACCGCCGGGTCTCCCCCGGCCTGCCGCAGCTCGCACGGGTCCTTGCCCGACTTCTCTACCGCGACGAACGACTGCGAGGTCCACTTCTCGTCGTCGGCGAACGCCCGCATCGCCGCCTTCTGGCCGGCCGCGTCGCCGTCGAACGTGAAGATGACCTTGGCGGGTGCGAGCCCCGCCTCGTCGCGCATGAGCCGGCGCAGGATCTTGATGTGCTCGGAGCCGAAGGCCGTGCCGCACGTGGCGACGGCGGTCTCGATGCCGGCGAGGTGGCAGGCCATCACGTCGGTGTACCCCTCGACGATGACGGCCTCGCGCCCCTGCGAGATCTTCTTCTTGGCGAGATCGAGGCCGTAGAGCACCGTGGACTTCTTGTAGATCGGCGTCTCGGAGGTGTTGAGGTACTTCGCCTCGATGCGGTCGTCGTCGAAGATGCGGCGGGCACCGAAGCCGACCGTGTCGCCCGTGATGTCACGGATCGGCCAGACGAGCCGCCCGCGAAACCGGTCGTAGAGGCCGCGGGCGCCGCGCCCCGCGAGTCCGCCGGTGACGAGCTCGTCGTCGGTGAAGCCCTTCGCGCGCAGGTGCCGGACGAGGTCCTCTCCGCCGCGCGGCGCGAAGCCGATGCCGAACTGCTTGACGTGGGAGCCGTTGAAGTCGCGCGCGCGCAGGAAGTCGCGTGCCTGACGGGCACCCTGGCTGTTCAGGAGCAGGTCGGTGTAGTACTCCTCCGCGACGCGGTGCGCCTCGACGAGCCGGCTGCGACGACCGAGCCCTTCCTCGCGGGGACGGCTGCCGTCCTCGTAGCGCAGCTCCATGCCGAGCTTCTGCGCGAGCCGTTCGACGGCTTCGGAGAAGGTCAGGTGGTCGACCTTCTGCACGAACGAGATGACGTCGCCGCCCTCACCGCACCCGAAGCAGTGCCAGGCGCCGACGGCGGGACGGATGTTGAACGACGGGGACTTCTCGTCGTGGAAGGGGCACAGTCCCTTGAGCGAGCCCGGGCCGGCGGAGCGCAGCGTCACGTGCTCACGCACGACGTCCTCGATGGACGACCGCGCCTTGACCGCTGCGATGTCCTCGCTGTTGATCAGCCCCGCCATCTGCCTCCTGTCGCTGCTCGCGATTCTAGGTCGTCACCGCCCGGTCCCCCGTCACCGGCACCACTCCCTGTGGAGGGCGAGGGCGCGCACGTCGGTCAGCGAGGCGACCTGGTCGACGACGACGCGGAGGCGATCCGCGTCGTCGACGGCCGCGGCGTGGTCGATGCGGAAGGCCACGTCGAGCCGCTCCTCGGGCCGGGCGGCATACGCCTCCACGAGCGCGCGCACGACGTCGCGCTGCTCCGACATCACCGTGAGCCGTTCGTCGGTCGTCATGACGAAGTGGTTGGCGATGGCCTTGAGGACCGTGCACTCGGCGCGCGTCTCGTCGGGGACGACGAGGTCGGCCTCGAAGCGGCAGAGCTGCCCCGGGCCGTGCCGTTCGCGCGTGGCCCGCTCGACCACGTTCACGAAGTGCCCGATGAGCCGGCTGGTCATGTCCTTGAGCCGGGCGAGGTCGCTGCGCGAGCCGTCGTATGCCGTGGGGACCGCCCCCGAGGCGATGATGCGTTCCAGCGCGGCGCCGAGCGCGTCGGGGCCGAGGTCGGGCGCGTAGCCGCGTCCGGCGGCGGCAATGACGTGGGCCAGGTCGCGCGAGTGCAGAACTCGGGGGTCGATCCAGCCGGAGGCGATGGCGTCCTCGACGTCGTGCACCGAGTAGGCCACGTCGTCGGACCAGTCCATGACCTCGGCCTCGAGGCACCGGTCGCGTGGTTTCGCGCCCTCGCGAATCCAGTCGAAGACGGGAAGGTCCGAGGGGTAGACCCCGAACTTCGGCGTCTCGTAGGGGCCGTCTCCGCGCGCCCACGGGTACTTGGTCGCCGCGTCGAGGCTCGCTCGGGTCAGGTTCAGTCCTGCCGGGGTGCCGTCGGCGTGGGATCGCTTGGCCTCGAGGCGGGTGAGCAACCGGAGTGTCTGGGCGTTGCCCTCGAATCCCCCGATGCCCGAAGCGATCTCGTCGAGAGCCGTCTCACCGTTGTGGCCGAACGGCGGGTGACCGAGGTCGTGGGACAGACAGGCTGTGTCGACGAGGTCGGCGTTGCAGCCGAGGGCCGCTCCGAACTCGCGGCCGATCTGCGCGACCTCGAGCGAGTGGGTCAGCCGGTTGCGGACGAAGTCGTCGTGGCCGGGGGCGAGCACCTGTGTCTTGGCGGCGAGCCGGCGCAGCGCCGACGAGTGGACGACTCGCGCGCGGTCACGGGCGAAGTCGTCGCGGTCGCCACGCTTCTGGGCAGGGTCCTCCGCGACCCACCGCTCCCGGTCCCGACCCTCGTAGCCCACACCGGAACTCTATGTGGCGCCCGGAAGCGCAGCGTGGTGCCGCACCCGGTCGCGACCCGCACATCGAACGTGGCCCCGAGAAACCCCGGCGCGACCCCGTGGCGGCAGGGCGCATACTGAGCCATGGAGCCGTCCAGGCTTCCAACGCGAGGAGCTCGCCATGGGCGACAAGTCACCGAAGTCCCACATGTCCACGAAGGCCAAGTCGCTCAAGGAGAAGCGGGCCGACAAGCACGCCAAGGCCGCCGCCAAGGACCACATCGAGATCATTCCGCCCAAGGGCAAGCGCTGACGGGGTCGTGACGGCCTCGGCGCCGGGATGCCGGTCCGGGCCGCCGGGCCGCGGCGGCTCGGAGCCCGGTCAGCCGAGCTCGTCACGCATGCGGCGCACCCATGCGGGCTCGGTGCCGTATCGCTGGCCCTTGACGAGGCGTAGGTTGGCGCAGTCGTCGATGAGCTCGGCCATGCGCTTCTCCCGCGTCGCCTCCTGTTTGGCGGTGACGACCCAGTTGGTGACGACCTTTCGGTACGACGGCGTGGCACCGTCCCAGAAGGCCGCTGCACGAGGGTTGGCCCGCAGGCGGGCCTCGTACTCGTCGGGCCAGGTCCGGTCGCGGTTCTCGTAGGCGTAGATGCCGGAGCGGTCCTCGCGCCGCTTCTCGAAGGCAGCGAGCCCGGCCGGGTGCATGCGCCCGGCGGCCGTCAGCTCGGCGACGGCGTTGATGTTGATGGTGCTCCAGTTGCTGCCGGGCTTGCGGGGCGTCCACCGCTGGCGCACGGCGTCCTCGTCGATGCGCTGGGCGACGGAGTCGATCCAGCCGAAGCACAGGGCCTCGCGGATGGCCTCGGCCCACTGCAGCCCTCGCGGCTCGACGTGCTTCTTGTTGATGCCCATCCAGAGCTCGGTCGCGGTGTCGTGGTTGGCCTCGAGCCAGGCCCTGAAGTCCTCGGCGTCGTCGAAGAACGTCGCCGGCCGCTCGGCCGATCCACCCTGTCGCATGTCCCGAATCCTGCCATCCGGCGGCGACACAACCCACCGGTCGTGGCGCGGGTGCTGCGAGGATCGGCGCGTGACCGACCGCATCACCCTCGCCGCCCGCAACAACGCCCTGTGGTGCGACGTCGTGGCGCGCTCGCACGGCATCTCGACGACGACCGACGCCGACGTCTGGGCGGCGTCGACCCGCACGCCGCCCTACTACCCGGACGCCGTGACGCTCTCCCCCACGGTCGGCGAGTACGACGTGCTCGCCAGGGTCGACGACTCCGACGGCTGCTCGGTCAAGGACTCGTGGGCGCGCCTCGACCTGTCGCTCGAGGACTTCGCCCGGATCGTCGTCGGCGAGTGGGTGTGGCTGGACCCGTCGGCGCCCGTGCGCCGGACCGGCGGACCCGCCTGGGGTCGGGTGACCACGCCCGCGGGCATGGCGGCCTGGGTGCGGGCCTGGGCCGGTGACCCGGATGCCCAGGACGTGCTGCGTGCGACGCTGCTCGACGAGCCGGGCGTGCACGTGCTCGCCGCCCGGCCGGCTGACGACCCCGACGCGCCGGTCGTCGCGGGAGCTGTCGTCCACGTCACGGGCGAGGTGGCGGGCATCGGCAACGTCTTCACCCGGGCCGGTGACGACGACGGTGCATGGGCGGCAGCCGCGGCAGCCGCCCGTGAGGTCGTCGGCGGCATACCGCTGGTCGGGTGGGAGGCCGGGGCGAGCCTCGACGCGGCCGTGGCGGCGGGGTGCGAGCGGCTCGGGCCGCTCAGCGTCTGGCTGAAGTGAGCGTCAGCCGCCGCTGACCGACAGCTCGGCCTCGGCGATGGTGCGGCGGTGCTCCTCCGACAGCTCGCGCGACTCGAGCCACCGGTCCGGCAGCGCCACGTGGCGCGACGAGCCGGCCCGGCCGCGCTGGCCCTCGGCCGCCTCGCCGGGCCAGGGCGCGTCGGGGTCGAGCGTGGCGAGCAGGGCGTCGAGGGCCGCCACCGAGTCGACGAGGGCGAGCGAGTTGCGGATGGTCGACCCGGCCGGGAACCCCTTGAGGTACCAGGCGATGTGCTTGCGGATGTCGCGGCAGGCCCGCTCCTCCTCGCCGTAGAAGTCGCAGAGGTATGCCGTGTGCGTGCGCAGCGTGTCGGCGACCTCCCCGAGGGTCGGCGTGACCCGCGCCGAGGCGCCGGTGAAGGCAGCGGCGAGGTCGGTGAAGAGCCATGGGCGTCCGAGGCAGCCACGGCCGACCACGACGCCGTCGCAGCCGGTCTCACGTACCATCCGGACGGCGTCCTCAGCCGACCAGATGTCACCGTTGCCGAGCACGGGGACCGTGGTGACCGTCTCCTTGAGCAGCTTGATCGCGGCCCAGTCGGCCGTGCCGGAGTAGGCCTGAGCTGCGGTGCGACCGTGCAGTGCGACAGCGGCGACGCCCTCGGCCTCGGCCGTGAGTCCGGCATCGAGGAAGGTCAGGTGGTCGTCGTCGATGCCCTTGCGCATCTTGACGGTGACCGGCACGTCACGCTTGCCGCCCTCCTCGACGACCGCCCCGACGATGGCCTTGAAGAGGTCCTTCTTCCACGGCAGGGCCGACCCGCCGCCCTTGCGCGTCACCTTCGGCACCGGGCAGCCGAAGTTGAGGTCGATGTGGTCGGCGCGGTCCTCCGTGACGAGCATCCGGGCCGCGGCCCGCGCGGTGGCGGGGTCGACGCTGTAGAGCTGGATCGAGCGAGGGTTCTCGTCCGGGTCGTGCTCGATGAGCCGCATGGACTCGGGGGTGCGCTCGACGAGGGCGCGCGAGGTGATCATCTCGCTGACGTAGAGGCTCGTGGCCCCGCTCGCACGGTCGCGCGCCGCGGTCTCGACGCCCTCGTTGCCGTACTCACGGCACAGGCGGCGGAAGGCGCGGTTCGTGATGCCGGCCATCGGCGCGAGCACGACGGGCGACTCGATGACGTGGCGACCGATCCGCAGCGGGGGCAGCACTGCGCCCGCCACACCCGCCGCGTCTGCGGCAGACCCGGTCGCAGGAGTCATCACATCGGTCACGCGCCCGATTCTCCCCGATCAGGCGCGTGGGGCCGAATCGGTGACGCGGCGGGCGAAGCGCAGCAGGGCCCGGGCGAAGGCCTCGGGCTGGTCGAGGTTGGACAGGTGGCCGGCCCTGCGGACGATCTCGGCGCGGGCGGTCGGGCAGGCTCGCAGGAAGGCGCGCGTGCCGACCCGGAACTGGTCGAACTGGCCGTTGAGCAGGAGCACCGGGCACCCGACGCGCGCGAGCATGGACGGCCGGCAGTGCGTCATGACCTCGCGCCACGCGGCAGGAGTCGGGGCGAAGTAGTAGCCGCCCGCGATGACGGGTTCGATGCGCTCGGCCGGGTAGAGCCGGTGCAGCACGCGGTCGTTGACGCGAGTCATGCGCTCCGGGCCGAGCCTGTTGGTCAGGGCCGCGACGCCGCGGTAGACGGCCGCCCCGGGACCGGTGGGGGTGGCGCTCGCCCCGGCCAGGACGAGTCCGGCCAGCGTGTCGGGGTGGGCGGCGGCATACGCCATCGCGGCGTAGCCGCCGAGCGAGTGCCCGACGAGCACGACGGGAGTCCCCGACGGGACGGCGCCCACCGCATCCCGGATGACCTCGACGCAGCGCGCGAGCGTGAACACCTCGCCGGCACGTGCGCCGTGGCCGGGCAGGTCGGCGAGCGTGAGGTCGACCTCGTCGCGCAGCAGCGGCACCTGCGGGGCCCACTGCGTGCTCGACAGGCGCGAGCCGTGGACGAGGACCAGGTGAGCACGCACAGGGCGAGGATGCCACGATGGCCCGGTGACCCACCTGATCACCGCCGCGCAGCTCGCCCACGAGATCGAGGAGGTCGTCGTCCTCGACGTCCGCTGGGCACTGACGACCGCGAACACCCCCGCCGGACGCGAGGACTACGACGCCGGCCACGTGCCGGGTGCGTTCTTCGTCGACCTCGACCGGGAGCTGGCCGCACCGGCGGGCGAGGGCGGTCGGCACCCGCTCCCGGACCCCGCCGTGGTCGAGGCCTTGCTGCGCCGGGCCGGCATCACGGAGCACAGCCGCGTCGTCGTCTACGATGCCAAGGAGTCGTATGCCGCGGCGCGGGCCTGGTGGGTGCTGCGCTGGGTCGGCGTCAGCGACGTCCGTGTCCTCGACGGCGGGTATGCGGCGTGGGTGTCCGCGGGACTGCCGATCTCGACCGAGGAGCCGCTCGACCGGCACGGCGACATCGTCGTGCGGGCCGGGCAGCTGCCGACGCTCGACGCCACCGCGGCTGCCGCGCTCGCCCGCGACGGTGTCCTGCTCGACGCGCGAGCCGTGGAGCGCTACGCCGGCGAGACCGAGCCGATCGATCCCGTGCCCGGCCACGTTCCGGGCGCGGTGAACAGCCCGACGACCGAGTGGGTCACGGCCGACGGAACCTTCCGGCGCGATCTCGCCGAGCACTGGGCGCAGGTGCGTGCGGGACGCGAGGGACCGGTCGGTGTCTACTGCGGCTCCGGCGTCACGGCCGCGCACCACGTGCTGGCGCTGGCCGAGCTGGGCGTCGACGCGGTGCTCTACCCGGGCTCGTGGAGCGAGTGGATCCGTGACCCCCGGCGCCCCGTCGCGACAGGGCGCACGCCCGGCTGAGCCGTCGGCGGCTGGGTCGTGGTGCGCTCCGGCCGTGTCGGGCAGCGTGGAGGTGACTCAGAGCCGGCGGTCGAGGCGCCGCTCCAAGGTGCGCAGGGCGCGCTCGGCGGCGCTCCGCACCGACTCCTCGGCGTCGTGAAATGCGTCATGCAGAGCGGGGGCGTGCTCGGCCTCGCCGACGGCGCCGAGCACTCGCGCGGCCGCAGCCCGTACGCGGGGCAGGCCGTCCTGGACGACCAGGGCTGCACAGCGTTCACCGGCCGCGCCCACCTCCCAGCGTGCCGCGACCTTGGCGCACATCTCCCGCACCCGCCATGCCGGATCATCCAGTCCCGCAACGACATCCGTACTGCATGCGTCGTCCCACACGTAGAGCAGGGTGCGCGCCGCCCAGACCCTCGACCAGTAGATCGTGTCGTCGTCGAGGTGGTCGGGCGACCCCCAGCCGTCCACAGCCGCTCCGCCGACCCAGTGCGCGTCCGGGAGGTCCGGGGCACCCCAGGCCACCCGGCCGACGATCAGGTCGGCGCACCAGGCGGTCAGGACGTCGTCGCCCAGGGCGCCGGCTGCCGCGCGCGCCCGGTCAGCCGGCGTGCCACGGAGCACCTTGTCGTCGACCATCCCGGCAGTATGTCGCCGACTCGGGCCGAGCAGGCAGCGGCGGGCGGGGCGCATCCGCCCCGCCCGCAGCCGGTCGAGGAGACCTTCAGGAGGTCTTGAGGGTCAGGCCGTACGCCGAGACGATCTCGCCGACGGGCTGGAAGTAGGCGACGTTGGGCTGGCCGACCTTCTGACCGCAGACCGCGTTGGGACCGTAGCCGGCGCCGCCGCTCGTGACGCCCTGCGCCGTCGTGCTCGCCATCCACGAGCCACCGGAGTCGCCTCCCTCGGTGCAGGTGTTGCTCTGCGTCAGGCCCCCGACGGTGCTGTAGGTGCCGTCGCCGTTGGTGTAGTTGACGGTGACGTTCTTGGCTTGGACCGAACCACACGTCCAGCCCGTCGTGCGACCGGACTTGCAGACGGCCGTGCCGACGGGGGCGTTCGAGTAGCCCGTGACACGTCGCGCGTTGACGCCGTCGTAGAGGTCAACCGCGCCGATGCCGGTCCAGCTCGGCGTCAGCGAGGAGTACGCGTAGTCGTTGCCCGGGAAGGAGTAGGCCTGCGTCGTGCCGAGCGTCGTGCCGTTCTTGCGGAAGGTCTGGTAGCCCTCGCCGCAGTGACCGGCGGTGATGAAGACCTGCGAGCCACCGCGCGTGGCGTTGAAGCCGAGCGAGCACACGTAGCCGCTGAACTCGATCTGCTGACCGCCGTACACGTTCGCCTGAGTCGTCGTCCGGGCGTTCGTGCCCTTGACCAGGATGCCGTCCAGGCCGGCGACCTCCGCGCGGACCTCCGAGACTCGCGCGGTGGGAACGGTCAGGACGACCTGGTTCGTCACCGGGTCGGCGTACGACGAGACGACGCCCGAGCCGGCGCGGGCACGCGCGGAACGCTCGCTCGAGACCAGCTCCGCGGTCGAGCGCTCGACGACCTTGGCGGTGGCCCCGGCAGCACGCACCGTCCGGGCGGAGGCGATGTCCACGACGTTGACGACGAGCGCGCCCGACTCCGCGTCGATGTAGGAGCCGGCAGCGCGGGCCCCGAGCGACCGCTCGAGCGACGTCGCCATGCGGGCCTGACCCTCCTGGGCGGCGACGCGCTCACGCGCCTCGGCCAGCGAGATCCCTCGATCCGAGGCGAGCCAGTGGGCTGACATCTCGGCGACGGACAGACCCGCGTCGGTGGACGCGGCAGGCTGCGGTGACAGGGCCTCGGCTGCGAGGGTCGAGGCCTGGGCCGGCATCGCGGCGATCGCGGCGGTGATCGCCGTGGCGATCGCCGCCGTGGCGGCCAGGGTGGTGAGACTGGTTCGGGTCATGGGCGCGGTTCTCTCCTGGTTCGGGCTCGGCGGCCGCCGTCCGGTCGCTGACGACGAACCTACGAAAGGTCGCTCCAGACCGGTTCAAGCACCCCCTCCCGTTTGGTCTCGGGTTTGGTCAAGAGAGGCCCTTGAGTCCACGGACATCGTCAGATGCGCGGGCTGAAGCTGCGAGGGGTCTTGGGGAGTGCGAGGATCCGCGCGCGTGCGCGAGCCGGGTCAGCCGCGGATGCACGGATGCCGCCCGCCCGGGGGCGAACGGCATCCGTGCTGGAGGCAGCCCTCAGCAGCCGACGAGGCGCTGTGCGAGCCAGCCCTCGACCTTCTCGAGCGAGATCCGCTCCTGCGCCATCGAGTCGCGCTCGCGGATCGTCACGGCGTGGTCCTCGAGCGTGTCGAAGTCGACCGTGATGCAGAACGGCGTGCCGATCTCGTCCTGGCGGCGGTAACGCTTGCCGATGGCCCCCGCGTCGTCGAAGTCGATGTTCCAGTGGCGGCGCAGCGTGGCGGCCAGGTCGCGCGCCTTGGGCGACAGATCGGCGTTGCGCGAAAGCGGCAGCACGGCGGCCTTGACCGGCGAGAGGCGCGGGTCGAGGCGCAGGACGACACGCTTGTCGACGCCGCCCTTGGTGTTGGGCGCCTCGTCCTCGGCGTACGCGTCGACGAGGAAGGTCATGAGCGAGCGGGACAGGCCGGCTGCGGGCTCGATGACGTAGGGCGTGTACTTCTCCCCCGTCGTCTGGTCGAAGTAGACGAGGTCGGTGCCCGAGTGCTTCGAGTGCGTGCCGAGGTCGAAGTCGGTGCGGTTCGCGATGCCCTCCAGCTCACCCCACTCGGAGCCGGCGAACCTGAAGCGGTACTCGATGTCGACGGTGCGCGTCGAGTAGTGCGAGAGCTTGTCCTTCGGGTGCTCGAAGTGACGCAGGTTGTCGGGGTTGATGCCGAGGTCGACGTACCAGCGGGTGCGCTCGTCGATCCAGTACTGGTGCCACTCCTCGTCGTCACCCGGCTTGACGAAGAACTCCATCTCCATCTGCTCGAACTCGCGTGTGCGGAAGATGAAGTTGCCCGGCGTGATCTCGTTGCGGAAGCTCTTGCCGGTCTGCGCGATGCCGAACGGCGGCTTCCTGCGCGAGGCCTGCATGACGTTGTTGAAGTTGACGAAGATGCCCTGGGCGGTCTCGGGGCGCAGGTAGTGCAGGCCGGACTCGTCCTCGATGACGCCGAGGTAGGTCTTGAGCATCATCTGGAAGTCGCGCGGCTCGGTCCACTGGCCCTTGGTGCCGCAGTCGGGGCACACGATGTCGGACATCGGGATCGAGTCGGGGTCCTCGATGCCCTTCTTCTCCGCGAGCGCCTCCTGGAGATGGTCCTGGCGACGGCGCTTGTGGCAGTTGAGGCACTCCACGAGCGGGTCGGTGAACGTGCCGACGTGGCCCGAGGCGACCCACGTCTCGCGCGGCAGGATGATCGAGGAGTCGAGGCCGACGACGTCGTCGCGGCTCGTCACCATCGACTTCCACCACTGGCGGCGGATGTTCTCCTTGAGCTCGACACCGAGGGGGCCGTAGTCCCACGCAGACCGGGTGCCTCCGTAGATCTCACCACTGGGGAAGACGAAGCCCCTGCGCTTGCAGAGGCTGACGACGGTGTCCACGGTGGATGTCTGCTTGGCCATGCGGGACAGGTTATCGGGCTCGTGGGGTCCGGTTGCCGCGCGTCCGGTGTACGCCGTCGCGTCCCCTAGGCTCGTCGGGTGGCCCTGAGCTTCCGTTCCCGTCTCGAGCACGCGTCGTACCCCTGGGTCGAGCGGCTCAACGCCGTGCCGCGCCCGGTCGCCGTCGGTGTCCTCGTCGTGCTGCTCGCCGTGGGCGTGCTCGCGCCACGCCCGTGGGCGGGGATCGCCTTCCTCGTCGTGGCGGCGTTCGTCGGCTGGCTGCTGTTCCTCACGTGGCAGCGGCTCACGCTGCCGGAGCGGCTCCTGCGTGCCGCCGTGCTCGTGTTGGCCCTCGCGGTCGCGGTCGTGCGGATCGTCCCGGCCGGCTGAGACCTGTTCAGGCCTTCGGCGAGAACGGTTTTGACAATCATTCTCATCTTGCAGGAGAATGGTCGGCATGACCCCCCACGCCCTCCGCCGCCTCGCGCCCGCGCTCGCCACCGCGACCGCCCTCGTCCTCACCGCCACGGCGTGCGGGAGCTCGTCGGGAGCCGCGTCGGGTGCGCCCTCGGCGAAGGGCGGCGCGGTCGTGACGTCCTTCTACCCCATCCAGTTCGCGACGCAGCAGATCACCGGCGGCACGCTCCCGGTCAGCGTCCTGACGAAGCCCGGCGCCGAGCCGCACGACCTCGAGCTCGCCCCCCAGGACATCGCCTCGATGACCTCGGCCCGCCTCGTCGTCTACGCCGACGGGTTCCAGCCGGCAGTGGACGAGGCGATGGCGGAGGTCGACCCGGCCTCGGTGCTCGACGTCGCCGACGCCGCACAGCTGACTCTCACCGCGACCGAGGAAGGCCACGAGGGCGAGTCCGCGGAGGAGCACGACGCCCACGACCACGGCGGCAACGACCCACACTTCTGGCTGGACCCCCAGCGCTACGCGGCGGTCGCCAAGGCCATCGGCACCCGGCTGGCGACGGACGACCCGGCCAACGCCGCGGCATACCAGAAGAACACCGCGGCGTTCGTCGCCAAGCTCACGACGCTCGACGGCGAGCTCAAGACCGGCCTCGCGTCGTGCCGCTCGAAGGTGCTCGTGACGAGCCACGCCGCGTTCGGCTACCTCGCCCAGCGTTACGGCCTCGAGCAGCACGGCATCACCGGCATCTCGCCCGAGGCCGAGCCGAGCGCCGCCGGCCTCAAGCAGATCTCCGACCTCGTGCGCAGCAAGGGCGTCGGGACGATCTACCAGGAGACGCTCGTCGAGCCCCACTTCGCGCAGACCGTCGCGGGTACCACGGGGGCGAAGGTCGCCACGCTGGACCCGCTCGAGGGCATCACGGGCGAGTCGGCCGGCAAGGACTACTTTGAGGTCATGCGAAGCAACCTCACCGCGCTGCAGAAGGGCCTGGACTGCTCGTGACAGCCGGCACGGCACCCGCCGCGGCGGCGTCGGCGGACGTCGCCATCGACCTGCGCGACGCCGCTTTCGGCTACGGCGAGCGGGCCGTGCTGAGCGATGCGAACCTGACCATCCGGCGCGGCGAGATCGTGGCCGTCGTCGGGCCGAACGGGTCCGGCAAGTCCACGCTCATGAAGGGCATCCTCGGGCTCAACGAGCGCGTCGCCGGCAGCGTGACCCTCTTCGGGGTGCCGAGCCATGAGCTGCGCGACCGCGCTCGCCTGGGCTACGTGCCTCAGCGGCACACCCTCTCGGCATCGGTGCGCGCCACGGCCGAGGAGATCGTCTCGACGGGCCGGCTCCCCCGGATCGGCTGGCTCGGCCGCCTTCGCGGCACCGACCGGCAGATCGTCGCCAGGGCGCTCGACCTCGTCGGCCTCGCCGACCGCGCCGCCACCGAGGTCAGCACCCTCTCGGGCGGCCAGCAGCGCCGGGTGCTCATCGCCCGCGCCCTCGCAGGTCAGCCCGACGTGCTCATCATGGACGAACCGACCGCGGGGGTCGACGCGACGAACCAGCACGTGCTCGCCGACGTGCTCGCCCGGCTCGTCGAGCAGGACGTCACCATGGTCATCGTCACGCACGAGCTCGGAGCTCTCGAGCGCCTGCTCACGCGCATCGTCGTCGTCGACGCAGGGCGCATCCGCTTCGACGGGACACCGCGGGAGTACGCCGGCGCGCGCGCCACCGTCCACCACGACCACGACAGCCACCACCACGACCTCGAGCTCGACACCGACCGCGCGTTGCTGGCCCGCGGACCGCTCGACGTCACCCGCACCGATGGGAAGCGACCGTGAGCGACCTGCTCTCCGTGGACTTCATGCAGCGAGCGCTCATCGCGGCGCTGCTCGTCGGCACCGTCGCCCCTATGGTCGGCATCTTCCTCGTGCAGCGCCGGCTCTCGCTCATCGGCGACGGCATGGGCCACGTCGCCCTCGCCGGCGTCGCCCTCGGCCTCGTCACCGGCGCGGCGCCCGTGCTGACGGCGCTGGTCGCGGCCGTCATCGCAGCGGTCGTCATCGAGCTGCTGCGCACCCGCGGCCGCACCAACGGCGACGTCGCCCTCGCCGTCATCTTCTACGGCGGCATCGCCGGTGGCGTCGTCATCATCAGCAAGTCGCCCGAGGGCACGCCGGCCAACCTCATGAAGTACCTCTTCGGGTCGATCCTGACGACCCAGCGCGGCGACCTCTACGTCTTCGCCGGCCTTGCGGTCCTCATCGCGGTGACGACCTGGGCGCTGCGCCCCAGGCTCTTCGCGGTCGCCAACGACGAGGAGTACGCGCGTGCGGTCGGCATCCCGGTGCTGCCGCTCAACATCGTTCTCGCGGTCCTCACGGCGACGACCGTCGTCGTCGCGATGCGGGTCGTCGGGTTGTTGCTCATCAGCGCGCTCATGATCGTGCCCAACGCGGCGAGCCAGCTCATCGCGAGGTCGTTCAGCAGCGGGCTGCGGTGGGCCATCGCCTTCGGCCTCGTCTCCTCCGTCGGCGGCGTCGCGCTGTCCTACCCGCTCAACACGCCTTCCGGAGGCACGATCGTCCTTCTCGCCGTCGGGCTCTTCGTCGTGACGGCCGTCGTCACGGGCATCATGTCCAGGCTCGGCGGACGGCGGCACGCGGTCACCGAGACCCACCCGCACGAGCACGGGGTCGAGTGCGGACACCTGGCCGTCACCCACGGCGACCACGTCGACTACCTGCACGACGGTCACCTCCACGCCGCGCACGAGGGCCACTACGACGAGCACGGCGGGCCGCACGACCACGCGCCCGACACCACCACGGCCACGACCGCCTCGACGAGAGGAACGAGACCATGACGCCCGAAGCGAGCAGCGTGAAGAGCGCCAACGGCACGAGCAACGGCGGGCCGGGCGGGTCGCGCAAGCCGACGCGCCAGCAGGCCGCCGTCGCGGAGCTTCTCGAGCGGTCCGACGACTTCACGTCGGCCCAGACCGTCCACGCGCGGCTTCGCGACGCCGGGGCCGGCGTCGGGCTGGCCACGGTCTACCGGACCCTCCAGTCGATGGTCGAGGCCGGCACGGTGGACGTCCTGCGCACCGACGACGGCGAGGCCGTCTACCGCGCGTGCTCGACGCACCATCACCACCACCTCGTGTGCCGAGCATGCGGTCGCACCGTCGAGGTGGAGGGCCCTGCAGTCGAGAAGTGGGCCGACAAGGTCGCGAGCGACCACGGCTTCACGGGCGTGACCCACACGCTCGAGATCTTCGGGACCTGCGCCGACTGCGCGGCAGCACAGGACGCCTGACCGGGCGCCGACGCCACCGGCACGGTTCGACGCCACCCGCACACCGGTGGCTCGGCGCCGGGAGGGTGGCTCGGTGCCGACGTGGCGGCGTCGTCCACACCTCCTCACGGTGGATCGACCCTCTCCACAGGTCCGACTCCGCGACGACCATGGGACGGCCGGCCCGCCGACCATGAGTGCGTGACCACCCCGGACCAGCTCCTCCCGTATGCCGCCGACGACGTCGTCAGCGCCGCACAGCTCGCGGCGCGGGGCATCGACTCCCACGAGGTGCGCCGCCTCCTCGGCGCCCGCGTCCTTCATCGACTGTGCACGGGTTGGTACGCGACTCGGACACCGGCTGGCGACACCGATCGGCACGTGCTGCGGAGCCGGGCCGTGCTCCGTCACCTCGACGGCCGAGCGGCGTTGAGCCACCAGTCCCGCGTGGTGGCAGCAGGCCTGCCGGTGTGGCGAGCCGATCTGGGGGCGGTCCACGTGACGCGCATCCGTGACAGGGTCACCCGGCGCCGACCCCACCTGGTCAGCCACTCGCAGGTGCCGGGGCTCACCATCACGTCGCACCCGGGACTCGGCTGCGTTGTGCCGCTGGCCGTGGCGATCGTCCAGACCGGTCTGACGGCGGGCGCCATGGATGCGGCCATCGCGGCTGATGCGGCGGTCCGCACCGAGTGCGTGACGCGTGAGGAGCTGCAGTCGGCAGTCGAGCTCCTGACCGGGCACCCTGGACTGCGCCGGACCGCGGCCGCTCTCGGTCGGTGCGACGGCCGGCACGAGTCGGCAGGCGAGACCCGCCTGGCCCATCTGATGGCTGACCTCGGTGTGGCTGTCACCCCACAGCTGAAGATCACGACGCGGCTGGGCACGCGACGCGTCGACTTCCGCATCGACGGGACCTCGGTGCTGCTCGAGTTCGACGGGAAGGTCAAGTACACCGACCCGCAGCGCGCGGGCAATGTGCTGTGGCAGGAGAAGCGGCGACAGGACGCCCTCGAGGACGAGGGATGGACCGTGGTCCGGGTGACGTGGGCCGACCTGGACGATCCCGCCGCACTCTGGGCCCGCATCCGCGCAGCCATTGCCCGCAGCCGCGGCCGGCGCGGCCCCATCGAGCGTCGCTGAGGGTGTGAAGCCACCCTTTTGGATCGACGCCACCCGCACACCGGTGGCTCGGGCCCGTGAGGGTGGCTCGGGCCCGTCAGGGTCGCTCGTCGGGCTGGCCCTCAGGCGGAAGTGGTCGGGGTGTCGACCGCTCCGCCGTAGCGGCGGTCACGTGCGACGTACTCCTCGACCGCGGCCCACAGGTCGCGTCGGTCGTAGTCGGGCCAGAGCCGGTTCTGGAAGACCATCTCGGCGTACGCCGACTGCCACAGCAGGAAGTTGCTCGTGCGCTGCTCCCCCGACGACCGCACGAACAGGTCCACGTCGGGCATCGTCGGCTCGTCCAGGTAACGCTTGATCGTCTTCTCGTCGACCGAGCCGGGTCGAAGCCGGCCGTCCTTGACGTCGTGGGCGATCCGCTGGACGGCGTCGGCGATCTCGGCGCGGCCGCCGTAGTTGACGCAGAAGTAGAGGGTGAGCCCCGTGTTGTGCTTCGTCAGCTCCTGGGCGATCTCGAGCTCCTTGATGACGGAGCGCCAGAGCCGGGGCGCGCGACCGACCCAGCGCATGCGCACGCCCCACTCGTGGAGCTGGTCGCGACGGCGTCTGATGACGTCGCGGTTGAAGCCCATGAGGAAGCGCACCTCGTCGGGCGACCGGCGCCAGTTCTCGGTCGAGAACGCGTACGCCGACAGGTGGGTCACCCCGACCTCGATCGCCCCCGCCACGACATCGAGCAGCGACGCCTCGCCTGCCTCGTGGCCCTTGGTCCGCGGCAGGCCGCGGGCGTTGGCCCACCGACCGTTGCCGTCCATGACGATCGCCACGTGCTTCGGCAGGAGGTCGGCCGGGATCGACGGCGCTGTGGCTCCGGACGGGTGCGGGAAGGGCAGGACGGTCATGGGTCTCCGTTGGATGGTGAGCTCGCTTGTGGCTCAGGCACGCTCGACAAGGCGCAACGACCGCAGCCCACGCTCGATGTGCCACTGGAGGAAGGCCGAGACGAGGCCGTTGCCCTGTCTGCGATGTCGCTCGTCGCTCGCGTCGGCAACCTCCCAGTCGCCGGTGAGCAGCGAGGCGAGCAGCTCGAAGGTCTCGGGGGCGGGCGCGCTCGAACCGGGCGGACGGCATACGGAGCAGACGGCGCCACCGGACTGCACGTTGAACGCCCGGTGCGGGCCCGGCGCCCCGCAGCGCGCGCAGTCGACGAAGCTGGGCGCCCACCCCGCGACGGCGAGCGAGCGGAGCAGGTACGCGTCGAGGACGAGCCCCGGGTCGTGCGCCCGCTCGGCGAGCGAGCGCAGGGCGCCGCCGAGGAGGAGGTACTGCTGGGTCTGCGGCTCGTGCTCCTCGGTCAGCTGGAGCGCGGTCTCGAGCATCGAGGTCGCACAGGTGTAGGCCGTGTAGTTGCGGGCGATCGCATCGCCGTAGGGTGCCAGCGTCTCGGCCTGGGTGACAGTGTCGAGGTTGCGGCCCTCGTAGCACTGGACGTCGACGATCATCCCCGGCTCGAGCCTCGAGCCGAAGCGCGACTTCGTCCGCCGGACACCTTTGGCGACGGCGCGGACCCGGCCGCGCGTGCGCGTGAGCATCGTGATGATGCGGTCGGCCTCACCCAGCTTGTGGGTGCGCAGGACGATCGCCTCGTCACGGTAAAGGGGCATGGGGCCATTCTCCACCGCGCGCACGGCCAGACCGCACCGCACGCGCCGCCCACGCGAAGTCGGCTTCGGCACCTTCACGCCGAGTCGAACACGCGTTCGAGGTCTGGGTTATCGTGGATGCATGGACCTCAACCTGCAGGGGTCGCTGCTCGACCTCACCGACGAGATGACACTGCGCGACGTCGGCACCGGCATGACCCGTCACCAGCTCGGTCGCGGGGCGTGGGTCGACGTGCGACCCGGCTGGCTCGCCACCGGCGACGAGCTGTTCACCGTGCTCCTGCGCGACGTGCCATGGCACGCGGAGCGGCGGCAGATGTACGACTCGGTGGTGGACGTGCCGCGTCTCACGAAGTTCTACGCCGCTGGGGAGCAGCTGCCCCACCCGATCCTCGTCGAGGCGCGCGACGCGCTGAGCCGCCACTACGCCGCCGAGCTCGGCGAACCGTTCGTGACCGCCGGCCTGTGCCTCTACCGGGACGGACGCGACAGCGTCGCCTGGCACGGCGACCGCATCGGCCGCTCGCGCGACAGCGACACGATGGTGGCCATCCTCTCGCTCGGGTCGGCCCGCACCCTGGCCCTGCGCCCGCGCGACGGCGGCGCCATCCCCGGGTCGAGCACAAAGAGCTTGCGGTATCCCCTCGGACATGGTGACCTCGTCGTGATGGGCGGCTCGTGCCAGCGGACGTGGGACCATTCGGTCCCGAAGACGTCAGAGCCGATGGGGCCGCGCATCTCCGTGCAGTTCCGTGTCGCCGGCGTCCGCTGACAGGAGATCCCGTATGCCGTCCAGCCGCTCAGGTGGCCAGCTCCCCTTCCTCGACCACCTCGCGGCCGACTCGGCCCGGTTCCGGGAGGTGCTGGCCACCGCCCCCGCCGGCGACCGAGTGCCCACCTGTCCCGACTGGGATGCCGACGACCTGCTGTGGCACCTCGGCGAGGTGCAGTGGTTCTGGGGCGAGATCGCCGAACGCGGGCTCACCGACCCGGCCGAGCTCGATGCGATGAACGCCGACCGTCCCGATCGACCGGTCGACCGCGCGGGTCTGCTCGAGTACTACGACCGCTCGAGCGAGCGCCTGCACCGCGTGCTGTCCGGGCTGCCGCCCGAGACGCCGTTGTGGATGTGGGCCGACGACAAGTCCGCCGGCTACATCCAGCGCCGGCAGGCGCACGAGGCGCTCATCCACCGGCTCGACGCCGAGCTCACGGTCGGCGACCGGAGCCCGATCGACTGCCGGCTCGCCGCCGACGGCGTGGACGAAGCGCTGCGCGTCATGCGCGGCTACGAGCCCGAACCGGGGCTGACCCACGAGGCGACCGGACCCGCCGTCACCATAGCCACGGTCGACGCCATGCATGCGTGGACCGTGACGCCGGTACGCATCACGGGCACCGACGAGGACGGTGACGAGATCGACGTGCAACGGTTCCTCGTCAGCGACGGGCCTGACGCGGATGCAGCCGCTGAGATCTGCGGCTCGGCTGCAGACCTCGACTGCTGGCTCTGGAACCGCCCGGTCGAGGGCGACATCACCCGAGACGGCGACGCTGCCGCCCTGGCCGCCGTCGACGCCGTGCTCGGCGGCTCGATCGACTGACGTGATGCGGCGGTGGCACCCGTGGTGCGCGCGGCCACGGCGGAGGTGCGCCGTTCCGGCAAAGGGCCGTGGTGCACGACGCACCCGTGAGGCGGATGCGCACTCCTGATGCCACCCGGCATCTTCGCTGTGGCGGCGTCAGCGGACCCGTCGGCCCGCGAGGCGCGGGATCGAGCCGTGCACCGTCGCGGCGAGGGCCACGACGAGCGGCACGAAGGCGAAGAGGTAGCGCGAGCGACCCTGCAGCACGAGCGTGAAGGCGGCGATGCCGAGCACCGACAGGGCGAGGAGCAACGTCTCGCGGCGATAGGGAGCCCGGAGCAGACCGATGCCGGCCACCAGCAGCAGGGCCAGCCAGAGGGCCTGCGTCAGGTCGGCCCTCAACGCGTAGCCCGTGCCGTGGAAGCCGTTGACCTCGTGGACGATGCCCGTGACTCCGGTGGCCGGTGCCAACGTCCCCGGCAGCGAGTCGGGCCCCTCTCCCCAGGCCCAGAACATCCCGTCGCCCCAGTTCCAGGCGGCCTTGCTGCCGTAGAACGCGAGCGTGCCGCCGAGACCGCGCTCGGCCCACCGGTCGCCGAGGAAGTCCACGGCATACGCCCGCATCTCGTCGGGTGTGCGCCCGGCAAGGGCGTCGACCATCTCGCGCGAGTACGCCCCGTAGTTGACGACTCCGGTGGGCGAGCGTTGCTCGTCGGCACCGAGCGCGACCCACCAGACGACCGGCGGTGTGACATCGGGGTCGATGCGTGTCTGGTCGACGCCTGAGACCCAGGTCGCGGCGACGGACAGGGCGGTCCCGAGGCCGACGAACACGACCATCGACGCGGCGCACGCCGCGATCACCCGCGCCCGCCGCGCGGGCGCCAGGTCGTGGTCGAAGATGCCGATGACCGCGGTCAGGACCACCGCGATGACGATGACGACGGGGGTCGTCTTGATGGCGTAGCCGACCGAGAGCGCCGCCACCGCGAGCACCCACAGCACGACCCTGCCCCTACGCGGCCCCGGGGCGAGCGCCGTGACGGCCAGCGCGACTCCGCCCACGACGAACGGCATCGCGTAGAAGTCGGTGTACGGCACCGCGAGCCACGGGCTCGTGCCGACGAGCAGGAGTGTCGCGAGCTGCGCAACCATGGAGGCACCTCGCCCTGCCATCCGCACGACGAGGAGGTGGACGGCATACAGGGTCACCCCGACGCAGATGCCGTTGAGCGGGATGAGGACGGCGTCCGGCGCCAGCGAGAAGCCTTGTGCCACAGCGACACCCGTGCGGTCGATGGCGAGGAGGGGCAGGTTGTTCGGGTAGAGGGAGAGGTAGTCGTAGTCCGCGGATCCCAACGGACGACCGCTCTGCAGGGAACGCGCCAGGTCCATGACGACACGGGCGTCCCAGCCGTAGCGGTAGCGGGTCATCAGGCCGATGAACGTCGCGACCACTCCCCCGCCGACGGCCACGACGACCGGCACCCAGCGGCCCTTCGCCCACTGCGGAACCCGCACGACTGCGACGAGCAGCACGAGTGCCGCGCAGACCGGCACGACCACCTGCCAACGGTGCCCGACGTTGACGGGGCGCGGCGCGACCAGGCAGACGACCGCGACGGCGACGAGCGAGACCCCGGCCAGTCTGAGCAGGGCTCGACCGACCGGGGACTCCATGGCGCCTGACGCTACCTCACGGGTGGAGGGGTCATCCGGGGCGTCCGGTCAGGCGTCGCGCTCGGCCCGGTTGACGGCCGACACGATCGCCTTGATCGATGCCGTGACGATGGACGGGTCGACACCGACGCCCCAGAGGACGCGCTCGCCGACCGCGCACTCGACGTACGCCGCGGCGCGGGCGTCGCCACCAGCGGACAGCGCGTGCTCGGCATAGTCGAGCACTCGCACGTCCGGCGTGCCCTCGATCGTCGACAGTGCGTCGACGAAGGCCGCGATCGGACCGTTGCCGGTGCCCGTGACCGTGACGGGCTCCCCGCCGTCGGTGACGGTGGCCTCGATGGTGCTCGAGCCGTCCACTGTCGAGTCGGTGACGACGTTGACGAGCGCGAAGCGGCCCCAGACCTTCTCGGGGTTCGGGAGGTACTCGTCCTGGAACCTCGCCCACAGCTCGGCAGGGGCCACCTCGCCACCGTCCTGGTCGACGCCCCGCTGCACCACACCGGAGAACTCGATCTGCAGCCGGCGCGGCAGGTCCATCTGGTGCTCGGTCTTCATGATGTACGCGACGCCACCCTTGCCGGACTGGCTGTTGACGCGAACGACGGCCTCGTAGGACCGACCGAGGTCGTGCGGGTCGATCGGCAGGTACGGGACGCCCCAGACGAGGTCGTCGATGCTCGTGCCCTTCTCCTTCGCCTCGGCCGCCATCGCCTCGAAGCCCTTCTTGATGGCGTCCTGGTGCGACCCGGAGAAGGCCGTGAAGACGAGGTCCCCGCCGTAGGGGTGGCGCTCACCCACGGGCAGCTGGTTGCAGTACTCGACCGTGCGGCGTACCTCGTCGATGTCGCCGAAGTCGATCTGCGGGTCGATGCCCTGGCTGAAGAGGTTCATGCCGAGGGTGACGAGGCAGACGTTGCCGGTGCGCTCGCCGTTGCCAAAGAGGCAGCCCTCGATGCGGTCGGCGCCGGCGAGGTAGCCGAGCTCCGCGGCCGCGACGCCGGTGCCACGGTCGTTGTGCGGGTGCAGGCTCACGACGATCGACTCACGCCGCTCGAGGTTGCGGATCATCCACTCGATCGAGTCGGCGTAGACGTTGGGCGTCGCCATCTCGACCGTGGCCGGCAGGTTGACGATCATCTTGTGGTCGGGCGTCGGGTCGATGACGTCGACGACCGCGTTGCAGATGCGCATCGCGAAGTCGAGCTCGGTGCCGGTGTAGGACTCCGGGGAGTACTCGTAGTACACCTGCGTGTCGGGGATGGTCTCCTCGAGCTTGCGGCACAGGCGTGCGGCCTGGACGGCGATGTCGATGATGCCGTCCTGGTCGAGCCCGAAGACCACCTTGCGCTGGAGCGCCGACGTCGAGTTGTAGAAGTGGACGATGGCCTGCTTGCTGCCGCGGATCGCGTCGTAGGTCCGCTCGATCAGGTGGTCGCGGCACTGCGTCAGCACCTGGATCGTCACGTCGTCGGGGATGTGGCCACCCTCGATGAGCTCGCGGCAGAAGTCGTAGTCCGTCTGGCTCGCCGACGGGAACCCGACCTCGATCTCCTTGTAGCCCATCTTCACGAGGAGCTGGAACATCCGCAGCTTGCGCTCGGAGTTCATCGGGTCGATGAGGGCCTGGTTGCCGTCGCGCAGGTCCACGGCGCACCAGCGGGGCGCGTGCTCGATGCGCTTCGTCGGCCACGTGCGGTCCGGGAGCTCGAACGGGATCTGCTCGTGGAAGGGGACGTACTTCCGGAACGGCATACCCGACGTCTGCTGGGGGTGGATCATCGCTTCACTCTCTCGTCTGCGTTTCGCTCGGTGTCCGGCCGGACACGGGAAACTCCGCGACGAGGAGGGCCGGGATCAGGCCTCGTCGCGGCAGAGAAGGAGGAGGCTCACCGCACGCACGAAGCCACCGTATGCCGGTCGCTGCGTTCGCGTCCACCCTTCGGGACCGCTGCCCGCATCCTGAGACCCGTCCTCATCGGTAGGACGGGCGGATCCAGCGCACGTAGGACAGCGTGCGCAGCAACCACCCCTGGGCCAGGGTCATCGCGACCAGCAGGACCGCTGACTCGAGCAGCAGACCCAGCCAGGTGGTGTTCCGTGCGAGCGGAGAGGCGCCCGTGAGCCATCCCAGCACCACTGCGCTGAGGAGGAGCAGGGCCGCTAGCACCGCCACCGCACGGTTGCGGACCCGAAGATCGTGCTCGAACGCCTTGCGACGCACAGCGATCACATCGCCGATGGACGCGAACGGCACGCAGGCCGAGCGGAAATCCTCGACGTGCGCCCGGTGGGCGTCGACGAGAGCCGACAGTGACGCCACGTCGGCGAGGTCGCCCGTCAGGACACCTCTGACGGAGCGGCCGTGTCGGGGCACGCTCGACCTCTCGACCTCCTCACGCAGGTCCATGCCCGCCCATCCCGACCTCATGGCACGAGGCCAGGGAGGCCGTCTCGTCCAGAGGCGCGACGTCTCCACCAGCGTGCCGTCGGAAAGCACGCTCGCGAGCCGTACCGCCGGCTCCTCCCAGAACCACGAGACGAACGCGGAGACCTCTCCGTCCGGCGAGACGAGGGTGGTCGTCACGTCTGGCAGGTGCGCCCTGAACTCGGACCTCGCGGGCTCGGAGTAGCCCGCGACAAGCCGTTCGACGACCCGGTCAGGGAGCTCGAGCGCGTACCGCCCGAGGGGCCGCCAGCCGACCGCTTCGAAGGTGGCCACCACTTCGGGATACGGCGCCACGAGGTCCGCGCGGTCTGTGACATCGCTGTAGGTGTAGCGCACGGGCCCTCCCTCCCCTGGCCTGACGGGAGACCGCACCCGTCCTCGAGGAGACGACGCTAGGGGCGCAGAGGGGGACGCGTGACCGGATCGCCGAAACCGAGGTCAGACCGGTGGAGGCACGTCCGAGCGGCATCGCGCCTCCGCGCGCTGCCCGTTGAGCACGAGCCTCCTCGACCCCACGAGTCCTCGGCGTCGGTCACTGGGCCGTTGCGTCGCCTGCCTCATCCGGCGTCGAGACCTCGTCGCGTGCGTCCGCGATCTGCTCCTCGGGCCGCGGGGGCACCGTCTGGTCGTCCTCGAGAACCTCGAGCTCGTGGTCGTGCGCCGCCATCTCAGCCATGACCGCCTCCTGGCTCCCGAGTGTAGTCACCGGAGGCCGCCCCCGCCCGGTTCTCCGGAGGGCAGCGACGCGGCGTCAGAAGCCGAGACGCTGCAGCTGCTTGGGGTCGCGCTGCCAGTCCTTGGCGACCTTGACGTGCAGGTCGAGGAAGACCTTCTGGCCGAGCAGCGCCTCGATGCCCTTGCGAGCGTTGGTGCCGACCTCACGCAGCCGCGAGCCGCCGCGGCCGATGACGATGGCCTTCTGGCTGGGGCGCTCGACGAAGACGTTGACCCGCACGTCGAGCAGCGGGTTGTCCTCGGGACGGCCCTCGCGCGGCACCATCTCCTCGACGACGACCGCGAGCGAGTGCGGGAGCTCGTCACGCACGCCCTCGAGCGCAGCTTCGCGAACGAGCTCGGCGATCATGACCATCTCGGGCTCGTCGGTCAGCACGCCGTCCGGGTACAGCTGCGGGGACCGCGGCAGGTACGACGAGAGGACGTCGCGCACCTCCTCGACCTGCTCGCCCGACACGGCCGAGCACGGGATGATGGCGTCCCACTCCCCCAGCCGGTCGATCGCGATGAGGTGCTCGGCCACGCGCTCGCGGTCGACGGCGTCGGCCTTCGTCGCGATGGCGACGACCGGGCGCCGGCGCACGGAGCGCAGCTCCGCCAGCTCCCTGGCGATGAACGAGTCACCCGGCCCGATGCGCTGGTCGGCGGGGAGGCAGAAGCCGATGACGTCGACCTCGAGCAGGGTCTCGCGGACGAGGTCGTTGAGCCGCTCGCCGAGCAGGGTGCGCGGCTTGTGCAGCCCGGGGGTGTCGACGAGGATCAGCTGGGCCGTCGCAGTCGTGGCGACGCCGCGGATCGTGTGCCTCGTCGTCTGGGGCTTGGAGCTGGTGATCGCCACCTTCTGGCCCACGAGCGCGTTGGTCAGCGTGGACTTGCCGGCGTTGGGCCGCCCTATGAGACAGGCGAACCCGGCGCGGAACGCGTCGCTGTCGCCTGGGTTCGGGTCAGCGTCCTGGGTGCCCATGGGCGTCCTCCGTCTCGTGGCGCATGACGTCGTCCTCCGGCACCTGCGCACGGTGCACGATGACCGACGCGACGCGGTGTCGGCGTCCGGCCATCCGTTCGGCCGTCAGCTCCAGCCCAGCGACCGTACCGGACGACCCGACGATCGGCACCCGCCCGATGACCTTCGTCAGCAGGCCGCCGACGGTGTCGACGTCCTCCTCGTCGATGGTCACGTCGAAGAGCTCTGCGAGGTCGTCGATGTCCATCGAGGCCGGCACACGCAACGTGCCGTCCTCGAGCTCCTCGACGCCCGGCGCCTCGCGGTCGTGCTCGTCGGCGATCTCGCCGACGATCTCCTCGATGATGTCCTCGATCGTGATGAGCCCGGCAGTGCCGCCGTACTCGTCGACGACGATGGCGAAGTGGTTCTGGTCGCGCTGCATCTCGCGGAGCAGGTCGTCGACCGGCTTGCTCTCGGGCACGAAGTGCATCGGCCGCATCACCTCGGTCGCGAGATGGCGCCCGTCCTCGGGGGCCGCGTTGAGGCGCCGTGCAACGTCCTTGAAGTAGAGCAGGCCACGCACGTCGTCGCTGTCCTCGCCCACAACGGGGATGCGCGAGAAGCCCGAACGCAGGAAGAGCGACATCGCGCTGCGCAGCGTCTTGTCGGCGTCGAGCACCACCATGTCGGTGCGGGGCACCATGACCGCGCGAGCCACCGTGTCACCGAGCTCGAAGACGGAGTGGATCATCTCGCGCTCGTCGGCCTCGATGACCTCGGAGTCACCGGCCATGTCGACGAGGTCGCGCAGCTCCGACTCGGTCTGGAACGGCCCGTCGGTGTAGCCCTTGCCGGGCGTGACGGCGTTGCCCAGCACCACGAGGAGCTTGGCCACCGGCCCGAGGACGCGGCGCAGGCCGACGGCGAACGGCGCGCTCCACAGGGCGACCGTGTCGTAGTTCTGCCGCCCGAGGGTGCGCGGCGAGACCCCGACCACGACGAAGGAGACGACGGCCATGATGGCGATGCTGATGAGGGCCCGGCTCCAGGTCGACTCGACCTGGCCCGAAACGGCGAGCGTGACGAGCACCGCCGCGGTGGCCTCGGCCACGACGCGCAGGAACGCGATGACTGACAGGTAGGCCGGTGAGTCGCCGACGACGGTCATGAGCGACTTGGCTCCGGACCGTCCCTCGTCGAAGAGCTCCTGCGCGCGCACGCGCGACATCCGGAAGATCGCGGCCTCTGCGGCCGAGAGCACGAACGCCACGACGATGCTGATGAGTGCCGGGAGGGCGAACTGCGGAAGCATGTCGTTCTCTCGCTCGCCGTCAGGCGCTGGGGCGGTTGCGTGTGGCGAGGAACGTCAGCAGCAGCTGGCGTTGCAGCTCGAACATCTCGCGCTCCTCGTCGGGCTCGGCGTGGTCGTAGCCGAGCAGGTGCAGGATGCCGTGTGTCGTGAGCAGCAGCATCTCCTCGATGGGCGCATGCCCCGCCTCGAGCGCCTGCTTCGTCGCGACCGACGGGCACAGCACGATGTCGCCGAGCGTGCCCTCCTCGGGCTCCTGCCCCTCACGTCCGGGCCGGAGCTCGTCCATCGGGAAGCTCATCACGTCGGTGGGGCCGGGGAGGTCCATCCACTGGACGTGGAGGACCTCCATCGCCTCCTCGTCGACGAGCTTGATGCAGAGGTCCGCCTGCGCGTGCACACGCATCTGCTCCATGACGTACGCGGCGCACGCGAGCAGCTCCAGCTCGTCCACCTCGGCGTCGGTCTCGTTGAGGACGTCGATGCTCACGCGAGGTCCTCCTGGGCGTCCGGCTGAGCCGATGGCGTATGCCGTGTGGCCGGCCTGCCGGACCCGCCCGCGTTGGGCCCCACGTCCCGGGCGAGGCGCCGAGCCCGTTTCTGCGCGCGGGCATCGTCACGCTCGTAGGCGTCGACGATGGCGCTGACCAGCCGGTGCCGGACGACGTCGTGGGAGGTCAGCTCGGCGAAGTGGATGTCGTCGACGTCGCCGAGGATCTCGCGCACGATCTTGAGGCCGGACTTCGTGCCACCGGGCAGGTCGACCTGTGTGATGTCACCGGTGACGACCATCTTGGAGCCGAACCCGAGGCGGGTCAGGAACATCTTCATCTGCTCGCTCGAGGTGTTCTGCGCCTCGTCGAGGATGATGAACGCGTCGTTGAGGGATCGGCCACGCATGTAGGCCAGGGGCGCGACCTCGATGGTGCCGGCAGCCATGAGCTTGGGGATCGTCTCGGGCGACACCATGTCGTGCAACGCATCGTAGAGCGGACGCAGGTACGGGTCGATCTTGTCGTTGAGCGTCCCGGGCAGGAAGCCGAGGCGCTCCCCTGCCTCGACGGCCGGACGGGTGAGAATGATGCGGTTGACCTGCTTCGCCTGCAGGGCGGCGACGGCCTTGGCCATGGCGAGATAGGTCTTGCCCGTACCTGCGGGCCCGATGCCGAAGACGATGGTGTGCTGGTCGATCGCGTCGACGTAGCGCTTCTGGTTGAGGGTCTTGGGCCGGATCGTGCGGCCTCGGTTGCTGACGATGTTCATCGTGAGCACGTCGGCAGGGCGCTCGACGGTCTGGTTGCGCAGCATCGAGATGGAGCGCTCGACCGCGTCGCGGTTGAGCGGCTGGCCGGTCTCGACGATGACGAGGAGCTCGTCGAGGAGCGAGTCGATGATCTCGAGCTCGCCGGCCGGGCCGACGAAGGTCATCTCGTTGCCGCGCACGTGGGTGTCCACGAGGGGGAACTGGCGCTCCATGGTGCGCAGCAGCTCGTCACGGGGACCGAGGAGCGTGACCATCTCGATCGGTGGTGGGATCTGGCGCGTCAGCACCGGCGCTTCGACTCCGGCGTCGGCGCCAAGGGGGCGCTCGGGAGTGTCGGGGCCGTCGGACTCGGATGGTCGGGGTTGCGCATCATTCATCGTGGTGACGAGTCTACGTGGCGCGGCCGGAGCTCCTCACCACGAATTGGGCAAGGTCTGCGCTCTGCTGGATGCGCGACGGCTCGTGGACGTACATCATGTGGCCCGCCTCGTAGTAGGCGTGCTCGATGTTGCCCAGCAGGTCCTCGGGAATCTGCAGGTGGGCGACGACGTCCTCGGCCGCGAAGTGCGGCGTCGCCCCGTCGTAGTACCCGTACGCGATGTGCACCCTGAGATGCGGGTTCTGGCGCATCGCGCGCTCGAGCTTGGGTGACACGTCGACCGGTCGCCCCTCGAAGTCCTTGAACGACCAAGGGTGCACGAGCCGAGAGATCTGCTCGTAGTGCAGGTCGCTGCCGTAGCCGAGCTCGTCGCGGACGTAGTGGTTCCAGGCCGCTGCGTAGGGCCCGGTGATGGCGTCGTGCGACGGGTCGGCATCCATGTTCTCGGCGATCGCCGCGGCCGCAGGACCCGTGAAGCGTGCGTCGAGCCGCCCCACCGAGAGCCGCTCGTCGCGGAGCAGCTCCGTGAAGTACCGCCAGTGCTCGATGCGCAGGTCGGCGCGGTCCACGTAGTCCTCGGTCAGGCCCGAGAGCCGGGCCAGCGTCGAGACCGCGTCGGCGCGCTCGGCCCGGCTCAGCCGGGAGCCGCGGGACAGCACCCACGGGTAGTCACGGGCGGCATACGCCTCCGCCTCGTCGAGGACGGCGCGCAGCGACCGGCGTCCGTGCTTGCCGTGGTAGTTGGCCACGGCGGCGTAGGTCGGCAGGTAGAGCGCGTGGGCGCGGTCGTTGCGCTGGTTGTCGAAGTCGATCGAGCTGAGGTCGAGCACGCTCGAGATGAGGATGAGACCGTTGAGGTACATGCCGTAGCGCGCCTGGAGGTGCTCCGCGAGGGCGGCGCCGCGCAGGGTGCCGTAGGACTCGCCGGCGACGAACTTCGGCGACATCCACCGTCCGTTGCGCGAGGTCCAGAGCCGGATGAGCTCGGCGACGGACTCGACGTCCTTCTGGTAGCCGTGGTACTCCCCCGGCTTGCCGCCCTCGACGGCGCGCGAGTAACCGGTCGACATCGGGTCGATGAACACGAGGTCGCTCACCGCGAGCAGCGACTCGGAGTTGTCGACGAGGTCGTACGGCGGCGGCTCGAGCGCGCCGACATCGCCGCTGACGACCCGGCGCGGGCCCAGCAGGCCGAGGTGCAGCCACACGCTCGAGCTGCCGGGCCCGCCGTTGAAGGCGAAGGTGACCGGGCGTGTGCGCACGTCGGCGTCGTCGAGGACGTAGCTCGTCATCGACAGCTCGGCGCGCGCCTTGTGCCCCCGGAACGTCCCGTCCTTGTGGTCCTCCTCGCGCAGGACGACGCGGCCGGCGGTCGCCGTGTAGCGCAGGCGCCGGCGACCGACCTTGATCGTGTGATGGGTCGTGACGAGGTCGTCGACCGGCTCGGCCGGTTTCGCTTCGCCCTCAGCGGGTTTCGGCTCTTCGTCGGCGGGCGCCGGTGTCGCGGGGCTCTTCTCGTCCGCTTCAGGAGAGGGCTCGACGCTCACACCATCTTCCTCTCGGTGAACGCGGTGCCGGCGAGCACGTGCACGTGCGCGTGGAAGATCGTCTGCCCGGCCTCGCTGCCCGTGTTGACGACCATCCGGTACGCGTCAGCGACCCCCTCCTGGTCGGCCACCTGCGCCGCGAGCCGGAACACGTCCGCGAGGTCCTCGTCGGAGGCTGTCGCGAGCGCCCCCACCGTCGGCTCGTGGCGCCGGGGCACGACGAGCACGTGCACCGGGGCCGCCGGCCTGATGTCGCGGAAGGCGATCGACCGCTCGCTCTCGGCGACCCGGTCGGACGGGATGTCGCCGGCCGCGATCTTGCAGAAGAGGCAGTCACCAGGGGTCTGCGAGGTCATGACTGCACCCTAGGCACGTCGCCGTCAGCGCGCACCCGTGTGGCCCGGCGCGGCGGTGCTCGAGCGCACGACCAGCCGCGTCGGCACGAGCGTCGTGCCCGACGTCGGCCCGGTGCCGCGCACCTGGCCGAGCACCCGCTCGACGCAGAGACGGCCGATCTGCTCGAAGTCCTGGCGCACCGTCGTCAGCGGAGGGATGAACGACGCCGCCTCCGGCACGTCGTCGAAGCCGACCACGCTCACCTGCTCGGGGACCCGCATCCCACGCTCGTGGAACGCCCGCAGCACCCCGAGCGCCATCTGGTCGTTGGCCGCGAAGACCGCCGTGCACGTCGGTTCGTCGGCGAGCCGCAGCCCGATCTCGTAGCCGGACTGGGGGGTCCAGTCACCGTGGTGCACGCGAGGCACGTCGAGGCCGCGCGCCACGAGCTCGCCGCGCCACGCGTCGCGACGGCGCGCGGCGGCATACGAGCTCTCGGGACCGGCCACGTGCCAGACGGTGCGGTGCCCGAGGTCGAGCAGATGCGCCGTGGCGGAGGCCGCCCCCGCGGCCTGGTCGGTGTCGACGACGGGGTGCCGGTCACCGGCGTCGTCGGAGTCGGCGACGACCACCTTGAAGCCGGGTGGGTACGGCGCCGGGGCGTCGCTGGCCAGGTGCGTCTCCATGATGGCGACGACGGCGTCGACGGCGAGCTCGCCCGCCCGGGTGAAGGCTCCGCGGACGGCGTCCTGCGACGGCGCGTTGACCGGGATCAGGGTCACGGCGTAGTCGTGCACGGCCGCGGCCGCCACGATCCCCTCGAGGGTGCGCACGTTGCCCGTCGTGGACAGGGTGAAGGTCATGACACCGATGGCGCGGAACTCGCCGCGCTTGAGGGCGCGCGCCGCGCTGTTGGGTCGGTAGCCGAGCTCCTCCATCGCGCGCAGCACGGTCTGGCGCGTGCTCTCGACGACGCTCGTCTCCCCGTTGGACACACGCGAGACGGTCTGCGCGGAGACGTTCGCGAGTCGGGCCACGTCCGCCATCGACACCGCTCGTCGCTCCGCCATGCACCCTCCTCCCGTTCGTGAACCACCTCGGAAACACCACGCACCTGCGGCGGAACCGTTCACATCGTGCCACCCACGGCGAGACAGTCCCTTGACACCCACCGCGCCCGGCTGGGACGGTGACGGCGGCCGATGTTTACGCAAACATACCCCTTCACCCAGGACGATGTTGGCGCAACATCCCGGACCGCCATCGACGCCGTTCCAGGAAGGCACCACCATGAGACCCCGTCCCACCCGCGCCGTCACCGGCGCGCTGACCAGCGTCACGGTCGCCGTCGGATCCCTCCTCATCGGGACGGGCGCCGCCGCCGCTCCCGCGCTCTCGGACTCCTCCCCGGCCTCCTCCCCCGCCGCGGCGGATGCGCCCGTCGTCCCGTCGGTCCGCGTCACGCCGGACCCCTCGTACCAGCAGGCCGCCTTCGAGGGCTGGGGGACGAGCCTCGTGTGGTTCGCCAACGCCACGGGCAGCTATCCCCCGGCCGTCCGCGAGAAGCTGGCGGACCTCGTCTTCGGCAAGGACGGCCTGGCACTCAACATCGCCCGCTACAACATCGGCGGCGGCAACGCCCCGGACGTCAAGGACTACCTGCGCCCCGGCGGTGCCGTGCAGGGCTGGTGGAAGGCCCCGGCCGGCACGACCCGCACCGACGTGGACTGGTGGTCTGCCGATGACCCGGCCGACTGGAACTGGGACGCCGACCAGACCCAGCGCTGGTGGATCGACCGCATCAAGGGCGGGATCACGAAGTGGGAGACGTTCAGCAACTCGCCGCCGTGGTTCATGACCGAGAGCGGCTATGTCTCCGGCAACTTCGACGCCTCGAAGGACCAGCTCAAGCAGAGCAGCATCGGTGACTTCGCGGCCTACCTCGTGCGCGTCACCGAGCACCTCGAGACGGCGCACGGCATCACCGTCGACACCATCGACCCGTTCAACGAGCCGAACACGAGCTACTGGGGCACCCAGCTCGGCGCGGACGGCCAGCCGACCGGCGGACGGCAGGAGGGCGCCCACATCGGGCCGGAGCTCCAGCAGCAGGTCATCAAGGCGCTGGCCCCCGTGATCGCCGCATCGTCGACGACGGCCACGATCTCCGCGATGGACGAGACCAACCCGGGCACGTTCGTGCGCAACTGGATGTCGTACCCGGCGGAGGTGAAGGCGGCCGTCAGCCGGATGAACGTCCACACCTACGGCACCGGGCAGCGCACCGCCGTCCGTGACCTGTCCAAGTCCGACGCCAAGCCCCTGTGGATGTCCGAGGTCGAGGGCGACTGGGGCAACGGGCAGGACTTCGCCGACATGACGCCCGGGCTCGGCCTCGCCCAGCAGATCACCGACGACCTGCGGGAGCTGGAGCCGTCCGCCTGGGTCTTCTGGCAGCCGGTCGAGGACTACAACAACATGGCACCGGGTGGCGAGGGCAGCCGTGGTGGCAACTGGGGCGAGATCCAGCTCCCGTTCGACTGCACCGCCGAGGACACGCTCGACACGTGCGCCATCCACACCAACCAGAAGTTCAACACCGCCCGCAACTTCACCCACTTCATCCGCCCAGGCGACCACGTCGTCAAGGTCAACGACACCAGCACGGTCGGCGCCATCCGTCCCGATGCCCGCACCGCCACGCTCGTCCACACGAACAAGACGTCGGGTGCGCGTGACGTGCAGGTCGACCTGTCGAAGTTCGGCACGGTCGGACCGGCGGCCACGGTGACGGCGTTCGTGACCGACGCGTCGGGGGCGCTGCAGGAGAAGGCTCCCGTGCGGGTCAGCGGCACGGCGGCCACGGTGCGGGTGCCCGCGCACTCCGTGACGACTCTCGTCGTGTCCGACGTGCGGGGGGTGGCCAAGGACGCGTCCGCTGTCCAGGACGGGCACCTCTACCGGTTCGTCGGCGTGCAGAGCGGCAAGTCGCTCGACGCCGAGGAGAACGGTCTGGCGATCCGCACGACCGACGCCACGACCGGCGACCAGCTGTGGACCGCGACCCGGGTCACCGACGGTGTGACCAACCGCGAGCGCTACCAGATCCGGGCTCTCGACGGGCGTCAGGTCGCGCTGCGGCCGGGAGGTCTTGTGCTCGAAGCGGCGCAGACGGCCCCTGACACGGCCGCCCAGTGGTACCTGTCCACGACCGGCGACGGCACGTACACGATCGCCAGCGCGACCGGACCCGCGAACGTCGAGGTCGGTGGCGAGGCCACGGCCGACGGGTCCGGCGTCGGCACCTGGCAGCCCAACGCGAACAACAACCAGCGGTGGCGCCTCGTCGACGAGACGGTCACCGGGGTCGCCGACCTCAAGCTGTTCACCGTTCCCGGCGTCGCTCCGACACTGCCCGCCACGGTGACGCCCTCGCGCACCGGCGGTGGCGGGGCGGCCATCCCGGTCCAGTGGCGCTCGGTGCCGTCCGTGCTGTGGGAGCGGACGGGCACGGTGTTCGTCTTCGGCACGGCGACCGACCCGGCGACGGGGCGGGAGTACGCCGCTCGCGCCGTCGTGACCGTCGACACGGTCACGCGGACGCAGCCGGCCGCGACCAAGACCTACGTGGGCGGCATCCCCGCCCTGCCGTCGACGGTCACCGCGGTGTCCGACCGGTACGCCGTGCAGGTGAACCTTCCCGTCGCCTGGGACACCACCGGGGTCACCTACGACCACGTGGGCGACGTGACCGTGCCGGGAGTCGCGACCATCCCCGATGGGTCCACGATCCCCGCGACCCTCGTCGTCACGGTCACCGAGCCCGTCGAGGCCAACGTGGCTCTGGCGCCCGGCACGGTCGCGACCGCGACCTACACCGAGCCCGGCTACTCGCCGCAGGGCGTCGTCAACGGCGACGTGACCGACAAGGCGTGGTCGAACTGGCGCTCCGGGACGCAGCGTCCCGGAGACACCATCACGGTGACCCTCCCGACGCCGGGTGACGTGACGCGTGTGGTGACGCGCTTCTACCAGGACGGTGGCAACGTCAGCTACGCCAAGACCCTCCAGGTCGAGGCCCTGGTCGACGGTGGGTGGCAAACCGTCTCCGGAGTCGTCACGGTCGATGCGACCGGCCCGGCGGCACCCGTGGTGTCGGTGCCCGTGACCCCGGTGCGCGCGAGCGCCGTCAGGGTCGTCATGACGGCCGACAGCTACATGACGGTCAGCGAGGTGGAGGTGCTCGCCAAGGCGGCCGCCTGACCTGCGTCGTCACCGTCGGCCCGAGGGCCACGGCACTCCTGTCGCGAGTGTCGTGGCCCTCGGGCGTCGCGTTCGCGACATTTCGGCGCGGATGCGTCAACCTTCGGGTCCACGTGCGCGTCTGTTGTCCGTGAGAACGTTGAGTATGCCGGCCGGCCAGCTCAGTGACCCAGGAGCCTCCGGGTCCGCGCGCCGCGCTGCGTCGGGACAGGCGGGGACTTCCCGCGGCTGGTTCGGTGGCGACCTGCCGACCGACCCCGACGTCGGCATCACCGAGCTCTACGCCGCGCACTGGCACCGTCTCGTGCGGCTCGCATGGCTGCTGCTGCGTGACCAGCTCGCCGCGGAGGACGTCGTCCAGGACGCGTTCGTCGCCACGCACCGCAACTGGGGCTCCATCCGGGAGGGGGGCCGCGTCGTCGGCTACCTGCAGACCTCCGTCGTCAACGGCTGCCGCTCGGTGCAGCGCCACAACATCGTCGTCGACCGGCAGAACGTGCGTGACGCGGCGTCCGCCGACGCTGTCGGTCGCGGCAGCGCCGGCAGCGCGGAGGCCCAGGTCATCCACTCCGCCGAGCGCGACGCCCTCATGGACGCCCTGCGCGGCCTGCCCGCCCGGCAGCGCGAGGTCCTCGTGCTGCGCTACTACTCGGACCTCTCCGAGGCCCAGATCGCCCAGATCCTCGAGATCTCTCCCGGCGCCGTGAAGACCCACGCCCACCGAGGCCTGACGGCCCTGCGCCAGACCATCGACCCCAGGGAGCTGTCATGAACACCGACCCGACACGACCGGGTGGCCAGTCGCCCGACGAGGAGCCCGTGGTCATCGGCGCCGGCCTGCGTCCCGTGGAGGACCGACTGCGTCGCGCCCTCGACAGCGACGCGCGCAGCATCACCCCGAGCGACCGCCTCGGCGCGATCCTCACCGAGGCCCACGCGTACGACTCCCGTGGCATGGCGGGCCGCCGCCAGCGCTGGCTCGTGCCCGCGGCGGCAGCGGCAGCAGCCGTCCTCGTCGCGGGCACCCTGTGGGCCGTGAACCGGCCCTCGACGCAGAACCCGCCCGTCGCCGCGACCTCGACCGACACCGGCACGCCGTCGGCCAGTCCTTCGACCGCCACATCGACCGGCACACCGTCCACCGGTCCGTCGACCGTGCCGACCCAGACCGCGACGGGGCCCACCACGAGCATCGCCCCGCCCGCGACGAAGGACCTGTCGGTGCCGGTCTACTACCTCGGGCCTGTCGTGAGCGGCAGCGACGACGTGCGGCTCTTCCGCGAGTTCGTCCGCGGGTCGGTGACCCAGCCGTCGGGTCCCGAGAGCAAGGCCCTCGCCGCGCTGACCCTCGCCATGGGCGACGCGCCCCGGTCGTCGTCCTACGTGTCGGCGTGGGCCGGCGTGCGTCCGCTGTCCGTCACTGTCGACGCAGACCGTATCGCGGTGACCCTCTCCGGCGCCCTGCCGAGCGGCGCGCCGGTGTCGGCGGAGCTCG
Source organism: Terrabacter sp. GCM10028922 (assembly GCF_042666095.1). NCBI lineage: Bacteria > Bacillati > Actinomycetota > Actinomycetes > Micrococcales > Intrasporangiaceae > Terrabacter > Terrabacter sp. GCM10028922. The sequence continues at coordinate 120,514 of NZ_JBHTFG010000002.1, read as the reverse complement.
CGCTGCAGCAGCTCGTCTGGACCGCCCAGGCCGCGGTGGGCCAAGGCACCCGCCCGGTCGTGCTCTCGGTCGAGGGTGGCGGTGAGGTCGCGCCCGGCGTGCCCTCGGGCCGCGAGCACCAGCGCCCGGGTGACGAGGCGGCCGTGTACGACGTCCTCTCGCCGATCTGGGTCGACGAGCCCGCGCGCGGCGCGGTCGTCAAGGCCGGCGCACCGCTGACCGTGAAGGGCATCGCCAGCACCTTCGAGGCCAACGTCGAGTGGGAGCTCCTCCGAAACGGCACGTCCGTCGAGAAGGGCTTCACGACGGCCACCATGGGCGCACCGAAGCGGGGCACCTACGGGTTCACGACGACGAAGGACCTCGCTGCCGGCTCCTACACGCTGCGCGTCTTCTCGAGCAGCGCGAAGGACGGCTCGCTCGAGTTCGAGCAGAGGATCCCCTTCACCGCACGATGAGGCAGCCCACGACCGTGGCGGTCGGAGGTGGAGCGGGTGACTGCGGTTCGTTCCGGCGACATCTCGCCGGAACGAACCGCGTCCGCCTGACCTAAGCGTTGTCCCGGGCGCGTGCCGCGGGCCTGCGTATGCCGTCAGCGCCAGCGGGTGCGCGCGCTGAGCACGGCGAGCGCAGCGGGTCCGGCGGACGAGGCGCGCAGGATCGACGAGCCGAGCCGTACGGCGCGGGCTCCGGCAACCGTGAGCGCGTCCACCTCGCGGTCGGTGATGCCGCCTTCCGGACCGACGACGACGAGCACGTCGCCCGACTCCGGCAGGTCGACCGACGCGAGCGGCTCGGTGGCGTCCTCGTGCAGCACGAGCGTCAGGGCCGACTGGCCCACCCTCGCCACGAGCGGCGCGAGCCCGACCGCCGGCGAGGTCACCGGCACCCGGGCCCGGCGCGACTGCTTGCTCGCGCGCGTCACGACGGACGCCCACTTGGCGAGCGACTTGGAGGCCCGTTCGCCGCGCCAGACAACGACGGACCTCTCCGCCTGCCACGGCACGATCTCGTCGACGCCGAGCTCGGTCGCCGCCTCGATGGCCTGCTCGTCGCGGTCGCCCTTCGCGAGGGCCTGGACGAGCACGAGCCGGGGTGACGGCTCCGGCTCGTCGACGACCTCGAGGACGGTGCCACGCACCCACGCCCGGTCGACCTCGGTGGCCTCGATGAGGACCCGCCGACCGGCGCCGTCGGCGACGAAGCACCGTTCACCGGGCCGGATGCGTACGACTGCCGCTGCGTGGCGGCCTTCGTCGCCCTCGAGGATCAGCGGTGACCCGACCGTGGCCGCGGCGACCGAGGACGGCTCGCCGAGGAACAGCTGGTGGGTCATCGCGGGGTCACCGGCGCGATCACTTCTCCTTGAAGGCGTCGCGCAGCTTGCCGAAGATGCCCTTGTTGGCCGGCGTCAACCGACCCTCGGGGCGCTCCTCGCCGCGCAGCGCGGCGAACTGCCGCAGCAGCTCCTGCTGCTCGTCGGTCAGCCGCGTCGGCGTCTGGACCGTGGCGTGGACGAGCAGGTCGCCGCGGCCGCCGTGGCGCAGGTGCGTCACGCCCAGGCCGCGCAGGGTCAGCACGTCGCCGCTCTGCGTGCCCGGCTTGATCTCGAGGTCCTGCATGCCGTCGAACGTGGCCAGCTTGAGGGTCGTGCCGAGCGCCGCCGCCGCCATGGGCAGCTCGATGCTGCAGTGCAGGTCGTCGCCGCGGCGCGTGTAGGTCTCGTGGTTGACGACGCGGATCTCTACGTAGAGGTCGGCCTTGGGGCCGTTGCCCGGGCCGACCTCACCCTCGCCGGTCAGCTGGATGCGTGTACCGGTGTCGACGCCGGCCGGCACCTTGAGCTTGAGCGAGCGACGCGTGCGGACCCGGCCGTCGCCGGAGCAGTCGTGGCACGGGTCGGTGAGGGTCGACCCGTAGCCCTGGCAGTTGACGCACGGCCGCGACGTCATGACCTGGCCGAGGAAGCTGCGCTGGATCTGCTGCACCTCGCCGGCGCCGTGGCAGATCGGGCAGGTCTGACGACCGGTGCCCGGTTCGGCGCCGTCGCCGCCGCAACGGGTGCAGCCGACCGCCGTCTCGAGGTTCAGCTCCTCCTCCGAGCCGAAGACGGCCTTCGAGAGGTCGAGGTCGAGGCGCACGAGAGCGTCCTGGCCGCGCTGGACCCGGGGGCGCGGGCCGCGCGTGCCGGCGGCAGAACCGGCGCCGAAGAACGCGTCCATCACGTCGCTGAACGAGAAGCCCTGGCCCGCACCGAAGCCCGCGCCGCCGGTGGCGAACGGGTCGGCGCCCATGTCGAAGGACTGACGCTTCTGCGGGTCGGACAGCACGTCGTAGGCCTGCGACACCCGCTTGAACTCGTCCTCGGCCTCGGCGCCGGAGTTGACGTCCGGGTGCAGCTTGCGGGCGAGTCGACGGTAGGCCTTCTTGATGTCCTCCTGGCTCGCGTCGCGCGAGACGCCGAGGACGGCGTAGTAGTCGTTCAAGCTCGGGTTCCTTTGGTACGTGGTGCGTTCGGTTCCGGCGCGACGATGCACCGGTCGGGCTGGCCGGGTCGGGTCTGGGTCAGGTGGCCTGGTTCTCGTCGAGGATCTCGGACACGTAGCGCGCGACCGCCCGGACCGAGGCCATGGTCGTGGGGTAGTCCATGCGGGTCGGGCCCAGCACCCCGAGGCTCGCGACGCGCTCGGCGCCCGAGCCGTAGCCCATCGAGACGAGCGACGTCGTCTGCAGGCCGGTGACGGGGTTCTCCGAGCCGATGCGGACCGACACGAGGTCGGGATCGTCGCCGAGCTGGCCGAGGAGGCGCAGCAGGGTGACGTGCTCTTCGAGGGCCTCGAGGATCGGACCGATCGTGCGTGGGAAGTCGGTGCCGGCGCGGGCCAGGTTGGCCTGACCGGCGAGGACTACACGCTCCTCGCGCTCCTCGACGAGGGCGTCGCCGAGCGCGGAGATCACGGCCGTCAACCCCGCACGCTCGGCGTCATCGGCCTCGTCGACGAGCCGACGCAGCTGCGTGGCCGCGACGGTGAAGGGCAGGCCTGCCGCGACGTCGTTGATGCGGGTGCGCATCGACGAGACGAGCGCCTCCCCCTCGGCGTCGAGGAGCGAACGGCCGATGTCGACGACCCGCTGCTCGACCCGGCCGGTGTTGACGATGAGCACGACCATGAGGTGCGAGGCACCCAGCGGGACGAGCTCGATGTGCCGCACCGTCGAGCGGGTCAGCGAGGGGTACTGCACGACCGCGACCTGGCGGGTCAGGCTCGCGAGCAGCCGGACCGTGCGGTCGACGACGTCGTCGAGGTCGACCGCCCCCTCGAGGAACTGGCTGATCGCGCGCCGCTCCCCCGGGCCGAGGGGCTTGACGGCGCTGAGCCGGTCGACGAAGACGCGGTAGCCGGCGTCGGTGGGCACGCGCCCGGCCGACGTGTGCGGCGCATGGATCAGACCCTCCTCCTCGAGCAGGGCCATGTCGTTGCGCACGGTCGCGGCGCTCACCCCGAGGTGGTGGCGCTCGACGAGGGCCTTGCTGCCGACCGGCTCGGAGGTCTGGACGTAGTCCTGCACGATCGCGCGCAGCACCATCAGCCTGCGGTCCTCGCTCATCGCGTCCCTCCTCGCGTCTCTGGCACTCTCCGTTGACGAGTGCCAAGTCTACGTCGTGGGCGGCCGATCTCCGATTTCATCCAACCGTATGCCGGGACGGCCAGGACGCGCCCGGGTCGAGGCGCTCCACTCGACCCGGGGTCGCGGGTGAAAGTGCCCACTCGACGGTTGAGGGGGCGCGTGCACCCGCGTGGCGGCTGCGCGAGTGGCATCCACACGGCATACCCTCCCGTGGTGCCTCCCATCGACCGCTACGGATCCGACGTGCTGAGCGGGGACTGGCGCGCGCCGAAGCGCGGCCGGTCGGTCCCGACCCCCGCCGAGCGCGACCTCGTCGTCGAGGAGGTCGAGACCGGCTGGGTCGGCGCCGTCGTACGCGTCGAGAAGGCGGGCGGCATGCACGTCGTCCACCTCGAGGACCGACGGGGTCGCACCAAGGCGTTCCCGCTCGGGCCGGGCTTCCTCGTCGACGGTGCACCGGTGACCCTCACCCCGCCCACCGCCGCGGCGACAGCGGCCCTCGCCGACGCCCGCCGTGCGGCGTCCCGTACCGCCAGCGGCTCCGTCGCCGTGCAGGGTGCACGAGCGAAGGTCGCGAGCGGCTCACGCATCTATGTCGAGGGCCGACACGACGCCGAGCTCGTCGAGAAGGTCTGGGGTGACGACCTGCGCGTCGAGGGCGTCGTCGTCGAGCTCATGGACGGCGTGGACGACCTCGCCGGCATCATCGCGGAGTTCCAGCCGGGCCCCGGCCGCCGCCTCGGCGTGCTCGTCGACCACCTCGTGCCCGGCACGAAGGAGGCGCGCATCGTCGAGCAGGCTCGCGCGCTGCCGGGCCTCGCCCAGCACGTCAAGATCCTCGGCCATCCGTACGTCGACGTGTGGCAGTCCGTGCGGCCAGAGCGGCTCGGCTGGCAGCAGTGGCCCGTCATCCCCCGCGGCACGTCGTGGAAGCACGGCATCTGCGCCGAGCTCGGCTGGGCGCACGCGAGCCAGGCCGACATCGCGAACGCCTGGAAACGCATCCTCGGCACCGTGCGCAGCTACGCCGACCTTGAGCCGACGCTCCTCGCGAGCGTCGAGGAGCTCATCGACTTCGTGACCGAGCCCGTCGCCTGAGCCGGACGTGTCCGTGGGCTACTTCTTGAGGTAGCCCTGCACGTCGACGACGAGGTATGCCGCCGCGGACGTGTGCAGCGTCACCGTCCCGTCCGCCCCGACGGGGACGACGACGGAGTTGACTCGCGTACTCCCGGAGGCGACCGTGACGTTCGGCGAGCTGGGACGGGTCGTCCCGCTCGTGTAGGTCGTGACCGTCGTCGTGGCGAGCGGCGCGATGGGCGTCACCGTGAGCGAGACGGCGCGTACGCCCACGGTCGGCACACCTCCGCGTCCGAGGACCGGCACGCCCAAGGTTCCGCCGGCGGCGACGCGTCCGGTCGGCGCTCCCAGGCCCGTGCGGGTGTCGAGCAGACGCGTCGGGGCGACGGCGACGTGGTCGCCACCCGTCTTGAACCAGCCGACGACATCGACGAGCAGGTCGGTCTGGGCGGTCGAGTGGATCGTCACCTTGCCGCCGCTCCCGAGTCGGGAGACGACCATGCCGCTCATCGAGGCGGCCGGGTCGAAGCGCAGATGCGCCGTCACGGGGCGCGCTGCGCCCGTCGGGTATGCCGTCAGCCAGCCACCAGCGGACGGCGTTGCGGCGGAGAGGCTGAGCACGACCGCCGAGGCGCCGGTGCTCGGGACGATCCCGGCTCCGGCGACGGGCAGGTCGACGGTCCCCCCGGCGGGCACGCGGACCTTGGCCGTGCCGAGGCCGGTGCGTGTGTCGAGGACCCGGGTCGGCGTCACGGGGACGAGGTGACCGGTCGTCGGGTACCACCCGACGACGTCGGCCACGAGGTTCGTCGTCGCCGACGTGTAGAGCCGCACCTTGCCGTCCGTGCCGAGTCGGGCCGGGACGAGCTGGCTCAGGGTCGTCGCGGACGTGTACGACAGGCTTCGGGTGCCGGGTCGGGTGACACCGGAGGGATAGGTCGTCAGGTAGCCGTCGGCCCCGGGCGCGGCGACCGTGACGTTCAGCAGGGCAGTCCCGATGCCTCCCGTCGGGATGCCGGCCCGCCCACTGACCTGCACGCCGATCGACGTACCGCCCGCCACCTTCGCGGCGGGGGCGCCGAGACCGGTGCGGGTGTCGAGCAGCCGGGTCGGGGTGACCGGCCGGTACACGTCGGTGTCGATGACGGTCGTGCCCTGGTCACGCAGGTGGATGAAGCCGTTGGGCCACTTGCCGCCGGTGCGGGTCACCCTGCGCCACTTGAACTCCCCGCCCCAGTTGTCCTCCGAGATGATGACCTCGTCGGCCGAGATGACCCGCTCGACGTACGCGACGTGCCCGGTCGACGAGAACGACGTGTTCCACCACGCGACGGAACCGACCGCTGGGTCGTCGTTGGTCTGGCTCGGGAACGCCGGCCCCCAGTTGTACGCGTTGCCCGACAGGGTCGACGGCCTGGTGTTGGGCAGGCCGTTCTTGACGAGGCGGTAGGCGACGTAGTTCGTGCAGTTGTGGCCCGTCGACTGCCGCCACCAGCTCGTCGCGGCGCTCTCCTTGTAGCCCGAGTGCGGGTAGCCCGCCGTCTGGCATGGGTCGTAGCCGGTGCACAGGACGATCCACTCGGCGGAGCGGGCCGGGGCAGCGACCCCCACGGTCGACACGAGGAGCGTGACGATCGCAGCGAGCAGCGCCGCAGCGCGTCGCTGCCGCGCCTTGTCGGCGTGGCTCGTGCCGCCGCCGGCCTGGGGGCGAGGCGCCAGTGGCATGTAGGTCTCCCGTGATTGCCTGAGGATGCTCCCGGCAATCTAGGACAATCAGGCCACGTGATTACTGGTTTCCCAGAAATCACATGCGACACACTGGGTGAGTTGCGCGACTTTTGCCTCAGCTCATGCTAATGACACCGCTGTCATTTCACGACGCTCGGCGTCGTCGACGGCCCGGCGCCACGACCCGGTCGATGAGCCGGCGCTTGAGGTCGGTGAACGGTGGCCGCACGACCGCCGTCGTGTCGGGCCGGGTGGGCAGGGACAGCACGGGCTTGGCGTGCGAGAAGAGCTCGATCGAGCGTTCGCCGTGGTAGGCCCCCATCCCACTCGCGCCGACGCCGCCGAACGGCAGCCCGTGCACCGACAGGTGTGCGAGCGGAACGTTGAACCCCAGCGCTCCTGAGGACGTGTCGCGCACGAACCGCCGGCGCACCTCGTCCGAGGCCGTGAAGACGTAGAGGGCCAGCGGCTTGTCACGACCGTTGACGAAGTCGACCGCGGCGTCGAGGCCGGCGACCTCGACCAGCGGCAGCACCGGCCCGAAGATCTCGTCGCGCATGATCGCCGCAGCCGGGTCGCCCGGGTCACGCACCTCGACGACCGTCGGCTCCAGGTAGCGGCTCGCCGCGTCCGAACGCCCGCCCGTGACGACCTGCACCGGGTCGATGAGGCCGGTCAGGCGCTCGAAGTGCCGCGCGTCGACGATGCGCCCGTAGTCCGGCGACTCCGCTGGATCGTCACCGAAGGTCTCCCGGATCGCTTCCACGAGAAGGGGTTTCAGAGCCTCGAGGGTGGCGCGGCTGCCGAGGACGTAGTCCGGCGCGACACACGTCTGGCCGGCGTTGGTGAACTTGCCCCAGACGATGCGGCGGGCAGCGACAGGGAGGTCTGCGTCGTCGGACACGTAGGTCGGCGACTTGCCCCCGAGCTCGAGCGTGACGGGCGTGAGGTGGCGTGCGGCCGCCTCGAGCACGATCCGCCCGACGGCCCCGTTGCCCGTGTAGAAGATGTGGTCGAACCTCTCTTCGAGCAATGCCGTCGTCTCGGGGACGCCTCCCTCGACGACGTGCACGGCGTCGCGGTCGAGGAGGGCGGGCACGAGACGCGCGAGCACCCGAGAGGTCGCCGGGGCGAGCTCGCTCGGCTTGAGCACGGCCGCGTTGCCCGCGGCCAGCACGCCGACGAGGGGCGCGAGGCACAGCTGGAGCGGATAGTTCCACGGCGCGATGACGAGCACGACCCCGAGCGGCTCGCGCACGACCTTCGCCCGCCCTGGCACGAGCGAGAGCGGCACCCGCACCCGACGCGGCGCCAGCCACGAACGAAGGTGGCGCAGCGCGTGGTCGATCTCGGCGACGACGAACCCCGTCTCGGTGACCCAGGACTCGGTGAGGCTCTTCCCGAGGTCGGAGTGCAGTGCCTGCGCGATCTCGTCCTCGTGCTCGACGAGGAGGCGCCTCAGGGCCTGCAGCTGGGCGACGCGCCACTCGCGGGGCTTCGTGACGCCCGCGTCGAACGTACGTCGTGCCAGCGCGACGACCTCCCCCACGCTCGGCCGCCCGGGCACAGCCGAAGGCGTCGCTGCGGCGGGTGCCGCTGCGTCCGGGGCAGGCGCGGGCTCGACTGTCCTGTCGCTCGCCTCGTCATCGGTGGTCGTCGACACGGTTCGGCTCATGGGGCCCTTCCTGATCGGTTCGGCGCGGCTCCTGCCTGCGCTCAGGCGGCGAGCAGACGGTGCACCACGGTGTCCGCGAGCAGCCGGCCGCGGCGGGTCAGCACGAGCCGTGCGTCGCGCAGCGCGGACGGGCCGTCGAGCAGCCCGTCGGCGATGAGGCCGGCCACGGCCGTGCGTCCCGATCCTCGCAGATCCGAGACCGGCAGCCCGTCTGCGAGGCGTGTGCCGAGGAGCACACGCTCGTCGTAGCGCTGCTCGTCGGTGAGGGTCTCGCGGGCGTGCGCGGGCGACTCGCCCGCGGCCAGCCGGGCGGCATACGCGCTGGGGTGCTTGACGTTCCACCACCGCACGCCGCCGACATGGCTGTGTGCGCCGGGGCCGATGCCCCACCAGTTGGTGCCGGACCAGTACGCGACGTTGTGCCGGCAGCGGGCGTCCTCGGACCGCGCCCAGTTGCTCACCTCGTACCACCCGAATCCGGCCGCCGACAGCAGCTCGTCGGCGAGCTCGTACTTGTCCGCCTCGTCGTCGTCCTCCGGCGCCGGAACGAGGCCGCGACGGACCTGGGCGGCGAGCTTCGTGCCCTCCTCGACGACGAGGGCGTACGCCGACACGTGGTCGGGCTCGAGCGCCACGGCCGCCTCGAGGCTGCGCCGCCAGTCCTCGAGCGTCTCCCCCGGCGTGCCGTAGATGAGGTCGACGCTCACCTGCATGCCGGCCTCCCTCGTCGCCGCGACGGCGCGCGCGACGTTGTCGGGGTCGTGGGTGCGCTCGAGGGTGCGCAGCACGTGCGGCACGGCTGACTGCATCCCGACGGAGACGCGGGTGAACCCACCCTCGGCGAGCTCGCCCAGCGACTGCGGCGTCACCGAGTCGGGGTTGGCCTCGGTCGTCACCTCGGCACCGGGAGCCAGGCCGAACCGCTGGCGTATGCCGTCCAGCACCCTCACGAGGTCACGGGACCGCAGCATCGTCGGGGTGCCACCACCGACGAAGACCGTCGACACGGACGGCGCCCCGTCGCCGAGGACCCGCTGCGCGAGATCGAGCTCGCGCCCGGCGGCATCGGCATAGGTGTCGATCCCGATGCTCGCCCCGGGACCCCCGAGCTCGGTCAGCGTGTAGGTGTTGAAGTCGCAGTAGCCGCAGCGCACCGTGCAGAACGGGACGTGGACGTAGATGCCGAGGTCCGTCGACGCAAGGTCGGCGAGCGCCGCTACGGGAATCTCGCCCGACGTGGGTGCCGGGTCGCCGTCGGGAAGGGCGGAGGGCGGCATACGCCCATTGTCTCAGCCGTGACGACGTGCCACGTCCACGCCCGCTCAGCCTGAATGCGTCGTCACGCCGTAGCGGGCCCGGGAGGCGAGAGCCCAACGGGCGACCGGGACCGATCCGAGTGCGATGACGACCATGAAGGCCGCCAGGGCCAACCACCCGGTCTCGCCGAGGTCGACGCAGAAGTACGTGACGACGGGCGGGGCGACGACGGCGAGGACGCTGAAGCCGAGACCGGCGAAGCCCTGGTACTGGCCCTGCCGCTCGTGCGGAGCGAGGCCGATCTGCAGGCCCCACTGGCCACCCGAGCCGATCATCTCGCCGACGACGTGGACGAGTGAACCGGCGACGAGGGCGGTGACCGCGAGCCACGGGCTGCCGCGGTCGGCCAGGGCCACGAGGGCGAAGCCACCCGCGATCCACCATGCGCCTCGGACGAGCGCACGCGCCCCCGCCTCGACGGAGTCGGCGCGACGCGACAGCCGGACCTGGAAGAGGGCGACGGCGGCGGTGTTGATGATGAGCAGCACCGCGACCATGACGGTGGGCGCCGACGTGCGCGCCGAGATGTAGAGCGCGAGGCCGAGCTCCATGACGAAGAAGTGGAGCGAGAAGAGGCCCGTGATCACGGTGATGACGACGTAGGGCCAGTCGCGGATCACCGCGAGTCGGGGCTCGCCGGCCGTGCGTTCGTGGGGGGCGATGTGCGGCAGGCGGGTCGTGTTCCACGCGGCGAAGCCGGTGAAGGCGGCGTTGAGGAAGAAGACGCTGACGTAGGCCCAGGGTTCGTCGATGACGAGGGCGGCACCGCCGAAGACGGAGCCGAGCCCCAGCGCGGTGTTCGTGACGGCGCGGAGGTAGGCCTTGAAGAGCACTCCCCGACCGCCGGTGGCGAGCTGGGCGATGACGCCCTGGTTGACGGCGCCGGCGCCACGTTCGAAGAACGCGAGCACGCCGAGGAGCAGGGCGAGCGCCCACGGGCTGCGGGCGAAGACGGGCGGGGCACTGAAGAGCGCGGCCCCGACCATGAAACCGGTCAGGACCTGGCGCGGCCCGCGGGTGTCGCCGAGGTGCCCGGCGGGGACCTGGACGATGATCCCGACGACCGCCGAGACCGACATGGCGAGCGCCACCTCGGTCGCGCTGAAGCCCACCTGCCGTGTGAAGTAGAGGGCGCTCGTCGTGAGCACGGCGCCGGCGCCGAAGCGGTTGGCGAAGGAGCTGAGCGCGAGGATCCGCAGGTCGCGGTCCACCGGAACCCCTCGTCGGGTCAGCGGTGGGTTCGTCGTCGTCGCGGACACGGCACGCTCCTGGGCTCGGCAGCTCTCTTGACATCAAGATATCTGACGGTACGCGGGTCACGACAAGTCGTTTTCCGGCGTCGCCTAGGGTTGGAGGGGTGTACCGCCCCAACTGGATCGAGCTCGACGGCGTCGTCAACATGCGCGACCTGGGAGGCATGGTCACGGCCGACGGTGACATCGTGCGCCCGCACCGGCTGCTGCGCTCCGACAACCTGCAGGACCTCACGCCGGCGGCCGTCGAGGCCCTCGTGAGCCGCTACGGGGTCAGCGACGTCATCGACCTCCGCACCCACGTCGAGGTGGCCAAGGAGGGCGAGGGTCCGCTGTGGGCGGTCGAGCGCATCCACCACCACCACCACACGCTCTACCGCGAGGACACGAGCGAGTCCGGGATCCCGGCCGCCGAGCGGGCCCTACCCTGGGAGACCGACGAGCGACGACAGTCGGCGGCCGCGGAGGCGCTCGACGAGGAGCACCGCCCGAGCCACGACGAGTTCTGGTCCGAGCACTACCTGTCCTACCTCGCGACGCGCCCGGACTCCGTCGTCGCGGCCCTGCACGCCATCGCCGGGAGCGAGGGCGCAGCCATCGTCCACTGCGCCGCCGGCAAGGACCGCACGGGGACCGTCGTCGGCCTGGCGCTCAAGGTGGTCGGCGTCCCCGACGAGCTCGTCGTGGCGGACTACGCGGCATCCGCCGAGCGCGTCGAGGCGATCATGGGCCGCCTCCGGGCGAAGGCGGCGTACGCCGAGAACCTCAAGGACAAGACGGTGGCACAGCAGTCCCCGACCACCGACACGATGCGCAGGCTGCTCGCGACCCTGGACGAGCGCCACGGTGGTCCGCTCGGCTGGCTGGGCGCACAGGGATGGACCCCGGGCGACACCGACCGGCTGCGCCGCAAGCTGCTCGCGGACTGAACGTCGACCGGCCGCTCGCTCCCGAGCGTCAGTTCCGCGGGCTCACGTAGAGGTGGATCGTCCCCTCGACGGTCACGACCCCGTCGGCGCCGGTCGCCGTCACGGTGACCGGCACGTCGGACCGGCCGTCGGTCCACGCCTCCGGCTCCGTCGACGCAGTACAGGTCAGGCCCGTCGTCGACTTCGCGAGGTAGCGCACGTCCATGCCGCGCGGGATCCACCGATGCGTCGCAGGGACGCTCGCCTCCGCGAGCAGGCCCATGGCAGCCTCGAGACCGTTGCACGCGGCGATGGCGTGCACGGTACCGATGTGGTTGCGGACTCGGCGCCGCTTGGGCACGACGACGACGGCGCGGTTCGGTGCCACCTCGACCACCCGGGGACGCACCGAGCGGAAGTAGGGTGCGGCAGCGCAGAACGCGAGGGCGAACACGCGCTTCCCGAAGGGGCGGTGCTCGAGGCGGCGGTACAGCGCGTACGTGTCGACCATGCGCACAGGTTACCGCCCGGTAACGAGAGGACGACGTCGGCCGGCGCCGGCGTTACTTCTTGGCCTTGCCGGTGTCGCCGTCGCTGGAGAGTGCCGCCACGAAGGCCTCCTGCGGCACCTCGACCCGACCGACCATCTTCATGCGCTTCTTGCCCTCCTTCTGCTTCTCGAGCAGCTTGCGCTTGCGGCTGATGTCGCCGCCGTAGCACTTGGCAAGGACGTCCTTGCGAATGGCCCGGATGTTCTCGCGGGCGATGATGCGCGAGCCGATGGCCGCCTGGATCGGCACTTCGAACTGCTGTCGCGGGATGAGGTCCTTGAGCTTGCCCGCCATCATGACGCCGTACGCGTACGCCTTGTCCTTGTGCACGATCGCGGAGAACGCGTCGACGGACTCGCCCTGGAGCAGGATCTGGACCTTGACGAGGTCGGCGACCTGATCGCCGTCGGGCTCGTAGTCGAGCGAGGCGTAGCCGCGGGTGCGCGACTTCAGCTGGTCGAAGAAGTCGAAGACGATCTCGGCGAGGGGCAGCGTGTAGCGCATCTCGACGCGGTCCTCGGAGAGGTAGTCCATGCCGCGCAGCGTGCCGCGCTTCGTCTGGCACAGCTCCATGATGGCGCCGACGAACTCCGACGGTGCGAGGACCGTGGCTCGCACGATCGGCTCACTGACCTCGGCGATCTTGCCCTCGGGGAACTCGCTGGGGTTGGTGACGTGGATCTGCTTGCCGTCGTCCATCGTCACGTCGTAGACCACGTTGGGCTGCGTCGAGATGAGGTCGAGCCCGAACTCGCGCTCGAGCCGCTCGCGGACGATCTCGAGGTGGAGCAGGCCGAGGAAGCCGCACCGGAAGCCGAAGCCGAGCGCGGCAGACGTCTCGGGCTCGTAGACGAGCGCGGCGTCGTTGAGCTTGAGCTTGTCGAGGGCCTCGCGCAGGTCGGGGTAGTCGGAGCCGTCGATGGGATAGAGGCCGGAGAAGACCATCGGCTTGGGGTCGCGGTACCCGCCGAGGTCCTTCGCGGCCGGCTTGCTCGCGTTGGTGACGGTGTCGCCGACGCGCGACTGGCGGACGTCCTTGACGCCGGTGATGAGGTAGCCGACCTCGCCGACGCCGAGGCCCTTGGAGGGCACCGGCTCGGGGCTGATGACGCCGATCTCGAGCAGCTCGTGCGTCGCACGCGTCGACATCATGACGATCCGCTCGCGCGGGTTGAGGTTGCCGTCGACGACGCGCACGTAGGTGACCACGCCGCGGTAGGTGTCGTAGACCGAGTCGAAGATCATCGCCCGCGCCGGCGCGTCGGCGTCACCGACCGGGTGCGGCAGCTTCTCGACGATCGTGTCGAGCAGCGGCTCGACCCCTTCTCCGGTCTTGCCCGACACCCGGAGGCAGTCGTCGGGATCGCCACCGATGAGCTTGGCCAGCTCCTCGGCGTACTTCTCCGGCTGCGCGGCGGGAAGGTCGATCTTGTTGAGCACCGGGATGATCGTGAGGTCGTTCTCCATCGCGAGGTAGAGGTTCGCGAGGGTCTGCGCCTCGATGCCCTGCGCGGCGTCCACCAGGAGCACGGCGCCCTCGCACGCAGCGAGCGAGCGCGACACCTCGTAGGTGAAGTCGACGTGCCCCGGGGTGTCGATCATGTTGAGGCAGTAGGTCGTGTCGTCGACCTCCCACGGCATGCGCACGGCTTGGCTCTTGATCGTGATGCCGCGCTCGCGCTCGATGTCCATCCGGTCGAGGTACTGCGCGCGCATCGCGCGCGAGTCGACCACCCCGGTCAGCTGCAGCATGCGGTCGGCGAGGGTCGACTTGCCGTGGTCGATGTGCGCGATGATGCAGAAGTTGCGGATCAGCTCGGGCGGCGTTGCGTGCGGGGCAAGCGCGGTACGGGCCATGGGCGACACGGTGGGACGAACCTCGCAGAGTCAGGGTGACGGGTCGGTGGTGCTGGTCTGTGGTCGGGCCGGCCTGCTGGGCCCCGCCGCGACCAGCACAGTCTCCCATGCTTTGAGGGTCTGCCGCTCACGTCCTTCGCCCCTCCGTACGCCTCGGCGAGCGCCGCTGTGACGCACAATGGCGCCCATGCGAGCCCAACCCATGCAGGTCCTCCCCGTGGCCCCCGGGTCGCACGTGCCGCTGCGCCGCCACGTGCGGCACCCTCGGGAGATCCTCACCCTCGTCATCGCGATCATCGTCTCCCTGCTCCTGCTCCTGGCGGCGGTCAACGAGGTCACGGTCGCGATCGACCAGGAGCGTGCACCCGACGTCTACGCCCTCGCCCTGGTCTTCGCGCCGCTGCTCGTGTGGTTCGCTCGCGGCCAGCTCTGGGCGCTCCAGCGTCTCAACGGGATCAAGCTGACGGCCGAGCAGTTCCCGGAGGCGCACGCGATGCTCGTCGACGCCGCAGGACGCTCCGGCATGTCGTACGTGCCAGACGCCTACGTCGTGCTCGGCAACGGGGTCATCAACGCCGCCGCTTCGGGACACGGCTTCCGTCGGTTCGTCGTCGTGCACAGCGACCTGCTCGAGGTCGGTGGCGCGGCGCGTGAGCCGGACGCGCTGCGGTTCGTCATCGCGCACGAGGTGGGGCACATCGCGGCGGGCCACACGAGCTACTGGCGCATCCTCGGCACCTTCGCGTCGCAGTGGATCCCGCTCGTCGGCTCCACCCTGAGCCGCGCGCAGGAGTACACCGCAGACAACTACGCCCACGCCCTGGTCCCGCACGGAGCACGGTCGGCGATGGCGACCCTCGCCGGCGGCAAGTACCTCGGCCGGTCGGTCGATGTCGACGCGATGGCCGACCGGGCCGTCACCGAGCCGGGTTTCTTCGTGTGGATCTCCAACGCTGCGGGCACCCACCCGGTCCTGCTCTGGCGCATGCACGCCCTGCGCGACCGGCGTCGGCCCGGCAGGCTGCTCTGGCGGCCGAGAGAGCCCTGGCTGTGGGGGCCGGCGTCGGCGCCGGGTGCCTACGCCCTGCCTGCCATGATCGGCTTCTCCCCCACCCCCATGCCGGAGGCCGCCCTGCCGGACGTCCCGCTTCCACCGGCGCTGACACCCCTGTCGCACTCGGCCGTGCCCGTTCGACGTGACAGCGAGGGCCAGGAGCCTCACGCGACCCGGCCCGACCCGACCATCCCGACGAGAGAGGACGAGCGATGGAGACCCTGATCAGCCGCGCCGACGGGCGCGAGGACGGCGAGGACTGGACCGAGAACTACGAGCAGCTGCCCGGCGGCGCCGGTGTCAGCATCATCCTCGAGTCGACGACCAAGGAGGGCGTCGGGCCGCGGCTGCACCAGCACCCGTACGCGGAGACGTTCGTCATCCGGCGCGGGTGGGCGACGTTCACCGTCGGCGCGGGCGACGGGGCGCGAGAGCTCGTGGGGCGGGCCGGGCAGGTGCTCGTCGTCCCGGCCGAGACGCCGCACCGCTTCCGCACCGGACGCGACGGCTACGAGGCCGTGCACATCCACGCCAACGAGCGCTTCGTCACCGAATGGCTCGAGTGACCCGGCGTATGCCGTCCGCTCCGTCGCCAGGCTGACCGCGCGGGAGGTGTCGCGCCATCCGTCGTGCCTGTCGTGGAGTCCAGGCGGGGCCGGCGACGGTCAGACGTCCGCGAGGGTCACCGGGCGTAGGCGAGGGCCGGGCCGATGACGCGCACTGCGACGTCGTCGCCGGGCCGGAGCGGAGCAACCGTGCGGGCGTACACGCGCACCGCCGGGTCGGCCTCGAGCAGGGTCAGCCGGACGAGGGCGTCGTGCCCGTGGAAGACGACGTCGTCGACGTGGGCCCGATGGCCGTCGCGCTCGAGTCGCGCGTCGACCCGGATCTGCTCCGGGCGCAGCGCCGCCAGCACCGGCCCGTCGGCCGCGACCGGGCCGTGCAGCGGCAGCCGGCCGAGCGGCGTCTCGACGACGTCACCTGACTTCGTCCCCGGCAGCTCGACGAGGTCACCGACGAAGCGCGCGACGTCGAGGTCGAGCGGGCGCTGGTAGACCTCGACGGGGCTCGCGTGCATGAGCACCCTTCCGTGGTCCATGACGGCCACGGAGTCCGCCATCGACAGGGCCTCCTCCTGGTCGTGCGTGACGATGACCGCCGTGGCACCGATGGCGTGCAGCACCGAGCGCACCTCGCCGCGCACCTGGGCGCGCAGGCCGGCGTCGAGTGCGGAGAACGGCTCGTCCAGCACGACGACCTCCGGGCTGGGGGCGAGGGCCCGTGCCAGCGCCACCCGCTGCTGCTGCCCGCCGGAGAGCTGGTCCGGCCGACGGTCTCCGTGACCGGCGAGCCCGACGAGGTCGAGCATCTGGGCCACGCGCTCTCGCGCAGCCGCGTGGCTCAGGCTCCCTCGAGGCCCGCCTCGACGTCCCACGCCCAGGCCGAAGCCCACGTTGGCCGCGACGTCGAGGTGCGGGAAGAGAGCGCCCTCCTGGGGCACGATGGCCACGCCTCGCCGCTCGGGCGGCACGTGCTTGCCGGGGCCCTCGACGAGCCGGCCGTCGACGGAGACGGTGCCGCGGTCGGGACGGGCGAAACCGGCGACGACGCGCAGCAGCGTCGTCTTGCCACAGCCGGACGGTCCGAGGATCGCGGTGAGCCGACCGGAGGCAAGGTCGAGGTCGACCTCGTCGAGCGCGGTGGTCGCACCGAAGGACTTCGTCACGCCTCTCAGGGTCACGTCACTCATCGGCCACTCCTCGGATCGGCTTGAGCACCATGCCATTCACAGGTCCCTCCGTCGCAGCCAAACGGCCCTGCGCGTGCATGAGCCAGAGCGTCGGCACGACGGCGAGCACGACGAGGGCGAGTGCGTAGGGCGCGGCAGCGGCGTATGCCGCGACACCGGTCTCGGTCCACAGACTCGTCGCGAGCGTGTTGGTGCCCGTGGGCCGCAGCAGGAGCGTCGCCGGCAGCTCCTTCATGATCGTGAGGACGACCAGGGCAGTGCCGGCGGCGATGCCCGGCGCAGCGAGCGGTAGCGTGACCCGCCGCAGGACGTCGAGCGGGCTGCTGCCCAGCGACCGGGCCACCTCCTCGACGCGGGGCGAGCTCATCGCGACGGCCGCACGCACCGCGCCGACGCCTGCCGGGAGGAAGAGGACGGCATACGCGATGAGCAGGAGAGGGGTGCGCTGGTAGATGGGTTGCGCGACGCGAACGCCGAAGAACACCAGCGCCAGCGCCACGACGATGCCGGGCAACGCGTGCCCCGCCCACGCGGCGAGCTCGATCGCCGACGACGAGCGGGAACGGTAGCGCGCGACGAGGACCCCGACCGGCACCGCGAGCGCCATCGTCACGAGGGCCCCGAGCACCGCGAACAGGACCGTCGTGCCCGCGCTGGACACCAGCCGCTCGGCGTCGATGCCTGCGGACAGGCCGGTGGCGAACCAGTAGAGCAGGGAGACGACAGGGAAGACGAGGGCGAGCCCCAGCACCGCGAGCACGGCGACCGACGCGGAGGCGGCCGCCCAACGGCCCAAGCGGATCGGGTCGGCGCGACGCGAGACTCCCGAGCCGATGCGTGCCTGCTCGAGCCCGCGACGGGAGCGGCGCTCCCCCAGGGCGATGAGGACCGTGAGGACGACGAGAAACAGCGAGAGGACTGCGGCCGGCGTGCGGTCGAAGCTTGCGCGGTATGACGTGTGGATGGCGCGGGTGAACACGTCGTACTGCAGCAGCGACACGGCGCCGAAGTCGCTCAGCGTGTACAGCGCGACGAGCAGAGCTCCCGAGGCAGCGGCCGGCCAGACCTGGCGGACGGTGACCGACCAGAAGGTGCGCCACGGGCTCCTGCCGAGACTGCGCGCCACCTCCTCCTGCGCAGGATCGACGGCGCGCATGGCGGCCGCGACGGGCAGCAGGACGTACGGGTAGGTGCACAGGGTCAGCACGGTCGCGGCACCGACGAAGCCGCGTGCCCAGGGCACCGCCGCGATCCAGGCAAACGCCGCGACGTAGCTCGGGACCGCGAGCGGCAACGCGGCGAGTGCCCCGATCCAACGCCGCCCCGGCAGCGACGTGCGCGTCACGAGCGCGGCCACCCCGACACCGATGACGAGGCAGAGACCGGTGACGACCACGACGAGCCCGAGGCTTCGCCCGACGAGCTCGATCGTGCTGGGGCGTAAGAGGATCCGTCCGACGCGGTCTCCCGCCTCGACAGCCCGCACCACGAGGTAGCCGAGCGGCAGCAGCGCGAGCAGCGCCCCGGCTAGCGCGGGGACGACGAGCCACGCCGGTGGCCGGCCGCCGGTGCGTGCGGTCCGGTCCGCCGTGCGCGCGCGGACGGACGCGAGGGTCAGCTGAGTCCGACCTCGTCGAGCAGCTCGAGCGTCTTGTCCAGGGACTCGAGGCGGTTGAGGTCGAGGGCGAGCCCGTCGAGGTCCTCGAGCGGGGGCAGCTCGCTCGGCACCTCGGCGCCCTCGACGACGGGGTACTCGAAGGTCTTCGAGGCGAAGTAGGACTGCGCCTTCGGGCCGAGGAGGTACTCGACGGCCTTGACGGCAGCGGCCTTCTGGTCCGTGCCCTTGAGGATGCCGACGCCTGCGACGTTGATCAGGGCACCCGGGTCGTCGCCGTGGAGGAAGTGCAGCTTGGACGCGACTGCGGCCGCGCCCTTCTCGGCGACCCGCTCGTACCAGTAGTAGTGGTTGATGAGCGCCAGGGCGACCTCGCCCTTCTCGACGCCGTCGAGCGCGACGATGTTGTTGTCGTACGACTTCGGCTCGTTGGCCTTGAACTTCTCGAGCCACGCCTGGGCCTGGTCCTCGCCGCGTGTGACTCGCAGGGTCGTGACGAACGCCTGCCACGACGCGTTGGTCGGCGCGAAGCCCACCCGACCCTTGTACTTCGGGTCGAGGACGGCATCGATGGTCGTCATCTGCTCGACCTCGGGCGCCTTCCGCGGGTCGTAGGCGATGACGCGCGCGCGGGCCGAGGTGCCGACCCAGCGGTTGCTCTTGTCGGCGAAGCCGTCCTGGACCTTGCCGACGACGGACGCATCCAGCGTGTCGAGACGTCCGGCGGCCGCGAGGGCACCGAGCGCCCCGGCGTCCTGGCTGAAGAAGAGGTCGGCCTGCGTGCCGTCGCCCTCCTCGAGCAGCTGGGCGGCGAGCTCGGCGGAGGTCGCGTAGCGCACCCCGACCTTGACCCCGGTCTCCTTGGCGAGGTCGTCGAGCAGACCCTTGACGAGCGTCTCGTTGCGGCCGCTGTAGATGACGAGGTCCGCGCCCTCGGTCTTGTCGACGACGGTGCTGCCGCCGCCACAGGCGGTGAGGGCGAGCAGGGCCGCGGCGGTGAGAGCGGAGACAGCTAGAGGCAGGCGGCGACGGCGGTTCACCAGGGGCTCCGTGGGTCGGTGGGTCGGTAGGTCAGCCAAGTAGATCGGTCAAGCGGGCCGTCGTGGTTGTGCAGGTGTGAGTTGCGCCGACCCGTGGCCCTCTTAGGCAAGCCTCACCTTATTTGGAGAACCGGCGTGCCGACAAATCCCGATGACGGACGGCTCAGACGACGGAGGCCGCCCCGACGGGCGACGTGGACCGGTCCGCCGCGGTGCCGGTCGGCCCGCGCCGCTCGAGGACGGCCGAGGCAAGCGCCACGCCGACCCCGAGGACGGCGAGCCCTGCACCGACGAGGCTCGGGGCGCCGTAGCCCCAGCCGGCAGCGAGCACGATCGAACCGAGCCATGCGCCGAGGGCGTTGGCCGTGTTGAGCGTCGAGTGGTTGAGCGCCGCTGCCAGGGACTGCCCCTCGTGGGCGACGTCCATCAGGCGGGTCTGCAGCAGCGGCACGACGATCGAGGGCAGCAGGCCGAGGACGAACACCAGGACGACCGCGAGCCAGAGCGTGCGCGCAGCCGTGCCGAAGACGGCGAGCAGGACCGCGATGAGGCCCAGCGAGACGATGATTCCCTTGAGGACGCCGACCCGGTCGGCCACGCGTCCGCTGACCACCATGCCGGACACCATGCCGACGCCGTACGCCGCGAGGACCCATGGGATGTAGCGATCCTCGAGGCCGGCGAGCTCGGTCATCGTCGGCGTGATGTAGGAGTACATCGCGAACATGCCGCCGAAGCCGACGGTCCCGATGAGCAGTGCGAGCCACACCTGGACGCGCCGCAGGGCGCGCATCTCGGAGCGCATGGACTCGTGTCCGCTCGGCGGCTGGTGCGGTAGCCAGATCGCGATGGCCGCGACCGTGGCCGCGGCGACGACGCCGACGAGCACGTAGGGCAGGTGCCACGAGAACCGCTGTCCGAGAAGCGTGGCGACCGGCACGCCGACGACGTTGGCGACGCCGAGGCCACCGAGGATGGCGGCCACGGCGGCCGTGCGGCGCTGGTGCGACACGAGGGAGGCAGCGACGACCGAACCGATCCCGAAGAACGCGCCGTGCGGCACACCGGCGAGGAAGCGGGCGGCCATCACGGTCGGGTACGTGTTGGCGGCGAGGATGGCGAGGTGCGCGACGGCGAAGAACGCCATGAGGCCCATGAGCAGGCCCTTGCGCGGCACCTTCGCCGCCATGACCGCGATGAGTGGCGCCCCGACGACGACGCCGAGCGCGTATGCCGACACGTAGTGACCGGACGTCGCGATGTCGACCCCCGTGCCATCGGCGATCTGGGGCAGCAGGCCCATCGTGACGAACTCGGTCGTGCCGATCGCGAAACCGCCGGCGGCGAGCGCGAGGATGGCGAGGGTCGTACGTCTGGCGGCGGGGCTCACGAGCTGTTCTCCGGGTTCGGTCGATGGTCGGCGTTCGGCAGGGTGGCTGCGCCGAGCTGGCGTGGTGCGGATCGCCGTCGACCCGGTCTCGGACCACAACGGTAACGGTGCTGCGACTACGGTGATTCCCATGCCCAGCACCTTCGACCGCATCGTCGGCCGGCTGCGGGGTCTCGTGCGCAGCGCGTCGAGCCCGACCTCGCCGTCGCAGCCACCCCCAGGCACCCATCCCGTTCGGGCCCCGACCGGCCGTGGGGCGGGCTCGGGTGGTGGCGGCGCGGCATACCCGGGTGACGTGACGACGCTGCCCGACACGACCTACGCGCCGCAGCCCGACGGACGGCCCGACCCGGGCGAGATCGTGTGGGCGTGGGTGCCCTACGAGGAGGACCACGGCCGCGGCAAGGACCGCCCGGTGCTCATCGTCGGCCGCGACGGCGACTGGCTCGTCGGCCTGCCGCTCACGAGCAAGGACCATGACCGCGATGCGCTGCAGGAGCGCCGCTCCGGACGTGAGTGGGTCGACATAGGCTCCGGCTCGTGGGACCGGCGGGGCAGACCGAGCGAGGTGCGGGTCGACCGGCTCGTGCGCGTGGACCCGGACGGGGTGCGCCGAGAGGGCGCGGTGCTGGGGCGGGAGCGCTACGACGAGGTCATCGCTGCAGCCCGCGCGTTCGACGGGCGCTGAGCTCGTTCGATCCGGGATGCAGAACGGGCCCGTCACCGTGAGGTGACGGGCCCGTTCACGCGAGAGCTTGGTGCGTCAGAGCGACGCGACCTTCTTCGCCATGGCCGACTTCTTGTTGGCGGCCTGGTTCTGGTGGATGACACCCTTCGAGACAGCCTTGTCGAGCTTCTTCGAGGCGGTCTTGAGGGCGTCGGCGGCCGCGTCCTTGTCGCCGGAGGCCGTGGCCTCGCGGACCTTGCGGATCCAGGTGCGAAGCTCGCTCTTGACGGCCTTGTTGCGCTCGGTGCGCGTCTGGTTCGTCTTGATGCGCTTGAGCTGCGACTTGATGTTTGCCACGTGTGTTCTTTCGTTCGGTCGGATGGTTGCCGTTAGAGGGCGGCAAAGCTGCTCGGGACCGGGCGTGGGGACACCCTGCGTGAGCAGCTCTGGATGGTGCTGCATGCGCGCACGACCTGAGCGCGCACGCGAAGGTCAAAGTTACCAGCGGCGGGCACCCGCGACCAAACCGGCCGTATGCCGTCCCGCGCCACCTCACCGGACCCTCACGTGTCCGTTCGACTCGCTCGGTCAACCTGGCGGTCAGGCGCGTCGATCACCGCGGTAGGACCTCAGCGAGCCGCACGCGCGCGGGAGATGGTGAGGATCGCCCGCTCGACGGCATACACGGGGTCACGCCCGCCGCCCTTGACCTCGAAGTCGGCCGCGGCCACGGCCTGGACGGCGACGGCCAGGCCGTCGGCGCTCCAGTGCCCGACCGCGCGGCGCGCCTTGTCGACCTGCCACGGCGCCATGCCGAGCGTCTTTGCCAGCTGCGCCGAGCTGCCACGGCCGGCCGCGCCGACCTTGATCAGCTGTCGTAGCTGTGACGCGATGACGGCGACGATCGGAACGGGGTCGAGTCCCGTCGCGATGGCATGACGCAGCAGGCGCAGCGCCTCCCCGGACTGGCCGGCGATGGTCGCGTCGGCGACCCGAAAGCCCGTGGCCTCGACCTTGCCGCCGTGGTAGGTGTCGACGACGGCGTCGTCGACGGTGCCCTCGGTGTCCGAGACGAGCTGCGAGCAGGCCGCCGCCAGCTCGCGCAGGTCCTTGCCCACTGCCTCGATGAGCGCCCGGACCCCGTCACTCGTGATCTTGCGCCGGGCCGCGGCGAACTCCTTCATGACGAAGTCGGTCTTGTCGCGGTCGGACTTGACCGCCGGGCACTCGATGACGCGGGCACCGGCCTTCTTCATCGTGTCGAGAACCTTCTTGCCCTTCATGCCGCCACCGTGGGCGACCACGAGGCTGACGTCGGGATCGGGCGTATCGAGGAGGGACAGAAGGTCGAGCTGGAGCTCGTCGGGCGACTCGTGGAGGTCGCGCACGACGATGCACTTCGCTCCGCCGAAGAGGGACGGGCTCGCGTGCAGCTGGAGAGCGCCGGACTCGTACGTCGCTGGGTCGATGCGGATGACCTCGGAGTCGGCCTGGCGGGCCGCGGTGAGCACCGCGGCGACGGCGCGCTCGACTAGGACCTCCTCGGGGCCGGTCACGAGGACGAGAGGCGGAACGGCCGGGTCGGTCATGGCGTCAACTGTGCCATGCGGGCCCGACAGCCGCGCCCGCCCCGTCCCCCTTGGAAGTGAAGGTCATGTTCGCCCTCGTCCTCGCCCTCCTGCTCGTCGTCGCCGGTGTCGTCCTGCTCCGCCTCAAGGAGCACCCGAAGAAGCTCAGCCGCTGGGCCGTCGCACCGTTCGGCGTCGCCGTGGTGCTCGTCGCGGGCGCCTCCTACTTCCGGCTCGACGCAGGCGAGGCCGCCGTGACGAAGACCTTCGGCACCGTCGGCGACGACGCGATCAGCGCCACCGGCATCCACCTCAAGGCGCCATGGCAGGACCTCATCACCTTCGACATCCGCAACCAGACGATCTCCTTCGACGAGGACGGCGGCCGCGTCTCGACCGTCACGAGCGACAACGCGACCGTCGCCTACGACGTGACGATCCGCTACTCGCTCAACCCCGGCAAGCTGCCGGAGATCGTGCGCCAGTACCCCGACCAGGACACCTTCATCTCGCGGGCCGTGCTGCCCGGCGTCTCGTCCGTGACGAGGGACGCGCCGACGACCTTCACCGCGGCGACGGTCCGCCAGTCGCGCGCGCTGCTCGCCCAGCGCATCACCGAGGGTCTCGAGAAGCGCCTCGGCGAGGTCGGCGTCACGGTCGAGCAGGTCGACCCGCGCGCGATCACTCTCGACCAGAACGTCCAGGCCAACTACGACAAGGTGCAGAGCTCCCTGGCCAACGCCGAGGCCGCCAAGGCGGATCTCCAGACGGCCCTCGCCAAGGCCGAGATCACGAAGACCGAGGCCCAGGCGACGTCGGACGCCGACCAGATCATCCGTTGCGGCGCCACCTCCACGCAGGTCAAGGAGGTCATCAACGGCAAGGAGGTGACGGCGGTCAAGGTCGTGCCCGTCACGTCCGACAAGTGCCAGAACCGCCTCAACGAACAAGTCCTCATGAGCAAGTACATCGACATGCTCCGCGAGCACGGCGACTCGCTCATCGTCGTCCCGCAGGGCACCGAGAACCTGCTCCAGCTCCCGGCCGTGCCCGGCTCGTCCGCCAAGCAGTAGGACCAGCCACACACCAAGACCCCGCAACACACCGAGAAGGACGCAACACACCGTGATCGGATGCCGGTGTGTTGCGTCTTTCTCGGTGTGTTGCGCAGGGGCGCCGCGTGACGAGGGAGAGGTCGGCGCGTGACGCGGGTCAGTCGAAGAGCGCGCCCGAGGCGAGCCTGAGTCCGAGCTGCTCCACCCGGGCCGAGATGGTCTCCTCGGGCAGCTCGAAGTGGTCGACGAGCTCGTCGAGCTGCATGCCGGCCTCGGCAGCGTCGCGCAGCTCCTCGTCCTGCTCGTCGGTCCACGCATGCCCGGACGTGACCGCGCTGCGTGACGAGGCCATGACCGGCGGCGGGACGGCGACCGGCCGCGGGTGCTCGGTGCCGTCGGTGTCGGCTCGGGCACCGGTGAGCGAGCGGAGCGCCGGCTCCTCGACGGCGACGGGCGGCGGAGCAATGGCGTCGAGGCGCGCGAGCGCCGCGAGCACCATCGCCTTGTCGGTTGTCGGGTAGAAGGGCGGCAGGGAGCGTTGGAGGAAACCCGCATACCGCGCCGTCATCATCCGCGAGTCGAGGAAGGCCACCACTCCACGGTCGTCAGCCCGGCGTACGAGCCGTCCGGCGCCCTGGGCGAGGCGGAGCGCGGCGTGGGTGGCGGAGACCGCCATGAATCCGTTGCCGCCCATGCGCGCGATGGCCTGCGAGCGCGCTGACGCCAGTGGGTCGTCGGGCCGGGGGAACGGGATGCGGTCGATGATGACGAGCTGGCACGACGACCCCGGCACGTCGACACCCTGCCACAACGTGAGCGTGCCGAAGAGGCAGGTGCGGGGCTCGCGCGCGAACTGGCGAACGAGCGTCGTGATCTGGTCCTCGCCCTGGCACAGCACGGGTATGTCGTCGCCGAACCGGGCCCGCATGATCTCTGCCGCCGTCTGCGCCGCGCGCGTCGACGAGAAGAGACCGAGGGTGCGGCCGCCTGCCGCCCGGACGAGCTGCTCGATCTCGTCGAGGGTGTCGTCGCCCGCGCCGTCGCGGCCAGGTGGCGGGAGGTGGGCGGCGACGTAGGCGATCGCCTGCTTCGGGTAGTCGAAGGGACTCCCGACGTCGAGGCCCTGCCAGGACGGTGCGCCGTCGCCGCGCAGCCCGATCGTGCCGGCGACGGCGTCGAAGGTGCCGCCCAGCTCGAGCGTCGCCGAGGTCAGGACCACGGTGCGCTCCTCGAAGACCTTGTCGCGCACGAGCATGGCGACGCTCATCGGGGCGACGCGCAGCACGGGACCACGCCTGGGGTCACGGTTGAGCCAGACGACGTCGAGCTCGCGCTCCTCGAGGATGCGTTCGGCGTTCTCGTGGACCTCGTCGACGGCGGCCCGCGCGACCTGGCGGGCTCCGTCGGCCTCCTGGCCGGGTGGCGGCTTGAGGTCGCTCTGGACCGTACGGGCCGTGTCGCGGACGCGCGCCAGGGCGAGGCCGACGGAGTCGGGGACGCCGAGCATGCGCCCTTCCTCGATCGGCTCGAGCGCGGCCGCGAGCAGCTCTCCCGCCTCGTCGAGCGCCGCGGTGTTCTCGGACATGCGACCGGCCCTCTTGGCCGCCGTCATGACCATCGCGCCGGTCAGCTCGTCGGTGATCGTCGCGGTCACGCGGTCGACGAGCTCGTGCGCCTCGTCGACGACGAGGACGTCGTGCTCGGGAAGCATCTGGCGACCCTCGAACGAGTCGATCGCCATGAAGGAGTGGTTGGTGACTACGACGTCGACGTCCTTGGCCGCCTCGCGCGCACGTTCGACGAAGCACTCGCCGACGAGCGGGCACTTGCCGCCCATGCACTCGTGCGCCGACACGGACACCTGGCGCCAGGCTCGCTCCGAGACTCCCGGCACGAGCTCGTCGCGGTCGCCGGACTCGGTGGTCGACGCCCACTCGCGCAACCGCACGACCTCCTGCCCGAGTCGGCCGACCGAGGCGTCGACCTGCCCCACGGACAGCAGCCCGTCCTCCTCGTCGGGGAAGCCACCCTCGAGCTTGTTGAGGCACACGTAGTTGCGGCGTCCCTTGACGAGGGCGTAGGTCGGGCGGCGACCGAGGACGGGGGCGAGCGCGTCGGCGACGCGTGGCATGTCGCGGTCGACGATCTGCGCCTGGAGCGCGAGCGTGGCCGTTGCCACGACGGCCGGCTTGCCGGCCTCGAAGGCGTGCGCGACGGCCGGGACGAGGTAGGCGAGCGACTTGCCGGTGCCGGTGCCGGCCTGCACGAGCAGGTGCTCCCCCGCATCAATCGCCGTGGCGACGGCCTTGGCCATCTCGACCTGCCCGGGCCGCTCCACGCCACCGACTCCCGACACCGCGGCGTGGAGGAGGTCGTCGAGCGCGGGTCGCTGGGCCATTGGGTCAGGGTATGCCGCACCACCCACGGCGCGTGCCACGTGTCCCCGGTGTCTGCTTGACTCGGCTGTCAGTGACTGCGGTCCCAGCGTTCGCGCAGCTCGGCGCTCGTCGGAGGTGGGACGTCGGGCAGCGGCGTGCCACCCGGCCGAAGGGCGTCGAGATGGAGGGCGAGGTAGCGCCGGCGGAGCGCGCTGGTGCGGCCATGGTCGTCAACGCGTACGGCGGTCAGCTGCTCGAAGAGCATGGGGAGGTCGGCCGAGCTCACGTCGGGGCGCAGGTCCCCGGCTTCCTGGGCCCGGTGGACGATCTCGTCGACGAGCCCGCCACTGCGCGTCGCGAGTCGGCGCAGCTCGTCGGTGGACGTGAAGGTGCCCGCCAGGCGCGCGGTCAGCGCATGGACGTCCGCCTCGACGACGCCACGGACAAAGGTCTCGAAGGCACCCCAGGCATCGCCCTCGTCGGCGAGCGCCGTCTCGGCCAGCGCGACGAAATGACGGAGCCCGTCGCCGCAGATGCGCTGCAACAGCTCGTCGCGGCCGGCATACCTCCGGTAGAGACCACCCACGCCGACCCCGGCCGCCTGCGCGACCGTCGCCATGGAGGCTGCGGGGTCACGGAGCAGGACGGCGCGTGCCGCCTCGAGGATCGCCTCGTCGTTGCGGGCGGCCTCGGCCTGACGCCCGCGGCGCGGGCGTGCGGTCGGGGCGGGCTGCGGCGTCTCGCTCGTCATGGCCCGAGGTTAGCACTTGATCGGAATGGAGCGTTCCGTTAACCTTTGACGGAACGCTCCATTCCGAATCGAAAGGCCCGACCATGCAGACCACCTGGACGATTCTTGCCTCGGCCCACACCGCCCTGCGCTCCGCCGTCGCCGGAGTCCGTGACGACGACTGGACGCGCCCCACCCCGTGCGTTGACTGGACCGTGGCGCAGGT
Source organism: Terrabacter sp. GCM10028922 (assembly GCF_042666095.1). Classification (NCBI taxonomy): domain Bacteria; kingdom Bacillati; phylum Actinomycetota; class Actinomycetes; order Micrococcales; family Intrasporangiaceae; genus Terrabacter; species Terrabacter sp. GCM10028922. The sequence continues at coordinate 93,042 of NZ_JBHTFG010000002.1, read as the reverse complement.
GCTCCAGCACGCTGCGGGCGACCAGCAGGCGTATGCAGCGGTGCTCGGCGAGGGTGGCTTCCCGTCCTACGACCCGTTCGCCCCGTCGGGCACGCTCGACGACGATGCCCTCGCACTGGTCGAACCGCCCCTCGCCGCCGCATGGCTCGCGTTCTCGAAGGTCGGGACAGACGACGCGGCGGTGCCGGTTCCGCTCCCCCAGGGTTCGCTCGCCGCACCCGTGGCCGTCGGGGCCGCCGCGCTCGACGCGGCGGTGCACGCGTGGGACATCGCCGTCGCGACGGGTCAGCCGTCGCCGGTCGACTCCGCGCTGGCGGGCCAGCTCCACGAGGTCGCACTGCAGATCGTCGAGCCCCTGCGCGGGTTCGCCTACGCAGATGCCCTGCCCGGTGACGACGGCGACGCCCTCGACGCGTTGCTGCGCCACCTCGGCCGCGACCCGCACTGGGCTCCCAACGCCTGACGGTGCTCCAGATCGCCGGCTTTGTACTTCTCGATTGAGGCCGTTGCCCTGCCGGACATCCGCTACCGCAGGGGCGTGCCGTCGACGCGGCGGGCCATCGCGACGTCGTCGCGGTAGTCCGTCGCGCTGAGCCGTAGCCCCCGAGGGACGCGCCCGACCTCGGTCCAGCCGGCGCGCCCGTAGAAGTCGCCGAGCCCCAGACCGTCGCGGTAGTCGAGGCGCAGCAGCTCGACCCACGGCAGCTCTCGTCGCGCGATGCCGACCATGCCGCCGAGCAGGAGGCGGCCGAGGTTGCGGCCCTGCGCGCCGGGATCGACCATGAGGCGCTTCAACCCGGCGGCGTGGTCGTACGGGAACCCACGGGAGTGCTCCCACAGGCCGATCCCGCGCAGCTTGCCGCCCGGGTCGCGGAGCACGCACAGGAGGGAACGGCGTTCGTGCACGTCGTCGAGGTGCCGGTCGAGGGCGGCTGCCACGTCACGACGCGGCGCGCCGGGCAGGAAGCCCACGGAGCCGCCCGCGTCGTTGACGCGCACCCAGAGGTCGACGACCGCCTCGCGGATGGTCGCGTCGACCGCCTGCGACGGCACGGCGTGGACGCTCGGCGCCTCGAAGTACGCCATCGGCTCGCCGTCGGGCTCGTCCTTGGCCAGTCGCGTCCCCATCTGGACCAGCCCGGCCGCCGCGGCGGTGCGCAGTGACGCCGCGTTGACGGTGTCGACCATGGCCGTCACGAGGGCGTCTGGGCGATGCTCGGCAGCCCATGCGACCACGGCGCGGGAGATCTCGCGACCGAGCCCGGCGCCCAGCCGGTCGTGCGCGAGACGGTAGTAGAGGTTGAGGAGGCCGCTGTCGGAGTCCTTGTGCCGCAAGCCCGCCCAGCCGACGACCTCGCCCGTCACGCGGTCGACGACGCCGGCATACCCGAGGTCCTCGTGTTCCCAGTCGGTGAGGTCGTCGGCCAGTCGCTGTCGGCAGCGCTCGGGGCTCGGCATGCTCCCCGGCGAATGTTCATACGTCCGCGGGTCGGTGTGCAGGCGGATGTAGTCGCTGAGGTCAGCAGGCTTCGGACGACGCAGGACGAGGCGGTTGGTGACGATCCAGGCGTCCGGCTCGGGGATCTGGTCGCTCACTGCTTCTGTCGCTCGGGAGCGCGCGTCTCGCAGACCGCCTGGGGTGCGCCGTCGCAGCAGGGCTCGATGTAGAGGCACTTCGGGCAGCGGTTGTGCGCCTGCTCGGCGTACATCTGGGTGCCGCAGTACGGGCACGGGATCTCCAGGGCCATGGCACCATCCTCGTCGACGTCACCGACAGCCCTGCCTCGACATGCCGACCGGCCCCACGTTGGTGGGCCGGTCGGCGACGGACGTGCCGTCAGCTCGCGATGACGACGTATGCCGTGAGGTCCGCCTCGATGGTCGGCGTGACCTTGGCACGCACCCGGGTGCCGTCGGCGACGTGCTCGCTCTCGAGGATCTCGGCCTCGTCGTGCAGGCGCGAGATCAGGTCGCCCCGGTCGTAGGGGACGAGCACCTCGACCTCGATGTCCGGCTTGGGCAGCTCCTGGTCGATGAGGACGCGCAGCTCGTCGAGCCCGGCACCGGTGCGGGCCGACACGGTGACGCAGTGCCTCTCGTGGCGGCGGAGCCGGTCGAGCACCTCCGGGTCGGCGATGTCGGCCTTGTTGACGACGATGATCTCCTTGATCTGGTCGCCGCCAACCTCGGCGAGCACCTCCCGGACGGCCGTGATCTGGCCCTCGGGGTCGGGATGCGAGCCGTCGACGACGTGCAGCAGCAGGTCGGAGTCGGCCACCTCCTCGAGCGTCGAGCGGAACGCCTCGACGAGCTGATGCGGCAGGCTGCGCACGAAGCCGACGGTGTCGGCCAGCGTGTAGACGCGGCCGTCCTCGGTCTCGGTGCGGCGCACCGTCGGGTCGAGGGTCGCGAAGAGCTGGTTCTCGACGAGCACGCCGGCGCCGGTGAGGCGGTTGAGCAGCGAGCTCTTGCCGGCGTTCGTGTAGCCGGCGATCGCGACTGACGGCACACCGCCGACACGGCGCGACTGACGACGGGTGTCGCGGCTCGTCTTCATGCCCTTGATGTCACGGCGCAGCTTGGCGATCTTCGTGTTGATGCGGCGGCGGTCGAGCTCGATCTTCGTCTCACCGGGTCCGCGTGATCCGATGCCCTCACCGCCGGCGACGCGGCCACCGGCCTGTCGCGACATCGACTCACCCCAACCACGCAGGCGCGGCAGGAGGTACTGGAGCTGGGCCAGCTCGACCTGAGCGCGGCCCTCCCGGCTCTTGGCGTGCTGGGCGAAGATGTCGAGGATCAGCGCGGTGCGGTCGATGACCTTGACCTTGACGACGTCCTCGAGGGCGCGGCGCTGGCTGGGGGCGAGCTCGCCGTCACAGATGACGGTGTCGGCGCCTTCTGCGACGACGATGTCGCGCAGCTCGAGCGCCTTGCCCTTGCCGAGCCACGTCGCGGGGTCGGGGCGCTGGCGTCGCTGGATGACGCCCTCGAGGACCGTCGAGCCGGCCGTCTCGGCGAGCGCCGCGAGCTCACGGATGGAGTTCTCCGCGTCGGAGGCCGTGCCCTCGGTCCAGACGCCGGCCAGCACGACCCGCTCGAGGCGCAGCTGGCGGTACTCGACCTCGGTGATGTCCTCGAGCTCGGTCGAGAGGCCCTGGACGCGACGCAGCGCGGCGCGCTCCTCGCGGTCCAGCTGTTCGCCGTCGTAGAGGGGGTATGCCGTCTCGTCGGTCTCGTCCAGTCCCGCGGCCAGCGCGTGGGCGCGGGTGGCGAAGAGGTCGCGCTCGCGGTCTGCGCCGCGAGCGGTGTCGCTGGGGTGGTTCGTGTGGTTGCTCGTCATGTTCTCCCTATGGTCCCACTCGTTCAACGCCACGAGCCACTCGTTTGTGCCCGAAAGGCCGCCTTCGAGGTGTCATGGAGGGGGCCGGCAGGTGCGATGGTGCCGGACGCGTCGAGGGCTGGAGGCCGATACGGTGACGGTGATGAGCAAGCCGACCGACCACTACTTCAGCGCGGAGCCGGCCACGCCGGAGGAACGCCGCACCATCGAGGTGACCCTCGACGGAAGGCGCCTGACCGTCACCACGGCGCGCGGCGTCTACTCCCCGGACCGGCTCGACCCGGGCACGGCGGTGCTCCTCTCGGGTGCACCCGACCCGAGCCCGGCCGGCGACCTGCTCGACATCGGCTGTGGCTGGGGCCCGATCTCGATCGCGCTCGCGCTCCGCTCCCCCCGGGCGCGCGTCTGGGGCGTCGACGTCAACCGTCGTTCCCTCGACCTGGCGCGCGCCAACGCCGCGGCCGCGGGGGTGAGCACGGCCACCTTCTGCGAGCCCGACGCCGTCCCCGACGCCGTGCGCTTCGCGACGATCTGGTCCAACCCCCCGATCCATGTGGGCAAGGCGGCGCTGCACGGCATCCTCGAGCGGTGGCTCCCCCGCCTCACCGCCGACGGTGTCGCGTACCTCGTCGTGCAGAAGCACCTCGGGTCCGACTCGCTCCAGAAGTGGGTCAACGCGCAGGACTGGGGTCTGAGGTGCACGCGCCGGTCCTCGGCCAGGGCCTTCCGCATCCTCGAGGTGCGTCGTGCCTGACGTCGCGACCGCCGTGGAGGACGCGCGCGCCCTCGTCGCCCTGTGGTTCGCCGACGCCCGAGCGGCGTGGCTCGGTGGCAGCGTCGTCCTCGGCCAGGACACACCCGGCTCCGACCTCGACGTCACGGTCCTGCTCGAGGGTCCGCCTGCGCCGTTCCGGGACTCGAGGCGCTACCGCGGCTGGCCCGTCGAGCTCTTCGTCCACACGGAGACCTCGCTCGACTTCTACGTCCGGCGTGACGCGAGCAGTGGACGGCCGACGATGACTCGCCTCCTCGGCTGCTCGGAGGTGCTCCTCGACACCGACGGATCGGGCCTGCAGTGGCAGGCGACGGCACGGGCCCTGCTGTCCGCGGGACCGCCGCGGCTCGCCGGTGACGAGCTCGCATCCCTCAGGTACGCCGTCACGGACGCCATGGACGACGTGACGCACGCGCACGACGCCCACGAGCGCCTCGTCACCGCGACGATGCTCGCCGACGAGGCGGCACACCTGCTCCTGCACGGGGCCAGGCACTGGTGGGGCCGCGGCAAGTGGGTCGCCCGCGAGCTCGCCGACCTCGACGCGCGGGACGGCACCGACTGGCGCCCGCGCCACGAGCAGGCGCTCGTCACGGCCGCGGCCGGCGACGTGTCACCGCTCCTGGCCTTCGCCGACGACGTGCTCGCCCAGCACGGCGGCCCGCTCTTCGAGGGTCACCGGCTCGCCGGCACCGATCCCGCGACCGCGTCCGGCGCCGACCAGGACGCCCTGCACCGTGGCAGGGGTCAGAGCGGGAAGTCGCCGTCGGCGACGAGGACCGCGGGGCCGGCGAGCTCGACGCGCTGACCGGGCAGGGGCGTCACGGTGAGGCGACCGCCCGGCACGTCGACCGTCCACGGCGAGTCGTCCTCGACGCCGGACCAGAAGCGGGTCGCGAGTGCAGCAGCCGCCGCACCCGTTCCGCACGACCGGGTCTCGCCGACCCCCCGCTCGTGCACGCGCATCGCGATGTGCCCGGCACCGACCGCCCGCACGAACTCGACGTTGGCGCCGTCGGAGGCTTCAGGGTGCAGCTGCGGCGCCTCGCCGAGGTCGAGGTTCTCGAGGGTGATGCCCTCGGGCAGCATGACGACGGCATGGGGGTTGCCGAGGTCGAGAGAGAGGGCCGGCACGGGCTTGCCGTGGCGCGGCTTCACCATGACGTCGAAGCCGTCGCGGCGGGCCCCCTCCTCGTCGACGAGCCGCCACGGGCCGAGGTCGACGGCATACCCGTCCTCGAGGACGCGGACCGTCTTGACGCCCGCACGGGTGGCGATGGCGAACGTCGGCCCGAAGGCGAGGCCTTCGCGGCGCAGGTACTCGGCGAAGACGCGGGTGCCGTTGCCGCACATCTGCGCGAGCGACCCGTCCGCGTTGCGGTAGTCCATGAACCACTCCGCCTCATGCGCCTGCGCGCGAACGGCGTCGTCTGTGGCGTAGGCGGTGCGCACGACGCGGATGACGCCGTCGGCGCCGAGACCCGCGTGCCGGTCGGCGATGCGCTGCACCTGGGCGGGGGTGAGCTCGAGCGAGCCCTCGAGGTCAGGGACGAGGACGAAGTCGTTCTCGGTGCCGTGGCCCTTGGTGAAGCGCGTCATGTCAGCCATTCTCCGGTATGCCGTGTCGCGCGGTCGCATCCGCCCCACGCACCGCGTTCAGGGCCTGGTCGACCAGGTCGTCCGCGAGGGCGTCGAGCCAGACGATGCGTGGGTCGGGGCGGAACCAGGACTCCTGGCGTCGGGCGTAGCGACGCGTGGCCTGCGCGGTCTCGCTGCGTGCCTGGTGCTCGTCGATGAGACCGTCGATCACGGCGATGGCCTGGTTGTAGCCGATCGCTCGGCTCGCCGTCACGCCGTCGCGCAGGCCGGCGCCCAGCAGCCCTTCGGTCTCTGCGCGCAGACCGTCGTCCCACATGCGATCGACGCGACGCACGATGCGCTCGTCCAGCACGTCTCGCTCCACCCTGAGCCCGAGGACTACTGCAGGAGAAGCGAACTCACGCTTTGGCATGGAGGCGCTGAACGGACGCCCGGTGACCTCGACCACCTCGAGGGCGCGCACCACACGTCGGACGTTGCCCGGCAGGATCACGGCCGCCGCCTGTGGGTCGACCCGGCGCAGCCGGTCGTGCAGGGCCGCGGGGCCGATCATCTCGGCCTCCGCCTCGAGCCGGCGCCGCAGCTCGGGGTCGGTGGGCGGGATCTCGAGCCGGTCGAGCGCCGCGCGCACGTAGAGGCCCGATCCACCGACCAGGACGGGACGGTGGCCCCGCGCCGTGATGGCGGCGAAGTCGTTGCGTGCCGCGCCTTGGTAGGCGGCCACGCTGGCCTCCTGTGTCACGTCGAGCACGTCGAGCTCGTGGTGCGGGATCCCTCGTCGCTCTGCGACCGACAGCTTGGCCGTGCCGATGTCCATGCCACGGTAGAACTGCATGGCGTCGGCGTTGACGACCTCACCGGTCAGGCGCTCGGCGAGGTCCAGCGCGAGCTCGGACTTGCCCGTGGCGGTCGCACCGACGACGGCGACGATCGGCGGGGCATCCGAGGCGAGCGACTCAGCGCTCACGGCAGGACCACGGGACCTGGGCAGGGGCACGACGTCGACAGCGGCCGCGGCACTCAGCCGACGAGCTCGTCGGCGTGCTCGTCACTGTCGTCATCGTGACCGAACGGGTCGCGGTCGACGCCCGGGAGCCATGAGCTGCCGGGCTTGCCCCACCCGTTGCGCTTGACCGCCTTACGCGCCTTCTTCGACTGCCGCTCGTCGAGCCGGTCGACGTAGAGCGTGCCGTTGAGGTGGTCGTACTCGTGTTGCATGCAGCGGGCGAACCACCCGGTCGCGTCGAACTCGACGCGGTAGCCGTCGACGTCGACCCCGACCACGTGGGCCCGCTCGGCGCGCTTGAGCGGGAACGCCTCGCCGGGCACCGAGAGGCAGCCCTCGGTCTCCTCGTCCGGGTTGGGCCGCTCCTGCGGGACCTTCGACGTGGTCACGGTCGGGTTGATGACGTGCCCCTGCTCCGGCACGCCGTCCTCGTTGGCCATCCTCCAGACGAAGAGACGCAGCCCGACGCCGATCTGGGGGGCCGCGAGGCCCACACCGTTGGCGGCGATGTTCGTCTCGTACATGTCGTCGACGATGGTGCGCAGGTCGTCGTCGAACTGCGTCACGAGGGCGGCGGCCCGGTGCAGCACGGGCTCACCGGAGATGACGATGGGGCGCACGGTCATGCGCCAAGTCAAGCACGGGGGCTCGAGCTCTCCCGAATCGGCCTGAGCCGGTCGGGCCCTGCGCGACGCGCCCCGAACGCCCCGCGTACGGGGTCTGCGGCGCAGCCGTTGCGGGTCAGGGCGCCGCGCAGCCCGGGGCGACCGATGCGGTTGCCGGGCGGCCGATGGACGGCATGCCGAGGCTCACCGCCGGCTTGCCGGTGCCCTGTGGTGCGTCCTGGAGCGCCGACCACGCGTCACCGCCGCGAGTGCGCCGGACGGCGTACGTGCCACCCTCGATGCCGGAGTCGGCGACGAGGTGGTGCGGGGCGCCGTAGGTGACCTGCACGGTGACCATGTCGCCGGGGCGGGGGACGTCCGCACCCATCGGCACGGCGAAGTGGACGAGACGGTTGTCGCGGGCCCGACCCGACAGGCGCTTCGTCTCGGAGTCCTTGCGCCCTTCGGACGGGGCGACGAGCACCTCGACCTCGCGGCCCTCGAGCGCCCGGTTCTCGGCCCAGCTGACCTCCTCCTGGACGGCGATGAGCCGGTCGAATCGCTCCTGCACGACCGGCCTGGGGACCTGGCCGTCCATCGTGGCGGCGGGCGTGCCGGGCCGGATGGAGTACTGGAACGTGAAGGCGCTGGAGAAGCGTGACTCGCGCACGACGTCGAGGGTGTCCTGGAAGTCCTCCTCGGTCTCGCCCGGGAAGCCGATGATGATGTCTGTCGTGATCGCCGCGTCGGGGATGTGCCGGCGGACGTTCTCGATGATGCCGAGGAACTTCGCGCTGCGGTACGAGCGGCGCATGTCCTTGAGCACCTTGTCGGAGCCCGACTGCAGGGGCATGTGCAGGCTGGGCATGACGTTCGGGGTCTGCGCCATCGCGAGGATGACGTCATCGGTGAAGGCGGCCGGGTGCGGGCTGGTGAACCGCACCCGCTCGAGACCCTCGATCTCGCCACAGGCGCGCAGGAGCTTGCCGAACGCCAGGCGGTCGCCGAACTCGACACCGTAGGTGTTGACGTTCTGGCCGAGCAGGGTCACCTCGACGACCCCCTGGGCCACGAGAGCCTCGATCTCGGCGAGGATCTCGCCCGGCCGGCGGTCCTGCTCCTTGCCGCGCAGGCTCGGCACGATGCAGAACGTGCACGTGTTGTTGCAGCCGACGGAGATCGACACCCAGGCGCTGTAGGCGGAGTCACGGCGGGTGGGCAGGGTGGACGGGAAGACCTCGAGGCTCTCGAGGATCTCGACCTCGGCACGCTTGTTGTGCGCAGCGCGGTCGAGCAGGGCCGGCAGCGAGCCGATGTTGTGCGTGCCGAAGACGACGTCGACCCACGGCGCGCGCTGGACGATGGTGCCGCGGTCCTTCTGGGCCATGCAGCCGCCGACGGCGATCTGCATGTCTGGGTTCTTCTGCTTCGCCGGACGGAGCTGGCCGAGGTTGCCGTAGAGCTTGTTGTCGGCGTTCTCGCGCACGGCACAGGTGTTGAAGACCACGACGTCGGCGACCTCCGGCCGCTCCCCCGCCGGCAGGCTGGCAAGGTCGACGTAGCCGGCCGTCTCGAGCAGGCCCGCGAGGCGCTCGCTGTCGTGGACGTTCATCTGGCACCCGTGGGTGCGCACGTCGTAGGTCCTGCGCCCGGTCGCGGCGGGCATCTGCGCGGAGTTCTGCGTTGTCATGGCACCGACAAGGGTACGGCGTGCGGACCGGCGCCGCGGCCAGCCGACGACCTGGCCGGGGAATAGGTTCCAGCCGAGCGCCGTTGACGAGCATGCTTGACAATTCAACAACTTGCATCCATCATAGTTGTTGAAAGTTCAACCACTACTCCAGCCACCAGCACGAAGGACACATCATGGGACTCTTCAACCGCACCAAGGACCAGGCCGTCACCGAGGCTCCCGCCGAGACCAGCTCTGTCGCCGTCGACGACATCTCCGGCGACTACACGATCGACCCGAGCCACTCGCGCATCGGCTTCTCCGCCCGCCACGCCATGGTCACGAAGGTCCGCGGCCACTTCGACGAGTTCGAGGGCAGCGCGCACGTCGACACGACGACGCCGGCCAACTCCTCGGTCACCGTCACGATCCAGGCTGCGAGCGTCACGACCGGCAACGAGCAGCGCGACGGCCACCTCAAGACCCCTGACTTCTTCGACATCGCCAACCACCCGCAGATCACGTTCGTCTCGACGAACGTCGAGCGCGACGGCTCCGACTGGGACATCACCGGTGACCTGACGATCAACGGCGTCACCAAGTCCGTCACGGTTCCGTTCGAGGAGACCGGCTCGGCCAAGGACCCGTTCGGCAACACCCGTGTGGGCTTCGAGGGCGGCGTCACCATCGACCGCACCGAGTGGAACCTCTCCTTCAACGCTGCGCTCGAGACGGGCGGCGTCCTCGTGAGCGAGAAGGTCAAGCTCGAGTTCGATGTCTCGGCGATCGCTCTGGTCCCGTCCCAGGCCTGAGCGCGACCGAAGCACCCGAGGGGGTGAGGACCACACGGTCCTCACCCCCTCGCGGTCTCCGCTGCGTTGACACGACCATCGCGCGACGTTCCCGGGACCTTCCTGCCACGCTCGGGCGCGCCGTTCAGTCGCGCTGGTGCTCGGGCAGCCCGTCGATCGCGTCGCGGACGACCCGCCATGCCAGGTCGCCCGGATAGCCCTTGCGCGCGAGCATGCCGGCGAGGCGCCGGGCCTGGACGTCGGGGGCGAGGCCGCGCATCGTGCGCAGCTTCTTCGCGACGAGCTGCTCGGCCTTGACGCGCTCGTCGCCGGCGCCCACCTGCCCGAGCGCCTCGTCGGCGACCTCCTGGTCGATGCCCTGCTTGCGCAGCTCGTGAGCCAGCGCTCGCCGCGCGAGCCCTTTGCCGGACTGTCGCGAGCGCACGAGCATCTGCGCGTACGCCTCGTCGTCGATGAGCCCGACCTCGGTCATCCGGTCGAGCACACGAGCCGCGACCTCGTCGTCACAGCCACGCTGCCGCAGCTTCTTCTCGAGCTGGGCCCGGCTGCGAGGGGCCATGCTCAGCTGACGCAGCACGATGGCCTTCGCCACCGCGTCGGCGTCGGCCTCGGGGGCCACGGCCTGCGGATCGTCGGGCGGGGGCGCCCAGTCGGGCCGCTCCACCGCTTGCGAGCCCCAAGCACCGCCGGCCCGCGCCCCGGCGAGGCCCTCTGCCTCGGCGAGGGCGGCCGCGGCGCGAGCCAGGCGGTCGTTCACGGTCTCCTGGTCGGAGGCGCCCATGATCAGAAGTCGACGGGCACGTCCGCGACCTCGGCGGGCTGGTCGACGCGCGGCCCGACGCCGAGCTTCTCCTTGACCTTCTTCTCGATCTCGTCGGCGAGGTCGGGGTTGTCCTTGAGGAAGTTGCGGGCATTCTCCTTGCCCTGGCCGAGCTGGTCGCCCTCGTAGGTGTACCAAGCGCCCGCCTTGCGGACGAAGCCGTGCTCGACGCCCATGTCGATGAGGCCGCCCTCACGGGAGATGCCATGGCCGTAGAGAATGTCGAACTCCGCCTGCTTGAAGGGCGGGGAGACCTTGTTCTTGACGACCTTGACGCGGGTGCGGTTGCCGACGGGGTCGGTGCCGTCCTTGAGGGTCTCGATGCGACGCACGTCGAGGCGCACCGAGGCATAGAACTTCAGCGCCTTGCCACCGGTGGTCGTCTCGGGCGAGCCGAACATGACACCGATCTTCTCGCGCAGCTGGTTGATGAAGATCGCGGTCGTGCCGGTGTTGTTGAGCGCGCCGGTCAGCTTGCGCAGCGCCTGGCTCATGAGCCGGGCCTGGAGGCCGACGTGGCTGTCACCCATCTCGCCCTCGATCTCGGCGCGGGGCACGAGCGCGGCCACCGAGTCGATGACGATGATGTCGATCGCACCGGAGCGGATCAGCATGTCGGCGATCTCGAGCGCCTGCTCCCCCGTGTCGGGCTGGGACACGAGCAGCGCGTCGGTGTCGACGCCGAGCTTCTTGGCGTAGTCGGGGTCGAGGGCGTGCTCGGCGTCGATGAAGGCCGCGATGCCGCCGGCCTTCTGCGCGTTGGCGACCGCGTGGAGCGCGACCGTCGTCTTGCCCGAGGACTCCGGGCCGTAGATCTCGACGACCCGACCACGCGGCAGACCGCCGATGCCGAGCGCGACGTCGAGGGCGATCGACCCGGTGGGGATGACCTCGATGGGCGGGCGGATGTCGTCGCCCAGTCGCATGACGGCGCCCTTGCCGTAGCTCTTCTCGATCTGGCCCATCACCGAGGAGAGGGCCTTGTCCTTGTCCTTTTCCTGCACCGATGCCATGTCGGTCACCTATCTGCCGTCTGCGCTGCGGTCGTCTACCTTCGACCCGGGTGACGGCTCGTCCTGAGAGATCCGCTGTCGGGTCAGACGCTAGGTGCCGGCGCCGACATCGGGATGAACCACGAGACGGCCTGTGGATGATGTGGGTGGTGGCGCAGGACCTGTGGAGAACATTACCGAACAGGTGTTCGACGTCGGCGCGACACGCCGACCCGTCGTCGAACCAACCTCACTGCGTCGCAGCAGCGTCCGCCAAGGACCGGTGGAAGGCCGCGTACGCCTGCTCGGAGAAGAGCCAGAAGCGTGCCTCCCGCACGCCCGGGTGACGCTCGAGCGCCTCGACCAGGGCGTGCACGGCGACCTCGGCGGCCTCCTCGAGGGGGTAGCCGTAGACGCCGCACGAGATCGCGGGGAAGGCGAGAACCGCACACCCCGCCTCGTCGCCGACCTCGACGCAGCGGCGGTAGCAGCTGGCGAGGAGGTCAGCCTCACCGTGGCCTCCCCCGCGCCAGACCGGACCGACGGTGTGGATGACATGGCGGACGGGGAGCCGACCGGCGCCGGTGATCTTCGCGTCGCCGGTGTGGCACCCTCCGAGCAGCCGGCACTCGGCGAGCAGGTCCGGCCCCGCGGCGCGGTGGATCGCCCCGTCGACGCCGCCTCCTCCGAGGAGCGAGCTGTTGGCCGCGTTGACGATCGCGTCGGCGGTGTCGTCCGTCGTGATGTCACCGCGTCGCAGGGTGACTCGCGCTGGCGCGAAGGTCACGGACGTCCTGCCTGGCCGCCCTGCGCGCCGCGCGCAACCTTCGAGTCACGTCCCAGCCGACGCTCGGGAGGCACGTCCATGTCGACGCACAGCGCGTCCCACACGTCGCGCGGCGGGTCGCCGTCGGCGAGCGCCTGGAGCACCGTCCGGTCGCCGAGGGCACCGAGCACGTGGTCGCGGGCGAGCGACCCGGCGTAGGCCGCGCCGAACTCGTCCTCCATCAAGGTCCAGAAGTGGCTCATCCGCACCCCAGTAGTCTGCCATCGACCAGGCCGGAACCCCTTCGCGCGAGAGCGTCGTCGGAGCGTTGTCGCAACCGCCCGCGAACATCCGACAAGGCCGGTATCGTCCTCTCGACCGTCCACCGACCTCGGACGCCGAACTCTTCAGGGGAGCACACTATGACCGACGCCAGCAACGGACCCTCTCTCGGTCCCGGCCACGGGTCCGCCAGCGGACCCACGACGCCCGTCCCGCAGTACGACTACCCGGCCGCCACGGGAGTGGCAACCGCTCCGGGCGCCGCGGGTGTCCCGCTGGCCGACGAGCCGCCGCCTCCCGCGCCTGGTGGCCGCAAGCGCACCGGCGTCCTCGTCGGGGCCCTCGTCACGGCACTGCTGGTCGGTGGCGCCGGCGCCTTCGCCTACCAGTCGTTGAGCGGCAGCGGTTCCCAGCCCTCCGACGTGCTGCCGGGCGACGCGTACGCGTACGTCCGCCTCGACATCGACCCGTCGGCCGGCCAGAAGGTCGCTGCCGTCCGCTTCCTCGGCAAGCTCAAGGACGTGCGCAACACCCTCGGCAGCGACGACCCGCGCAAGAAGCTGTGGGAGCTCGTGACGAAGGATGCCGGCAACGACTGCGTCGCGAAGTTCGCCTACGACACGGACATCGCGCCCTGGCTCGGCGACCGCGTGGGCGCCGCCCTGCGCCCCGGTGGCACCCAGGAGAAGCCCAACGTCGCCATCGCCGTCCAGGTCAAGGACGAGGCCGCGGCCAAGGACACCTTGACCCGGCTCTTCGCGTGCGACAAGAGCGACGACACCGAGCTGCGGATGAAGGACGGTTACGCGATCATCACGCCTCCGGGTGTCGGTGATGCCACCCTGGCCGCAGCGGCCAAGGGCACGCTCTCCCACAACACCGGGTTCACCGAGGACATGGCCGCCCTCGGCGAGCAGGGCGTCCTGTCGGCGTGGTTCGACATGGGCACCGGCCTCAAGGAGATCCAGAAGCTGAGCGGTGACGCGAGTCCGGCACCCGTCGGCGACGCCAAGGGCCGGGTCGCTGCAGCGCTGCGTTTCGACGCCGAGTACCTCGAGCTCGCGGGTGTCGTCCGCGGCGGCGACCCGAAGGTGATGCCCAAGGGCGACGGCGCCGAGGTCGCCAACCTCCCGGCCAACACGATGGCAGCGCTGCACATCTCGGGCGCGGACCAGGCCATCGACGCGTCCTGGCCTCAGCTCGAGAAGCAGCTGAACACCCTGGGGGCCATGGGCGCCGGCCAGACGGACGTGCTCGCCGAGATCGAGCGCGAGCTCGGCGTCAAGCTGCCGGACGACCTCAAGGTCCTGCTCGGACGCTCGTTCACCGTCGCGGTGCCCCAGCAGGACTTCAAGAGCGACGCCTTCGTCATGGGCGCCAAGGTCGTCTCGAGCGACGCCAAGCGCGCGGCCAAGCTGGTCGGTCAGCTGACCGGCGCCGCCATGGGCGGGAGCGACGCGCTCACGACGCGCGTCGAGGGCGACAAGGTCTACGTCGCGACGACTCCCGACTACGCCGACGACCTCAAGGCCGGCGGCAGGCTCGTCGACGCGGAGACCTTCAAGGCCGCGGTCGGCGACGTCACCGGCTCGAACGCCGTCCTGTTCCTCGACCTCGACAAGTTGGAGAAGACCTACGTCGGCGAGCTCAAGGGCGAGGAGAGGGCCGTCGTGGAGGGCATGCGCGCGGTCGGTCTCAACAGCTCGAGCACGGGCAACGGCGAGTCCGCGTTCACGCTACGGGTGCTCGCCAACTGACATCGGCACCAGGCGACACGAGGGCCCCGCTACGGCGGGGCCCTCGTTCAGGTGGGTGGTCAGCTCTCCGGGGCGAATCCGGAGATGCCGAACCCCCCGATGCTGGGGAGGCTGATCTCATTGCTGCAGTAAGCGATTCCTCCGACCACTGGTGACCGACGTGACCACCAGGCGGCGTCGAGGTCGCTCACCTCGGTCGTCGGCTCGGCCGCCACGAGGGCAGCAGCCGCACCGACGCCGACGTGGCTCTCCATCATCGAGCCGACGATGGTCCCCAGCCCGGCGTCGTGCGCCCGGCGCAGCATGTCGCGTCCGACGGTGAGCGACCCGCACTTGGCGAGCTTGACGTTGACGAGGTCGGCCGCGCCGAGCCGGATGACCCGCTCGAGGTCGTAGAGGCCGTAGCAGGACTCGTCGGCCATGACGGGCAGGCCGACGCGTTCGCGCACCCACGCGAGGCCCTCGACGTCGTCGGCGACCACGGGCTGCTCGACGAACTCGACGCCGAGGTCGGCCACCTCGAGCGCACGGATGACCTGCACGGCCTCCTCGCGCGACCAGCCCTGGTTGGCGTCCAGCCGGATCGCGACGTCGGGTCCGACCGCGTCACGCACCGAGGCCACCCGCTGCACGTCGGTGCTCGCGTCGGTGCCGACCTTCATCTTGAGGGTGCGGAAGCCGGCCGACACCCGCTCGCGCGCCGTGTCGGCAAGGGCCTCGGCGGCCCCCGCGGAGAGCGTGACGTCCGTGGTCAGCCGATCACGTATGCCGTCCGGTCGGCTCGAGAGCAGGGCCGCGACCGAGGCGCCCTCCGCCTGGGCCACGAGGTCGTGCAGGGCCGCGTCCACGGCCGCCTTGGCGCCGAAGTTGCGGGCGACGCATCGCTGGACCAGACGGCTCGCAGCGGCGAGGTCGTCGCGGTCGTCGAGAGGGCGCCCGGTGATCGTCGGGGCGAGCATCGCCTCGATGCAGGCCGTGGCACCGGCGAGCGACTCCCCCGTCACCTGCCAGACCTGTGGCGCCTCTCCCCAGCCGGTGCGGCCGTCGCTGTCGGTGATCGTCACGATGACGGTGTCGGTGGTCTCCGTGCGGCGCAGGGCCGTGACGAAGGGCGTGTGCAGCGGCACCGATGAGGCGGTCGTGCTGACGCGCTCGATCGTGGTCACGCCCCGTCCACCCCGCTCGAACGAGTCGTCGAGACGTCATCGTGCGCGCCGGCATACGGCTCGATCGCCTCGTCGGGATGCGTGGCGCGCCACACGTCGCGGGCGATGCCGGCGACGAAGGCCGCAGCGTCGGCCTCGCCGAGGTCGATCGTCGTGCACACCGAGAGGACGAACGGCTCCTCCCCCTCCGGCCGCACGAGCGCCACGTCGTGGGAGACACCGGGGATCCAGCCGGACTTGCTCGCTGTCGGGGTGCCGGCCGGCAGGCCGGCCGGCACCTGGTCGAGATGCACCTGGCCGGCCAGCAGCTCCTCGACGGGGCCGAGCACGGCCTCACCGCCGAGGTCGGGCGCGCGCCCGCCGACCGCTGCCATGAGCAGGCCCAGGTCCGCGGCGGTCACCGTGTTGGTGATGCCGGCCTCTCGCGCACGCGCGTCCTCGATGCCACGCCCGACGACGGTCGTCGACGAGCAGCCTGCGAGGCGGAGCACGGCGGCGACCTCGTCGAGGCCGACGACGTCGACGAGCAGGTTGGTCGCGATGTTGCTCGAGTGGGTGATGGCCCGCTCGGCCAGCTGGCGCAGGGTCCGCGTGCCGCCGAGCGCCGCCCAGGTCACGGGGTCCTGGTCGTCGGTCTCGTCCAGGTCGAACGGCGAGCCGTCGAGCACCGACGCGAAGGTGCCGCGGACCGGGACCTCCATGTCGAGGTGGAGCTCACCTCTCGCGACGCGACGAAAGGCCGCCATGACGAGCGGCAGCTTCATCGTGGAGGCGGCGTAGTGGGGAGCGCGCGCGTCGTGCTCGTAGCGGGGGCGGCCGTCGAGCCCTCCCAGCCACACCGAGAGGGCCATGCCGTCACCGCCGTCCAGGGCGGCCCGGTCGAGGCGTGAGTCGAGGTCCGAGAACGGCGAGCGCACCCTCGAACGGTAGACGATCAGGCCGCGGAGGCAGACACCACGTCGGACGGCACGGGCAGCGCGACGGTGAGGGCCAGGCCCTCGCTCTCGGCCATCCGGCTCGAGACGTCGATGAGGACCTGCGACAGCGGCAGGTCGAGTGCGCCGCAGATCGAGGCGAGCAGCTCGGAGGAGGCCTCCTTCTCGCCGCGCTCGACCTCGCTGAGGTAGCCGAGCGAGACCGACGCCGTCGCCGAGACCTCACGGAGGGTGCGGCCCTGGGCGCGCCGGCGCTCCCGAAGGACGTCACCGAGCTCGCGTCGCAACAGTGTCGTCATGCCGTCCTCCTTCAGGTCGCTGGTCCTGTGCGTCCGGGTGCCGGGTCGCCATCGAGCGGATCCGACAGCCCTACCGTACCCCTAGGGTCCGCCGCTGGCGCAGGAGTTGGGGACGTGGCGCCCGTCTCCTCCACCGCGAGCCGGAGCACCGCGGCGACGGACGCCGACCGGATCGCGGCCCTGGTCCCGTTCAACTCCAGGGAGCGCGTCGCTGTTCCCGACGGGCCGGCGACGGCGACGTGCACCGTGCCGGCCGGCTTGCCCTCCGAGGGGCCCGGACCGGCGACGCCGGTGGTCGCGACGCCCCAGGTCGCGCCCAGTCGCCGACGAACGCCCTCGGCCATCGCGACGGCGACCCGCGGGTCGACGGTACCGACGCGCGCGAGGAGCCGGGCCGACACGTCGAGGAGCCCCACCTTGACGTCGGCGGAGTACGCGACGACGCCGCCGAGGAGCACCGCCGACGCACCGGGCGTGTCGGCGACCGTCGCAGCGACGAGCCCGGCCGTGAGCGACTCGGCGCACGCGAGCGTCTCGCCGCGGGTCGTCAGGTGCGCGACGAGGGTCGCCCCCGGCGTCGCCGACGCGTCGCTCGTGCCGATGCCGTCCGTGACCACGTCAGTCGCGGTTCAGGGTCGTCTCGGTGGGAGCGGCTTCGGTCGACGTCGCATGTGCTGGAGCGTCGTCGGCCGGCGTCGGCGTGGGCTGGCCTGACGCTCGAGCGGCGCGGGTCTCGCGCTGCGCGGCGCGTGCGGCGCGTGCGGCCCGGCGTGCCCTCGTGCGTTCGCTGGTCTCGCGGAGCCGGGCGGCCTTGAAGACGTAGTCGACCCCGCTCAGCACCGTCATGAGGAGCGCCGCCCCGAGCAGGACGTGGGCCGCCGTCGTGAGCACGTCGCCGAACGGCCACTCCCACAACGGGAGCGTGAGCGAGCCGAGCGCGAGGGTCTGGAGCATCGTCTTGAGCTTGCCGCCGCGGCCGGCGGGCATGACGCCGTGTCGGATGACGACGAAGCGCAGCACCGTGATGCCGATCTCGCGCACGAGGATGACGACCGTCACCCACCACCAGATCACCCCGAGCGCGGACAGCCCGATGAAGGCGGTGCCGGTCAGCGCCTTGTCGGCGATGGGGTCGGCGACCTTGCCGAAGTTGGTGATCTCACCGCGACGCCGTGCCAGCTTGCCGTCGACGCCGTCGGTCACCGCGGCGAGCGCGAAGACCACCCACGCCCAGAACCGCCACCACGGCTCGTCACCGCCGTCCTGGAAGAGCAGCACGCCGTAGACCGGCACGAGGAGGAACCGCAGCACCGTGAGGGCGTTGGGCAGGTTCCAGTCGGTGGGCCGCGGCGCCGGCCCCTCCCCCCGGTGGAAGGTCTGTGGCGTCATCGCGGCTCCGCGACGAGGTCGATCCCCTCGGTGCCGACGACGACGGCGGCCACGAGGTCACCGACCCGTGGCCTGGGCGCGCCGTCGGGAACGCGGACGGTCGTCACGCCGTCGACGTCCGGACCCTGGAACGCCGCGCGTCCCACGACCGACCCGTCCTCCTCGTCGATCTCCTCGACGAGCACCTCCACCCGCTCGCCGACACGCTCCTCGGCGCGCTGGGCGTTGAGCTCCTCGACGAGGCGGGTGAAGCGGTCGAGCCGCTCGGCGACGACCTCGGGGGCCAGCTTGCCGGCATACGACTCGGCCTCGGTGCCGTCCTCGTCGGAGTAGCCGAACACGCCCACGACGTCGAGGCGCGCCTCGGTGAGGAAGGCCTCGAGCTCGTCGAGATCGGCCTCCGTCTCGCCCGGGAACCCGACGATGACGTTGCAGCGGACACCGGCCTCGGGGGCGTCGGCGCGCACGCGTTCGAGCAGCTCGAGGAAGGATGCGCGTGAGCCGAAGCGGCGCATCGAGCGCAGGAGCGGCTCGGAGGCGTGCTGGAAGGAGATGTCGTAGTACGGGACGACACCCGGAGTGTCGGCCATGGCGCGCAGCAGGCCGGGGCGGATCTCGGCCGGCTGGAGGTAGGAGACCCGGACGCGCTCGACGCCCTCGATGGCGGTCAGCTCGGGGAGCAGCTTCTCGAGCAGCCCGAGGTCACCGAGGTCCTTGCCGTAGGAGGTGGAGTTCTCGGAGACGAGGAAGAGCTCCTTGACGCCCTGCTGGGCGAGCCACCGGGCCTCGGCGACGACGTCGGCGGGACGGCGCGAGACGAAGGCACCCCGGAACATCGGGATCGCGCAGAACGAGCAGCGGCGGTCGCAGCCGGAGGCGATCTTGAGCGGCGCCCACGGGCGGCCGTCGAGGCGTGCACGGATGACCCGCGGCCCGGACGCCGGCACTCCGAGCCCGTCCGCTCGGTCGGCGTCCCCGTGGCCCGGCAGCGCCACACCGGCGGCCCCCTGCTGGCGCTCGATGGGGGTCAACGGAAGCAGCGCGCGCCGGTCGCCGGGCACGTGGCTCTCGACGTGCCCGCCCGCCAGGATCGTCTGCAGGTGCGAGCTCATGTCGCGGTAGGAGTCGAAGCCGAGCACGGCGTCGGCCTCGGGCAGCTGGTCGGCGAGCTGCTTGCCGTAGCGCTCGGCGAGGCAGCCGACGGCCACGACCTTCTGGGTGCGGCTGCCGTCGCCCTTGAGGTCGGAGGCCTCGAGCAGTGCGTCGATCGAGTCCTTCTTCGCCTGCTCGACGAACCCGCACGTGTTGACCACCGCCACGTCGGCCTCGGCGGCGTCGTCGACGAGGCGCCACCCCTCTGCGAGGAGACGGCCGGCGAGCTCCTCGGAGTCGACCTCGTTACGGGTGCACCCGAGGGTGACGAGTGCGACGCTCTTGTCGACGCTCGGGTGGGGTGGGGTCATGCGTCCACTCTAGATGGCGGGGTGTTCAATGGCCGACATGCTCGCAAGCGCCCCCCTCGGACAGGCCGACCCGCTCGCGAGGGCCCGGGCGCTGCTGCGTGAGCACCCCCTCGTCGACGGGCACAACGACCTCCCGTGGGCTGCTCGCGAGCTGGCCGGCTACGACTTCGAGGCGCTCGACGTCGGGAGTCGGCTGACGACGACGCAGACCGACCTGCCACGCCTCGCGGAAGGCGGTGTCGGGGGGCAGTTCTGGTCGGTGTTCGTGCCGAGCA
Organism: Terrabacter sp. GCM10028922; assembly: GCF_042666095.1. Classification (NCBI taxonomy): domain Bacteria; kingdom Bacillati; phylum Actinomycetota; class Actinomycetes; order Micrococcales; family Intrasporangiaceae; genus Terrabacter; species Terrabacter sp. GCM10028922. The sequence continues at coordinate 73,086 of NZ_JBHTFG010000002.1, read as the reverse complement.
CCCTCCAGGGCGACTCGGCCGTGACGGCGACGCTGGAACAGGTCGACGCCGTGCACCGGATGATCGGCACGTACGCCGACCGGCTGGCCCTCGCCCGCACCGCAGACGAGGTCGAGCGGGCCACCGCGTCGGGACGCGTCGCCTCGCTCCTCGGTGCGGAGGGCGGGCACTCGATCGGCTGCTCGCTCGCGACGCTGCGCCTGCTGCACGTCCTCGGCGTCCGGTACCTCACCCTGACGCACAACGACAACACGCCGTGGGCCGACTCCGCGACCGACGTCCCGGTCGTCGGAGGGCTCAGCGAGTTCGGCCGCGAGGTCGTGCGCGAGATGAACCGTCTCGGGATGATGGTCGACCTCAGCCACGTCGCCGCGAGGACGATGCGCACGGCGTTGGAGACGGCCGACGCCCCCGTCATCTTCAGCCACTCCTCGGCGCTCGCCCTGTGCGACACACCGCGCAACGTCCCGGACGACGTGCTCGCGGCCCTCACGGACAACGGTGGCATCTGCATGGTGACGTTCGTGCCCGAGTTCGTCTCTCCCCCGACTGCCGAGTGGCGCGTCGAGGCCGCGGCGGCGGCCGCCGAGCTCGGCGTCGACGCCAAGGACTGGGAGGCGTTCGGACGCTTCACGGCCACGTGGCAGCGCGAGCACCCCAAGCCGGACGCGACCATCGAGCAGGTCGTCGCCCACGTCGAGCACGTGCGCGAGGTCGCCGGCATCGACCACGTCGGCATCGGCGGCGACTACGACGGCACCGACACCTTCCCGATCGGTCTCGAGGACGTCAGCGGCTACCCCCGCCTCGTCGCCGCCCTCCTCGAGCGCTCGTGGTCGGAGCGCGACGTGGCGCGGCTCGTGCGCGGCAACACCCTGCGCGTCATGCGTGACGTCGAGGCGGTCGCCCGCGACCTCCAGACGACGCGGGGGCCGAGCCTGCGGACCTTCGCCGAGCTCGACGGCACGGCCTGAGCGCGAGGCGGCCACACGGCATTCCTCCTGCGGCCGGCTGGCCTACTGGCGGAAGCGCGCGATGGTGAGCCCGACGAGGCGGGCGACGACGAGTGCGACGTAGAGCATGCCGGCGATCTGCTGCAGCAGCACGAACGCCCGCGCGTGCGGCTCGACCGCGTAGATGTCCGACAGGCCCGTCGAGGTCATCGTGGTGATGGAGAGGTAGAGCAGCTCGAACCACGAGCGGGTGCCGGGGTTGACCTCGCCGTAGATGGTGAAGGAGTGCGGCCAGATGAGCTGGACGGCGACGTAGAGGTAGGCGAAGCCCCACGCAACGATGGTGAAGGTCGCGCCCGTCGCGTAGAGCTCGTCGCGGGTCACCCAGTTGTCGGCGAACATGTACCGGAGCAGGCCGTAGCCCGTGTAGATGTAGAAGAGGGCGTGGAGCAGGGCGCTCCAGAACGCGACGACGTTGTTCTCCGGCCAGACGGCCTCGGCCACGGTCAACGCCACGACGGGCCCACCGAGCACGACCGCCACCCAGGTGAGGGCGGGTGTGGCCCGGACGGCGCGCACGGCGAGGAAGAGCACGACGAGCCCGATCAGGCCGAAGATCGCCCTGCCGGTCTCGCGGACGTCGTCGCTGCGCGTCTCGATGAAGGGGTAGGCCAGCAGCGCCGCGAGCTGGGCGAAGAGGAGCAGGGCGCACGGCAGCTCGATGATCTTGCGCCGCAGGCGCTCCAGCCGCGTCGGTGGACCCGCTCGACGCGGCGATGACGGCCAGAGCTCAAGCGACGCACTCACGATTGGGACTCTAGTGCCGACGCTGTCCTGAACGCGTCAGGAGCGTCAGTAGCGCTCGCGGCCGCCGCGGTCGGTGAGGTTCCAGGCATCCTCGGACTCCTCGTCGTCCTCGTCGACCGTGCGCGTCATGTCTCCCGGCGTCCACGACGCCGTGGGCACGGCCGTCGTCTCGTCCTCGTCGAGGCGGCGCTCGCCACGCTCCGCGACGATCGATGCGGTCCGCGGCGGCGCCGGGGCCACGTCGTCGGGCTCGTACGCCGCCGACGTGTCGGGAGGCTCGACGACGACCGGCGGGGCGGCATACGGCTCAGCGGGCTCGACGATGTCGTCGATGTCGGCGGGCTCGTTCGGGTGCGGGACGTCCTCGCCGCGCAGCAGCGCGAGCGTCTGCGTGAGGTCGTCGGGCCGCACGAGGACGTCGCGCGCCTTGCTGCCCTCGCTCGGGCCGACGATGCCTCGCGACTCGAGCAGGTCCATGAGGCGGCCGGCCTTCGCGAAACCGACCCGCAGCTTGCGCTGGAGCATCGACGTCGAGCCGAACTGCGTCGTGACGACGAGCTCGGTCGCCTGGAGCAGCACGTCGAGGTCGTCACCGATGTCGTCGTCGATCTGCTTCTTCGGGGCCGCCACGGTGACGTTCTCGACGTAGTTGGGCTTGAGCTGGGTCGTGACGAACTTGACGACCTCGTGGATCTCCGACTCGTTGACCCACGCGCCCTGCACACGCATCGGCTTGCTCGCTCCCATCGGCAGGAAGAGCGCGTCGCCCTGCCCGATGAGCTTCTCCGCGCCGGGCTGGTCGAGCACGACGCGGCTGTCGGCGAGCGAGCTCGTCGCGAACGCCATGCGCGAGGGGACGTTGGCCTTGATGAGACCGGTGACGACGTCGACGGACGGCCGCTGCGTGGCGAGCACGAGGTGGATGCCGGCGGCGCGGGCGAGCTGCGTGATGCGCACGACCGACTCCTCGACGTCGCGCGGGGCGACCATCATGAGGTCGGCGAGCTCGTCGACGACGACGAGCAGGTAGGGGTAGGTCGTGATCTGACGCTCCGAGCCGGGCAGCGGCTTGACCTTGCCGGCGCGGACCGCCTTGTTGAAGTCGTCGACGTGCTTGAAGCCGAAGGCCGCGAGGTCGTCGTAGCGCTGGTCCATCTCCTTGACCACCCAGGCGAGGGCCTCCGCGGCCTTCTTCGGGTTGGTGATGATGGGCGTGATGAGGTGCGGGATGCCCTCGTATGCCGTGAGCTCCACGCGCTTCGGGTCGACGAGGATGAGGCGCACCTCCTCCGGCGTCGCGCGCATGAGGATCGAGGTGATCATCGAGTTGACGAAGCTCGACTTGCCCGAGCCGGTGGCCCCCGCGACGAGCAGGTGCGGCATCTTCGCGAGGTTGGCGATGACGTAGGCGCCCTCGACGTCCTTGCCGACGCCCATGACCATCGGGTGCTCGTTGCTGCGCGCCGTGTGGCTGCGCAGCACGTCGCCGAGCGCGACGTTCTCGCGGTCCAGGTTGGGGATCTCGATGCCGATGGCCGACTTGCCCGGGATGGGGCTGAGGATGCGGACGTCGGCCGACGCGACGGCATACGCGATGTTCTTGGACAGCGCGGTGACGCGCTCGACCTTGGTGCCCGAGCCGAGCTCGACCTCGTAGCGGGTGACCGTCGGTCCGCGGGTGAACCCGGTGACCGCGGCATCGATGTCGAACTGGTCGAAGACGCCGGTCAGCGAGTCGACGACGCGGTCGTTGGTCTCGCTGCGGGTCTTGTGCGGGGCGCCGGGTGTCAGCATCGCCTGGTCGGGCAGGCGGTAGGTGATGTCGCCGCCGAGGCTCAGCTGCTCGACGCGCGCCGGCATCTCCGACATGGGCGGCGGGATGAGCTCGGCCTTGGGGCCGACCCTGCCCGTGTCGGGGGCACCGAGAGTCTTCGGGTCCGTGGCGTCGATCACCTTCTCACCGGCGGGACGCGGCGCGAGAAGGCCCGGAGCGGTCGGACGCTTCTCGCCGGGGCGCAGGCGCGTGGTCTCCTCGTCCTCGAGCGCCTTCTGCGCCGCCTGGCGGAACGCCTCGTCGCCCTCACGCTCGGAGAGGTCGACGGCCTTGCGCCGCGCACGCTTGACCGCGGCCGCGGGGGCATCGGCGTCGTCGACGTCAGCAGCAGGCTCGTCGTGGTGGCCGCGGTCGATGACGAAGGCACGCAGCTGACGCAGCCGCGTCGGGATCATGTTGACGGGCGTGGCAGTGATGACGAGCAGGCCGAAGAGGCCGAGCAGGACGAGGAGGGCGAGCGCGCCGTACGTCGAGACGGCCGCCGCGAGGGGGCTCGAGGCGAGGAAGCCGAGGATGCCGCCCGCCGCGCGCATGCCGTCGGCGCCGTCGGGTGGGTTCGGGATGCCGTCGGCGAGGTGCGCGAGACCGCAGGCCGCGAAGGTCAGGGCGATGGTGCCGACGACGATGCGGTTGGTCGTCGCCTCGTCCTGCGGGGCCCGCAGCATGCGCAGGCCCAGGGCCAGCAGGACGAGCGGCACGGCATACGCGACGCGTCCGAAGGTGCCGGCGAAGACGGCGTGGACGACCTGCCCGAAGGTGCCGGACACGCCCCACCACTCACGCGCGGCGACGACGACGGCCAGGGCGATGAGGGCGAAGCCGATGCCGTCACGGCGGTGCTCCGGCTCGAGGTCGGCGGCGCTGTGTCCGACACGGCGGACCGCTCCCCCGGCCATGTGGGAGACGCCCATCCACGTGTTGCGCATCGCGTTGAGCGGGAAGGGAAGGCCGCCGTCGCGGGTCTTGGAGGCCGTCTTGGACGCCGGCTTGCGTGCCGCGGGCTTGCGCTGCGCGGGCCGTGTCGAGCGTGCGGCGGGCGGGCGCGACGAGGCACCCCCCGTGGGCGCCTTGGCGCGTGTGGCCGCGGCGGTGCTCGGTCGCTGGCTGCTGGACGGACGTGACCCCATGCTCGCACCGTACGTCAACGCACCCCTGAACTCACGTGTCACACGCGCAACAGCGCCGACCAGCTGCGCCGCCACGCAGCAGGTGGCGGCGTGCTCGTCCTGCCCGCGTCTCAGATCGCGACACCCCCGGACCCTTCGGTGGACAGTTCCGCTGGACGCGCCCTATCGTCATGGCCAGGTCATGAGTGCCAGTGACAAGCCCCGGCTCGCTGGCCAGCAACCCTCCTCCGCGGTGGGGTGCTCCGGGTGACGACCAGGTCGACCTCGAAACCGCTCATGCGATCGAGGCCGGCAAGCGCGGACCCGCATCCGGTGGGTCCCCAGGACCCAGGAGCAGTGTCATGTCGGTTCTTCCCACCACGTCCCTCTGCGGCGGCGCGCCTGCGCCGGTCGTGCGCACCCGCGCCCTGCACGTCGTGCCCGAGGCCCGCGCGCTCCCGGCGGTCGTCGGTGCCGACCTCACCGTGCCGACGCTCCACGGCGAGGTGGGCTACGCCAACCTCGACCACGCGGCCTCGACGCCGGCGCTGGAGACGGTCAAGGCCGCGGTCGACCGCGCGCTCGAGACGTACTCGTCGGTGCACCGTGGCGCGGGCTTCGCCTCTCGTCTCACGAGCGCCTGGTACGAGCAGGCCCGGGCCGAGGTCGCATCCTTCGTGGGGGCACGCGAGGACGACACCGTCGTCTTCACCCGCACGACGACCGACTCGTGGGCGCTGCTGTCCAAGGCCCTGCCGAGCCGCACGACGGTCTTCGTCTTCGGCACGGAGCACCACTCGACGCTCCTGCCGTGGGGCCGCTACCGCACGGTTCGCCTGCCCGTCCCGCAGACCGTCGAGGACGCGTGCGCCCTCCTCGAGGAGGCCCTGGCCGACCATCCGTCGCGCAACCGCCTCGTCGTCATCGCGGCCGCGTCCAACGTGACCGGTGAGGTCTGGCCGGTCGAGCGCTTCGCAGCCCTCGCCCACGAGCACGGCGCCCGGATCGCCGTGGACGCCGCACAGCTCTCCGCGCACCGCACCATCGACCTCGCCGCCTGGGACGCCGACTACGTCGCGTTCTCCGGGCACAAGACGTACGCACCCTACGGTGCGGGCGTCCTCGCGGGCCGGTCCGACTGGCTCGACGCCGGCAACCCCTACCTGCTCGGCGGCGGGGCCACGCGCTCGGTGAGCGAGGAGGGCACGACGTGGGCCACCGGCCCGGCGCGGCACGAGGGCGGCAGCCCCAACGTCATCGGCGCGATCGCCCTCGCCGCCGCGTGCGCGACGATCAGCCGCCATCGCGAGGTCATCGAGGCGCACGAGTCCCGGCTCCTCGAGCGCCTGCAGCAGGGCCTCGGCGAGGTCCCCGGCGTCGAGGTCCTCTCGATCTTCGGTGACGACAGCGACCGCGTCGGCGTCATCGCGTTCACCATCGACGGCTGGGACTCCTCGCTCGTGTCACAGGTGCTCTCGGTCGAGCACGGCATCGGAGTGCGCGACGGCAAGTTCTGCGCTCACCTGCTCGTCGACGAGCTGCTCGAGGACCCGTGGGGCGAGCGCTCGTCCACCGCGGTCCGCGCCAGCATCGGCCTCGGGAGCACCCTCGAGGGCGTCGACCGCCTCGTCGCGGCCGTCAATCGCCTCGTGGAGCAGGGCACCGACGCCACGTGGACGCTCACCGAGACCGGGTGGGCCGTCGAGGGCAGCGACCCCCGCGACGTCGAGGTCGAGCGGCCCTGGTGAATCCCGGCGAGTGACCCGCGTCAGCGGGTGGGCAGCGAGTAGCTGGCCCACACCGCGGCGTGGTCGGTGCCGTTGAAGGCCACCTGTCCGGCCGAGACGAGGGTCAGGCCGCGGGCCAGGACGTGGTCGATCTGCACGAACGGCGGCAGCCGGTTGCCGGCGAAGGGCCACGTGCGCACCCAGCCCTGCCCGTCGGAGCGTTGCGCGTCGGCGAGCCCGGAGGCCAGGTCGCGGAAGCCCGGGTGGTCGAAGCCCGCGTTGAAGTCGCCGGCCATGACGACGAGCTCGTCGCCGTCGAGCCGCTGCTTCCACGTCTGGAGCGACCTGAGCCCCGCGCGCCACTCGTCCGTGTCGCCGCGCAGCGGCGCCGTCGGGTGGGCGACCTTGAGACGCACCGAGCCGTTCGGCACCGTGATGTCGAGCTCGGGCTGGACGCTCGGCGTGCCCTCGACCGCCGGGTCGGTGCCGAGACTGCGCACCGACAACGGGTAGCGCGACAGCACCATCGTGCCGGTGAAGGTGTCGGCGCGCGCGATGCCCTCGCGCACCATGAAGTAGTCGCCCGCGCCGGCCGCGTCGAGCCGGCGCAACATCGCCGGCGTCGCCTCCACGACGACGAGCACGTCGACGGCGTGGTAGCGGACGGCATCCATGAGCTGGTTCGCGTTGGCGCGGCCGGACCAGACGTTCGCCGACATGACGGTGAGGTCACGGTCGGCCTTCGGCTGCGATGACGCCCGGAACGCCGGTGCCGCGACGGTGGCTGCGACGGCGAGCGCGACGACGACCGGCAGCAGCAGCCACCAGCGCCGCAGCAGCAGTGTCGCGACGCAGAGCAGCCCCAGCCCGACGGCGACGAACGGGCTTGCCGTCTGGAGCACGACCACGACGTAGGCCGTCGAGTCGAGCCAGCGCAGCGCCCCGACACCCGCGAGCACGGCGAGGGCGAGCCCGATGGTGACGTCCGCCAGCCGGTGGAGCCGCCGCCGCCGGCGCGCCACCAGTGCGGTGTCCGCGGCCGCGTCTTCGTCTCGCAGGGAGTCGTCGACCTCGGAATCACCAGTGTCCCCGGTGCGGTCTGGACCGGCCTCCCCCGGGGCCGTCTGGACGATCACGTCACGCCTGCAGCACGACCGGGATGATCATCGGCCGACGGCGGACCTTGCCACCGACCCACGAGCCGACGGCCCGGCGCACGACCTGCTGGAGCTGCTGGTCGTCGCGCACCCCGTTGGCGACGGCCTCCTCGACGGCCCGCTCGACCTTGGGGATGACCTGCTGGAAGATCTCCTCGTCCTCGACGAAGCCGCGAGCCGTGATCTCGGGCCCGCTCGCGATCTTGCCGGTCGCGGCGTCGAGCACGACGATGCACGTGATGAAGCCCTCGTCGCGCAGGATGCGGCGGTCCTTGAGCAGCGCCTCGTCGGCGCCGCCGACACTGCTGCCGTCGACGTAGACGTAGCCGCAGTCGACGACCCCGACCACGGACGCCTGGCCGTCGACGAGGTCGACGACGACGCCGTCCTCGGCGAGCACGACGTTGCGCTCGGGGACGCCCGACGCGACCGCGAGCTGGGCGTTGGCGTACATGTGGCGCCACTCGCCGTGTACGGGCAGCACGTTGCGCGGCTTGACGATGTTGTAGCAGTAGAGGAGCTCGCCGGCGCTCGCGTGGCCCGAGACGTGCACCTTCGCGTTGCCCTTGTGCACGACGTTGGCGCCGAGGCGCATCAGGCCGTTGATGATGCGGTAGACGGCGTTCTCGTTGCCCGGGATGAGGCTGCTCGCGAGGAGCACCGTGTCACCGGGGCCGACGTCGATGCGGTGGTCGCGGTTGGCCATCCGCGACAGGGCAGCCATCGGCTCACCCTGCGAGCCCGTGCAGATGAGGACGAGCTCGTCGTCGCGCAGGCTCTCGATCTTCTTGATGTCGATGAGGATGCCGTCGGGCACCTTGAGGTAGCCGAGCTCGGCCGCGATGCCCATGTTGCGCACCATCGAGCGACCCACCATGGCGACCTTGCGGCCTGCCTTCTCCGCGGCGTCGAGGACCTGCTGCACACGGTGCACGTGGCTGCTGAAGCAGGCGACGATGACGCGGCGTTGCGCGTGGCGGAACACCTTGTCGATGGCCGGGGCGATCTCGAGCTCGGGGGTCGTGAAGCCGGGGACGTCGGCGTTCGTCGAGTCCGTGAGGAAGAGGTCCACACCCTCCTCGCCGAGCCGCGCGAAGGCGCGCAGGTCGGTGAGGCGGCCGTCGAGCGGCAGCTGGTCCATCTTGAAGTCGCCCGTGTGCAGCAGCGTGCCGGCCTCGGTGCGCACGAACACCGCGAGCGCGTCGGGGATCGAGTGGTTGACCGCGACGAACTCGAGGTCGAAGACGCCGACCCGCTCTCGCTGCCCCTCCCTGACGGCCATGGAGTACGGCCGGATGCGGTGCTCCCTGAGCTTGGCCTCGACGAGGGCGAGGGTCAGGGTCGAGCCGATGAGCGGGATGTCGCTCTTGAGGCGGAGCAGGTAGGGCACGGCGCCGATGTGGTCCTCGTGCCCGTGCGTCAGGACGATGGCCTCGATGTCGTCGAGGCGGTCCTCGATGTAGGTGAAGTCCGGGAGGATCAGGTCGACACCCGGGTGGTGGTCCTCGGGGAAGAGCACGCCGCAGTCGATGACGAGGAGCTTTCCCTTCGTCTCGAGGACGGCCATGTTGCGTCCGACCTCCCCGAGCCCGCCGAGCGCGACGACCCTCAGGCCGTTGTCGGGGAGGGCGGGGGGCGTGGTCAGCTCAGGATGGGGGTGGCTCACAGGTGTCCTGTCATTCGGTGGTGCTGCCGGGCCGTCGCGGGCTCCGGTCAGAGGTCATGGGGCGGTCATCCGACCGCCGAGAGGGCCTCGCGGACGAGCGCGGCCTGCGCGTCGTCGGCCTCGACGAGAGGCAGGCGAACGGCCGCCGACTCGATGAGGCCCTGGGCGAGGAGACCGGCCTTGGCCATGATCGCGCCCTGGGTGACGTTCATGACGGCGTTGACGATCGGCGTCAGACGCCGGTGCACGGCTCGGGCGTCCTCCCACCGGCTCTCGAGGACGGCGTCGGCCATCTCCCGGTATGCCGTGGGCGCCACCTGGGAGGTGACGCCGACGAAGCCGACCGCGCCGTTGACGAAGTGGGCGAGGTTCATCGCGTCGTCGCCGGAGTACCAGTCGAGGCCGGTCGCCTGCATCATCTCGCTCGCGAACCACAGGTCGCCGCGGGCGTCCTTGACGGCAGCGATGCGCTCGTGCTCGGCGATGCGCAGGTAGGTCTCGCGGGCGATCGCGATGCCGGACCTGCCGGGGATGTCATAGACCATGACGGGCAGGTCGCTCGCGTCGGCGAGCGCCGTGAAGTGGGCGACGAGGCCCGCCTGCGGAGGCTTGTTGTAGTACGGGGTGACCGCGAGGACGGCGTCGGCGCCGGCCTTCTGCGCCAGACGCACCGACTCGATGCTCTTGGCCGTGTCGTTGCTGCCCGCACCGGCGATGATGACCGCGCGGTCGCCGACGGCCTCGATGACAGCCCGGAGGAGCTCGTCCTTCTCGTCGGCGGACGTGGTCGGCGACTCACCGGTCGTGCCGGAGATGACGAGGCCGTCGTGGCCCGCGTCGACGAGATGCGTCGCCACTCGCTGCGCCGCGTCGAGGTCGACCGACCCGTCAGCCCGCATGGGCGTGACCATCGCCGAGAGAACACGTCCGAGTACGGGTGCGGCAGCCATGGGGCCAAGGTTAGCGCCAGTGTCCGGCGATCATCCCGGCGCGCCCACCGGCAGCCCCGCCGGACCTGGGATGTTTCGCGCGCTCGCACTCGGAACGCGCGCTCGTGAGGTCGAGCGCGCGCCATCTCGCGCGCCTCGGCGGCGGATCGCGCGCTCCAGGCATGAGCGCGCGAAAAGGGGGCCCCCGGCATGCAGAAGGCGAGGCACTACTCGCTCGGGGGTCCGAGTAGTGCCTCGCCACCCCCTACATCGCACGCGCTCCGGCGGTGTTACACGCGAGTAGCAAGATTCTTCGTGCGAGGCACCATGCGGCCGCGGTGAGCTCAGTCCCGACGCTCGTAGGTCACCCACGCGAAGCCGTCGCGATCGTCTCGGGCCGTCTCGACCCAGACGGCCGGGTCGATGTGCGGGAAGGTCACCGAGCCCTCCGGGGACAGGTCGACCTCGGTGACGAGGAGGCGGGCGGCATACGGGATGGCCTGTCGGTAGACCTCTCCCCCACCCACGACGAAGACCTCGTCGGCGTCGCCGACGAGGGCGAGGGCCTCGGGCAGCGAGTGCGCGACGTCGACGCCGGGATGGCTCCAGTCGCGCTGGCGGGTCACGACGACGCTGCGCCGGCCCGGCAGCGCGCCCATCGAGTCGAAGGTGCGCCGACCCATGACCATCGGGTGGCCCATCGTCGTGCGCTTGAAGAACTTGAGGTCCTCGGACAGGTGCCAGGGCATGCTCAGGCCGTCGCCGATGACGCCGTTGCGTCCCACGGCGGCGATGAGCGTGACGTTGTGCATCACCTCGGTCATGCGGGCAAGAATCGCAGACGGGTGAGGTCAGACGGCGATGGGTGCCTTGATGCCCGGCTCGGCGACGTAGTCGAGCAGCTCGAAGTCGTCGAGGTCGAACTCGTCGATGTCGTGCTTGTCCGGGTTGATCCGCATCGTCGGCAGCGCATGGGGCGTGCGAGTGAGCTGCGTGCGGGCCTGCTCGAGGTGGTTGAGGTAGAGGTGCGCGTCGCCGAGGGTGTGGACGAACTCGCCCGGCTCGAGGTCGGTCAGCTGGGCGACCATCTGGGTGAGCAGCGCGTAGGACGCGATGTTGAACGGCACGCCGAGGAAGATGTCCGCGCTGCGCTGGTAGAGCTGGCACGAGAGCCGGCGCCGACCGTCGTGCCCGGGCGGCGAGACGTAGAACTGGAACATCGTGTGGCACGGCGGCAGCGCCATGTCGTCGACGTCGGCGACGTTCCACGCCGACACGATGAGCCGGCGGCTGTCGGGGTTGGTGCGGATCTGCTCGATGACCTTGGCGATCTGGTCGACGCGGCGGCCGTCGGGCGTGGGCCACGAGCGCCACTGGTAGCCGTAGATCGGGCCCAGGTCGCCGTCCTTGTCGGCCCACTCGTCCCAGATCGAGATGCCACGCTCCTGCAGCCAGCGGACGTTGGTGTCGCCGCGGAGGAACCACAGCAGCTCGCCGATGATGGAGCGCAGGTGCAGCTTCTTCGTCGTCAGGGCCGGGAAGCCGTCGGCGAGGTCGAAGCGCATCTGGTGGCCGAACACGCTGAGGGTGCCCGTGCCGGTCCGGTCGGACTTCTCCTGACCGTGGGTCAGGACGTGGTCGAGGAGGTCAAGGTACTGCCGCACGCCCGCAGCCTAACCCCGGCGCCCGACAGTCCCGCCCAGGCACGCAGGCGTATGCCGCCGGGCGCGCGGGCGCGTCTCGTGCACTGGTCCCAGCGGACGGGAGCAGCGGGGCGGCCCTAGTCTCGGAGGCATGGCGACCGTGTCCGTCGAGGGCGGCACCGCGGCGGCGGCGGCAGCAGGCGCGGAGCACCTGCGTGAGGTCCTGCGCGCCCCGGTCTACGAGGCCGCTGTGGTGACGCCGCTCGAGGTCATGGAGTCGCTCTCGACGCGCCTCGGGAACACGATCGAGGTCAAGCGGGAGGACCGGCAACCGATCCACTCGTTCAAGCTGCGCGGCGCCTACACGTTCATGCGGCAGCTGGACGACGCGCAGCGGGCCCGGGGCGTGGTGGCCGCGTCGGCCGGCAACCACGCGCAGGGCGTCGCGCTCTCGGCCGCTCTCCTCGGCATCGAGGCCGACGTCGTCATGCCGGTCACGACGGCCCCGATCAAGGTCGACGCGGTCCGCGCGCACGGGGCTCGGGTGGTCCTCCACGGCGACACGTTCGACGAGGCCAAGGCCGAGGCACTGCGACTCGCCGACGAGCGCGGACGCATCTACGTCGCGCCGTTCGACGACCCGCTCGTCATCGCCGGACAGGGCACGCTCGGTCTCGAGCTGCTCCAGCAGGACGCTCACCTGGACCGCATCTTCGTCCCCGTCGGTGGCGGCGGGCTCGCTGCGGGCGTGGCCACGCTCGTCAAGTACCTCATGCCGGCTGTGCAGGTCATCGGGGTCGAACCCGACGACGCCGCGTGCCTCACCGCGGCCCTGGCCGCCGGGCGACCGGTCGAGCTGCCGGAGGTGAGCAGGTTCGCGGAGGGCGTCGCCGTCAAGCGCATCGGTGACCGGACCTTCGAGCTGTGCCGCGAGCACCTCGACGACGTCGTCACCGTGAGCTCTGACGAGATCTGTGCGGCGATCAAGGACATCTTCGAGGACGTGCGGGCCGTCGCCGAGCCGGCCGGAGCCGTCGCCCTCGCCGGGCTCAAGAAGTACGTCGAAGAGCACGACATCCACGGCGAGCGCCTCGCCCACGTCCTCTCGGGCGCCAACGTCAACTTCCACACGCTGCGCTACATCTCCGAGCGCGCGGAGGTCGGGGAGCACCGTGAGGCCCTGCTCGGCGTGACGATCCCGGAGCGGCAGGGCTCGTTCCTGACGTTCGTCCGGGCCCTCGCCGGGCGGGCCGTTACGGAGTTCAACTACCGCCTCGACGACACGTTCGAGGCACGGATCTTCGTCGGCGTGCAGCTGACTCGGGGGCTCGCCGAGCGCGCGGAGATCATCGCCGAGATCGCCGGGGCCGGCTACGAGGTGATCGACCTCTCCGACGACGACACCGCCAAGACCCACGTCCGCTACATGATCGGCGGGCATCCACCACAGTGCCGCGAGCGCGTCTACTCGTTCGAGTTCCCCGAGTACCCGGGCGCCCTGCTGCGCTTCCTCACCCAGCTCGGCACTCGCTGGAACATCACGATGTTCCACTACCGCAGCCACGGCGCCGACTCGGGGCGCATGCTCTGCGCCTTCGAGGGCGTCGACGACAACCCCGCGGAGGCCGACGACTTCCGCCGGCACGTCGAGGACCTCGGCTACCCGTGCAAGGACGTCACGGCGAGCCCGGCACTCTCCTACTTCCTGCTGTCACGCCCACGGCACTCGGCGATCTAGGCGACGGCCTCTCGGCCGCCCGTGAGCTGCCGCTGGACGGCGCGGGCGGCCGTCCGCCCGGCACGGTTCGCTCCGATCGTCGACGCCGACGGTCCGTAACCGACGAAGTGGATGCGGGGGTCAGCGGTCGACGTCGTGAACGTGTGCTGGTCGAAGGGTGCGAGGAGGCGTATGCCGCCGTGCTCGCTCCTGAGGTGGAGGGCTCCCAGGTGCCCCACCGTCGGGCGGAAGCCGGTGGCCCAGATGATGACGTCCACCGGCTCGAACGACCCGCTCGACCACCGCACGCCGTCCGGCTCGATGCGGGCGAACATGGGGCGCCGCTCATAGGCGCCGAGCTCGGCGGCGCGCTGTTCCTGGGGGCGGAGCACGAGGCCGGTGACGCTGACGACGCTGCGGGGTGGCAGGCCCTGAGCCACGCGCTCCTCGACGAGTGCGACGGCCCGGCGGCCGACGTCCGGCGTGAACTCCACCGTGCGCCAGACCGGCTCACGTCGTGTCACCCAGATGGTGTGCGCCACCGGCGTGAGCTCGCCGAGGAGCTGCACCGCGGACGCTCCCCCACCCACGACGACGACACGCTTGCCGGCGAGCTCGTCGGGCCCTCGGTAGTCGACGGTGTGCAGGTGCCTGCCCCGGAACCTCCCCATGCCCGGGTAGTACGGCATGAAGGGCGTCTCCCAGGTGCCGGTCGCGTTGACGACCGACCGGGTCAGCCACGTGCCTCGGGTCGTCTCGACCCGCAGCAGGCCATCCGGGTCGTCGTCGACGGGAGCGACCGAGGTGACACGCACGGGCCGCACGACCGGGAGGTCGAAGTGCCGCTCGTACTCCGCGAAGTAGCGCGGCACGATGACGTTGGCCCGGTCCGCCGGCGTGTGCTCGGGGACGGCCATGCCGGGCAGCTCGGCGATGCCGTGGACGTCCGACATCGTGAGGCTGTCCCACCGGTGCTGCCAGGCGCCGCCCGGCCGTTCGTTGGCGTCGAGCACGACGAACGGCGAGACTCCGAGCCGCTTCAGGTGGTGCGCTGCCGAGAGACCGGCTTGCCCAGCCCCGATGACCACGACCTCGACCACGTCCACGCCCCGTCCAACACGCCTGCTGCCGCCCGTGTTCCACGCCGCAGTGCACAGGGATGTCGGCGGGCACCGTCGCCCGTCACGGCGGCGAGCCCGCGAACGGCTCAGGCGTCGTAGTCCAGGCTGACCTCGTCGGTGACCGGGTGGCTCTGGCAGGCGAGGACGATGCCGGCCTCGACCTCCTCGGGCTCCAGGGCGTAGTTGCGATCCATCCGGACCTCTCCCGAGACGAGACGGGCCCGACAGGTGCCGCACACGCCGTTGGTGCAGGAGAACGGCGCGTCGGGCCGCGCACGGAGCGTCGCGTCGAGGATCGTCTCCTCGCGGCTGGGCATCGGGATCACGGTCGTGCGGCCGTCGAGGTTGACGGTCACGGTGGCCTCCGGCGGCGCCGAGTCGTCGACGACGACCTTGCGCCTGGGCTCCGTGCCGTCGTCGACGTGGAAGATCTCGTGGTGGATGTGGTGCTCGTCGACCCCGCGCTCCTTGAGCAGCGCCTCGGCCCCGGTGACCATGCCGAACGGGCCGCACAGGTACCACTCGTCGACGGACTCCAGGGGCAGCAGCGCGGCGAAGATCGCCGTGAGCCGCTCAGGGTCGAGGCGGCCGTGGAACAGCTCGACGTCCTGGGCCTCCCGCGAGAGCACGTTGACGAGGTGGAAGCGCCCGGGGAAGCGGTTCTTGAGGTCCTCGAGCTCCTCGAGGAACATGATCGAGCTCGTCCGCCGGTTGCCGAAGAGCAGCGTCGCCCGGGAGCCGGGCTCCTCCTCGAGCGCACTCGTGAGCAGCGAGATCACGGGCGTGATGCCCGAGCCCGCCGCGATCGCGACGTGATGACGTATGCCGTCCGGCTGGGTCGGGCACGTGAACGAGCCCTGCGGGGTCATGACGTCGACGACGTCGCCCGCGCTGACGACGTCGTTGAGCCAGTTGGACATCCGGCCCTCGGGCACGCGGGCAGCCGCCACTCGCAGACGGCGCCCGGTGGGGTCGGCGCGCCGCGACTGGCAGATCGAGTAGGACTGGCGGACGTCGTCGCCGAGAATCGTGGCCCGCAGCGTCAGGTGCTGACCGGGCTCGAAGGCGAACTCGTCGACGAGTTCGGCTGGCACCTCGAACGTGACGGCGACGGACTCGTCGGTCAGGCGCTCGACGGAGGCGACGGTGAGCGGGTGGAAGCGCGCCCGGTGCCGCGCGGACGCCGAGGCGAGCGCGGTGCCGGGCGTCTCGGAGGTCGTCGCGGAGGGCACGGCGGCAGGCGGGGTCGTCACGTCGGTCATTCAGATGGCCTTGAACTCGTCGAAGGGCTCGAGGCACGCGTTGCACCGGCGCAGGGCCTTGCACGCCGTCGAGCCGAAGTGGGCGATCTCGCTCGTGTCGGTGGAGCCGCACCGCGGGCAGGCCACGACGTGCCTGCTGAGGCTCACCGCCACCGGCCCACGTGTCTCCCCCGCCACCGCGCCGGGTGGCGCGATGCCGAACCGCTCGAGCGCCGCCCGGCCCTCGTCGGTCATCCAGTCGGTCGTCCAGGCGGGTGACAGCTGCGTGCGGACGTCGGCGGAATACCCCCGTCGGCCGGCCTCGAAGACGATGCGCGACGCGATCGCCTCGATGGCCGGGCAGCCGCTGTAGGTGGGCGTGATCGTCGCCACGAGGGTGTGGGCGTCGTCGTCGACCGCGACGGATCGCAGGATGCCGAGGTCGGCGATGCTGATCACGGGAACCTCGGGATCTGGGATACGGGAGATCGCTTCTGCAACAGGCGATTCCACTGCCATGAGCATCACCACGTCGCGCCGGGGTGGGAGCGCGCGATGTGCTGCATCTCGGCGAGGAGGTAACCCATCGGCCGCGAGTGCACTCCGTCGCGACCGCCGCGCGAGCGCCACGGCGAGTCGTTCGGCAAGGTCAGGGTGGCCTCGTCCACGACGCGGGCCACTCGGGCCACGACGGCGTCGTGCAGGCTGGACGGCAGCACGCCCACGCCGAGACCGGCTGCCAGGACCGACGCCTCGTCGTCGTCGAAGAGCTCTGGGAGATATGGCAGCACGCGCTCGAGCGCCGCCTGCATGCGGCGGTGCGACTCGTCGGTGCCGTCGCCGAGGCGCACGACCCACAGCGAAGCGTGGTCGAGGTGGTAGCGCACCTCCTTGAGGGCCTTGCCTGCGACGCCCGCGGCGACGTCGTCGCCGGAGCCGGCCAGCGCGGTGTGGAGCTCGACCTGGCGGGCCGAGAACCACAGCAGCCGCGCCATCTCGTCGGCGAAGTCACCACGCTCCTGCTCGACGAGGTGGACGTTGCGCCACTCGCGCTCGTCGCGCTGCATCGCGTAGTCGTCCTCGCCGCGGCCCGTGCCGTCGATGGAGCCGATGTACGGGTAGAGGGCGCGCGCCTGGCCGAGCAGGTCGAGCGCGATGTTGCCGAGCGCCATGTCCTCCTCGATCTGGGGGGCGTTGGTCATCCACTCGGAGAGGCGCTGGGCGTAGACCATCGCGTCGTCGGCCAGACCGAGCAGGTGTGCCGCGTAGGGCTTCTCGCCGCGCCCGACGTTCTCGGCTGCTCCCGGAAGCGGCTCACGCTCGGCGGACTCGGCCGCGGAGGTGGCCGCAGCCGGGTGGGTCACGTTCTCGCTCACAGGTACTCGACATCCTCGGGCACGTCGTAGAACGACGGGTGCCGGTAGACCTTGTCAGCAGCCGGGTCGAAGAACGAGTCCTTCTCGGCGGGGCTGCTCGCGGTGACGTCGTCGGCGCGAACCACCCAGATCGAGACGCCCTCCTGGCGGCGGGTGTAGACGTCGCGCGCGTTGCGCAGGGCTAGCGTCGCGTCGGGGGCGTGCAGCGAGCCGACGTGCACGTGCGACAGGCCGCGCTTGCCGCGCACGAAGACCTCCCAGAGCGGCCAGCTGCGCTCCGCGTGGGGAGCCTCGGCAGGAGCCTGCGGATCGTGCGAGTCGGTGCGGGGCGGGTTCGTGGCTCCGCTCACGCGGCACTCTCCTTGGTCCTCGTGGCGTGCTTGACGGCATACGCGGTGGCGGCTTCGCGCACCCAGGCGCCGTCCTCGTGGGCGCGACGGCGGTGCGCGATGCGCTCGGCGTTGCAGGGGCCGTCACCGCGCAGCACCTGCCAGAACTCGTCCCAGTCGATCTCGCCGAAGTCGTAGTGGCCGCGCTCGTCGTTCCAGCGCAGCTCGGGGTCGGGCAGGACGATGCCGAGCTTCTCGGCCTGCGGCACCATCATGTCGACGAACTTCTGGCGCAGGTCGTCGTTGGCGAACCGCTTGATCCCCCACGCCATCGACTGCTCCGTGTGCCCGCCCGTGGCGGCCTCGCCGGTGTCAGGCGGGCCGAACATCGCGAGCGCCGGCCACCACCAGCGGTTGGCGGCGTCCTGGGCCATCGCCTGCTGGGCCTCGGTGCCACGCATGAGGGTCCACAGGATCTCGAAGCCCTGCCGCTGGTGGAACGACTCCTCCTTGCAGACGCGGATCATGGCGCGCGCGTAGGGACCGTAGGAGCATCGGCAGAGGGGCACCTGGTTCATGATCGCCGCGCCGTCGACGAGCCAGCCGATGGCTCCGCAGTCGGCCCACGTGAGGGTCGGGTAGTTGAAGATCGAGGAGTACTTCTGCTTGCCGTCGTGGAGCCGGTCGAGCAGCTCCTGCCGGTCGACGCCGAGCGTCTCGGCGGCGCTGTACAGGTAGAGCCCGTGGCCCGCCTCGTCCTGCACCTTCGCGATGAGGATGGCCTTGCGACGCAACGACGGGGCCCGGCTGATCCAGTTGCCTTCGGGTTGCATGCCGATGATCTCGGAGTGCGCGTGCTGGGCGATCTGGCGGACCAGCGTCTCTCGGTACCTCTCGGGCATCGCGTCGCGGGGCTCGATGCGCTGGTCGGCTGCGATGAGGGCATCGAAGTCGTCACCGACGCCGTCTCGACTGTCGCGCTGCTCGTCGTGGGCCGCTGCCGCGTCGTACGCGTCGGTCTCGGCCGCGTTCAGCGGTTCGTTCGGGTCGATGACGTCGTTGCCATACATGAGTCCAGTATGCGAGATGGCCCCGAGGGCGTCCAAAGCCGGGTCCGCGGTCGCGATGACGAGGCGACGGGCGGCGCGGTCGTCGCCGCCTGAGAGGATGCCGTGGTGGCACACGAACACGAGCACACCGACGGGCATGCGCACGACCACGGGCACGACCACGGGCACGACCACGGGCACGGGCACGGGCACGACCACGCGCACGAGGCGGGGCCGGTGGCGGACGCGTCGGTGCGCGTGGCGCGGGTGTCCGATGCACCGGCCGTCGGGCTCGTGCAAGCGGTCGTGTGGCGGGCGGCGTATGCCGGCGTGCTGCCCCACGAGGTCGTCGAGCAGTTCGACCCGCGTCCCTTCACGAACGCCTGGCGCGCCTCGCTCGGTGACGCGCCCTCGCCCGACCACCTGCTGCTCGTCGCGTGCGCCGGCGAGCAGGTCGTCGGCTTCGCTGCGGTGGGTCCCTCGCCGGACCCCGACGGTGCCGCGGCCGCGGAGCTGCTCGTCCTCGGCGTCCACCCCGACGCACGCCGCCAGGGGCACGGCTCGCGCCTGCTCAACGCAGCTGTCGACACGGCACGCGGGCGCGGCGCGCGCATGCTGACGGCCTGGGTCCTGGCTGACGCCGACGAGACCCGCGGCTTCCTCGTGGCGGCAGGTCTCGAGGCCGACGGCGCCCACCGTGAGCGCGTGGTGTCCGAGGAGGGCCGCACTGCACGTGAGGTGCGCCTGTCGGCGAGCGTCGTCGACGCCGAGGGCTCGGAGCAGGCGTGACCGAAGGGACGGACCCGGGGGCGCGCCGCGCCGTCGTGCGGCAGAGCCTGTCCGTGGGTGTCGCGACCGGTGCCTACGGCATCAGCTTCGGCGCGCTCGCCGTCGCGGCGGGCCTCGACACGTGGCAGGCGATGGCGCTGTCACTGCTCATGTTCACGGGCGGTTCGCAGTTCGCGTTCGTCGGCATCGTGGCGGGCGGCCTGCACGCGGCACCGGCCGCGATCGCCGCCTCGTCGATGCTCGGCATCAGGAACGGCCTCTACGCGCTCGAGCTGACGCACCTGCTCGGTGTGCGTGGCGCTCGACGGGTCGCGGCCGCGCACCTCACGATCGACGAGTCGACGGCCGTCGCTGTCGCCCAGGGCGACCCGCGCACGTCTCGCCTCGGCTTCTGGCTCACCGGCCTGAGCGTGTTCGTGCTGTGGAACCTCACGACTCTCGCCGGAGCGCTCATCGGCAACCTCATCGGCGACCCACGCACCTACGGCCTCGACGCCGCGGCGTGCGCGGCCTTCACCGCGCTGCTCTGGCCACGCCTGCGCGACCGCGACGCGGTGGCCATCGCCGTGGTGGGCGCCGTCGTGGCGGTCGTGCTGTCGCCGACGATGCCGCCCGGCATACCCGTGGTGGCAGCTGCCGCAGCGGCTCTCCTCGCCTGGCGCGTGCCGCGGAGGGAGCGCCCGTGAGCATGTGGACCGCGCTCCTCGTCGCCGCTGCGATCGCCTTCGGCCTCAAGCTCGCCGGGCACGTCGTGCCCGCGGCCCTGCTCGACGGACCGCGGGTGCGGCGCATCACCGGGGCGCTGCCGATCGCCCTCCTCGCGGCGCTCGTGGCGACGCAGGCGTTCACCGGGACGGGCGGCGCGTTCGTGCTCGACGCGCGCGCGGTGGCCGTCGGCGTGGCGGTCGTCGCGCTCCTGTTGCGCGCCCCCTTCGTCGTCGTCGTCGTGCTCGGTGCGGCGACCGCCGCGATCCTGCGCGCGCTCGGGTGGGCCTGAGAATGGCTGATGCCGACGACGTGCGGCGGTTGGCCCTCGCCCTTCCGGAGGTCGAGGAGATCGCCAGCGACGGGTTCGACTTCCGGGTCGGCAACAAGGGCTTCGTCTGGTCCTACCCGGAGCGCAGACCCGGCCAGCGGCGTGTCATCCGCACCGACATCGCTGTCCTCTACGTCGGTGACGAGGCCGAGAAGCAGGCTCTCGTCCTCGGTGAGCCCGACCTCTTCTTCACGACGCCGGTCTACGACGGCCTTCCGCTAGCGATGCTGTTGCTCGACCGCGTCGATGTCGGCCGGCTCGAGGAGCTGGTGACCGACGCGTGGCGGATGCGCGCGCCGGCGGAGGTCCTCGAACGGCACGACGGGCCGGGCCACGACGACACGTGAGGGCCCGCCACCTCGGGCTCATCCTGCGGCGGGCCCGACGTCCGGGGCGACACGATGTGTCCGTCCGGCCGCCCGGGGACGGTGAGCGCTGCGGAGAGCTCGTCAGGCGTGCAGGTCGCAGACCGGCTGCAGCGGCCGGCCGGGGAGGTCCTCGCGGTTGTGCAGGCGGCTCGTCGGTGCGCCGCAGGCGTGGCACTCGGCGAGATGGGCGGCGGCGTCGCTGAAGCCGACGGTCATCCGCTCGTCGAAGACGTAGAGGTGCCCTTCCCAGAGCCCCCGGTCGCCGCGCTGCTCGCCGTAGCGGACGATGCCCCCGTCGAGCTGGTAGACCTCCTCGAACCCGCGCGAGCGCATGAGGGTCGTCAGGACCTCGCACCGGATGCCGCCGGTGCAGTACGTCACGACGGGCCGCGACCGCAGCTCGTCCCAGCGGCCTGCGTCGAGCTCGCGCACGAAGTCGCTCGTGTGCCGGATGTCCGGCACGACCGCGCCCCGGAACCGGCCGACCTGCGCCTCCACCGCGTTGCGGCCGTCGAACAGGACGACGTCGTCACCCCGTTCGGCCACCAACGTGTCGAGCTCGTCCGGCGTGAGACGGATGCCGCCCCCGACGACCCCCTGCTCGTCGACGGCGACCTCGTCCGGCACGCCGAACGACACGATCTCGTCGCGCGCCTTGACGACGAGCCGCGGGAAGTCGAGCGTCCTGCCGGCGTCGTCGAGCCCGGTGCCGTCGCTCCACCTGACGTCGATGTCGTGGAAGGGAGAGTACTCCCGCGTCTTGCGGACGTACGTCTTGAGCGCCGTCACGTCGCCGCCCACCGTGGCGTTGATCCCATGGCGCGACAAGAGGATTCGTCCGCGCAGACCAAGACCCACACAGAGGTCGCGCTGCCACAGGCGTAGGGCCTCCGGATCGGCGAGCGGCCGGAACGCGTAGAAGAGGACGACCTTCGGGATGGCCACGCGTGCGAGTCTCAGGCGATGCCGAGGTAGTGCTCGAGCCCGACCGTGAGGCCGGGATGGTCGCCGACGGCGCGCACCGCGGCGATGACGCCCGGCATGAAGCTGCCGCGGTCGAACGAGTCGTGCCGCAGGGTCAGCACCTCCCCCGCGTTGCCGAGCAGCACCTCCTGGTGCGCGGTGAGCCCACGCAGCCGCACCGAGTGCACGGGTATGCCGTGGACGGTGGCCCCGCGGGCGCCGTCGGGGTCGTGGGTGGTCGCGTCGGGAACGGCCGGCACGCCGGCCTCGAGGCGGGCGCGCCCGATCAGCTCGGCCGTGCGGGCCGCGGTTCCTGAGGGCGCGTCGACCTTGGCCGGGTGGTGCAGCTCGATGACCTCGACCGACTCGAAGAACGGCGCTGCCTTGGCGGCGAACGACATCATGAGCAGCGCACCGATCGCGAAGTTCGGGGCGATGAGGACCCCCACCCCGGCACCGCTGCCGGCGGGCGGTGCCTCGACGAGCTGCTCGCGCAGCGTCTCGAGCGCGGCGTCGTCCCAGCCGGTCGTGCCGACGACGACGTGGACGCCGCGCTGGATGCAGTGGGCGACGTTGGCGGGCGAGGCGCCGGGGACCGTCAGCTCGACCGCGACGTCGGCCCCACCGAGGTCACCCAGCTGGTCGCCGGAGCCGTAGGTCCCGACGAGCGCAAGCCCGCCGGCCGCCTCGACCGCCTTGACGGCCTCGGAGCCCATCCGGCCGTTCGCGCCGATGACGGCGACCTTGATCTCGCGGGACGGCTGCTGTGTCGAGTCGCTCACGCCCGCCAGCCTAACGAGCCGCCGCGGCCACGCGACGGCGCGCACGGCATACGGACCCATCGTGGGAAGAGAAGGCTGGGAGTCCGCTGGGAGAAGGCGCACACTGGAGGCACTTGTAGGAAGTGGTCCCCATGCTCGTCCCCCCACCCCGCTCCGGGCTCCGGAGCCGACTCCGTCGCCTGGCCCTCGCCCCGCTCGCCGCCATCGGGCTCGCCCTCGGCCTCGTGGTGGCACCGAGCGCCCAGGCAGCCGTGATGTTCGGCCACGACATCTCGTGGCCGCAGTGCTCGACCGCACAGGGCGGCTTCGGGCTGCCGATGCCGCCGGAGAGCACGCAGTTCGTCATCATCGGGCTGACGAAGGGACTGGCGTTCACGGAGAACCCGTGCGTGGCCTCGCAGGTCCAGTGGGCCAAGAGCCGCTCCAAGCCCATCCACGGGTACGCCATGGCGACGTTCCCCACGAGCACGCAGCTGAGCACGTACAAGGCCTCTGGGCCGTGGTCGTCGAGCACCCGCGCCGGACAGCTGTCCAACGTCGGCTACGCCGAGGCCAAGTACGCCGCCGCGACCCTGAGCCGCATCGGCTGGCGTCCACCCGTCGTCTGGATCGACGTCGAGCCGCGGCCCAAACAGCCCTGGCCGACGGGAACCACGCTGCGCCGGGCGGAGAACCGTCACGTCGTCGAGGGGCTGATGCGCGGACTGGGTGACGCGGGCTACGCCTACGGCTTCTACTCGTACACGAACGGCTGGCAGGAGATCGTCGGCTCGTGGCGCCTGCCCGGCGTGCCGGTGTGGGCCACAGCAGGACGGCTCGACTACCCCGCCGAGGCGCTCGACCGGTGCACGCAGCCGAGCTTCTCAGGGGGCCGCGTCTACGTCTCCCAGTGGTACGACGACACGCGTGACTACGACCGCACCTGCGAGCCCTATGCCTTCACGGCGCTCGCCGTGCCACGGGCCTCGTTGTCGAACAGCACGGCCGACTTCAACGGTGACTGGAAGAACGACGTCCTGGCTCGATGGACGTCCACCGCGGCTCTCCGGCTCTACGCCGGCACGGGTACCGGCAGCCACGCAGCGAGCGTGCAGATCAGCACCGGCTGGGGCGCGTTCAATGCCCTCGAGACCCCAGGGGACGTGAGTGGGGACGGCGCACACGACGTGCTGGCACGTAACGCGTCGACCGGTGACCTCTGGCTCTACCGGGGCAACGGCCGCGGCGGCTGGGTCCTGCCTGCCCTTCGAGTGGGCACGGGCTGGCAGATCATGAACGCCATCGTCGGGGCCGGCGACTTCAACGGTGACGGCCGCATGGACGTCGTCGCACGACGGACCTCGTCCGGCGCCCTCTACCTCTACCCGGGCAATGGGACCGGCGGATGGCTGCCCCGCGTCACGATCGGGTCGGACTGGAACCGCTTCAGCGCCGTCGTCGCACCGGGTGACTTCAACGGTGACGGCCGGGCGGACTTGCTCGCACGCGAGCGCGCGACCGGCTACCTGTGGCTCTACCCGGGCACCGGGACGGGCAGCCTCGCGACGCGCGTACTCGTCGGCACCGGCTGGAACGGCCTGACCGCGATCATGAGCCCCGGCGACTTCAACGGCGACCGGACCCCGGACGTGCTGGCACGCGACTCCGGTGGCCGGCTCTGGCTGTACGCGCGCAACGCCGACAACACGTGGAAGCCCCGCGTCCTCGTCAGTACCGGCTGGAACATCGTCAACGCGATCTTCTGACGTCCGGGGACGTCGAGCGGCCCGCCACCCCGATGGGGTGACGGGCCGCTCGTGACGATCCGGGACGGACCTTCCGGTCAGACCTCCGCGGGGGCCTCGGCGCTCGCAGCGTCGGCCGGCGCGGCCTCGGCGGCGTCGCCCGCACCCTCGGGAAGGACCGCGGCGAGGCTCAGCTTGCCGCGCGGGTCGATCTCCTTGAGCTCGACCTGGATCTTCTGGCCGATCTTGACGACGTCGTCGACGTTGTCGATCCGCTTGCCGCCGACGAGCTTGCGCACCTCGGAGATGTGCAGCAGGCCGTCCTTGCCGGGCAGCAGCGAGACGAACGCGCCGAACGTGGTCGTCTTGACGACCGTGCCGAGGAAGCGCTCGCCGACCTCCGGCATCTGCGGGTTCGCGATGGCGTTGATCGCCGCGCGTGCCGCCTCTGCCGAGGGGCCGTCGACCGCACCGATGAACACGGTGCCGTCGTCCTCGATCGAGATGTCGGCGCCCGTGTCGTCCTGGATCTGGTTGATCATCTTGCCCTTCGGGCCGATGACCTCACCGATCTTGTCGACGGGGACCTTCACCGTGATGATGCGCGGGGCGTACGGGCTCATCTCGTCGGGCACGTCGATGGCCTCCGCCATGACGTCGAGGATGTGCAGACGCGCGTCGCGGGCCTGGGTCAGCGCGCCGGCGAGCACCGACGCGGGGATGCCGTCGAGCTTCGTGTCGAGCTGGATGGCCGTGACGAACTCCTTGGTGCCGGCGACCTTGAAGTCCATGTCCCCGAAGGCGTCCTCCGCACCGAGGATGTCGGTGAGCGCGGCGTACTGCGTCTCACCGTCGACGGTGTCGGACACGAGGCCCATCGCGATGCCGGCGACCGGGGCGCGCAGCGGCACACCGGCGTTGAGCAGCGACAGGGTCGAGGCACACACCGAGCCCATGGAGGTCGAGCCGTTGGAGCTGAGGGCCTCGGACACCTGACGGATCGCGTACGGGAACTCCTCGCGGGTCGGCAGGACCGGCATGAGCGCACGCTCGGCAAGGGCGCCGTGACCGATCTCGCGGCGCTTCGGCGAACCGACGCGGCCGGTCTCACCGGTGCTGTAGGGCGGGAAGTTGTAGTTGTGCATGTAGCGCTTGCGCGTGACGGGGCTCAGCGTGTCGAGCTGCTGCTCCATCTTGAGCATGTTGAGCGTCGTGACACCCATGATCTGGGTCTCGCCACGCTCGAAGATCGCCGAGCCGTGCACGCGTGGCAGGACCTCGACCTCGGCGCCCAGGGCGCGGATGTCGGCGAGGCCACGGCCGTCGATGCGGACCTTGTCGCGCAGGATGCGCTGGCGGATCAGCTTCTTCTGGACCGAGCGGAAGGCGGCGGAGACCTCCTTCTCACGACCCTCGAACTGCTCCGCGAGCTGCGCCTTGACGGCGGCCTTGATCTCGTCGAGGCGGTCCTCGCGCTCCTGCTTGCCGGCGATCGTCAGAGCGGCGGTGGTGTCGGCCTCGACGGCGCCCTCGACAGCGGCGTAGACGTCGTCCTCGTAGTCGAGGAAGACGGGGAACTCCTGGACCGGCTTGGCGGCCTCGGCGGCGAGCCGGGCCTGGGCCTCGCACAGCTGCTTGATGAACGTCTTCGAGGCCTCGAGGCCCTGGGCCACGACCTCCTCGGTCGGGGCCTGCTTGCCCTCGTTCTTGACGAGGTCCCACGTCGACTCCGTCGACTCGGCCTCGACCATCATGATCGCGACGTCGTCGCCGACGACGCGGCCCGCGACGACCATGTCGAAGACGGAGCGCTCGATGTCGGAGAAGTTGGGGAAGGCGACCCACTGGCCGTCGATGAGCGACACGCGCACGCCACCGATGGGGCCCGAGAAGGGCAGGCCGGAGATCTGCGTCGAGGCGCTCGCGGCGTTGATGGCGAGCACGTCGTACTGGTGGTCGGGGTTCAGCGAGAACACCGAGATGATGACCTGGACCTCGTTGCGCAGGCCCTTCTTGAAGGTCGGGCGCAGCGGGCGGTCGATGAGGCGGCAGGTGAGCACGGCCTCGGTGGACGGGCGACCCTCGCGGCGGAAGAAGCTGCCGGGGATCTTGCCGATCGCGTACATCCGCTCCTCGACGTCGACCGTCAGGGGGAAGAAGTCGAACTGGTCCTTCGGGGTCTTGCCCGCGGACGTGGTCGACAGCAGCATCGTGTCGTCGTCGAGGTATGCCGTGACGGCGCCGCCGGCCTGGCGGGCCAGTCGGCCGGTCTCGAACCGGACCGTGCGGGTGCCGAAGCTGCCGTTGTCGATGACGGCTTCGGCGAAGGTGATGTCTGGACCCTCCATGAAAGGGGCCCTCGCTTTCTTTTTCTCATGTGCCCGCGCACATCGTCGTTGTGTGCGTGGTGTTCCTTCTTCGGGCCGGTCGGCCCTGGTGCGGTGGTCGACGGGCGTCGGCTGCCCGCACCTACGACGAAAGGCGGTCTCCGCAGAACGCGGTGACCGCCTTTCGTCACGAACTCATCGACGCAGGCCGAGTCGCTTGATCAGCGAACGGTAGCGCTCGATGTCGGTCGCCTCGAGGTAGCGCAGCATGCGCTTGCGGCGGCCGACGAGCAGGAGGAGACCACGACGGCTGTGGTGGTCGTGCTTGTGGGCCCGAGCGTGCTCGGTGAGGTCCTTGATGCGCTGCGTCAGCATCGCGATCTGCACCTCGGGGGAGCCGGTGTCGCCCTCAGCGGTGGCGTACTCGGTCATGATCTGCTTCTTCACGTCAGTGTCCAAAGGCATGGATGAACCGACTCCTTCTCATCTCGTTGCGCGGTGCTCCAGGGCATGTCCACCTGGGCGCTATCGATCCGCGGCCGGTCTACGGCACCCCCAAGGTTAACAGCGTGGCCTGCCGCGCCCTAATCGAGACGTATGCCGCTGCGGCCGTTTGCGGCCGGGTGTTACCTCTTGCTCCCGCCCGGGTATGCCTCTCGATGCTAGGGATTACCTGATCGAAGGAGCGAAGCGACACCATGATCGTTCTCGGAATCATCCTGCTGCTCGTCGGTTGGCTGGCCAACATCGGCATCCTGACCACGATCGGCATCATCCTCATCGTCATCGGGGCGGTCCTGTTCCTGCTCGGTGCCACGGGTCGCGCGGTCGGTGGCAGGAAGCACTGGTACTGATCGCTTGCGCGACAACCGCACGTGACGACGCCTCCGCGATCCTGCGGGGGCGTCGTGCTGTCCGAGTCGGCTCAGTGGTTGATCTCAGTGGTTGATCTCAGTGGTTGAACTCAGAGGTTGATCTCAGAGGTTGATCATGTGGCCGGCGATGCCCTCGACGGCCTCCTTCATGGCCTCGCTCAGCGTCGGGTGAGCGAAGACGTTGCGGGCGACCTCGTCGGCAGTGAGGTCCCACTGCTGGGCGAGCGTGAGGGCCGGGAGCAGCTCGGTGACCTCGGGGCCGATCATGTGGGCGCCGAGGATCTCGTTGTGCTGCGCGTCGGCCACGATCTTGACGAAGCCCACGCCCTCGGCCATGCCACGCGCCTTGCCGTTCGCGGAGAACGGGAAGCTCGCCGTCTTGACGTCGTACCCCTTCTCGCGAGCCTGCGCCTCGCTGTAGCCGAAGGACGCGATCTGTGGCTGGCAGAAGGTGGCCCGCGGGATCATGTCGAAGTTGATCTCCATGGTCTCGGCACCGGCGATCGTCTCGGCCGCCACGACGCCCATCGCCTCGGCGGTGTGGGCCAGCATGAGCTTGCCGGTGACGTCGCCGATCGCGTAGACGTTGGGGACGCTGGTGCGCCCTCGCGCGTCGACCTCGATGGCGCCGCGGTCGGTCATCGTCACGCCGAGGTTCTCGAGGCCGAAGCCCTCGATCCGAGGGGCGAAGCCGATCGCGGACAGCAGGCGGTCCGCCTCGAGCACCTGCTGGTCACCGCCGGCCGCAGGACTCACCGTGACGCGTACACCGGAGCCGGTGTCCTCGACGCCCTCGACCTTCGTGCCGAGGAGCACCTTCACGCCGAGCTTCTTGTACTGCTTGAGGAGCTCCTTGGAGACGTCGGCATCCTCGGTCGGCACCATCCGGTCGAGGAACTCGACGATGGTCACGTCGACACCGAAGTTCTTCATGACATAGGCGAACTCGACGCCGATGGCGCCCGAGCCGGCGATGATGATCGAGCCCGGCAGGTCGGCGTCGAGGATCTGCTCCTCGTAGGTGACGACGTTCTTGCTGACCTGCACTCCGGGCAGCATCCTGGTCACCGAGCCGGTGCCGATGATGAGGTTGTCGAAGGTCACGGTGCGCCGGGAGCCGTCGTTGAGCGCGACGTCCAGCGACGTGGCACTCGTGATGGTGCCCCAGCCGTCGATCTCCTCGATCTTGTTCTTCTTCATCAGGTAGTGCACGCCCTTGGCGCTCGCGTCAGCCACCCCGCGGCTGCGCGAGTGCGTCACGGCGTAGGACATCGTCGCGTCGCCGTCGATGCCGAAGGTCTTCTTCTCCTGCGTGATGATGTGCGCGATCTCCGCGTTGCGAAGGAGCGCCTTGCTGGGGATGCAGCCGACGTTGAGGCACACCCCACCCCAGTACTGCTTCTCGACGACGGCGACCTTCTTGCCGAGTTGGGCCGCGCGGATCGCCGCGACGTAGCCACCGGGACCAGCACCGAGCACAACGACATCGAAATCAGCCATGCGCGACACCTTATCCGGGGGCGGTCGGAGTCGAGGACGCTGCCCGGCCAGCGGGCGCGACGGCGGCCGTAACTGGTGAGAGACTGCAAGTCCGGGTGTCGCAGGACACATTTGGGCGCCGCGCAAGGGTATGTTCCGCGACGCACGGCCGGAGTCGTCCGGCCCTGACCAACGGAGGTCATGCGTGAGTCACGCACCGCACCACCACTACCACGCCCCGCCGGCGAACAAGGGGCTGCTGGCCCTGGCCGGCGTGCTGCTCGCGATCCCTGTCGTGGCACTGCTGCTCGTCGGCACCTACGCCAAGGACGAGCCACGGCTCGGCGGGTTCCCCTTCTTCATCTGGTACCAGTTCCTGTGGGTCTTCCTGTGCTCCGGAATGACCTACGCCGCCTACCGGATCGTGCTCAAGGCACGCCCGCACCGGCCGATGAACCCCGAGGGCGACGAGTATCTCGACGGCGAGAACGACGGACTTGGCGGTGAGCGCCGATGAACACGCAGACCGGAGTCAACGGCGTCGCACTCGCCGTCCTCATCTTCTTCTTCGTCGTCGTCGCCGGAGCCGGCTTCTGGGCCTCTCGCTGGCGTCGCCCGACGAGCATGGAGAGTCTCGACGAGTGGGGTCTCGGTGGCCGTTCGTTCGGCACGTGGATCACGTGGTTCCTGCTCGGCGGCGACCTCTACACCGCGTACACCTTCGTCGCGGTGCCCGCCGCGATGTTCGCCTTCGGCGCCGTCAACGGCTTCTTCGCCGTGCCCTACACGATCGTGCTCTACCCGATCATCTTCGTGTTCATGGCCCGCCTCTGGTCGGTGTCGCACCGGCACGGCTACGTCACGCCGGCCGACTTCGTCCAGGGCCGGTCCGGCTCGCGGGGCCTCTCGCTCGCCGTCGCCGTCACCGGCTTCCTCGCGACGATGCCGTACATCGCCCTGCAGCTCGTCGGCATCCAGGCCGTGCTCGAGGTGGCCGGCGTCGGCGGCGGGGACAACGTGCTCGCCAAGGACCTCCCCCTGCTCGTGGCCTTCCTCGTGCTCGCGCTCTACACGTACACCTCGGGGCTGCGCGCGCCGGCGATCATCGCGTTCGTCAAGGACATCCTCATCTACCTCGTCATCATCGTGGCCGTCATCTACCTGCCGTCCAAGGTCGGCGGATGGGACAACATCTTCGACTCGGCGAAGGAGAAGATGGCGGCGACCAACCCGGCGACCGGGAAGCCCAACGGCGCCTTCGTTCCGGCTGCCGCGCAGTACTGGGCCTACGGCACTCTGGCGCTCGGGTCGGCGCTCGCCCTGTTCATGTACCCGCACTCGATCACGGCGACGCTCTCGGCCAAGAGCCGCAACACGATTCGCAAGAACGCCGCGATCCTGCCCGCCTACTCGTTCGTGCTCGGCCTGCTTGCGCTGCTCGGCTGGGTGGCGATCGCTGCCGGCACGAAGCCGATCGGCCTCGACGGCAAGCCGAACGCCCAGCTGGTGATCCCGCAGCTCTTCGAGGACATGTTCCCGTCGTGGTTCGCGGGGGTGGCCTTCGCGGCGATCGCCATCGGCGCGCTGGTGCCGGCCGCGATCATGTCGATCGCGGCGGCCAACACGTTCACCCGCAACATCTACAAGGCGTGGCTCAAGCCAGACGCGACGACCGAGCAGGAGGCCAAGGTGTCGAAGCTGACCTCCTTGGTGGTCAAGGCGTTCGCGCTGGTCTTCGTGCTGACGCTCGACAAGAGCAACGCGATCAACTTCCAGCTCCTCGGTGGCATCTGGATCCTCCAGACGTTCCCGGCGATCGTGTTCTACCTCTACACGCGGTGGTTCCACCGTCGAGCCCTGCTCATCGGCTGGGCGGTCGGCATGGTCTACGGCACCATCGCGGCGTACAACGTCGTGAACCCGGTGACGAAGTCCAACTTCGGCGGGTCCGTCGCCAACATCCCGGTCATCGGGCAGATGGGCTACATCGCGCTGACGGCCTTCGTGATCAACGTCCTCGTCGCGGCCGTGCTCACGTTCGCGTTCCGCGCGGGCAAGGTCGACGAGGGTCGGGACGAGACCATCCCGGCGGACTACTTCGCCGATGCGGGTGACCCTCGAGTGGAGAAGCTGCCGGTCGGGCCGCACGAGACGACCCCCTCCGTCTGACCCATCGTGTCGAGTGGGCACTTTCACCCGCCTCCGGGCGGGTGAAAGTGCCCACTCGACTGATGTGGGCGGGTGAAAGTGCCCACTCGACGTAGGGGGACGCGGGTGTCAGGTGTCGCGGGGGCGCTCGGGTGGGAGGGCCGCGATGGCCTGGTCGACGTCGAGCCCGGTCACCTGCAGCAGGTCGATGACCGTCGAGCGGATCTGGGCCAGCACCGTCTCGGTCGCGAGGCTCGAGGTCCGCGGCACCTCCCCGGTGCCTGCCGCGACGACGAGCAGCGCCGGGCGACCGATCTCGGGTGACGCATTCTCCGACAGGGCTCGACCCATGACGTCGGTGGCTTCAGCGAGCTCGAGCAGCAGCGTCTCGTAGCCCGGCGGCAGCGGCTCCCCCCGACCGACCGCGACCGTGACGCGGCGCACCAGGACACGCGTGCTGCGCATGGCCCGGTCGAGCGGCTCGACGAGGTCGACCATCTTGCGGACGCCGACCGCGTGCTGGCGCTTGAACGGTGACGACGTCAGCACGGACAGGCCCTCGTCGGCCGCGGCCCGCAGCTCGCGCAGGAGCGACTCGGTGCCGCGGGCCGAGGCGAGCACCTCGGCGGCGAGCGCGACGTCGCCGTCGTGCGCGCTCGACGCAGCACGACGCAGCAGCTCGCCGATCTTGCGCACGGCCTCGGCCGCAGCGACGCGAGGCCGTCGCAGGGGCGCCTGAGGCACGACCGTCGCTGCAACGAGGGCGATCCCGCCGCCGATGAGCGCGTCGGTCCACCGCGTGAAGGCCTGCCCCGGCGAGGCGACGAGGGCCGCGATGACGATGCCCTGCACCGCCGACTGGGTCACGACGACGGGCCCTCCGTCGAGCAGGGTGGCCAGACTCATGGAGACGAGCACGACGGCCGTGATCTGCCACGGGCCGCTGCCTGCCACATGGACGAAGACGTCGGCGACGAAGACGCCGACCGCGACTCCTACGGCCACCTCGAAGACCCGCCGCAGCCGCTGGCCGTAGGACATGCCCAGACAGATCACCGCGACGATCGGGGCGAAGAACGGCGTGACGTGACCCACGAGGTCGGTCGCGACCCACCACGCGACACCGGCCGCGACGGCGCACTGGGCGAGCAGGAAGCCCCGCGCGCGCAGGCGCTCGAACCGGGTGCGCACGCTGAGCCGGCTCCGGTCCCAGGCCCGGTCGAGCGCCTCGATGACCGGGGCGTCGCTCCTCAGGTAGTCGTCCACGCTCGGGCCTCTCGGGTCGGGTGTCCTCGTGGGCTAGAGCCCCAGGGCAAGGATCGCATCGAAGATCTGGCGCACGGCAGGGGCCGCGACCTTCGAGCCCGAGCCGCCCTGGCCGACGACGACCACGACGGCATACCTCGGTCTCGTCGTGGGGCCGTAGCCGGCGAACCACGCGGTCGCCTGCTTGCCGAAGACCTCTCCGGTGCCCGTCTTGCCGGCGACCGGGTAGCGGTCCTGCGGGAAGCCCGCGAATGCCGTGCCGGCCGAGCCGCCGGGCCGCGTGACGTCGGCGAGGGCGTCGCGCACGTACGCGAGGACGTCGCGTCGCAGGGGCACCGTGCCGACCCGTCTCGGTGCGATCGTCGTCGCCGCCCCGTCTGCGGAACGCAAGGCGGCCGCGACCTGCGGCTGCCACAGCGTGCCACCGTTGGCGATCGCGGCGTAGACGCCCGCCATCTGGAGGATCGTCACGGCGGTGTCGCCCTGACCGATGGAGAAGTTGACGGCATCGCCGGCGCGGTACTGGTAGCCCGCGGCGCAGCTCTCGGTGGCGAGGCGCTCGAGGTAGTCGGCGCGCGCGCGGTCGGTGCGCTCCACCTGGGGGTAGCCCGTCCCCGCGCGGCGGCAGGACTCGTCCTTCGTGGCCAGCCAGTACTCCTCCTTCCACGCGCGGTCGGGCACGCGCCCGGCCGCCTCCCCCGGCACGTCGACGCCGGTACGCCGACCGAGCCCGAACGCCCTGGCCATCGCCACGAACGGGTCCGCGGTCGAGACCGGCGCGGCGAGCCCGCCCTGCTCGAGCCACGCGGCATACGCGAGACGGTAGAAGACGGTGTCGCACGAGACGACGAGCGCCGTGTGGAGGTCGATGAGGCCGTAGCCGCGGGACTCGAAGTTGTTGAAGCGGCGACCGCCGATCGAGACGCTCGGCGAGCAGTCGTACCGGCCGTCGAGCTCCGCGCCCGCGTTGACGGCCGCGGGCACCGAGACCACCTTGAAGGTCGAGGCCGGCGGGAACGTCTCGGCGGTGAGGCGCGACCGCAGCGGTGTGCCCGCGCGCGCGTCGCCGAGGCGGGCGAGGTCGGCGCTGCTGATGCCCCCGGCGAAGACCGACGGGTCGTAGGAGGGGTAGCTGGCGGCCGCGACGACGGCGCCGCTGGTCACGTCGAGCACGACCGCGGCGCCCGTGTCGGCGCGCTGCTTCTGCGCCCGCGCCGACGCGATCGCCCGGGAGAGGGCTGACTCGGTGCGGGCCTGGAGACGGGCGTCGAGGTGCGTCACGACGTCCCGGCCCGGCACGGGCGCCGTCGTGCTGACCGTGCCGGTGACGATGCCGCGCGGGTCGATGGCGACGACGGTGGTGCCGTTGCCGCCACGCAGCACCGCGTCGTACTGCGCCTCGAGGCCCGAGCGGCCGACGACGTCCTCGGCGTCGATGCGCCCGCCGCTGCGGGTCACCTCGTCGGCGTCGGCACGTGCGACCCAGCCGAGCAGGTGCGAGGCGAGGGCGCCGGCGGGCCGCGGGTAGCCCCGCGTCGGCTCGGTCGTCACGGCCACTCCGGGGAACTTCTCCGGCTGCTCGACGAGCGTCAGGGCTCGTCTGGCGTCGACACCCGTCGCGACCGGGATCGGGACGTAGGGCGAGCCGTTGAAGCACACGGGTGCCGGCGGTGCGCCCGCCGTGCCGCACAGCATCGTCTTGCCCCACAGCCGGTCGAAGGGCAGCCCGAGCGCATTTGCCACCCGCGAGACGAGGGCCCGACCCCCGTCGGCCGACTCGACGAGGACCGACCGCTCGAGGGTGACGACGGTGTCGAAGGTGTTGCCGACGAGGGGCTCGCCCGAACGGTCGAGGATGCGTCCGCGCACGGCGTGGTCGGTGATGGTGCGGGTGTTGACGGTGCTCGCTGCCCGGGCGAGCTCGGGACCCTGGACGAGCTGGAGCTGCCCCAGCCGGCCGAGGAGCAGGCCGAAGAGTGTCACGAGCAGCACGAGCACCACCCCGGCGACGCCCACCCGAGGCCGGGCCGCCCCGCGTGCCGTCGACGGCTGTCGCGGCCTCATCCGAGCCGCCGGCGCACGAGCGATCGGTCGATTGCGAGGAGCACGGGCAGGAGCAGGACACCCACGGCGACCGTCGAGGTGAGCCGCCACGCGCCGTCGCCCAGGTCGACGCTGCCCTCGGCGAGGACCGCCGAGGCGAGCCGGCCGATGAGAACCACGCCGGCCGCCGCGAGCAGCGCGGCCGGCGCACGCAGCCGCGAGCGCGACGACGGCCGCCGGAAGAGGCCACTGACGAGGCCCGCGACCATGGTGAGCAGTTGGGTGAGGCCGAGCGGGGTGCCTGCCGGGGGCATGAGCTCGGCGACCCAGCCGGCGAGCAGTCCGACGAGAGCGCCGTGGACCGGACCCCGCAGCACCGCGGTCGCGACGACGCCCACGAGCACGAGGTCGGGCACCCACTGCGGCGCCATGCCGAACCGGGGCAGCACCGTAGCCGCGACGAGCGCCGCCACGAGGACGTATGCCGTCCGCAGCACTCCCAGCGGCGTCGGCCTCATCGGGCGCCGCCCGTCGCGATCGACGCCGTCCTCGGCGCCGCGCGCGCGGTGGGGACGAGCACGGCGACGACGTCGATGGCGTCGAGGTCGACGGCCGGACGCACGGTGGCGCCCCGTGCAACCTGCCCGCGGTCGGGGTCGACGGCGGTCACGGTCCCGACGACGAGCCCGGCGGCATACGGCGTCTCGTCGACGCTGCCGAGCGAGCGCACGACGTCACCGACCACGGGTGTGGACGGCGCGATGAGCGAGAGCCTCAGGGAGCCACGGGGGCGGGCCTGCGAGTCGCCAGGGGCCGGAGGCGAAACGGTGCCGAGCGTGCCGGCCGGCCCGACCCGCACGGCGACGACGGAGCCGGTGCTGCCGAGCACCTGCACGTCGCTGGTCCACGGCGCCACCGTGACGACCCGTCCGACGAGCCCCTCGGCGGAGACGACGGTCGAGTCGGCGTGGACACCGTCACGCGAGCCGACGTCGAGCGTGACGCTGCGACCTCCGAGGGGGCGGAGGGCGGTCGCGACGACCCGGGCCGGGACGAGCCGTCGTCCCGCCGTCTGGTCGGAGCCGAGGAGCTCCCCCAGGCGCCCGGCCGCGTCGAGCTGCCGCTCCCGCTCGGCGAGAAGGCTGCGCAGCCGCACGTTGTCCCGCTCGACCGCGTCGATCTCGTCCCGCGGGGCCGCCGAGAGGGCACGTTGCGCCGGCCCCAGCACGAGCCCGCCCACGCGGCGGACGCCGTCGGCGACGGCCCAGCCGGCGAGGTCGGCGACGAGCAGCGCGAGGGTCAGCGAGGCCAGGACGACGAGGAGGCGGCGACGGGCGTACGGCTGCATGCGACTAGAGGCGGTGATCCCCGACGAGGACGCGCTCGAGGCTGTCGAAGTCGTCGACGCAGCGGCCGGCCCCCCGAGCCACGGCCCTAAGGGGGTCGTCGGCGACCTGGACGGGCACACCGAGCTCGTGACGCATGCGTTCGTCGAGGCCACGCAGCAGGGCCCCACCGCCCGTCAGCGTGATGCCGCGGTCGAGGATGTCGCCCGACAGCTCGGGCGGGCACACGTCGAGGGTCGCGCGGACGAGCTCGATGATCTGGAGCACCGGCGCCTCGATGGCCCGACGCACCTCGACCGAACCGACCTGCACCGTCTTGGGCAGACCCGTGACGAGGTCACGTCCGCGCAACCGGGTCGTCAGCTCCTCGCGCAGCGGGAAGACAGAACCGACTGCGACCTTGATGTCCTCGGCGCTGCGCTCGCCGAGGAGGAGGGAGTACTCGCTCTTGACGTGGCTGACGAGCGCTTCGTCGATCTCGTCGCCCGCGACCCGCAGCGAGCTGGACGTCACGATGCCGCCGAGGCTGATGACGGCCACGTCGGTCGTGCCGCCACCGATGTCGACGACCATGCTCGCAGCGGTCTCGTAGACGGGCAGGCCCGCGCCGATGGCGGCCGCCATCGGCTCCTCGATCATGTAGACGCGCCGCGCCCCGCACCGGGTCGCGGCGTCCTCGAGCGCCCGGCGCTCGACGCCCGTGACCTCGCTGGGCACGCACAGCACCATCCGCGGGCGGACCAGACGCGACGTGCGCACCTGGTCGATGAACCATCGAAGCATCCGCTCGGTCTCGTCGGCGTCGGAGACGACGCCGTCGCGCAGCGGCCGAACTGCCCGGATCGTGCCGGGCGCCCGGCCCAGCATCTCCTTGGCCCGCGTTCCCGCGGCGACGAGCCGTCCGGTGCCGACCTCGACCGCCACCACCGACGGCTCCTCGACGACCACCCCGCGCCCACGGACGTGGATGAGGGTGTTCGCGGTGCCGAGGTCGATCGCGAGGTCACGCCCGAGAGGGCGTAGCCGCGGTCGCGAGGTCATGCCGCGATTGTGCCCCGCTCAGCCCTGCAGATCGGGGAACCAGATGCCGATCTCGCGCGTCGCGGACTCGGGTGAGTCGGAGCCGTGCACGATGTTCTGCTGGACCTTGAGGCCCCAGTCGCGACCGAGGTCGCCGCGGATCGTGCCGGGCGCGGCGTCGGTCGGGTTGGTCGCGCCGGCGAGGTTGCGGAAGCCCTTGATGCAGTCCTGGCCCTCGATGACGGCCGCGGTGACGAGGCCCGAGCTCATGAAGTCGACCAGCGGCTCGTAGAAGGGCTTGCCCTCGTGCTCGGCGTAGTGCTCGGCCAGCTGCCCACGGGTCGGGGTGAGGATCGACAGACCGACGAGGGAGTAGCCCTTCGCCTCGATACGACGCAGCACCTCCCCGGTGAGGCCGCGCTGGAAACCGTCGGGCTTGACGAGGACGAGAGAGCGTTCGATGGTCACCCGTCCACCCTATCGGCCGGTTCGCCCTCGCCCGATCCCGCTTCGCGCCGGGCCATTTCGGCGTCGACCTGGGTTCCCTTGACGAGGCAGGTGACCCACAGGGCGAGGAAGAAGAGGCCGACGACGAGCATCATCGGGACGACGAGTGCACTGAGGAGCGTCAGCGCCTGGACGACCCATCCCAGCGTCACGCCCCACGGACGCCGCATGAGACCGGCCGCGACGACGCACAGGGCTCCGA
The DNA here is from genome assembly GCF_042666095.1 of Terrabacter sp. GCM10028922. NCBI lineage: Bacteria > Bacillati > Actinomycetota > Actinomycetes > Micrococcales > Intrasporangiaceae > Terrabacter > Terrabacter sp. GCM10028922. The sequence continues at coordinate 35,556 of NZ_JBHTFG010000002.1, read as the reverse complement.
GCCCCAGACCGACGAGGAGGTATGCCGTGCTGCGGGCCCCGCCGTCGTCGGCGGCGGCGACGCCGCGCGCGACGAGGGCGCCGAGGAGGATGCAGATCGACTGGCCGCCGAGGACGGTGGCGAGCATCCGCCAGGTGAACTTGGCGGTCTGGCCGTAGAAGATGATCGAGCGCATGTCGTTGGGTCTCGCCTCGGCTGTGTGAGTCGTCTCGTGGGGTGGCTGTCGCGCTGGACGGTCAGTAGTTCTGGCTCGTGTCCCAGGTGCGGATGATCGCCTGCGCCTCGGAGTCGCTCGCGCCGGTGGCTTCGGCGTAGAGGCTCATGGCCTCCTCCCGGCGACCGGCGAGGATGAGCTCGCTGATGCGGGCCCGGGCCTCGTCGGTGAGACGTCCCTCGGTGTACGACGCCGCGGCGTCGCGCACGCCGGGACCCTGGCCCGGCACGAACCAGCTGTCGACCGCGCGCTTGGCGTCGGCGAGCGGTGCGCCGGTCGCCTCGCGGTAGATCTTGATGGCGTTGATCTTGTGCCCGGCGCTGATCTCACGGCTGACCTTCGCGCGGACGCCGTCGGTCAGACCGACGAGCGGGCGCTGGGGGTCCTTGCGGCCCATGACGCGGCCCCAGAGGACGACCGCCACGGCGATGACGGCGAGGATGAGGATGAGCTTCACCATGGGGTGCATGAGTTCCAGCCTAGGTCGGGGGTCGGTCGGGATCGGTGGGTGACGTCGGTCAGACGTCGGTCTTGCCGAGGAGCATGCGCACCTCGCCTGCCGTGATGACCGAGCCGGTGGCGATGACCCCGCCGCCCATGCCGTCCGCCTCGGCGAGCGTGACGGCCTGCTCGAGGGCATCGGGGAGGTCGCGCACGACCGTCACCCGCGACTCTCCGAAGAGCTCGACCGCAAGCGCACCGAGCCGCTCAGGCGGCATGGCTCGCGGTGAGGAGCTGCGGGAGATGACGATGTGGTCGAGCGCGGGCTCGAGCACCTCGAGCATCCCGACCGCGTCCTTGTCCGAGACGATCCCGACGAGCCCGACCAGCTTCGTGAACGCGAAGGCCTCCTCGATCGCGGCCACGAGCGATCGTGCACCGTGCGGGTTGTGCGCGGCGTCGACGAGGACCGTGGGCGAGCGTCGCACGATCTCGAGTCGACCCGGCGAGGTCATGGTCGCCAGGGCCGCGGTGAGCACCTCGGCGTCGAGGGGTTGCTCGCCGCCGCCGATGAACGACTCGACGGCAGCGACGGCGGTCGCGAGGTTGCTGGCCTGGTGGGCGCCGTGCAGCGGGAGGAAGAGGTCGGGGTACTCCCCCGCCAGACCGCGCAGCGAGACCTGTTGTCCGCCGATGGCGACCTCTCGGGCGAGGACGCCGAAGTCGTTGCCCTCGAAGACGATGCGAGCGCCGCTCACCTCCTCGACCCGATCGAGCAGCACCCGCGCGACATCCTCGTCCTGGACGCCGCAGACGGTCACCGAGTCGGCTTTGATGATGCCGCTCTTCTCCTCAGCGATGGCCACGACGTCGTCGCCGAGCAGGTGCGTGTGGTCCAGGTCGACGGGCGTGACCACGGCCACTTGGGCGTCGATGACGTTGGTGGCGTCCCAGGACCCGCCGAGGCCGACCTCGATGACCGCGACGTCCACGGGCGCGTCGGCGAAGGCGGCGTAGGCGATCGCGACGAGGACCTCGAAGAAGTTCATCCGGCGGCCACCGGACTCGAGGGACCGCGCGTCGACGATGTCGATGAGCGGAGCGACGTCCTCATACGCCGAGATGAACTTCTCGCGCAGGATCGGCTTGCCGGACAAGGTGATCCGCTCACGGATGTCGTGCAGGTGGGGCGAGGTGAACCGCCCCGTCGACAGGCCGCTCTCGCGCAGGATGGCGTCGATCATCCGGCTCGTCGACGTCTTGCCGTTGGTGCCGGTGAGATGGATCGAGGGGTAGGTGCGCTGAGGGTCCCCGGCAAGCTCCATGACGGCGCGGATGCGCTCGAGCGAGGGGCCGACGTCGTTCTCGGGCGCGCGAGACACGATCTCCTCCTCGATCTCGCGCATCCGCCTCATCTCCTCGAGGGTGCGGGCGGCTGCGAGGGCGCCGGCATCCTGACCGTCGCTCATGCCGTCTCCTCCTCGCCGATCTCGCGGGCCATCCACACGCTCTCCGGCATGCCGGACCCGCCCGACTCTCGATGCGTCTCGACGAAGCCGTGACGCCGGTAGAAGCGAGCCGCCAGCTGGTTGCCCTCCATGTACGACAGCGTGATCCGGTCGTGCTCGGCCTCTCGCGCCCGCTCGACGACGGCGTCCATGAGACGGGAACCGATGCCGTGCCCGTGGTGGTCGGGCAGGACGTAGAGCTTCCAGATGACGAACGCGTCGTTCTGCGTGCCGAACGTCGCGACGCCGACGACCTCGTCGTCCTTGACGGCGACGAGCGTGCGGCCCTTGCGGATCGAGTCGGTGACGACGTCGCTCGTCCACCACTTCGCAAGGCCCATCGCGACGTACTCCGGTCCGGCGATCGGCTCGTACGTGGCGAGCCACGTCCGGTGGCCCACGGACAGGACTCCGCCGAGGTCGTCGCCGACCGCGCCGCGCACGACGACGCCGTTCTCGGCGCGGTGGGCCGCGTCGTCATCGTCCCGTCGATCCGGCTCGTCGGTACCGTCTGGGCCCTCGAGCTCCTCGCGGTTGGTCGTGATCATCGCTTCACCACCAGGATCGTCGCGGCGTGGTTGTCGCCGACGACCACCTGCGTCGGCGATCCCGGCAGGCCATCGGGCAGGCGGTGCTCGGGCCCGGCTGACGCGAACTGCGTGGCGAGCGTCTCGCCGACGATGAGGTCGCGATGCGTCACCGTGGCCTCGAAGACCTCGGCACCACCCTGGATGGTCAGGCTGATGCGGTCGCTCACGTGCAGCCCGGTGTCGCGGCGCGCCTGCTGCACCGCGCGCACGAGGTCGCGGGCCAGTCCCTCGGAGGCCAGCTCGGCCGTCACCGTCGTGTCGAGGACGACGAACCCGCCCGACGGCAGCATGGCCGTGGCCGTGGCGTCTGCTGCGGCGCCGGCGACGACCGTCTCGAGCGTGTACTCGCCCTCTACGAGCGCGAGGCCACCCGCTGTGACGGTTCCGTCGGCGTCGACCGACCAGTCGCCCGTCTTGCTGCCCTTGATGGCGAGCTGGACGTCCTTGCCGAGGCGCGGCCCGGCGGCGCGCGCGTTGACGGACAGGCGCTGGCTCACGCCGAAGTCGGCCTCGCTTGCAGCCGCGACGTCGACGAGCGTGAGCTCCTTGACGTTGAGCTCGTCCTTGACGATGGCGGCGAACGGCTCGAGGCCGACCGGGTCGGACGTGACCACCGTGAGCTCGGCCAGCGGCAGGCGAGCGCGCAGGCCCCGCGCCTTGCGCAGGCTCGAGGCTGCCGAGCAGACCTCGCGGGCGCGGTCCATCCCCACGACGAGGTCGTGGTCGGCGGGGAGGTCGGCCGCCATCGGGTAGTCGGCGAGGTGGACGGAGCGCTGCCCCGTGAGACCGCGCCAGATCTCCTCGGTGACGAGCGGCAGGAGCGGTGCGATCGTGCGCGTCACCGTCTCGAGGGCCGTCCACAGCGTGTCGAAGGCCGCGAGGGACTCGTCGGTCTCGCCACCCCAGAAACGGTCGCGCGACCGGCGGATGTACCAGTTCGTCAGGACGTCGAGGAAGCCACGCATGGTGTCGCAGGCGGCGGCGATCTCGTACGCGTCGAGCTGCTCGGTCATGTCGCCGACGAACTCGCGCAGCTTGGCCAGCAGGTACCGGTCGAGCACGTCGGTCGAGTCCGTGGACCGCTTGGCCTCGTACCCCTCTCCGCCGCGCGCGGTGTTGGCGTACAGCGCGAAGAACGACCACGCGTTCCACAGCGGGATCATCACCTGGCGCACACCGTCTCGGATGCCCTGCTCGGTCACGACGAGGTTGCCGCCGCGCAGGATCGGGCTGCTCATGAGGAACCACCGCATGGCGTCGGCACCGTCGCGGTCGAAGACCTCGCGCACGTCGGGGTAGTTGCGCAGCGACTTGCTCATCTTCTGGCCGTCGGAGCCGAGGACGATGCCGTGGCTGACACACGTCTTGAAGGCCGGCCGGTCGAAGAGCGCCGTCGCGAGGATGTGCAGGGTGTAGAACCAGCCGCGGGTCTGGCCGATGTACTCGACGATGAAGTCGCCGGGGAAGTGGTGCTCGAACCACTCGGCGTTCTCGAACGGGTAGTGCACCTGGGCGAAGCTCATCGACCCGGAGTCGAACCAGACGTCGAAGACCTCCTCGACCCGGCGCATCGTCGACCTGCCCGTGGGGTCGTCGGGGTTGGGCCGCGTCAACGTGTCGATGAAGGGCCGGTGCAGGTCGGTCACCGTGACGCCGAAGTCGCGCTCGAGCTCCTCGAAGGACCCGTAGACGTCGGTGCGCGGGTACTCCGGGTTGTCAGACTGCCACACCGGGATCGGACTGCCCCAGAAGCGGTTCCGCGAGATCGACCAGTCACGTGCGTTGGCGAGCCACTTGCCGAACTGGCCGTCCTTGATGTGTGAGGGAGTCCACTCGATCTCCTGGTTGAGCTCGAGCATCCGCTCCTTGATCTTCGTGACCTCGACGAACCACGAGGAGACCGCCATGTAGATGAGCGGCTGCCGGCAGCGCCAGCAGTGCGGGTAGCTGTGGTCGTACGTCTCGCGGCGCAGCAGCACCGTCTCGGGCGTGACCGAGCCGGTCGCGCCCTCGCCACGGGTGGTCGCCTTGAGGTGGTCGATGATGTGGGCGTTCGCGTCGAAGACGTGCATGCCCTCGTAGTCGGTGACGGGGTAGGTGAACCGGCCCTCGGCGTTCACGGGCACGACGGGTGCGATGCCCTCGCGGTCGGTGACGAGCTTGTCCTCCTCACCGAACGCGCCGGCGCTGTGCACGAGGCCCGTGCCGTCGGTCGTCGTCACGAAGTCGGCCTCGACGACGCGGTGCGCGCGCTCGTGGCCGGCGTAGTACGTGAACGGCGGGGTGTAGGAACGCCCGAACAGCTCGGCGCCCTTGAGCCGCTGGACGATCCGCTTCTCGGCGTCGTCGCCGAGCTCCCGCTTGTAGGCGTCCAGCCGCGCCTCGGCGACGATGTACCGCTCGGTCGTCCCGGTGGTGTCGGACTCGACGACGACGTAGTCGATGTCGGGGTGGACCATGATCGCGAGGTTGGCCGGCAGGGTCCACGGGGTCGTCGTCCAGACGAGCGCGAGCTCGCCGGTCTCGAGGCGCAGGCCGACGGTGACGGCCGGGTCCTGACGCATCTGGTAGACGTCGTCGTCCATGCGGAGCTCGTGGTTGGACAGCGGCGTCTGGTCGTTCCAGCAGTACGGCAGCACGCGGAAGCCCTGGTAGACGAGCCCCTTGTCGTGGAGCTGCTTGAAGGCCCAGATGACCGACTCCATGTAGCCGGGCTCGAGCGTCTTGTAGTCGTTGTCGAAGTCGACCCAACGCGCCTGGCGGGTGACGTAGTCGCGCCACTCCCCGGTGTACTTCAGCACCGAGCTGCGGCACGCGTCGTTGAACGTGTCGATGCCGAGGTCGACGATGTCCTGCTTCGTCTTGAGCCCGAGCTGGCGCTGCGCCTCGAGCTCCGCGGGCAGGCCGTGCGTGTCCCAGCCGAAACGGCGCTCGACGCGCTTGCCGCGCATCGTCTGGTACCGCGGCACGATGTCCTTGACGTAGCCGGTGAGCAGGTGGCCGTAGTGCGGCAGGCCGTTCGCGAACGGTGGGCCGTCGTAGAAGACGAACTCGTTGTCGCCGTCGGTGCCCGGGTCGCGACCCTCGACGGACGCGATGAACGTGCCGTCCTCGTCCCAGTACCTGAGGACGCGCTCCTCGATCTCGGGGAAGCGCGGGTTGGACGGGACGCCGAGGGCGCGTCCGGCGTCGTCGTTCGTGGTGACCTTGGGGTAGGTCATGCTCGTGGTCTCCTGCGTTCGCGTCTGTTGGTCGCTCGTCACTGCCACGAGGACGACGTGCTCCTGCTGGAGGCTGCCGCGGTACCACCCCGCTTGCCGCACGGGCCCGCCCGACGGGGCAGACGGCATACGGCCGCTCTTGTCGAAGGCTGTGACGGGCCCACCCGTCCGGGTCTAGTGGGAGCTCGCGCTCTGTTCTTCCGGAGGCTCACCGCTGATGACGGTTCGAACGCCTGTGCGCGCAGTCTAGCCGGGTTAGCGTTGATGATGCGCCCGCGACCGACCCGTCTGCTCGTGGCCGCGGTCCTCGTCACCGCGACGGCGTGCACGAGCCCGTCGCTGGCGGGCTCTCCCCCGACGACCTCAGCCCCCGCCTCGGCGTCGGCCACGAGCGGGTTCGCGCCGTCGACGTCCTCGGCGCCCACCGCCACCACGTCGACCCCGCGCGTGACGACCCGAACAGCAGCTCCGCCGCCACGCGTGGGGACGTTCGACGTGGACAGGGTGATGGGCGGCATACGGACGCTGTCGGCCATCGGGCCGCGCGACGCCGCCAGCCCGGCCAGCGACCGGGCCGCCGCCTACGTCGCCGGACAGCTCCGCGCGGCCGGGTACCGGGTCAGGCTGCAGCCCTTCCGGGTCCCGGCGGGTATCTCGTGGGGTGTCCGCGTGCCGGCCGGTTCGAGCGTGAACGTCGTCGCGGACCCGCCCGGCTTCGACGCTCGCCAGCCACACGTCGTCGTCGGCGCCCACCTCGACACGGTGCCGCAGTCGCCCGGAGCCGAGGACAACGCGTCGGGCCTCATGGTCATGGCCGAGGTCGCCCGGATGACCCGTCAGCAACCGGGCGGGCTGCCGGTGCGGTTCGTCGCGTTCGGTGCCGAGGAGGCTCGCGGCGGCAGCGGGAGCGCGTACGCGTTCGGCTCGCGCCACTTCGTCGCGGCCCTCGATGCGACGCAACGCCGCGCCCTCCGCGGGATGGTCGCGCTCGACCGGGTCGGGGTCCGGGCCGCCGCCGTGCCCGTCTGCTCCGGAGGGCGAGGAACGCCTGCTCTCGCCCGCGCCATCCGCGCCGCGTCGTCCGGAGCCACCCCGACCCGGGCGTGCACCAACCGCGCGAGCGACCACGTGTCGTTCGAGGCCGTCGACATCCCAGCGGCGCGCCTCGGCAGCGTGCCGTATGCCGCGTACCACTCCGCGCAGGACGTGCCATCCGTCGTCGACCGCCGCCAGCTCGCCCGTTCGGGAGCGGTCGTCTGGGCGTGGGTCCGCTCGCTCCGGTGACCGACGCGCCGCGTCACGGGCCGAGCCGGGTCGTCCGGGGGACGTTTGGCAGGATGAGGCCATGAACGACGTGGAGACGACCGGTGCGTGGCTGAGCCGCGAGGAACTCGACAACGCCCGTGACCGGCTCCCCATCCTCTACGTCCACGCCGTCCCGGTGCGTGTCGACGACCGGGGCGTCGTCACGCACGTCGGGCTGCTCCTGCGTGCCGACAGCGACGGGGGCATCGGTCAGGAGGTCGTCGGCGGCCGGGTGCTCTACCACGAGCGCATCCGCGACGCGCTGACCCGCCACGTCGAGGCGGACCTCGGCCCGATGGCCCTGCCCCGCATCCCGTTGTCGCCCCAGCCGTTCACGGTGGCCGAGTTCTTCCCGACCCCCGGCGTCACGCCGTTCCACGACCCGCGGCAGCACGCGGTGTCGCTGGCCTTCGTCGTCGCCGTCATGGGTGACTGCCGGCCTCAGCAGGACGCGCTCGACCTGTCGTGGGTGACTCCCGAGGAGGCGGCGTCGCTGGCGGTCCGGGGGGAGATGCCGGGCTCGCACGGCGTCCTCGTGCGCCAGGCCCTGGCCCACGTCGGATTCCCCGTATAGATCATCTCTTTTCGCGAATTGACCTGTCATTTCAGGCTTTCGGCGTCCGCTGCAAAGACTTGTAGTGCATAACGGGCGACTTCCTGCATTCGTCCGCGGGCGGCGCCGGGCAACCCTAACGTCAACAGTTGGGTAGCCATCAGCAGGGCCGATGAGCCAGAGCCGGGCTGCCTCGTGGAGTGGTCGGGGGCCGAGGCGGCAGGTACGTGACGAGCGGTCGGTGGGTACCTCCCGCACCGTAGCGATGCGGGTCCTCCATCACACCTTGGAGAACTCATGACTGTACTGATCGCCACTCGGGGGAGGTCCAGCAGAGGGCCTGGCGCGACTCAACGACGAAGCCTACGAGGGAAACTTCTCGCCGTGCTGGCAGCCGTCGCGCTGCCTATGGCTGTTCTCGCGGCCCCGGCCGCCCTGGCCGGCACCGTCCCCCCGTTCAGCATCGATGGCACGGTTCCAGGCGCTGACGCGGACCAGACCCTCGCCGACCCCGAGGGCAATGTCAAGGAGCTCGGCCCCCTCAACTCCAACACGACCAAGATCGGTGTCATCCACAGCGATGCGGTGCCGACGCTCGGCCTGACCAACCCGAACGGGCAGGTCGACCTGCGCCAGGCTTTCCTCGGGACCGGCAGCGACGCCGACGGCGACGACTGGCTGTACTTCGCGTGGGAGCGCGACAACAACACCGGCAGCGGCTTCATCGCCTTCGAGTTCATGCAGAACCCGCCACCCGCAGCATGTGGTGACTACTCCGCCAGCAACGACTCCCTCATCGCCAGCTGCAACCCGTGGGCCAACCGCAAGGCCGGCGACTTCATCATCATGTGGGACCAGCAGGGTGGCAGCAAGGACCTGTTCCTGCGGACCTGGTCCGGCACCGCGCCGAACCTCACACTCGGTGCACCCGTCGCCCTCAACGCGAGCGTCTCGGCCGCCGAGTACAGCGCTGACGGCTTCTTCGGCGAGGCTGCGCTCAACCTGACGGACACCGTGTTCGGCGGCAGCAACGCCTGCCGGTCGTTCGCCAACGTCATCCCGAGCACCGTCACCGGCAACTCGGACACGGCTGACTACAAGGACACCGTCCTTCAGCCCGTGACGCCGATCGGCAACTGCACCTCGACGACCGTCACGACGCCGAAGGACGGCGCCGGGGCGAGCATCCCAGCCGGTGGCCTCTCGATCGGTACCGGTGTGGTCGCGGTCAAGGACTCGGCTGTCGTCGCCATCCAGGGCGGCACCGCCACCCCGGCCGGCTCGGTTGCGTTCTTCCTGTGCAAGGTCGACTCACCCGCTCTCTGCACCGCAAACGGGACGAGTGTCGGCAGCACCAACCTGACCGGGGCCTCCTACCCCGTCACGGTCGTGTCACCGACGGCCTATGTCACCTCGGCCGGGCGGTACTGCTGGCGCGGCGAGTTCAGCGGCGACGCCGCGAACAACATCAGCGGGTCGAGCGACTCGGCTGCGACCGAGTGCTTCACCGTCAACCCGGTCACGCCGACCCTGTCGACGACAGCCGGTGTCGACGTCAACCTCGGAACTGCCGTCACCGACTCCGCCACCCTCGGCGGCACGGCGACCCAGCCGGCCAACCCGGTCATCAACCTGACCGGCACGGCAGGCGCAGCCACGGGCGGGACGATCACGTTCAAGCTGTTCGGCCCGAGCAACACCGGGTGTGGCACTCTCGTCTACACCTCGGCGGCGGTCACCGTGAGCGGCAACGGGACGTACAACTCGCCCAACCCGCAGTTCGTGCCGACAGCGCCCGGTAACTACCACTGGGTCGCCGTCTACAGCGGAAACGCGCCGAACACCAACGGCGTGACGCACAACGCGGCGTGCACGGACACCAACGAGGACGTCACCGTCAACACGGTCCCGTCGAGCATGACGACCGCGCAGCGCTGGGTGCCGAACGACTCAGCCACGATCTCGGCGCCGGCAGGCAGCGGCAACCTCGCAGGCACCGTGTCGTTCGCGCTCTACCCGAGCGGCGACTGCACGGGCACCGCCCTCTACAGCACGACGGCAAGTGTGTCGGGAGCCTCACCACAGACGGTGTCGACCTCGAACACGACGGCGCAGCTGGCGTCCGGGACGTTCTCCTGGTCGGTGGCCTACGACAGCACGAACAGTGCGCAAGATGACATCTCACCCAAGTGCCACGAGACGTCGGCTCTGACTGTCAGCAACGGCGGGACGGTGACCAGCCCTTGACCGACTGAGTCCCAACCATGAACGACGTGGTCCGGCGAGCGCGCTCGCCGGACCACGTCTGTGTGCCGCGGTGCTTGTGACAGAACGCGATCCGATCGACCTCTCGGAAAGGACGGCAACCGGACGCTTCGCATCAGGATCCCGACACCTGTCGCTTGACCGTTTTGTACCTTTTATCCTGATATCCTTGATGGCACTTTCCGGGCATATGCCGCCACTTCCGTGGGAGGCGTATCGGGGGTACGCCTTCCGCCTCTACCAGCACGACGCGGGCCGAACAGGGCCGCGGTCGTCTCAGGCCCGAGCGGGGGCCGGGCACCTACACCCAGGGAAAGAAGCGCCACATGAAGGTCATCAAGTCAGCACTCGTCGCCACCATCGCTCTCGTCGTGGGCCTCGTCATGGCCAGCCCGGCCTCCGCCGTCGCAGCCAAGTTCCACAGCGTCGACTCGTCGGTCAGCGGCTCGGGCGCCCTCGTGGTCTCGTTCGACGAGCGCGGCCTCGGCAACGGAAACATCGACTACGTGCTGATGGCCGACGCCTCGGCCGTCTACGCCTGCATCAACGGTGGCGGGAACCACCCGCAGGCGGCGGACAAGGAGACCGTGAACGACGACGTCTCCGCAGCCGGAAGCTTCGAGTCGAAGAACGGGCGTGTCCAGGCGAGCCTCAGCGCGGGCCCGATCTCGGCCGGTGACTTCAGCTGCCCGGGCGGCCAGCGTCTCGTCCTCGCCTCCGTCTCCTACAGCGACATCACCCTGACCGACACGACGAACGGGACGAGCGTCTCCGTGCCCGACACTTCTCGCGTCTTCTTCGCCGTCTGAGCACACGAGTGACGACACGGCCCGGCGAGCACGTGCTCGCCGGGCCGTGTTCCTTGCGCGTCCGAGGCCGTTGACGACCGAGGCTCAGTGCTGGTGCTCCAGCAGCTCCTCGCGGCCGGAGCCGAGCACGGTCAGCGGCAGAAGGGTCTTGCCCGTCGGGCCGATCTCGATCTCGGTGCCCATCTGCGGGCACACGCCGCAGTCGAAGCACGGGGTCCAGCGGCAGTCGTCGACCTCGGTCTCGTCGAGGGCGTCCTGCCAGTCCTCCCAGAGCCAGTCCTTGTCGAGACCCGAGTCGAGGTGGTCCCAGGGCAGCACCTCGGACTCGCCCCGCTCACGCGTCGTGTACCAGGCGAGGTCGACCGGCGTGTCGGCGAGCGCCTCGTCAGCGCACCGGATCCAGCGCTCGTAGGAGAAGTGCTCGCTCCAGCCGTCGAAGCGGCCGCCGTCGCGCCACACGGCTTCGATGACGCGCCCGACGCGGCGGTCGCCGCGCGAGAGCAGCCCCTCGACGATGCCGGGCTGCCCGTCGTGGTAACGGAAGCCGATCGAGCTGCCGTAGCGCCTGTCGGCGCGGAGGGCCTCGCGCAGCTTGAGCAGCCGCGCGTCGGTCTCCTCGACGCCGAGCTGCGAGGCCCACTGGAAGGGCGTGTGCGGCTTGGGCACGAAACCGCCGATCGAGACGGTGCAGCGGATGTCGCGACGGCCCGACACCTGGCGCCCGGTCTCGATGACCTTCTTGGCCAGCTCGGCGATCTGGAGGACGTCGTCGTCGGTCTCGGTGGGCAGGCCGCACATGAAGTAGAGCTTCACCTGCCGCCAGCCGGCACCGTAGGCCGCCGCGACGGTGTTGATGAGGTCCTCCTCGGAGACCATCTTGTTGATGACCTTGCGGATGCGCTCCGACCCGCCCTCCGGCGCGAAGGTGAGACCCGAGCGACGGCCGTTGCGGGTCAGCTCGTTGGCGAGGTCGATGTTGAAGGCGTCGACGCGCGTGGAGGGCAGCGAGAGCCCGGTCTGGGTGCCTTCATAGCGGTCGGCGAGGCCCTTGGTGATGTCGGCGATCTCGGAGTGGTCGGCCGAGCTCAGCGAGAGCAGGCCCACCTCCTCGAACCCTGTCGCAGCGAGCCCGCGCTCGACCATCTCGCCGATGCCGGTGATCGACCGCTCACGCACCGGGCGCGTGATCATGCCGGCCTGGCAGAAGCGGCAGCCGCGCGTGCAGCCCCGAAAGATCTCGACCGACATGCGCTCGTGCACCGACTCGGCGAGCGGCACGAGCGGCTGCTTCGGGTAGGGCCACGCGTCGAGGTCCATGACGGTGTGCTTCGCGACGCGCCACGGCACCCCGTGCGCGTCCGGCGCCGGCGCGACCCGCTGGATACGCCCGTCGGGCAGGTAGGACACGTCGTAGAAGGCGGGCACGTAGACACCGCCGGTGCGGGCGAGGCGCAGCAGGACCTCGCGGCGCCCGCCCGGACGGCCCTGCGCCTTCCACTCCCCGACGATGTCGGTGACCGTGAGGACCGCCTGCTCGCCGTCGCCGACGATGGCCGCGTCGACGAACGCCGCGATCGGCTCCGGGTTGAACGCCGCATGGCCACCGGCGATGACGATGGGGTCGTCGACGTCGCGGTCGGCCGCGTGGAGCGGCATCCCGGCGAGGTCGAGCGCGGTCAGCATGTTCGTGTAGCCGAGCTCTGTCGAGAAGCTGAGGCCGAAGAGGTCGAAGTCGCGCACCGAGCGGTGGCCGTCGACGGTGAACTGCGGCAGGCCGGCCTCGCGCAGCTGCGCCTCCATGTCGGGCCACACGGCATACGTGCGCTCGGCGAGGGCGTCGGGACGCTCGTTGAGGACCTCGTAGAGGATCATGACGCCCTGGTTGGGGACGCCGACCTCGTACGCGTCGGGGTACATCAGCGCCCAGCGGGTGGTGAGCTCCTCGCCGCCGGGGCCGTGGCCGCCGACGTGCCAGTCCTTGACCGTGGAGTTGAGCTCACCGCCGACGTACTGGATGGGCTTGTTGACCCGCTCCAGCAGTGGCTCGAGGGCGTTGAACAGGGACTCTCCAGGCATCCGTCAATGGTACGGGTCCTCGAGTTCGGCGCGCGTCGCGCCTGGACTGACGAGCGATGCGAGCGCTAGCGAGCGAGTCGAGGAGGGAAGGCGTGACGTCGGGACGCGCCGAACACGGCGAGCGGAGCGAGCCAGATGGCTCAGGCGTCGTACATGGCGTCGAGCTCGGCCCGGTGCTTCTCCGTGACGGCCTTGCGGCGCAGCTTCATGCTCGGCGTGAGGTCGCCCTCCTCGATGGTGAGGTCCTTGTCGAGGATCGTGAACTTCTTGATCGTCTCCCAGCGGTTGAGGCTGTCGTTGAGCCTGTCGACGTAGCCCTGGACGAGCGCGCGCGCCTGCGGGGAGGACACGACCTCGGCGTACGACTTGCCGTCGAGCCCGGCGGTCGGCGCCCAGGCGACCATGGCGTCAGGGTCGAGCGTCACGAGCGCCGTCGCGTAGTTGTGGCCGGCGCCGTGGACGAGGAACTGGCTGACGAACGGGCACAGTCCCTTGAAGCGCGCCTCGATCTCGGCCGGGGCGACGTACTTGCCGCCCGAGGTCTTGAAGAGGTCCTTCTTGCGGTCCGTGACGTAGAGGTAGCCCCGGTCGTCGACGCGCCCGATGTCGCCCGTGTGGAACCATCCGTCGTCCGTGAGCACCTCGGCCGTGGCCTCGGGGTTGTTGTGGTAGCCGCGCATGACACCCGGGCCCTTGACGAGGATCTCGCCGTCCTCGTCGGCGATGCGAACCTCGGTGCCGGGCAGCGGCCAGCCGACCGAGCCGTACTGGTAGGAGCCGTGCTCGGGCGGGTTGACGGTGGTGCCCGACGACGTCTCGGTGAGGCCGTAGCCCTCCTGGACGAGCAGGCCGACCGAACCGAACCAGCGCGCGACGTCGGCGTTGAGGGGCGCGGACCCACTGATCATGAACCGGACCCGGCCGCCGAAGCGCTCCTGCACCTTGTGGAGGACGAGCCTGGTGGCGAGGTCGTGCCGGCGCTTCAGGCCGGGCGACGGCTCCTCGCCGCGGGCCCGGACGTCGCGCATCTCGCCGCCGACCTTGAGGGCCCAGTCGATGAGCTTCTTCTTGATGCCCTTCTCGCCGGCGAACATCAGCATGATGCGGCCGTGCGCCTTCTCGAAGATGCGCGGCGGGCCGGCCATGAAGGTCGGCTTGACGATGCCCATGTTGTCGACGATCTTGTCCACGCGGCCGTCGACCGCGGTCGGGAACCCGATCTGCAGGCCCGTCGCGATGAGCATCTTGCCGAAGACGTGCGAGAGCGGCAGCCAGAGGAACTGGAGGTCGTCCTTGGTCAACGTGCCGATCGCGTCGATGACCGCACCCTCGTAGACGACGCTGTCGTGAACGAGGCGCACACCCTTGGGCCGACCGGTCGTCCCGGACGTGTAGATGACGACGGCGAGGCTCTCCGGGGTGAGCTGGTCGATGCGTGAGTCGACGAGGTCGGGAGTGGCCTCGAGCCACTCCTTGCCGCGTTCGGCGAGCTCGTCGGTCGTGATGACCCAGCCGTCGTCGCTGGCGGGCCCCGTCAGGGAGACGACCTGGCGCACGCCCGGGATCTCGGAACGGACCTGCTGCAGCTTGGCGACCTGCTCCTCGTTCTCGGCGAAGACGATGCCGCTGCCCGAGTCGGAGAGGATGTAGGCGACGTCCTCGGCGATCGTCGTCGGGTAGACCGTCGTCGTGGCGCCGCCCGCGCAGATGATCGCGAGGTCGGCGAGGATCCACTCGACACGCGTCGTCGCCGCGATCGCGACCCGGTCCTCCAGCTGCACCCCCAGGCTGATGAGGCCGGAAGCCCACTGCTCGACCTTCTCGTAGGTGTGTCGCCACGTCAGGGTGGTCAGCTCGGTCGACCCGTCGGCGAAGTAGAGGTAGGCCGGCGCGTCGGGCGTCTCGCGCACGCGGCTGCGGAAGAGCGCGCCCACGCTGGGAGCGCGACCGTCGAGGACGTCCTGGTCGACGTCGCGGTCGGCAAGTGCCTGGAGGGGCATGTGAACTCCTTTGTCACTGCGGCCGCTCGTCATCGGCGTCTGCGCGCGCCCGCCATGCCCGGATGATGTCAACAATCGGCCTGCCAGTCACGCTTTCGCCGACGTTCCACATCGAACTGTGACCCGTGGGTAACTTCATGGCTGCCGGGCACTAGCGGACCACGTGCCCCGCCCCGCCGACCGCCCTCCCGCGGTGCGAGGTCGACGCGACGTTCCCGACGAGACCCAGCGCGATCCACGACGCGATGAGCGAGGAGCCGCCACTGGACACGAACGGCAGCGGCAGGCCCGTGACCGGCATCAGACCGAGGTTCATCCCGATGTTCTCGAAGGCCTGGACGCCGAACCACACCGCCACACCCATCGCCACGAGGCGTCCGAACGCGTCGGCTCGACGCGCGACGACGACGCAGCGCACGACGATGAACCCGATGAGCACGACGAGCCCGGCGGCGCCGAGGAAGCCGAGCTCCTCCCCCGCCACCGAGAAGACGAAGTCGGTCCCCTGGAAGGGGACGAAGCCACCTTGCGTCTGCCGGCCCTCGAAGAGGCCCTGGCCGCCGAGTCCGCCGGAGCCGATCGCGACGCGCGCCTGGCGAGTCTGGTAGCCGATGCCCTGCGGGTCGAGCGACGGGTCGAGGAAGGCGCGCAGCCGGTTGCGCTGGTACGTCGAGAGGGCCGGCGTGAGGAACGCCGCCGCGACGACAGCAGCGCCCGCCACGAGGACCGCGAGCGTCCACAGCGCCGGCGCACCCGCCGCGGCGATGATGACCACCGACATCGCGACGAGGACGAGCGCGGAACCGAGGTCGGGTTGTGCCAGCACGAGGACGACCGGGACGCCGGCGACGAACCACGCGAGAGCGACGTCGCGGTGCGGCTGGCGCAGCCGGCGCTCGGCCCGTTCGGCGAGGAGCATCGCGAGACCGATGGCGAGGGCCACCTTCATGAGCTCCGACGGCTGCAGGCTCATCCCGGCCGGCAGCCGGATCCACGACCGTGACCCGTTGACCGTCGAACCCAGCGGCGACACGACCGCCGCGAGGCCGAGGACCGCCAGGACGTACACGACCGGCGCCGCGGCGCGCACTGCCCGCACGTCGAGGCGGGTGACGACTGCAGCGCACGCAAGCCCGACGGCGAGGGCCACCGTCTGCTTGAGCGCGGCCGTGCCGCCGGCGCCGGCCCGGGTCGCGGACCACACGAGCACGACCCCGACGACCGAGAGGCCGAAGGCGCCGATGAGCAGGCCGAGGTCGACCCGGAGCCAGGACCACCCGCCCGCAGTGCGGGCGCGCAGCCGTCCCCGCGCGGCTAGGACGGGACGATCGCCGAGAGGATCTCGCGACACCGGTCGACGTCCTGGGCCATCTGCTCGACGAGCACCTCGATCGAGTCGAACTTCAGCGTGGGTCGCAGGTGCGAGACGAACTCGACGGCGACGCGCTCACCGTAGAGGTCGAGGTCGGTGCGGTCGAGGACGTACGCCTCCACGCGGCGCTGGTGGCCGTCGAAGGTGGGGTTCGTGCCGACCGAGACGGCGGCGGGCAGCGTGCGCTCGGGGTCGCCGTCGGCCAGGTCGAGACGTACGAGCCACCCGGCATACACGCCGTCGGCGGGCACGAGGCCCTCGTGGTCCTGCGACAGGTTGGCCGTCGGGAACCCGAGCTCGCGGCCCCGGTGGTCGCCGTGCACGACGGTGCCCGTGACGCGGTGCGGACGCCCCAGCATCTGCGCAGCGTGGTCGACCTTGCCGGCGAGCAGCTCGGCGCGCAGCTGCGTCGAGCTCCACCGGGCGCCCTCCGCCTCACCCTCTCCGATGTCGTCGAGCGCGATGACGTCGAAGCCGTGGACCTCGCCGAGGTCGCGAAGGGTCTCGACGTCGCCCGAGTTTCGCACCCCGAAGCGGGTGTCCTTGCCGACCACGACCGCCGCGACGCCGAGGGCCTCGACGAACGTGCCGCGGACGAACTCCTCGGGCGTCTGCTGCGCGAACTCGCGCGTGAACTCGATGACGAGGACCGCGCCGAGACCGACGGACTCGAGGGCGTCGAGGCGCTGGCCCAGCGACATCACGGCTGCGGGGGCACGGTCCGGGTAGAGCACGGCGATCGGGTGCGGCTCGAACGTCACTGCGACGGGCAGCGCGTCACGGGCGGCGGCCTCGCGCACGACGCGAGTCAGGACCTCCCGGTGCCCGCGGTGCACCCCGTCGAAGTTGCCGAGGGTCACGACGGTCGGGCCGAGGTCGGCCGGGATGTCGTCGATTCCGTACCAGCGCTGCACGGCGACCACTGTAGTGGCCGGGTCGGAGGGGTCGTGCACGACGGTCAGGCCCCCGGCATGGAGGTGGCGAAGACCACCTTGGCGCGCGCCGTGGAACGCGTCTCGTCGAGCACCGCGACCAGGCGTCCGTCGGGAGCGATCGCGGCCACCGCGTCGTCGCCCGCCGAGCCGGTCAGCGCGCTCGCGATGCGCTGTCCGTGGCCGAGGCGCACGGCCTCCGCCATGGAGACCTCGTGCACGGGCAGCTGCGCGCGAGCCGCGTCGGCGATCGGCAGCAGGGGTATGCCGTCCGGTCCGTCGGCCTCGGAGACGGCGGTCAGCGCGTCGAGCGAGACGGCCCCGTCGAGCGTGAACCCGCCCACCCGCGTACGCCGCAGCGCCGTCAGGTGCCCGCCGACCCCGAGCGCGGCTCCCAGGTCGCGCGCGAGGGCACGGACGTACGTGCCGGAGGAGACGTCCACCTCGACGTCGACATCGACGACCTCGATGGCCCGTCCGACCTCGGAGGCGCTGCCCGGTCGCACGGACAGCACGTCGAAGCGCCTCACGGTGACCGGCCGAGGGGGCAGCTCGACGGCGTCGCCCTGACGCACCCGCGTGTAGCTGCGCACGCCCTTGACCTTGATGGCGCTCACCGAGCTCGGCACCTGCTCGATGTCTCCCGTCAGGTCCGCCACAGCGGTGGGCAACCCCGCCCGGAGGCGGTCGAGGTCGTCGACCCCGAGCGCCTGCGTCACCTCACCCTCCGCGTCGTCGGTGAGCGTCGACATGCCGAGACGGATCGTCGCGGCATACGACTTGTCGCAGCCGACGAGGAAGGTGAGCAGCTTGGTGCCACGCTCGACGCCGAGGACGAGCACCCCCGTCGCCATCGGGTCGAGGGTGCCGGCGTGGCCGACTCGACGCGTGCCGCAGAGCCGGCGCGCGCGGGCGACGACGTCGTGGCTCGTCCACCCTGCCGGCTTGTCGACGACGAGCAGGCCCCCGGAACGGGTCATCGGGCGTCGACGTCCGCGTCCACCTCGTCGAGGGACTCCACGGACTCGCCGCCGTCCTCGGTGCGGTCGGCCGGCTTGCGGTACGGGTCGGCGTCGCCGGCGGGCTTGGCATTCGCGGCGGCGCGAGCCAGCTCGGCATCGCGGGCACGCGTCTGGGCCACGAGGTCCTCGAGGTGCGCGGCGCCCTCGGGCAGCGCGTCGGCGATGAACTCGATCGACGGCGTCAGGCGGATGCCGATGCCCTTGCCGACGGCTGAGCGGATGCGGCCCTTGTTGGCCTCGAGAGCGTCGGCCGAGGCCGCGCGGTCCTCGTTGCTGCCGAAGACGGTGTAGAAGATCGACGCGTGCTGCAGGTCGCCCGTGACACGGGCGTCCGTGATCGTGACGAAGCCGAGGCGTTCGTCCTTGAGCCGGAACTCGAGGTACTCGGCGACGATGACCTTGATCCGGTCGGCGATCTTGCGGGCGCGGGCGGGGTCAGCCATGGCTACCTCTGCTTTCGTGTGACGTGCGGCCGGACGGGTCCGACGTGGTGATTCACCCTAGTAGCGGGCCGCGGGGCCCGTGCATTCCCAGTCGGACGTCGCGGGTCGGGTGGTGGCCCGCAGACGCCGGACGGCGCCGACCCCCGGAGGGATCGGCGCCGTCCGTCTCGTGGAGCTCAGGCGCGAGGCTTCTCGCGCATCTCGTAGGTGGCGATGAGGTCACCGAGCTGCAGGTCGTTGAACGACCCGAGGTTGATACCGCACTCGTAGCCCTCGCGGACCTCCGTGACGTCGTCCTTGAAGCGGCGCAGACCGGCCACCTCGACGCTCTCGGTGACCACGACGCCGTTGCGCGTGATCCGCGCCTTGGAGCCGCGCTTGATCTCGCCGCTGCGCACGATCGAACCGGCGATGTTGCCGAACTTGCTCGAACGGAAGATCTCGCGGATCTCCGCCGTGCCGAGCTCGACCTCTTCGTACTCCGGCTTGAGCATGCCCTTGAGCGCTGCCTCGACCTCTTCGATGGCCTGGTAGATCACCGAGTAGTAGCGGATCTCGACGCCCTCGCGCTCGGCGTAGTCGGCGTTCTGGCCCTCGGCCCGAACGTTGTAGCCGATGATGATGGCGTTGGAGGCCATCGCGAGGTTGATGTTGTTCATCGTGATCGCACCGACGCCACGGTCGATGATGCGCAGGTCCACGTCGTCGCCGACGTCGATCTTGAGCAGGGCGTCCTCGAGCGCCTCGACCGAACCCGACACGTCACCCTTGAGGATGAGGTTGAGGGTCTCGACCTTGCCCGCCGCGAGAGCCTCGTTGAGGTCCTCGAGCGAGATGCGCTTGCGGGCCTTGGCCAGGCTCGCCTGACGGTCGGCCGCCTCACGCCTCTCGGCGATCTGGCGGGCCGTGCGGTCGTCCGGGGCCACGACGAACGTGTCACCGGCGCGCGGCACCGAGGAGAGGCCGAGCACCTGGACCGGGCGGGAGGGCCCGGCCTCGTCGACGTTCTTGCCGTGCTCGTCGAGCATGGCGCGGACGCGGCCATAGGCCGAACCCGTGACGATGGAGTCACCGACGCGCAGCGTGCCGGTCTGGACGAGCACCGTCGCGGTCGCACCGCGGCCACGGTCGAGGTTGGCCTCGATCGCGACACCGCGCGCCTCCTTCTCCGGGTTGGCCCGGAGGTCGAGGGCCGCGTCGGCCGTCAGGAGGACCGCCTCGAGCAGGCCGTCGATGTTCTGGCCCTGCTTGGCCGAGACGTCGACGAACATCGTGTCGCCGCCGTACTCCTCGGCGATGAGGTTGTACTCGGTGAGCTGCTGGCGGATCTTGGCGGGGTTGGCACCCTCGACGTCGATCTTGTTGACCGCGACGACGATCGGCACGTCGGCCGCCTGGGCGTGGTTGAGCGCCTCGATCGTCTGCGGCATCACGCCGTCGTCGGCCGCCACCACGAGGATCGCGATGTCGGTGACCTTGGCACCACGGGCACGCATGGCGGTGAACGCCTCGTGACCCGGGGTGTCGATGAACGTGATCGCCCGCTCGAAGCCCTCGTGCTCCTTGTGCACCTGGTAGGCACCGATGTGCTGGGTGATGCCGCCCGCCTCGCCGGCCGCGACGTCCTCGTTGCGGATGGCGTCGAGCAGGCGCGTCTTGCCGTGGTCGACGTGACCCATGACGGTGACGACCGGAGGACGTGCCTCGAGGTCTTCCTCGTCCTCACCCTCGATGCCGGTCTCGAGGTCGATGTTGAAGGAGTCGAAGAGCTCCTTCTCCTCCTCCTCCGGGGAGACGACCTGGATGTCGTAGCCGAGCTCAGCGCCGAGCAGCTTGAAGGTGTCCTCGTCGAGGGACTGGGTGGCCGTGGCCATCTCGCCCAGGTGGAAGAGGACGGTGACGAGCGCGCCGGGGTTGGCGTTGATCTTGTCGGCGAAGTCGCTCAGGGACGAGCCGCGACGGACGCGGATGACAGTCGTGCCGTTGCCGCGCGGGACGGTGACGCCACCGAGCGACGGCGCCTGCATCTGCTCGAACTCCTGGCGCTTCGCGCGCTTGGACTTGCGTCCACGGACGGGACGACCGCCACCGCGACCGAAGGCACCAGCCGTGGAACCACGACCGCCGCCACCGCGGGGACCGCCGCCGAAACCGCCACGGCCGCCGCCTGGTGCACCGCCGGGTCCACCAGGACCACCGGGGCCACCGGGTCCACCGCCGAAGCCGCCACGGCCGCCGCCGGGGCCGCCGGGGCCACCACGGCCAGGTCCACCGGCCGGGCGCTGACCCGGTCGGGCGACGGTGCTGCGCTCGGGCATCATGCCGGGGCTCGGACGCGGACCACCGGGACGCGGCGCGCCACCGGGGGCACCACCCGGGCGACCGGCCGCGGGGGCACCGGGGCGCGGGGCGCCACCGGGACCACCCGGACGCTGGCCCTGGCGCTGCTGCGGACGCGGCATGCCCTGGCTGGAGCTGAACGGGTTGTTGCCGGGACGGGGACCGGCGTCGCCACCGGGCCGGGGCGCACGGGTCTGGCCCATGCCCTGGCTCGGCGCGAACGGGTTGTTGCCCGGACGGGGCTGGCCCGGGCGCGGTGCCGGGCGGGGGGAGGCCGGGACGCCGGAGGTCTGGCGACCACCGTCGCGGCTGGACTGCACGGGAGCCGGTGCCGACGCCGCGGGGGCGGCGGGGGCCGGCGCCTTGGGTGCGGGAGCTGCCGGTGCGGGAGCTGCCGGTGCGGGGGCTGCCGGTGCGGGAGCGGCCTTGGCCGGAGCCGGGGCGGCCTCGTGGGCGGCAGGTGCTGCGGGAGCGGACGGCGCGGGCGCCGACACTTGTCGGGCTGCCGGGGCGGGCGCGGCCGGAGCCGACGGCGCCGGGGCAGCCTTCTGGGGCGCGGCGGGGGCCGCGCTGGGGGTGGCGGCCCTGGGGGCCGCCGGCTTGGTGCCGCCGCCGGAGCGCAGTTCCGCGGGGAACGTCTCCTTGATCTTGCGGACGACGGGGGGCTCGATGGTCGACGATGCCGACCGGACGAACTCTCCCTGGCTCTTCAAGTGTGCGAGCAGGGTCTTGCTCTCGACTCCGAGCTCCTTGGCGAGCTCGTAGACCCGGACCTTAGCCACATCTCTCCTGTTCCTGGTCCGGCCTGAACAGGATGTGGCCGAACCGTGGGTTATTGCTGGGGCTTGCTCATCGCTGAGTACTCATCGGGTGCTCATAGCGTTTCAACCCGCCTTGTGGTTCGTTGACTGATCTCTGACTGTGCCGACGCGTCCGCTCACGGACGGCGCCGGCTCTCTTCCTACGGGTGGTGCGTGCCGAGGTGTCGTGCGACCGCGCTCACGTCGACCGCCGCCTGCAGTCGCAGGGCACGTCCGAACGCCTTGCGGCGCACTGCCAGCTCGAAGCACTCGGGCGTCGGGTGCAGCCATGCACCACGACCCGGCATCCGATGTCGCGGGTCGGGGCGGAGCATGACCGAGGACGAGTCCTCGGCATCTCTTTCCGTCACCGCGACCACTCGCAGCAGGGCCGACCAGCTATCCGATCCTCGGCATCCCACACAGGTGCGGGATGGCTCAGCACGGAGTCCAGTCCGGTCGGCCACAGACGAGTCTACCGCGTCTGCGACCTCCACCGCTCCACGGGGTGCCCGGACAGACCTGCCGACGTATGCCGGCGGGCCGGCGAGGCAGGCCCGGGCGCGGTCCTCGTGGGCGCTCAGAGGTCGTCGGGCGCGACCTCGACCCCACCGCCGGGGGCCCCGGCGGCCTCGGTGTCGGGCCGGATGTCGATGCGCCAGCCGGTCAGCTTGGCCGCGAGACGGGCGTTCTGGCCCTCCTTGCCGATGGCGAGGCTCAGCTGGTAGTCGGGGACGATGACACGTGCCGTGCGGGCGGCCGCGTCGACGATCTCGACGGACTGCACGCGCGCGGGCGACAGGGCCGCCGCGACGAACGAGGCAGGATCGTCGGAGTAGTCGACGATGTCGATCTTCTCGCCTCGCAGCTCGGTCATGACGGCTCGGACACGAGCGCCCATCGGCCCGATGCAGGCGCCCTTGGCGTTGACACCCGCGACCTTGCTGTGCACGGCGATCTTCGTGCGGTGCCCTGCCTCGCGGGCGAGCGCCGCGATCTCGACGGTGCCGTCGGCGATCTCGGGCACCTCGAACTTGAACAGCGTGCGCACGAGGTTGGGGTGGGTGCGTGACAGCCCCACCTGGGGGCCCTTGGGACCCCGCTTGACGCTGACCACGAAGCAGCGCAGACGCTCGCCGTGGCCGTAGCGCTCCCCCGGCACCTGCTCGGCAAGCGGCAGGATGCCCTCCACGGTGCCGAAGTCCACGAGGACGTTCCGAGGGTCCTGGCTCTGCTGGACGATGCCCGAGATGACGTCGCCCTCGCGACCCTTGAAGTCGCCGAGGATCGCCTCGTCCTCGAGGTCACGCAGCCGCTGGACGATGACCTGCCGGGCCGTCGAGGCGGCGATGCGGCCGAAGCCCTCGGGCGTGTCGTCGAACTCCGGCCCCGGCTCGCCGCGCTGAGGGCGTTCGCCCTCCTCCGTCGGCGGGAGCAGCTCACCCTCCTCGCGGGCCCAGACGATGACGTGACCGGTCTTGCGGTCGAGCTCGACGCGGGCAAGCCGCTGGCTGCCGTCGGTGCGGTGGTAGGCGACGAGGAGCGCCTGCTCGATGGCAGGGATCAGCACGTCGAGGCTGATGTCACGCTCCCGTTCGAGAGCGCGCAGGGCGGCGAGGTCGATGTCCATCAGTGGTCCCCTTCCAGGGCGGACGTCTCGTCCGGGTCGTCGGTGGCGGCGGTGTCGTCGCCGGTGTCGGCCCGCTTGAACTCGACCTGCACGATGCCGCGCTGCACGGCGTCGAGGTCGAGCGTCACCTGGCGGGCCGGGGTCTTCTTGGTGGCCGGGACCTCGAGAGTGAGCGAGTCGGAGCCCACGGCCGTGAGGCGGCCGGTCTCGGAGCCGGCCTGGTGGGTCACCTCGACCAGGCGTCCGACCTGACGGCGGAACTGGTCGCGGGAGCTCAGCGGGCGGCCGACGCCCGGCGACGACACCTCGAGCACGTACGGGGCCTGCCCCATGACGTCCCCTGCGTCGAGCTCGTCGCTCACCGCACGGGTGGCGTCCGCCACGGCGTCGAGCGAGAGCGGTGGCACGGCACTGGCGTCGTCGGTCACGTCGAGGTCGCTGATGTCGGAGTCGACGAGCACGCGCACGAGGCGCCGCTTGCCGGCAGGAGACACGGAGACGTCCTCGACGACCAGCCCGAGGGGCGCGAGCACCGGCTCGAGCGCCGCTCTGATCTCCTGGGCCGTGCTCATCAGTCGACGCCTCCTGCTCTTCTCGAATGTCCGGTGCCGACGCCCCGAGGGGCGGACCGGCACCGCGTGCCCTCCACTCTATCGGCGCCGGCGGGTCGTCGCAGACCGCCGGGCGCGTGCGAAGATCACGCCATGGACGGCGACACCCGTGGGCTCGGGTCACGGGTGATGGCGGGTCTCGGTCAGCCACCCCGGCGTCTCTTCGTCGTCGGTGGCGGTGCGGCCGCCCTCGCGCTCCTGGTCGATCGTGGGTTGCGGCTCGACGTCCCACCGCCTCCCCCGCCCGTGCCGACGCGCCGCCCGGCTCCCGACGAGGCGCTGCTGCTGTCCGCGGTCGCCGGGCTGACGCGGCTCGTGGAGGCCGAGACCGAGGTCCTCGCGGGTCCCGAGGCCGGGGCGACCGTGCGCCGGCTCCGTGCGCTGAACCGCGAGCAGCTGCGCGTCCTGCGAGGACGGCTGACCAACGCCGGTGTGCCCACCACGGTCATCGACGCCGCCGCTGCCGCTCGACCCGCGCCGCCCACGACCTCGACCGGCTCGGCCGCCGGAACACCCGCGCCCGGGTCGTCGCCCACGGCGACCGCGTCCGATGCGTCTGGGCCGGACGACCCGGTGCGCACCCGCGAGGAGCTCGCGGCCCGGCTCGACGCGCTCGGCCCCTCGGAGTGGACGGCCGTGGCGCGCGCCTCCGCGGCGACCCGCGACCTGCTCGCCGCCGCCTACGCCCAGCGGTTGGCCGCGGCCGTCCTGCTCGGGCGCGACGTGGCAGTCCTCGAGTCCCCCAGCCCCGTGCGACCGGCGATCGTCGCCCGCACCCAGCCACTCGTCTACGCGTTCGAGGTCGTCGCCGCACAGAGCACCGGCGAGCAGCGTCGCGCGGCGGAGTCGACCCTGGCCGGGCTGTCGCGCCTCGAGGTCGCCGTGTCGGGGACGACCTCGACGACGCCGGGCGGGTGGGCACTGCCGTTCCCCGTCACCTCCGCCGCCGACGCCCGCCGCCTCGCGACGCTGACCCTCGCGTCGGCCGTCGGCGCCGGCCTGGAGCTCGGCGGTCCGAACCCCTCACCGACGTCCCTCGAGGACGTCGCCCGGTGGAGCGCGAACGTCCAGGCCCTCGCGGTCGACTGGGACCTTCCCCTCACCGCCTTTCCCGGAGCCGCGTCGTGACCTACGACCCCATGTACGACCTCATCCCTGCCCACTTCGCGCACGAGCTCAGCGGTCGTCCGTCCATGGGCTACGTGTCGGGCGAGGACTGGATCGACGACCTGCCCGGCCTCATCGCCGACCTGCTCGCCGAGTGGGAGCTCGAGCCCATCGGTCGCCCGAGCAGTGGGGTGTGCGCCGTCGTGATCCCGGTACGCCTGCTCGGCGCCGGTCGCGACGTCGTCGGCGTCAGCGGTGAGGGTGTCCTGAAGATCACCTGGCCCCATCCAGAGGCGGCCACCGAGCACCTCGCCCTGCAGGCCTGGAACGGTCACGGCGCCGTGCGGCTCGTGCGCGCCGACCCGTCGCGGTTCGCCCTGCTGCTCGAGCGCCTGCACACCCGCGACCTCAGCAACGTCGACATCGACGACGCGTGCGGTGTCATCGGCGACCTCCTCAGGGTGCTGCGTCGTCCGGCACACCCGCGCATGCCCAGCCTCACGGCATACGCCCTGCGCCAGGCGGACGAGCTGCGGGCGGCCCCGCCGGTGCTGCCCCGCCGCTACCTCGACCAGGCCGCCGCCCTCGCAACGGAGCTCGCGGAACGACCAGCCGAGGAGCGGCTGCTCCACACCGACCTGCACTACACGAACGTCCTTGCGGCGTATCGCTCGCCGTGGCTGGCAATCGACCCCAAGCCGATGGCCGGGGACTCCGCCTTCGAGGTGGCCCCGGCCCTGTGGAACCGCACCGACGAGCTCGGCACCGGCTCGCAGGTCCGGTGGTCGCTGCGCCGCCGCCTCGAGATCATCTGCGAGCGGGCCGGCATCGACGAAGGCCGGGCGCGGGCGTGGACGATCGTGCGCGAGGCGGACAACGCCGTCGCCGCCGCCGCCGGCGCCTCGGGCGACGCCACGTCGCAGGCCCACGCCCGCGACCAGGTGAGTCTCGCGGTCACGATCATCAAGGCGATGAACGACTGACCTGCGCCTGGGTCCGCGCGTCGAGACCGCGGATCAAATCGTTTCGATATTCGATGTCGAAACATCTACTCTGGATCGGCACACCCCTTCTCGTCCGTTGAAAGGCACTCCCATGCCTCGCCTCGTCATGCCCGCCCGCGACCGTCGCTCGGCCCCGCCGACGCCGGCTCGCGAGATCGCGCGCATCGCCGTGCCGGTGAGCATGGAGTTCGTCCTGATGCTGGTGCTCAACTTCGTCAACCAGATCGTCGTGGGCGGCCTCGGAGCCACCGCCATCGCGGCGGTCGGCTTCTCCAACAGCCTCACCTTCATCCTCGGTGTCACCCTCGGTGCACTGGGCACGTCCGTCGCGATCCTCGTGGCGCGCGCCGTCGGCGCCGGTCGCCGCGAGGCGCTCGACCACACGGTGACGGCCGCGCTCGTCGTCGCCCTGGGCCTCGGGACGGTCGTGTCCTTCGTGCCGTGGCTGGTCGCCGACCACCTGCTCTCGCTCGTCGGTGCGTCACCCTCGGTCGCCGCCGCCGGCACCGACTACTTCCGCCTCACGGTCCTCGCCACGCTGCCCGTCATGCTGAGCGCGATCCTCTCCGGGGTGCTCCGCTCGGCCGGACGGCCGTCGAGCCCGATGCTGGCGACCCTCGTCACGGTCGTCGCGAACTCCGCGATCGCGTACTCACTCGTCACCGGGCTCGGCCCGTTCCCGGAGCTCGGGGTCGCGGGCGCCGGCTGGGCCACTCTTGTCACCGCCGTGGTGAAGACGATCATCCTCGCGTGGATGGTGTTCGGGGCGCGCCGCACGGTGGGCTGGAGCCTGCCCGACAGCCGCGCGCAGTGGCGGGCGGTGGTGGTCCCGCTCTTCGTGCTCGCCCTCCCCCTCGGCGTCACCGAGCTCTTCTGGACCGTCGGCACCTTTCTCTACAACGTCGTGTTCCAGCAGCTCGGCGACGAGGCCCTGGCTGCGGCCCAGATCGTGACGACGCTCGAGGGCATCTTCATCGTCGGCAGCATCGGCCTCATGGCTGCGACGACGACGCTCGTCGGCCGCTCCGTCGGCAGCGGCGACATCGCCGAGGCCGTGGCCTGGGTCCGGCGCGTCAAGCGGGCCGGCATCGGTACGGCCGCCGCCTTCGGCGTGCTCTTCGGTGTGTCGGTGCTGCTCCTCGAGCCGCTCTACGGCGAGGCCGGGCCCGACGTGCGGCTCATGGCCGGCGTCGGCATCCTCATGAACGCCGTGTTCCAGGTCGTCAAGGTGCGCAACATGATCATCGGCGCCGGCGTGCTCCCGAGCGGCAACGACGTCCGTGGCGTGATCCTCGGCGACGTCGTGGGCGCGTTCCTCGTCGGGCTGCCGCTGGCGATCCTGCTCGGCCTGCACACACCGCTCGGCTACGTCGGGATCTTCGCGGCCCGCATCGTCGAGGAGCTCGCCAAGCTCGCGATCTTCGCGTACCGCGCGCGCCGCATCCGTTGGGAGACGCTGGTCGCCCAGGCGGCCTGACGTGCAGGCCACGACGGTCGCCTAGCGTGGAGCCATGAGCAACCGCCTCGCCGATGCCACGAGCCCGTACCTGCTCCAGCACCGTGACAACCCCGTGCACTGGCAGGAGTGGGGAGAGCCGGCGTTCGCGGAGGCCCGCGAGCGCAACGTGCCCATCCTGCTCTCGGTCGGCTACGCCGCCTGCCACTGGTGCCACGTGATGGCCCACGAGTCCTTCGAGGACGAGACGGTTGCGGCGGCGCTCAACGAGCGCTTCGTGTCCGTCAAGGTCGACCGCGAGGAGCGCCCAGACATCGATGCGGTCTACATGGCGGCCGTCTCGGCGACGACGGGCCACGGCGGCTGGCCGATGACGGTGTTCCTCACCCCCGAGGGCGAGCCGTTCTTCTGCGGCACGTACTACCCGCGGGACCACTTCCTCCGCGTGCTCGCCGCCATCGACGAGGCGTGGCGCACCCGCGAGGACGAGGTCCGCGAATCGGGCACACACATCGCCACCTCGCTCGCCGGCGCGCTCCAACCGCCGACGCCGTACGCCGTGGAGCCGGTCGCCCTCTCGACGGCGGTCGAGCAGCTGGCGCGCCAGTTCGACCGGACCGCAGGCGGATTCGGCGGTGCGCCGAAGTTCCCGCCGTCGATGGTGCTGGAGTTCCTGCTGCGCCACCACGCGCGCACCGGCGCCGAGCTCGCGCTCACCATGGCGGGGCGCACCCTCGAGGCCATGGCGCGCAGCGGGATGTACGACCAGCTGGCCGGGGGCTTCGCGCGCTACGCCGTCGATGCGGCATGGGTCGTGCCCCACTTCGAGAAGATGCTCTACGACAACGCCCTGTTGCTGCGCGCGTACACCACCTGGTGGAAGGTGACGCGCAGCCCGTTGGCCGAGCGGGTGGTCCGCGAGACGGTGGAGTTCCTGCTCCGCGACCTCGGGACCCCGGGCGGAGGCTTCGCCTCGTCCCTGGACGCCGACGCGGACGGGGTCGAGGGCCTGACGTACGCGTGGACACCCGCGCAGGTGCGCGACGTGCTCGGCGCGGACGGCGACGCGGCCGCCGCCCTCTTCGTCGTCACGCCGGAGGGCACGTTCGAGCACGGCGCGTCGACGCTCCAGCTGCCGGTCGACCCGGACGACGCGGCATGGTTCGAGCGCGTGCGCTCCCGGCTGCTGGCGGCGCGCGCGCAACGGCCGCAGCCCGGTCGGGACGACAAGGTCGTCACGTCGTGGAACGGCCTCGCCGTCGCCGCCCTGGCCGGGGCCGGCGCGACGTTCGACGAGCGCGGCTGGGTCGAGGCGGCCCGGAGCTGCGCGGCGCACGTGCTCGACGTGCACACCGTCGACGGCGAGCTGCGGCGGGCGTCGCGGCACGGCGTCGTCGGGTCGGCCCGTGGCGTCGCCGACGACCACGGCAACCTCGCGGAGGGGCTGCTCGCACTGCACCAGGCGACGGGCGAGGTCCGCTGGCTCGACGCCGCGAGGCACGTCCTCGACGCCGCGCGGGCCTTCGCCGCGGACGACGGCGGCTTCCACGACACGGCAGAGGGAGCCGAGACTCTCTACCTGCGACCGCGGAGCGCCGCCGACAACGCCGAGCCGGCGGGCCAGTCGGCCCTCGCCGGCGCGCTCGTGACCCTCGGTGCGCTCACCGGTGACGTTGCCGCCCTCGATGCCGGAGCCCGGGCCACGGCCGCGGGCCTCGGGCTCGCCGTCCGGGAGCCCCGATTCGGCGGGT
This sequence comes from Terrabacter sp. GCM10028922, assembly GCF_042666095.1. NCBI lineage: Bacteria > Bacillati > Actinomycetota > Actinomycetes > Micrococcales > Intrasporangiaceae > Terrabacter > Terrabacter sp. GCM10028922. The sequence goes on along the minus strand of NZ_JBHTFG010000002.1, from coordinate 6,106 downwards.
GGTCGCTCTCCGTGGCCGAGGCGCTCGTCGCCGGGCCGCTGCAGGTGGCGGTGGTCGGCGACGGGGTGCGCGCCGACGACCTCGAGGCACTGGCCCGCCGGTCACCGAGCCCCGGGCTCGTCGTGGTCCGTGGTGAACCGGACGCCGACGGCATCGCGCTGCTGGCCGGGCGACCCCTCGTCGACGGCCAGCCGGCGGCATACGTCTGTCGCGGGATGGTGTGCGACCTGCCCGCGACGAGCCCATCGGCACTGGAATCACAGCTGGGTCGCTCCGCAGACTCGAGTGGCCCCGGCGGGTCATCGTGAGCGGCAATCCGCCACTCCCGCCGTTCTGACGGGTCAAACCCGAACATTCTGCAACAATCACCGCATGAGCCCCACGCGTACTGCCGTCGTCGTCGAAGACGACGACGACATCCGCGAACTCATCACGCACAGCCTGACGATGCAGGGCTTCGAGGTCTCGGCCGCTGCCTCGGGTCTGGCCGGCGTCGAGCTCGTCGTCGCCACCGACCCCGACCTCGTGACGCTCGACCTCGGCCTGCCCGACCTCGACGGCATCGAGGTGTGCCGCCGGGTCCGCGACGTCAGCCAGGCGTACGTCGTCATGATCAGCGCCCGCACCGACGAGATCGACCGCCTCATGGGACTCGAGATCGGCGCCGACGACTACCTGACGAAGCCGTTCAGTCCCCGCGAGCTGCAGGCTCGCGTCAACGCGATGTTCCGTCGGCCGCGCGCGGTCCGGGTCAATGGTTCCGAGGCGGCCACCGACAGCGCGGCGACGACGGCCACGACCGATGCGCGTGCCGACGAGGCATCCCGCGACGACGCCCCGCACACGCTCGTGCGGCACGGGCGCATCGCGGTCGACCCCGAGGCCCGCATCGTCACCGTCGACGGCAACGAGGCCGACCTGACGCGCACCGAGTTCGACCTGCTGACGACGCTGATCAGCGCTCCCCGGCGCGTGTGGTCACGTGCAGTCCTGCTCGACAGCCTGTGGGGACCGGGCTGGACCGAGGAGCACCTCGTCGAGGTCCACGTCGGCAACCTGCGCCGCAAGCTGAGCCGGCTGGGGCCGGCGGGCCACCGGGCACCGATCCGCACGGTACGCGGCGTCGGCTACCGCATGGAGGAGCCGGACGCCTTCTGAGCGTCGCGTGCTCGATCCGGGCCGGCGCGAGTCATGCCGTTCCGGTCGGCGCAGAGGTCACGCAGGTGGCGTCGCCGCAGGGGTCACTCCGGACCCGTCGGCGGACCCGTCCCCGGACCCGTCGGCAGGGTGCCGTCGAGGTGCGACCGCAGCGCCGACCGCGCGCTCGTGGCGAGCCCGAGCAGCGAGGCTCCGCGCTCGCGGGCCACGTCGGGATCGCCGCGCCGCACGGCGTCGATGACGCAGAGCACGGCCGACTCGAGACGGACAAGGCCGACCGTGGCTGACGAGACGCGCAGGCTGAGCAGCACGTCCATCGCCGCGACGTCGTCGTGGTTCGCGAGGGCGGACGCTGCGCGCGCGAGCCGGGTGTCGAGCATCCGCAGGTAGGTGTCGGCGATGGAGCGTGCGAGGTCCTCACTCTCGAGCTCGGACGCCAGGCGGGACAGCGCCGCCGGGTCGAGCTCGTCGACCGTGAGTCCGGGACAGGCCGGGCCCACGACCGCCTCAGCGGACATGACGAGCGCCGGGGGTACGCGACGCACCCCGCCTCGGCGACGGGGCGCCGCGGCGGGGTGCATCAGCCGGGCTCGGGGCGGGTCGGCCTCCCACCTGACGACCCACCCCGGCCTGGTCTCCTCCCCCCGAAGAAGTCCTCGAGTGAGCCCGCCGTCCGGGGAAGGCGCCGTGGCCGCGCACCGGCACTGCAGGGTCAGTGCTGATGGTGCTGGCCATGGCGCTCCTCCCCGGATCGGCGGGCACTCGCCCGAAGGTTCTCTGTCGGCGAGCGGTCCCCCGACCGTTTCGCCGATGAGTTGACTCTGCAGCGCCAACTGCAAGCCGTAAGGCTTGTCGCGCGCAGGGTTTCCGCAAGAAAGCCGCAAGGGTCGAGGGCATGGGGACGCCGCCCGCCGGTGGCGGACGGGCGCCTGCGCGTGCTCGTGGAGGTCAGCCGAGGTATGCCGTGAGGCAGCGTTCCGACGCGGCCCGCGCCGCGTGCTCGTCCTCCCCGGCGGCGATCTGCGCGTCGAGCCACGACCTCGCGCTGTCAGTCATGAACGCTCGCCCCTCGTCACTGGCGACCCACGCCTCCGCCCCGTCACGCGGGGCGCCACCGGAGGCGAGGTGCAGGGAGAGGCCGAGGAACATCATGTCCCAGCCGATGCCGACGGCACCGGGACCGAACTCGTCCCACCGTCCCTGGTCGACGTGGGCCACGTGCTCGACCTCGAGAGTGCTCGTCTCGTCGTCACCCGCGAGCGTCGCGACGACCCACGAGACCTCGTCGCCGTACTCCCACGTGACGGCGAGGCGCCGCCCGGGCTCGCACTCGAGAACCTCGCCGCCGGCGTTTCCCTCGAGCTGGTAACGACCGCCGAGGCGCAGCTCACCGCTGACCGGCATGAGCCAGCGGGAGATCCGCTCGCCGGTCGTGATGGCGTGCCAGAGCTCGTCGACCCCGACGTGGTAGTCCTGCGCGATGGACACGACCTTGGTCGGGGTGCCGTCACGCTCCCCCGACGAGACGGTCCGGCGGACGGTGGCGAGGTGGTCGGTGGCGGTCATGGTTGCTCCTCTGTGGTGGGTGGACGGTCGGAAGCCGCGGTTCGCCGACGCCCCCGACGCAGCTCTGTGCCGAGCGCGTCGAGCCGCTGGGTCCAGAAGCCCCGGAACTGGTCCACCCAGGCGTCGAGCTCCTCCAGCGGCGCGGGGTCGACGGCATACAGCCGACGCGTGCCGGCCGCGCGCACCGACGCGAACCCGTTGTCGCGTAGGACCTTCAGGTGCTGGGACACGGCTGGGTGGGAGATGCCGAACTCGGCACCGATCGCGGCCGCGAGCTCGCCCGATGACCGTTCACCGTCGGCCAGCAGCACGAGGATGCGTCGGCGGACCGGGGCTCCTAGGACGTCGAGCGCGTGCACGATCCATTGTTTGCGCCCTTGGTTAATTAAGTCAAGACGCAAGCAGAGCGCGCCTTCCTCAGAGAGCCGTCGAGAGGTAGTCCGTCGCGCGCGCGAACGCCTCTCTCGTCTCGTCACCGCCGACGAAGAGTGCGGTCGCCCAGACGTCGGCCCACAGCAGCGTCGGGCCGGTCACGGTCACCGAGCCCGGTCGCCCCACGAGCTCCCTTGCGGCGGGGTCGTAGAGGTGCGCTCCCCTGGCGGCCGTGCCCGAGGTCGCGACGGCACCACGGGTCAAGGTCAGGGTGCTGGCGATCTGCCGCGGGTCACGGGGGTTCTCGATGCCGACCCGCCAGACGATCGCGTCCGCACCATCCGTCGGCAGCTCCGCGTGCCCACCGATGAGGATGTCTCCGCCGGCGTTGATGCAGAACGACACGCCTTCCAACGTCCGCAGCGCTCGCGACGCGAGGTCGACACCCCATCCCTTCACGAGGCCGGTCGGATCGAAGGAGAGGTCACCGTCGCCGGTGGGCAGCAACGTCGTGAACGCCCCGCACGTCAGCACCTCGGCGCGCTGACCGATGCGGAGCGCCTCCTCGACGAGGGCGCTGCACTGGGAGAGCTCGACCTCCTCCCGGCGCAGCCGCATGACGTCCGAGTCGTCGCGGTAGGTCGAGAAGACCGAGTCCATCTCGCGCAGGGTGGCGTACGCGTCGCCGACTGCCGCCCGCGCCACCGTGCCGTCAACGTCGTGGCCGCGCAGGTGGATGCTGACCGGCATCCCCATGACGCGCTCGACCCACGCCCGACGCGAGACGGGCGTGGTCGTCGCTGCCGGCCGGTTCACAGGTTGGCCTGGTCGATGGCCGACTGGAGGGACTGCGTGTAGCCCTCCCACGTCACGGTCGCCCCGGAGACGACGTCGATGTCGGCCGACTGCGCCGACACGGTCTCCTCGTTGTAGACGGGAACCGCCCGTGAGTTGATCATCTGGTCGTGCCGGTCCTCCATCGGCACCTGGAGCACCTCGGCCGCGGAGATCGTCCCGTCGACGACCGTGATCTGCACCTGGACGTTGCCGAATCGCGTCATCACGGCGTCACCGGCGTACGTCTTCGCCCCGGTCGACGCAGCCGACGCAGCCGACGCCTCGGAGGTGTCCGACGTGCCGGAGGTGTCGGAGGTGTCGGACGTGTCGTTGGCGCCTGCCGAGTCGGAGCCGCCTGAGGTGCCGGACGGGGCGCTGCTGACGACGACCTGCCGCGTCTCTGCGGCCACGACCGCGGTCGAGCTGCGCGAGGTGCTGTAGCTGAAGAGGAGGACGAGCACCGTCACGGTGCTCATCGCCCAGAGGACGATCCGGCGCATGGGGCTCTCGATTCGTGGGGGCGTACGTGGTGGTGGGAGGTCAGTAGCTGAAGCGTTCGTGGTGCACGGCCTGGCGCGGGACTCCGGCCTGGTGCGCGGCGGTGATGACGGAGTCCATCCACGCCGGGTGGCCGCAGACGTAGACGTCGCGTTCGGCGATGTCCGGGACGATGCGGGTCAGGGCCTCGGCATCACCGAGGTGGCTCGAGTCGGCGGGCAGCCAGCTGGTCCGGTCGCGGTTGCGATGGCCCACGACCGCGACGACCCTGCCGCCGCGTGAGTGCGCGAGGTCGAGCAGCTCGTCGCCGAGGACGATGTCTGCCTGGGTGCCGACGCGGTAGATGACCACGACGCCGTCTTTCGGCGCGGGCGCCGGCGGGAGCTCCTCGAGGATCGCCCGCAGCGGGGTGATCCCGATGCCGGCACCGATGAGCAGGACCTTGGTTCCCGTGCTCACGCCTGTGTGGAGGCGGCCGTACGGTCCCTCGAGCAGGACCTTCGTGCCGGGTCGCACCGTGGCCAGTCGTGAGCTCGACCCGCCGACCGCCTCGGCGGTGATGCGCAGCGTTCGGCCGTCGGGTGCCGCGGACAGGGAGTAGGGGTTGGCGCGGGTCCAGCCCGGCCCGTCGAGGAACCGCCATTGGAAGAACTGCCCCGCCCGTACCGGGAGCCGGTCGAGCCGGCGCCCCGTCATGACGACGGACGTGACCGTCGCCGACTCGGCGACGACGTGCGACACGACGAGACGATGCCGCCGTGACCGGACGAGCGGCAGTCCGACCCGGAAGACGAGCACGGCGGCGAGCGCCGCGGCATAGAGGCCCCACCAGAAGACCGTGGCGATCGCGTTGGTGGTGAAGTCCTGGCCCGTCCACAGCTGGTGCGGGAGGGCGAGACCGGCTCCGAGGTACGCGTAGAGGTGCAGCAGGTGCCAGGACTCGTAGCGCAGCCGCGCCCGCGCCTTGCGGACCGAGGTGACGACGACCATGACGAGGGCGACGGTGCCGGCGAGGGCCAGGAGCATGCCCGGTGAGTGGAGCACCTCGTCGACGAAGGTGCCGATGACGCCGAGGTCGGTGCCGGCGCTGTAGCCGACGATCGTCGAGGCGATGTGGGCCAGCATGAGGTTGAACGACGTGATGCCCACGAGGCGGTGCACACGGGCCAGCTCGTCGTGTCCCCACGCCTGCTCGACGACCGGGATGCGCGCCATGAGCAGCACCTGCAGCAGCATGAGCACCGAGGCGAGCAGCCCGCTGAGCCGGCCGAGGTTCGTGAGGCTCTCGCCGGCCGACCCGAAGGCGGTGAGTCCGCCCCCGGCGACCCAGAGGGCCACGACGAAGAGCGTTGCGGCCCATCCGAACCCGGCCGTGGCGTCACGCCACCACCGCGGCGTGGGTCCTGGCGTGCCGTCGGGCAGCTGCACGTCGCGGCTCTCCGGCAGGGCGAGGGTCGTCATGCGTTCAGCGTCGGATGGCCGCCTGTGCGAGCGCTGTGGCGGTCGGATGCCACTCGTATGAGCCTCCGACCGCAACACACCGAGAAGCAGTCAACTCACCGGGATCCGGACCCGGTGGGTTGGGGGTTCCTCGGTGTGTTGCCCTGGCGGGCGAGCGCCGGCGGCCGGCCGCGGCGGGCGGCGGCGGCCGGCGGTGGGCGAGCGCCGGCGGCCG
>NZ_JBHTFG010000001.1:0-300661 GCF_042666095.1 Terrabacter sp. GCM10028922 | reverse complement strand
AGCCGGGCACTACCGTGGGACACGAGAACCTCCGGGTTGGAGTGGGCCTTAGACAAGCCACATCCCATTCGGAGGTTCTCGTTTGTTCAAGCAGGCTCGCTGCTACCAACGTCGTGGCCGGGTACATCTAGGACGCACCCGGCATACGCCGGTGGTTCGCGCTGTTGAGCGTGACATGCGCGGTGAGTACAAGGTTCCCGGTGGCAAGCTCGTGGCGGTCGACGTGGATGTGGCGCAGGGGAGGCTCTCCGACGTCAGCGTCTCCGGCGACTTCTTCCTCGAGCCCGACGAGGCGCTCGACGCCATCAACGCGGCGCTGACCGGGATGCCCGTCGAGGCCGGTGTCGGCCAGCTCGCGGCGGCCGTCACCGGCGCCCTCGCCGACGACGTCACCCTCATCGGGTTCACGGCCGAGGCCGTCGGCATCGCCGTCCGGCGCGCGCTCGGCAAGGCCACCGGATGGGACGACCACGTCTTCGACATCATCCCCGCGAAGGTGCTCCACCCCGCGCTGCACGTCGCACTCGACGAGGTCATCGCGCGCGAGGTCGCGGCAGGCGAGCGCCCGCCGACGCTCCGCTTCTGGGACTGGGACAGCCCGCTCGTCGTCATCGGGTCGTTCCAGTCGGTGCGCAACGAGGTCGACCCGGACGGGGCGGCGCGGCACCGCATCGAGGTCGTGCGCCGGATCTCCGGAGGCGGCGCCATGTTCATGGAGCCGGGCAACACGATCACCTACTCCCTCGTCGTGCCGACCTCGCTCGTCGAGGGCCTGAGCTTCGAGAGGTCGTACGCCTTCCTCGACGAGTGGGTGATCGGGGCGCTCGCCGAGATCGGCGTAAACGCCCACTTCGTGCCCCTCAACGACATCGCGAGCGACGCGGGCAAGATCGGCGGTGCCGCGCAGAAGCGCTTCGTCGCCGGCGCCGTGCTGCACCACGTGACGATGGCCTACGACATCGATGCCGACAAGATGCTCGAGGTGCTGCGGATCGGCCGGGAGAAGATGAGCGACAAGGGCACGACGTCGGCGAACAAGCGCGTCGACCCGATGCGCTCCCAGACGGGACTGAGCCGGGACGCCATCATCGAGTCGTTCGCGGCATCGTTCGCGCGGCGCTACCGCACGAAGGACGCCGACTACACGGCGGAGGAGCTTGCCGAGGCACAGCGGCTCGTCGACGAGAAGTTCGCGACGTCGCGGTGGACGCACCGGGTGCCGTGACGTCGAGACGGGACGGTCGGCTCCGACGTCCCCTGTGAGGCGGCAGACTGGCCGTCCGGGACCCGAAGGAGCAATCCATGAAGTACGTGATCCTCATCCACTCCAACCCGCAGCCGTGGGGCCACCCGACCGGTGACTTCGTCGCAGAGAACCTCGCCCTGCCGCAGGAGCAGCGTGAGCGGATGAACGCCGACTTCGAGGCCATGCTGGGGGAGCTGTCGGCGAGCGGTGAGCTCAAGGGCGGTGAGGCGCTGGGCGATCCCGCATCCGCCCGGCTCTACCGGTGGGACGCCGGCTCCGCCGTCGCGACCGACGGGCCCTACGCCGAGGCGAAGGAGCACCTCGCGGGCTTCTTCCTGCTCGACGTGGAGTCGCGTGAGCGAGCGGAGGAGCTCGCGGCGCGGTTCGCGGGCCCGGGCGACACGGTCGAGCTGCGGCCGGCGTACGTCTGGGAGCAGTAGGCGTGGGCGGTGTCGGTCGTCCGACGTACGGTTGAGCCATGCGTCCCACGACCGACCTCCAGCGCACGGTGGCGCCCTTCGAGGTCATCTCCGACTACACCCCGAGCGGTGACCAGCCGACGGCCATCGCCGAGCTCGCGCGCCGGGTCAAGGCGGGGGCGACCGACACCGTCCTGCTCGGGGCCACCGGCACAGGCAAGTCGGCGACGACCGCCTGGCTCATCGAGCAGGTGCAGCGCCCCACTCTCGTCATGGCGCCCAACAAGACCCTCGCCGCCCAGCTCGCCAACGAGTTCCGCGAGCTGCTGCCCAACAACGCCGTCGAGTACTTCGTCAGCTACTACGACTACTACCAGCCCGAGGCGTACATCCCGCAGACCGACACCTACATCGAGAAGGACAGCTCGGTCAACGACGAGGTCGAGCGGCTGCGGCACTCGGCCACCAACTCGCTGCTGACCCGCCGCGACGTCATCGTCGTCGCGTCGGTGTCGTGCATCTACGGCCTCGGCACGCCGCAGGAGTACGTCGACCGGATGGCCCGGCTCAAGGTCGGCCAGGAGATCGTGCGCGACGACCTGCTGCGCCGCTTCGTCGAGATGCAGTACACCCGCAACGACCTCGCCTTCACGAGGGGCACGTTCCGGGTGCGCGGCGACACGGTCGAGATCATCCCCGTCTACGAGGAGCTCGCGATCCGGATCGAGTTCTTCGGCGACGAGATCGAGCGCATCTACACGCTGCACCCCGTGACCGGTGAGGTCGTCAACGAGGAGCAGGAGATGTATGTCTTCCCGGCCTCGCACTACGTCGCCGGCCCGCAGCGCATGGAGCGTGCGATCCGCGGCATCGAGCTCGAGCTCGAGGACCAGCTGGCGCTCTTCGAGAAGCAGGGCAAGCTCCTCGAGGCCCAGCGACTGCGCATGCGCACCACGTACGACATCGAGATGATGCGCCAGGTCGGGTTCTGCAACGGCATCGAGAACTACAGCCGCCACATCGACGGCCGCACCGCCGGCTCGGCCCCGAACTGCCTGCTCGACTACTTCCCCGAGGACTTCCTCCTCGTGCTCGACGAGTCGCACCAGACCGTGCCGCAGATCGGCGCGATGTACGAGGGTGACATGTCTCGCAAGCGGATGCTCGTCGAGCACGGCTTCCGGCTCCCGAGCGCCATGGACAACCGGCCGCTCAAGTGGGAGGAGTTCCTCGAGCGCATCGGGCAGACCATCTACCTGTCGGCGACGCCGGGGGAGTACGAGCTGGCCAAGTCCGGTCCGCCGGTCGAGCAGATCATCCGGCCGACGGGTCTCATCGACCCCGAGGTCGTGCTCAAGCCCACCAAGGGGCAGATCGACGACCTCATGCACGAGATCCAGGAGCGTACGAAGCGCGACGAGCGCGTCCTCGTCACGACCCTGACGAAGAAGATGGCGGAGGACCTCACCGACTACCTTCTCGACAAGGGCATCCGGGTCCGCTACCTGCACAGCGACATCGACACGCTCCGTCGTGTCGAGCTGCTGCGCGAGCTGCGCACCGGTGTCTTCGACGTCCTCGTCGGCATCAACCTGCTCCGTGAGGGTCTCGACCTGCCCGAGGTCTCCCTGGTCTCGATCCTCGACGCCGACAAGGAGGGCTTCCTGCGGTCCGCACGGTCGCTGATCCAGACCATCGGTCGTGCCGCGCGAAACGTGTCGGGCCAGGTGCACATGTACGCCGACAAGGTCACGCCCTCGATGGAGCAGGCTCTCGACGAGACCAACCGTCGCCGCGCGAAGCAGGTCGCCTACAACACCGCGAACGGCATCGACCCGACGCCGCTGCGCAAGAGGATCGCCGACATCACCGACCTGCTCGAGCGCGAGGACGCCGACACCCAGGAGCTGCTCGGCTCCGGGCGCATGCAGACGCGCGGCAAGAGCGGTGCGGGTCGCGGCGCGATGGCTGCCGACGTCGGTGTCTCCGCGGGTGGCTCCACGAACCGGCCGGCCGACATGGCTGCCGCAGACCTCGCGGGTCTCATCCAGGAGCTGACGACGCAGATGCACCAGGCCGCGGCCGAGCTGCACTTCGAGCTCGCGGCGCGCTTGCGCGACGAGATCGGTGACCTGAAGAAGGAGCTGCGGCAGATGAGCGCCGCCACCCGATGACGGTGCGGCGCTCCGCCGACCCCGGCCTCTCGGCTCGCCTGCGCACCGCTGCTCTCGCCCTGCCGGGCGCCTGGGAGGACTCGCCGTGGGAGGGCGACACGGTCGCCAAGGTGGGCGACAAGATCTTCGTCTTCCTCGGCGAGGAGTCGATCGGCGTCAAGAGCGCACGCACCCGCCAGGAGGCCGACGAGTGGCTGCACCGCTACCCCGACGACGCCTCCGTCATGGCCTACATCGGCCGACACGGGTGGAACACCCTGCGGATCGGTGGCGCGATCCCGGAGGACGAGCTGCTCGAGGCGCTCGAGACGTCGTACGACATCGTCGTGGCCGGGCTGCCCCGCGGCAAGCGGCCGTCGTGACCAGAGGGCGGGACCGATTTGAGCCCCGACCCCCCGGGGTGAAACACTCAGGCGTTCACGGAGGGGAGTATCCCCGAAACGACGGGCTCGTCATCACGGAGTGGGTCTCACCGCCGCTCCCGGTCCCGTCGGTCCCGGCCCCAGGGCCAGGGCGGGAGAGACCTCCGGTTACTGATCTGGTGACCGGAAGGTTGTGCCCATGAACGTTCCAGCTTGGGGCTGGTTCCTCACGATCGGTCTGATGACCGTGTTCCTGCTCATCGACGTGCTCGTCATCGCCCGACGACCGCACGTCCCGACGATGGGTGAGGCCGGACGCCACCTGGCGTTCTACGTCGGCGCCGCCGTGCTCTTCGGGCTGTTCGTCTGGTTCGAGTGGGGTGGCCAGTACGCCGGCGAGTTCTACGCCGGCTGGCTGACCGAGTACTCCCTGTCGGTCGACAACCTCTTCGTCTTCCTCCTCATCATGGCCAGCTTCAAGGTGCCGCAGAAGCTGCAGCAGTCGGCCCTGATGATCGGCATCATCATCGCGATCGTGCTGCGCGGCATCTTCATCGCGCTCGGCGCGGTCGTCATCAACGCGTACGCCTGGGTCTTCTACATCTTCGGCGCGTTCCTCATCTACACCGCGGTCAAGCTCGCGACGGGCGGCGAGAGCGACGACGACGAGTACCACGAGAACCGGTTCCTGCTCTGGGTCGAGAAGCGTTTTCCGGCCACCAAGGCGTGGAACGGCACCCACCTCACGGTGATCGAGAAGGGCAAGCGTCTCGTCACGCCGATGTTCATCGTCATCCTGGCGCTGGGCACGACCGACCTGCTCTTCGCCCTCGACTCCATCCCGGCCATCTACGGCCTCACGAAGGAGCCGTTCCTCGTCCTGACGGCGAACATCTTCGCCCTCATGGGTCTGCGCCAGCTCTACTTCCTCATCGGTGGGCTGCTCAAGAGGCTCGTCTACCTCAGCATCGGCCTTGCCGTGCTGCTCGCCTTCATCGGCGTCAAGCTCGTCATGCACGCGCTGCACGAGAACAACCTGCCGTTCGTCAACGGGGGCCAGCCGATCCACGGTGTGCCGGACATCCCGATCTCCGTCTCGCTCGGCGCCATCGTCCTCATCCTCGGGGTCACGACGGTCGCCAGCCTGTGGAAGTCGCGCCGCGACGCGGCCCTCGAGACGGCCACCGGCACGGTCACCGTGGAGGGCTCGGACATCACGACGTCCGATGCCTCCGTCGACGGGACGGGTGCCGCAGACCGCTCTGGCTCGGCGGCCCGCGCGAGCACGAACGACACCCTCTGAGTCGTATGCCGTCGTGAGCGCCCGTCGACCCGTTGGGTCGCCGGGCGCTCACGGCTGTCGCAGGTCGAGACGCGTGGCGCGCTGCTCTCGCCCACGCGCGCTGCGATAATCACCGCGTGCACGCCGGCGATGCCGAAGTCCTCACCCGCCTTCTCGCGGCCTTCAACGCTCACGACCTCGACGAGATCATGAGCTTCTTCACCGACGACTGCGTCCTGGAGACCCCACGGGGCGACCACCCGTGGGGCACCCGTTTCGAAGGTCGGGAGGCGGTGCGCGAGGGGCTGTCCCAACGGTTCCGCGGCCTGCCCGACGTGCACTACGCCGAGGACGAGCACTGGGTGTGCGGCGAGCACGGCGTATCGCGATGGCTGCTCACCGGGACGACGACCGGCGGAGAGCCGGTGCGGGTGCGAGGCTGTGACCTCTTCGACCTGACTGCCGACGGTCGCGTCCGGCGCAAGGACTCCTACTGGAAGATCGTCCAGCAGTAGCCGACCGCGTGCGACCGGACGACGCCACCAGGTGGAATGTGGCCTCGTCCTGACGTGGTCAGCGCACGCGGTGCGCGGCGAGCCAGCCGACGACCGCCGGGAGCGCCATGACCGCGAAGACCGCGACGTACGCGCCGGGAACGGCGGAGCCCGCCGACGCGAAGACGATGGCCGAAAGCGCGATGGCCGTGGCGGCGCCGGCCGAGTCGCCGATCTGGAGCGCCGAGCTGACGAAGCCCTGCTCGGTCGACTGCGCCCGGGAGAGCGCCTGCGCCGTGACCCTGGGGTAGAGCGTCCCGATGCCGAAGCCGAGCACCGGGAACGTCGCGACGAGGACCCAGGTGGGCGCGCCGAAGGCGACCGCCAGCGCGAGCCCACCGAGGGTCAGCGTCATCGCAGCGAGCGACACGGACGCGGTCCGGCCGATCTCGAACCGTCGGTCCCATCGGCCCTGCACCCACGAGCCGGCGAACCACGTGATGCCGGTGACGGTGAGGGCGATGCCGGCGAGGCTTGGGCTCAGGCCGTCGCGCTCGGTGAGCAGCCGGGGCAGGTAGACCTCGGCGCCGCTGAACGCCGCAAAGGCCAGGGCCCGCAGGGCGATGTCGGCCGGCAGCCCTCGGGCCACGCGCAACGTGCCGCGCGGGGTCAGCGGCAGGAGCGTCAGCCCGACGACGACGAGTGCCAGGACCGCCACCGCGACCCCCAGTGGGTCGAGCCGGTCGGCGACGGCGTTGAGACCGAGGACGGCGACGGCGAGGACGACGGACGCGGCGATCGAACGCCAGCGCCAGGGCACGTCGACGAGGTCCTGGCGCAGCCCGGCGATGATCCGGCCGAGGAGGACTGCGGCGACCAGCAGGACGACGAGCGCGAGGCCGAAGACCCACCGCCAGCCGATCGTCTGCGCGATGAGGCCCGCCACGAACGGACCCGCGATCGAGGGGACCACCCATGCCGCCGAGAAGCCCGCGAGGATCGCGGTGTGCAGCCGCTGTGGGTAGACGCGGGTCACGAGGACGTAGAGCGCCGTGCTCGTCATGCCGGCGCCCAGGCCCTGGACGACGCGCGCCACGACGAGCACCACCATGTTCGCCGAGAGCCCCGCGACGACGAGCCCGACCGCGAAGAGGACCAGGCCGAGCAGCAGCGGCGGCCGGGGGCCTCGCCTGTCGGCCAGGTTGCCCGACCAGACGATGCTCACGATGCCGGCCGCGAGGGTTGCCGTGAACGCCATGGCATAGAGCGAGTCGCCCTCGAGGTCGCGGGCGATCGTCGGCATGACCGTGGTCAGCGCGAGCGCCTCGAAGGCGTGCAGCGAGACGAGGGCCAGGACACCGATCGTCGTCGCGCGTAGCGCGGGCGACAGCAGTCCGCCGGGTGCGTCGAGGTCGGGCTTCGTGGGCTCAGCTCTCATGGTGTTCGAGGTCATGGGCCGACGCTAGGACTTCGAGTCGACATGAGGTCAAGACGGAGGTCATCAGCCGGGTCCGAGGGCCGCGTCGGGGGACTCCGGCCGTGCTTGGGCGCCGAGCACGATGACGCTGGCGAGCACGACGAGCGCCATGCCGGCGACCTGCCAGTGGTCGAGCACCTGGCGAAGCACGACGAACCCGGCCAGCGCGCCGAGGACCGGCTCGAGGCTGAGCAGGATGCCGAACACGTGCTGCGCGAGGTGTCGCAGGGCGACGAGCTCGAGCGAGTAGGGCAGCACGGACGACAGGATGGCGATCCCGAGCCCGAGCGCGACGTCGCCCGGCGTCCACTCAGCGACCGAGGCGAGCCCGAGCGGGGTCACGGCGATCGAGGAGACGATGAGCGCCAGGGCGAGTCCGTCGAGGCCGCCGAAGGCGCGACCGGTGCGTTGACTGAGGACGATGTAGGCGGCCCACAGGATGCCGGCGAGCGCGGCGAGCCCGACCCCGACCAGGTCGAGACGGTCCCAGGACGTGTGCAGGACACCAGACACGAGGACGACTCCCAGTGCTGCAGCGGCGACGGCGACGACGTCGCGCGCGCGGCGGCTCAGCGCGGCCGCGAGGCCGAGGGGTCCGAGGAACTCGATGGTGACGGCCACCCCGAGGGGCAGGTGGGCGAGCGAGGCGTAGAACGTGGTGTTCATGGCTCCGAGTACGAGGCCGAAGAGGACGACGGTGCCCCAGTCGCGGCGGCTCCGACGGCGCCACGAGGGGCGGGCAACGGCGTAGAGGATGGCCATCGCGAAGAAGAGCCGCAGCAGGACCGAGCCCGGCGCACCGATCCGGGGGACGAGCGTGGCCGCGAAGGCACCGCCGAACTGGACCGAGACGATGCCACCGAGGACGAGCAGAGGAGCCGTGCGACGGTCGACGCTCACGGCATCGGCAGGCGGCCTGCGGCGACGAGCGTCGCGAGGCGCTCGTCGGAAAGGTCCTCCTCGACGAGCACACCGCCGGTCTCGGACGCGTGGACCATGCGGTCCGGCCGGACGACGATCCCGACGTGGTGGACGCGCCGACCGAGGCGGGCGAAGAAATAGAGGTCGCCCGCCTGCACGTCGTCGAGGTCGACGGGCGCAGCGAGCTCGGCCTGCGCGTAGGCGTCGCGTGCGACGACGATGCCGAGCCGGCGCCAGGCGTACAGCACGAGGCCCGAGCAGTCGAAGCCGAGGGGCGAGAGACCGGACCAGAGGTACGGCAGGCCGATGTGGCGTCGTGCCTCCGCGACGGCGGGGTGATCGTCGCCGTCCGTGGTTGCCGGCTCCCGTCCGGGCCAGCCGACGTCGGCCCCGACCGGCAGTGTCTCGAGGTGCGCCCGGGGCACCCATCCCGGGTAGCCGCGGTCATCCTTCGGCGAGATCTGCCACGGCGCGACGACGTGCGCCCACCGCCCGGACGAGTCCGTGTCGGTCACGGTCACAGGCTCGCCGAGGAGCAGCTGCGACTCGACCCTGCCGTGCAGGCCCAGGCGTCCGTCGCCGGACTCGTCGTCCGCGCTGTTCGCGTCGAGAGCGGCCAGCCATCCGAGCACGTCGGGCTCGTCGGCGACGACGGGTGCGTCGACGGGACGGGGGCTCTCGGGGGCGGACCAGACGGTGGTGACGGGGACGCGGACGCGATGGGTGGCGGTGACGGTCGAGCTCACGCTCGCCATCCTCGCACCACGCCTGCGCCGTCGCCCACGCCGGCCGGGAGCCGGCGCGCGTCCGTGCACCCGTCGACGTCGACGGGCACCCTTGCACCCCAGTCGTGTCGGCGGGGATTCCTGACATCCCGCTGGCACTCACCTGCCGAGTCGATGTGGACCTTGCCGAGGTGCTGGCCCGCGTGCGTCGGTGGCCGTACCTTCAGAGGTATGGAAGAGCGAATCACCCTAGAAGGATTCGACCCGCCGAAGAACCGTCGGCACGGCCCGGACGGCGACCTCGTCGACGTACAGGGATGGCTCCACGCCCCGGTCGACTGGACGGGCGGACCGCGGCTCGAGCGAGCCTGGCGCGACCGACACGGCCAGTCACGTCTCGGCGTCGGTCTCTCGGTGGCCAACAACCCCAGGCGTCACATCCTGCTGACGAACGTCTCCGCTGACCTCGACTTCGTGAGGTCCGAGCTCGAGTCACTCATCGCCGAGTTCGAGCCCCAGGAGTCGCTCGAAGGCGCCCAGTAGGTCCCGCCGGCAGCCGACGGCGGTCACGTGGCGCGTCCGGCTTGCCCGACTGATCCCGTATGCCGTGGGCGGGGTCGCCGCGAACCGTCGCGAGTGCGGCCCGGCGGCGCCCTCTCGCTCGTAGTCTGAGGGCGTGACGAGACCGGCCATCATCACGGTCGACGACGACGCGCCGGTCTCCGCCGCGATCGCCAGGGACCTCAGGGCACGCTACGGCGCGGACTACCGCATCGTGCGCGCCGGTTCGGGCGCCGAAGCCCTCGACGTGGTCGGCCGGCTCGTCCTGCGCGGACAGCCGGTCGCGCTCGTCGCCTCTGACCAGCGGATGCCGGGCATGACCGGCATCGAGCTGCTCGCCCGGGTGCACGTCGACGCGCCCGACGCGAAGCTGCTGCTGCTCACGGCATACGCCGACACCGACGTCGCGATCTCGGCGATCAACGACATCGGCCTCGACCACTACCTGCTCAAGCCCTGGGACCCGCCGGAGGACCGCCTCTACCCCGTCGTCGACGACCTCCTCTCGGACTGGCGCAACGCACATCCCGACGAGACCAACGACGTCCGCGTCGTCGGCGACCGGTGGTCCGAAGGCAGCCAGCTCGTCAAGGCGTTCCTCGCGAACAACCACGTGCCCTACGTGTGGCTCGACGTCGAGCGCGACGAGGAGGGTGCGCGGCTGCGGGACCTCGCCCAGGCGAAGCCCGAGGACCTGCCGTTGGTCCTCGTCCCTGATGGCGACACGCTGCGGGCGCCCACGACGGTCGCCGTCGCGACGGCCCTAGGCCTGCGGACCCGGGCCGAGCGCGACCTCTACGACCTCTGCATCGTCGGTGGTGGGCCGGCCGGTCTCGCTGCCGCGGTCTACGCCGCCTCCGAGGGACTGAGCACGGTCGTCGTCGAGCACGACGCGCCGGGAGGCCAAGCCGGCCAGAGCGCTGCGATCGAGAACTACCTCGGTTTCCCGCGTGGGCTCTCGGGGTCCGACCTGGCGCAACGCGCCATCGCACAGGCGCGGCGCTTCGGCGCCGAGATGGTGCTGGCCCGTGACGTCGTCGCCCTGGAGGCGCGCGGCCCGGTGCGCGCGGTCAGGCTCGAGGGCTCCGACGACATCGAGGCCCGCAGCGTCGTCCTGGCCACCGGCGTCGTGTACCGGCGGCTGGAGGCGGCCGGAATCGATGCCCTCACCGGGCGCGGCGTGCACTACGGCTCGAACGCCGCCCAGGCCACGGCCTGCAAGGGCGACGAGGTCTACGTCGTCGGCGCCGCGAACTCCGCGGGACAGGCCGTCCTCAACCTCGCGAGGTTCGCCCGGCGCGTCACCCTGCTCGTCCGCGGCGACTCCCTCGAGGCGAGCATGTCCCAGTACCTCGTGGAGCGGATCCGCGCCGACGACCGCATCCGGGTGCTCTGCCGCACCGAGGTCGTCGGTGCCGACGGGGACGGGCATCTCGAGCGCCTCACCCTCGCCGACAGGCACACGGGGGCGACGACCGTGGTCGACGCCGCCTGGCTCTTCGTCTACATCGGGGCCTCCCCGAGGACGGACTGGCTCGGCGCCGAGGTGTCGCGCGACGACCACGGCTTCATCGTCACGGGACACGACCTCGTCACCGGTCCGCAGGCGGGCGGGTGGTCGCTGCCGCGCCCGCCCTTCGCCCTCGAGACCAGCCTGCCCGGCGTTTTCGCGGCCGGTGACGTGCGCTCCGACTCGATGAAGCGCGTCGCCTCGGCGGTCGGCGAGGGGTCGATGTCGGTCTACTTCGTCCACCGCTACCTCGCCACGATCTGACTGCAGACAGGACCCGCCATGCTCGACCTCGCCGCCCTCAGGACGGTCCCGCTCTTCGACGGTCTCCGCGACGACCAGCTCGCCGAGCTGCTCGCGGGCAGCGACGAGGTGCCGGTCGTCCCGGGAGAGGTGGTGTGGGTCGAGGGCGACCACGCGGACTACTGGTGGGTGCTCGTCGACGGGGCCCTCGACCTCTCGCGTCACGTCGGGCGCGAGGACGTCGTCGTCGGCCGGATGGATGTGCCCGGCCGCTGGGCTGGGGGCTTCCGGGCGTGGGACGAGCAGGGCGTCTACCTCGCCACCGCGCGCGGCGTGACGCCCGGGCGACTCCTGCGCGTGTCGTCCGAGCGCCTCCATGACCTCGCCAACGAGTGGTTCCCCTTCGCGGCGCACCTCGTCGCCGGCCTCTACGTGACGGCGCGCTCGATCGAGGCCACGGCGCGCCAACGCAACGGTCTCGTCACCCTCGGCACGCTGGCTGCCGGGCTCGCCCACGAGATCAACAACCCCGCGGCGGCGGCCGCCCGGTCGGCCGCCGAGCTCGAGCGCGCCTGCGACGGCCTGCTGGAGTCGCTGCGGCAGATGGCGGTTCGCGAGCTGACGGCTGTTCAGTTCAGCGCGCTCGACGCGTTGCGCCGGGAGCTGCAGCCGCCGTCGGCGCTACCCGACCCGCTGGAGACCGCCGACCGCGAGGAGGAGCTCGGCAGCTGGCTCCAGCGCGCGGGTGTCGAGAGACCGTGGGAGCTCGCTCCGCCGCTGGTGTCGGCCGGGGCCGACATCACGTGGCTCGAACGGGCGGCAGCCGTGACCACAACCGATGCCCTCGAGGCGTCGCTCGGCTGGGTCGCCCGCACCATCGACGTCTCCTCGCTGCTCGCCGAGGTGCGCGAGTCGACCGGTCGAGTGTCGGAGCTGGTGGCAGGCATCAAGACGTACTCCCAGATGGATCGGGCCTCGCACCAGCGGGTCGACCTTCGTGAAGGCCTCGAGAGCACGCTCCTCGTCATGGGTCCGCGGTTGCGCGAGGGCATCACCGTCGTACGCGACTGGGGGAGTGACGTCCCGCTCGTCGAAGGGATGCCCGGCGAGCTCAACCAGGTGTGGACCAACCTCGTCGACAACGCCGTCGACGCCATGGACGGTTCCGGCACCCTCACCGTGCGAACGCGGCTCGACGGCGACGCGGTGCTCGTCGAGGTCGGTGACACCGGCACCGGCCTGAGCCCCGAGGCGCAGCAGCGCGCGTTCGAGGCGTTCTACACGACGAAGGACGTCGGGAGCGGCACGGGTCTCGGTCTCGACATCGCCCGACGCATCATCGTCGAGCGACACGGCGGGACGATCGAGATCGAGTCACAGCCCGGCGACACGAGGTTCCGCGTCCGGCTGCCCATCCGGTCGGACCGGCCGAGCTCGCCCTGACCGCCGCGGCCACCACACGGCATACATCGCCCGTCCACGTCGAGTGGGCACTTCGCACCGGGTGTACCCGACCGTTCTCGAGTCGAGTGGGCACTTCGCACCGGGCCGGCGACGGTGCAAAGTGCCCACTCGACTGGCTGGTCTGTCGCTGTGGTGTGGGTGATGGGCGGGCCCTGGGCGTGTACCGACCCGTTCCGAGGTCGAGTGGGCACTTCGCACCGGGCCGGCGACGGTGCAAAGTGCCCACTCGACTGGCTGGTCTGTCGCTGTGGTGTGGGTGATGGGCGGGCCCTGGGCGTGTACCGACCCCGTCCCAAGGTCGAGTGGGCACTTTGCACCGGGTGTAGTACTCGACTGGTGTGTGTGGGGTGGCGTGGCCCGAGGACGTATGCCGTCACCAGCCGCGAGCGCGCCACTCGTCCAGGTGCGGACGTTCCGCCCCGAGCGTCGAGTCGTCGCCGTGGCCGGGGTAGAACCACGTGGCGTCGTCGTAGACGGCGAAGACGCGAGTCGTCACGTCCTCGATGAGCGCCTCGAAGCTCTGGCCCGGGTTCTTCGTGTTGCCGATACCGCCGGGGAAGAGGCTGTCGCCCGTGAAGAGGTGCGTGTGGCCCCCGGGGTCGGCGTAGGCGAGCGCGACGGAGCCGGGGGTGTGGCCGCGCAGGTGGATGACGTCGAGCGTCACGTCACCGACGCGGACGGTGTCACCCTGGCCGACGCGCACGTCGACCTCGACGGGCAGGGCGTCCGCGTCGTCTCTGCCGGCGACGGTGCGGGCGCCCGTGGCGGACACGACCTCGGCCAGGGCGCCGACGTGGTCGTGGTGCTGGTGCGTCGTCACCACGGTGTCGAGGCCCTCGCCGCCTGAGGTGACGAGGTCGAGCAGGCGGTCCGCCTCGGCCGCCGCGTCGATGAGCAGCTGTCGGCCCGTCGCCCGGCACGTCAGCAGGTAGGCGTTGTTGTCGAACGAGCCGACCGACAGCTTGCGGATCGTCAGCCCGGGCAGCTCGCGCACCTGTGCCGGCCCGCCTGGGGTGACGTGGCCGGTGTAGTCGTCGGCCGACCGCGAGTCGGTCACGGGTCAGCCTCCGAACGGCAGGGTCGGCACGGGGCCGTCGAGCTCGACGCCGTCGGTGTGCCCGCGGGCGAGCCACATGAGCACGTCGGCGCGCGCTCCCGTGACCCGGGTCGTGCCGTCGCCGACCGTGTGGTCGTCGCCCTCGGTCGTGGCGATGTGCAACGACGGCGGGCTGTCGTCATGGGCCAGCCGGTTGACGGCGTCGCGCAGGAACAGTGCGACGACCTCTGCGGGGGCGTTCGCGAAGGTGTAGCCGGCGTCGAGGTCGACGTGGTGGTAGACGACCTCGCGCAGACGCATGAACGGGACCATCCGGACCTCGATGGGGAACCCGCCCGGCGTCCGCTCGACCCGCACCTCGGCGTGCTCCGGGCGCAACGCCTGGAGCCGCTCGGCCAGGCGCGCGGCGCTGTCGCGGATGTCCGTGGCCTGGTCGTCCGCCGACCGTCGAGCGCCCCGGGCGATGTCGGCATCGCGGGCCTCGGCGTCGTCGTACATGGTGTCGGTGGTGCCGGTCAGGGCCACGTCGCACACCCGGACGAGGGCATCGGCGTTGCGGGCCACGTGCGACAGGACGTGGCCGCGCGACCAGCCCTCGCACAGGGACGGCGCGAGGACGGCGTCGTTGCGGAAGCTCGCGGCCGTCGAGAGCAGCCGCTCGGTCTCGGCTGTGACGTGCTCGGCCGTCACGTCAGCGTGCTTCATGCGTCGCCTTTCCGGTCGCCTTCTCGAGGGCCAGCGCGGCTCCGACGAGAGTCAGGTGCGAGAACGCCTGCGGGAAGTTGCCCACCATGCGCTCGCCGATCGGGTCGTACTCCTCCGAGAGCAGGCCGACGTCGTTCGTGAGACCGACGAGGCGGTCCATCAGCTCGGTGGCTTCCGTCGTCATACCCGCCTTCGCGTAGGCGGTCACGAGCCAGAAGGAGCAGGCCAGGAAGGGGTGCTCGTCGCCGGCGATCCCGTCGACGTTGGTCTCGGTCCGGTAGCGCATGACGAGGCCGTCACGCATCAGGTCGTGCTCGACGGCCGCGATGGTGCCGAGCATGCGCGGGTCGTCGCCGTCCACGAAGCCGATCGACGACAGGATGAGGAGCGACGCGTCGACCTCCGTCGTGTCGTAGTGCTGGACGAACGTGTTCCTCTCGACGCTGAAGCCCTTCTCCATGACCTCCTCGCGCACCCGGTCGCGCAGCTCGCGCCACTCGTCCACCGGCCCTTCGAGACCGTGCTGCTCGACGGCGCGGATGGCCCGGTCGAACGCCGCCCACACCATGACCCGGGAGTGCGTGAAGTGCCGGAGCGGGCCGCGGATCTCCCACAGGCCGTTGTCGGCCTCCTCCCAGTGCTTCGCGAGGTGGTTGACGAGGGCTCGCTGAAGGTGCCACGAGTCGTCGTTCTCCTCGAGGCCGCGCGAGCGGGCGTGGTCGAGCGAGATCATCACCTCGCCCAGCACATCGGTCTGCCGCTGGTCCACCGCGGCGTTGCCCACGCGCACGGGCTGCGACCCGGCATACCCCGGGAGATGGCTCAGCACCCGCTCGGGGAGGTCACGTCCGCCGTCGACGCGGTACATGATCTGCATGTCCTCTGGGTCACCGGCGACGGCCCTCAGCAGCCAGGCCCGCCACAGCTCGGTCTCCTCCACATAGCCGCAGCCGAGCATCGCCTCGAGCGTGAGCGCGGCGTCGCGCAGCCAGCAGAAGCGGTAGTCCCAGTTGCGCTCGCCGCCGAACTCCTCGGGCAGCGACGACGTGGCGGCCGCCACGATGCCGCCCGTCGCCTGGTGCGTGAGCCCGCGCAGCACGAGAAGCGAGCGCGTCACGACCGACGCGTACGGGCCGGTGTAGTGGCTCCGCGCCGCGTACTCCTCGCTGAGCGCGATCGTCTCCATGATTCGCGTGCGGATGCGGAGCGGGGGCGGGATGGGCTCGTGGCTGCGGAACCACGTCGTCGAGAAGGTGAGCACCTCGCCCGCCGAGACGTCGAACTCGTCGACGTGGTGACCGTCCTGGGCGTGGGGGAGCCGGGCGCCACGGAGCACGAGCATGTCGGGGCCGGCGATCGCGGTGATGATCTCGTCGATGCGATCCCCGAGGTCCTCGGTGTCCCGCATGACCCACGGGCGGGTGCGGCCGTAGTTGAAGCGCACGGTCCACTCGTGCACCATCCGCACCGTGCCCTCGAGCCCATCGACGCGGCGCAGGACGTCGGAGCGCCCGTCGCCGAGCGGCATGACGTCGGTGACCTTGACCCGGCCGGTCGAGGTCTCGTGGATCGTCTCGAGGACGAACGAGTTGCCGACGTAGC
Source organism: Terrabacter sp. GCM10028922 (assembly GCF_042666095.1). Lineage (NCBI taxonomy): Bacteria > Bacillati > Actinomycetota > Actinomycetes > Micrococcales > Intrasporangiaceae > Terrabacter > Terrabacter sp. GCM10028922. The sequence continues at coordinate 284,419 of NZ_JBHTFG010000001.1, read as the reverse complement.
GGCGTGTCGTGACCGCGTCCTCGTCGACGGGCGCGATGAGCCACCGGCCGTGTTCGGGCCTGCCGAGCAGGGCCGAGAAGCACGCGCGCGAGTCGAATCGGGGGAGGCACAACCAGTCGATCGAGCCTCGCCGGCTCACGAGCGCGGCGGTGTGGAGGTCGCCGAGCACGGCGTAGTCCTCGATCGGGGTGGGCGCGTGCTCACTCATGACTGCGAGTATGCCGTCCCGCAGGCCCTGGTGCGCCGCACCCTGGCCCCGCCCGTGTCGCCTCCGCACCCCCGCCGATAGGGGTACTGTCGGCGACCCCACCTAGCATGTTGGGCGTGACTGCTACGCCCACCGGCAACGCCCATTCCCTCGTCGTCCGCGGCGCGCGCGAGCACAACCTCCGCGACGTGTCGGTCGACCTTCCCCGTGACAGCCTCATCGTCTTCACCGGGCTGTCGGGATCGGGCAAGTCGAGCCTCGCCTTCGACACGATCTTCGCGGAGGGGCAGCGTCGCTACGTCGAGTCGCTGTCGGCGTACGCCAGGCAGTTCCTCGGGCAGATGGACAAGCCCGACGTCGACTTCATCGAGGGCCTGTCGCCGGCGGTGTCCATCGACCAGAAGTCCACCAACCGCAACCCACGCTCGACCGTCGGCACCATCACCGAGGTCTACGACTACCTCCGACTGCTCTTCGCGCGGGCCGGCAGGCCGCACTGCCCGGTCTGCGGCGAGCCGGTGACGCGACAGTCGCCCCAGCAGATCGTCGACCAGCTCCTCACGCTCGAGGACCGCACCCGCTTCCAGGTCCTCGCCCCGGTCGTGCAGGGCCGCAAGGGCGAGTTCGTCGACCTCTTCGCCGAGCTGCAGACCAAGGGCTTCTCGCGCGCTCGTGTCGACGGCGAGGTCGTCTCCCTCACGGAGCCACCCGCCCTCGAGAAGCAGAAGAAGCACACCATCGAGGTCGTCGTCGACCGCCTCGTCGCCAAGGGCGACGACGCCGGCTCCAAGCGTCGCCTCACCGACTCGGTCGAGACCGCGCTCGGCCTCGCCGGCGGCGTCGTCATCATCGACTTCGTCGACCGTGAGGCCAAGGACAAGGACCGCGAGCGCCGGTTCTCGGAGAAGATGGCCTGCCCCAACAACCACCCGCTCGGGATGGACGAGATCCAGCCGCGGTCCTTCTCGTTCAACTCGCCGTTCGGTGCGTGCCCGACGTGCACCGGCATCGGCACCGAGCTCGAGGTCGACCCCGAGCTCGTCGTGCCCGACGACGACCTGTCGCTCGCGGAGGGCGCGATCCAGCCGTGGGCGCAGGGCTCCGGGTCCGCGGAGTACTTCCAGCGCGTCATGGCGGCGCTCGCCGAGGACATGAAGTTCCCGATGGACGCGCCGTGGCGGGCCCTTCCCGAGCGCGCCAAGGAGGCGCTGCTCCACGGCGAGAACTACAAGGTGCACGTCAGGTACAAGAACCGCTACGGCCGCGACCGGTCCTACACGACGGGCTTCGAGGGCGTCGTGCCCTTCATCAAGCGGCGCCACTCCGAGACCGACTCCGACTGGAGCCGTGACCGCTACGAGGGCTTCATGCGCGAGGTCCCGTGCCCCGTCTGCCGGGGCGCCCGCCTCAAGCCCGAGTCGCTCGCCGTGCTGGTCGGCGGCAAGAACATCTCGGAGGTCTGCGCGCTCGCCATCAGCGAGGCGGCCGGCTTCCTCGACACCGTCGACTTCACGACGCGCGAGCAGCAGATCGCCGAGCGCGTCATCAAGGAGATCGACGCGCGCCTCGGCTTCCTGCTCGACGTCGGCCTCGACTACCTGTCGCTCGACCGCCCCGCGGGCACGCTGTCGGGCGGGGAGGCGCAGCGCATCCGCCTCGCCACCCAGATCGGCTCGGGTCTCGTGGGCGTCCTCTACGTCCTCGACGAGCCGTCGATCGGGCTGCACCAGCGAGACAACCACCGACTCATCGAGACGCTGACCCGCCTGCGCGACCTCGGCAACACGCTCATCGTCGTCGAGCACGACGAGGACACCATCGCGACCGCCGACTGGGTCGTCGACATCGGCCCCGGCGCCGGCGAGCACGGCGGACACGTCGTGCACTCCGGCCCGGTCAAGGGCCTGCTCGAGCACCCCGACTCACTGACCGGCATGTACCTCTCGGGGCGCCGGGAGGTCCCCACACCCGACGTGCGCCGCGGCCACGACGGCCGCCAGATCACGGTCACCGGCGCGCGCGAGAACAACCTCCGGAACGTCTCCGTGAGCTTCCCGCTGGGCAACCTCGTCGCCGTCACGGGCGTCTCCGGCTCCGGCAAGTCGACACTGGTCAACGACATCCTCTACAACGTCCTCGCCAACAAGCTCAACGGCGCGCGGCACGTCCCGGGCCGGCACAAGACCGTCACGGGCCTCGACCAGCTCGACAAGGTCGTGCATGTCGACCAGAGCCCGATCGGACGCACACCCCGATCGAACCCAGCCACCTACACCGGCGTCTTCGACAACATGCGCAAGCTCTTCGCCGAGACGACGGAGGCCAAGATCCGCGGCTACCAGCCGGGCCGGTTCTCCTTCAACGTCAAGGGCGGACGCTGCGACGCCTGCTCCGGAGACGGCACGATCAAGATCGAGATGAACTTCCTGCCCGACGTCTACGTCCCGTGCGAGGTGTGCCACGGTGCCCGCTACAACCGCGAGACGCTGGAGGTGCACTTCAAGGGCAAGACGATCGCCGACGTGCTCGACATGCCGATCGAGGAGGCGGCGACCTTCTTCGAGGCGGTCCCCGCGATCTCGCGCCACCTCAAGACCCTCAACGACGTCGGCCTGGGCTACGTGCGCCTCGGCCAGCCGGCGCCGACCCTCTCCGGTGGTGAGGCGCAGCGCGTCAAGCTCGCGAGCGAGCTGCAGAAGCGATCCACCGGACGCACCATCTACGTCCTCGACGAGCCGACGACCGGACTGCACTTCGAGGACATCCGCAAGCTCCTCGACGTGCTCCAGGGGCTCGTCGACAAGGGCAACACCGTCATCGTCATCGAGCACAACCTCGATGTCATCAAGAACGCCGACTGGATCATCGACCTGGGACCCGAGGGCGGCTCCGGCGGTGGTGCGGTCATCGCCGAGGGGACGCCCGAGGACGTCGCCGCCGTCGAGGCGAGCCACACCGGCCGCTTCCTCCGGCCGATCCTCGAGCGCACCGCCCGCACGACGAGCCGCACGACGAGCCGCACGACGGCGCGCAGCACGACGCGCGGCGGGTCGACGAAGCAGGGCACCGCGGGTTCACAGCGATCTGACGGGCCGAGCACAGGGACGGGTCGCACAGTGACGTCCACGAAGGCGAGCGGTCGCGCACGAGGGGGTGCCACCACCGCCGCCGCGAAGAAGACCACGTCGAGCACGACGGTGAGCAAGACGAGGTCCTCCACCACGACCCGGAAGAGGAACGCATGACCGAGCCCACCCCGTCCAGCACCACGGAGCCGGACGACACCAGCACCTGCGACGCGTCCATCGAGCGCCTCACCGGTCGGGCCGGCTTCGTCGCCGACCGTCGCTCGATCCTGCGGGCCGGTGGCTTCGCGCTCTGCGCGGGCGCCCTCGCCGCGTGCAGCAGCCCGCCGGTCCCGAGTGTCGCTCCGTCCTCCAGCACCGGCGGTTCCTCGTCGGCAGCGACGGGCTCGGCCGGAGCCACCTCGACCAGCGCGGCCACGTCGAGTGCCGCGGCCGGCGGCACCCCGGTCTCGGAGGTTCCGGTCGGCGGAGCCGCGTTCTACCCCGACACGAGCACCATCGTCACGCAGCCGGAGGCCGGCGTCCTCAAGGCCTTCGACATGACGTGCCCGCACCAGCAGAACCCCGTCAGGAGGGTCGAGGACGGCCAGCTCGTGTGCCCGTCGCACGGCAGCCACTTCGACCTCACGACCGGCGCCCGGGTGTCCGGACCGGCCGAGCAGGGACTGACGGCGAAGACGGTCACCGTCACCGGAGACACCTTCACGGTCAGCTGAGGTCGCAGCCCCGGAGGCTGTGCCGGGGCGTCGGTGGCCCGACATAGGGTGGAACCGTGGCGGACCCGACGACCTACCGACCGAAGCCGGGGGAGATCCCCACCGACCCGGGCGTCTACCGGTTCCGCGACTCCCACGGCCGCGTCATCTACGTCGGCAAGGCCAAGTCCCTGCGTCCTCGGCTGTCCTCGTACTTCCAGGACATCACGGCGTTGCACCCGCGCACGGCGACGATGGTCACGACGGCCGCCTCCGTCGAGTGGACGGTCGTGCGCACCGAGGTCGAGGCGCTCCAGCTCGAGTACTCCTGGATCAAGGAGTTCGACCCGCGTTTCAACGTCAAGTACCGCGACGACAAGTCGTACCCGTTCCTCGCCGTGACGATGGGCGAGGAGTTTCCCCGGGCCCAGGTGATGCGCGGCGCGAAGCGCAAGGGCACCCGCTACTTCGGTCCCTACGGCCACGCATGGGCGATCCGCGAGACCCTCGACCTGCTGCTGCGCGTCTTCCCGCTGCGCACGTGTTCCTCCGGTGTCTTCAAGCGTGCTGCCTCGAGCGGCCGCCCGTGTCTGCTGGGCTACATCGACAAGTGCGCCGCGCCGTGCGTCGGCCGGGTCACCGCCGACGAGCACCGCGCCATCGCCGAGGACTTCTGCGACTTCATGGCCGGCAACACCACCCGCTTCGCCAAGCGGCTCGAGACCCGGATGAAGGAGGCCGCGGCGGAGCTGGACTTCGAGCAGGCGGCCCGGCTCCGCGACGACATCGGCGCCCTGACGAAGGCTCTCGAGAAGCAGGCCGTCGTCCTCGGCGACGGCACCGACGCCGACGTCTTCGCCCTCGCCGACGACGACCTCGAGGCCGCCGTCCAGGTCTTCCACGTCCGGGGTGGCCGCATCCGCGGACAGCGCGGCTGGGTCGTCGAGAAGGAGAGCGAGGATCTGCCCTCGCTCGTCGAGCACCTCCTCCAGCAGGTCTACGGCGACGCCGACCGCGATGCGGTGCCGCGCGAGGTCCTCGTCCCGACGGTCCCGACCGACCTCGAGGCCGTCACCGAGTGGCTCACGTCGGTGCGCGGGTCGGCGGTCAGCGTGCGGGTGCCCCAGCGCGGCGACAAGCGGACCCTGATGGAGACCGTGCGACGCAACGCCGAACAGTCCCTCGCCCGGCACAAGGTCGCCCGCGCGGGCGACCTGACACTGCGCAGCCGGGCCCTCCAGGAGCTGCAGGACTACCTCGGCCTCGACGACGCCCCGCTGCGCATCGAGTGCTACGACGTGAGCCACGTGCAGGGCACCAACGTCGTCGCGTCGATGGTCGTCTTCGAGGACGGCCTCGCGCGCAAGAGCGAGTACCGCCGGTTCATCGTGCGCGGCGCCGCCTCCACCGACGACGCCGGCCCCAGCCGCAACGGACGCGGCGAGCTCCCGGCCACGGTCGACGACACCGCGGCGATGCGTGAGGTGCTGACGCGCCGGTTCCGCCGCTACCTCGAGGAGGCCGAGGGCGTGGGTGACCTCGACCTGTCGACCGGTGTCGTCGGCGCGTCCGACGCCGAGGCCGACACGACGGGCGGCCGCGCCGCAGACACCGGTGTGGCAGGCACCCGGGTCTCGGGTGGCGCGATCGACGAGGACGAGGGTCCGTCGTCGTCGGGGCCGATCGACCCGGAGACCGGCCGGCCCCGCCGCTTCGCCTACCCGCCCAGCCTCGTCGTCGTCGACGGCGGTCTGCCGCAGGTCAACGCCGCGCAGGCCGTCCTCGACGAGCTCGGCATCGAGGAGGTCGCACTCGTCGGGCTCGCCAAGCGCCTCGAGGAGGTCTGGCTCCCGCGCGACGACCACCCGGTGATCCTGCCTCGCACCAGCGAGGGCCTCTACCTGCTCCAGCGCCTCCGCGACGAGGCGCACCGCTTCGCCATCACGTTCCACCGCCAGCGCCGTTCGAAGGCGATGACGACATCCCAGCTGGACGGCATACCCGGCCTCGGGGCGAGCCGTCAGAAGGCGCTGCTGCGGCACTTCGGTTCGGTGAAACGCCTTCGGGCTGCGGACGTGACGGACATCATGGCCGTACCCGGCTTCGGCCGGTCGCTTGCCTCGGCGGTCGTCAACCACTTGGCTGAGGGAGCCCCGCAGCAGCCAGCCGTGAACCTCACGACGGGAGAAGTGCTCGAATGACCGCCGACACCGGCCGCACACAGCAGACCCGCTTGGCCGACGCGCCGATCGTCATCGTCACCGGGATGAGCGGTGCCGGCCGCAGCACGACCGCCAACGTCCTCGAGGACCTCGGCTGGCTCGTCGTCGACAACCTGCCGCCGCAGCTGCTGACGCACCTCGCCGAGCTGCGTGACGAGGCGCGCGCACGGCACCCCGAGTCGCACCTCCAGCAGGTGGCGGTCGTCGTCGACGTCAGGTCGCGCGGCTGGTTCGCCCAGCTCGAGGACGCCATCGCTGCCGCGCGAGAGCGCGGGGAGCGACCGAGCCTGCTGTTCCTCGACGCCACCGACGAGGCGCTCGTGCGGCGTTTTGAGAGCGTCCGGCGCCCACACCCGCTCCAGGGCGAGGGACGGTTGCTCGACGGCATCCAGCGCGAGCGTGAGCTGCTGCTCGACCTGCGCTCGTCGGCCGATGTCGTCATCGACAGCTCAGGCCTCAACGTCCACCAGCTGAGCGCCAAGCTGTCCTCGCTCTTCGCCGGTGACCGTGGCGTGCAGCTGCGCATCGCCGTCATGTCGTTCGGCTTCAAGTACGGCCTGCCGCTCGACGCCGACGTCGTCTTCGACATGCGCTTCCTGCCCAACCCGTTCTGGGTGCCGGAGCTGCGCGGGCTGACGGGACGAGACAAGCCCGTCGCCGAGTTCGTCATGAAGCAGCCGGGCGCCGACGAGTTCCTCGACCGTGCCTCCGAGCTGCTCGACACGATGATCGGCGGCTACGTGCGCGAGGGGCGCCGCTACGTGACCGTCGCCGTCGGGTGCACGGGTGGCAAGCACCGCTCGGTCGCCACCGCCGAGGCGCTCAGTGCCCGGCTCGGCGGTCGTCACGGAGTCGACACCTTCGTCGTGCACCGCGACCTGGGGCGGGAGTGACCGGAGCCCCTGTCGTGACCCCTCCCCCCGGGCCCCTCGCCCCACCGCATCACCGCCGCATCGTCGCGCTCGGCGGCGGCCACGGCTTGGCCGCGGCACTGACCGCTCTCCGGCTGCTCACCGACAACGTCACCGCTGTCGTCACGGTCGCCGACGACGGCGGCTCGAGCGGGCGGCTGCGCGAGGACTTCGACGTCCTGCCACCGGGCGACCTGCGGATGGCCCTGTCGGCTCTCTGCGACGACAGCGACTGGGGCCACACCTGGCGTGACGTGCTCCAGCACCGCTTCGCCGGCACCGGCGAGCTGAGGGGCCACGCGCTCGGCAACCTGATGATCGTCTCGATCTGGGAGCTGCTCGGCGACACCGTCGAGGGGCTCGACCTGGTGGGCCGGCTCCTGGGGGCCCGTGGCCGCGTGCTGCCGATGGCCGCCGTGCCGCTCGAGATCGTCGCGGAGATCCGGGGCCATGACCCACAGCGCCCCGACGAGACCGTCGAGGTACGCGGCCAGCACCGCGTCGCGTCGTCGCCAGGCGTCGTGTCCTCGATCGGCATCCTGCCCACCTGTCCCGAACCCTGCCACGAGGCGATGGCGGCCGTCGCCGACGCGGACTGGGTGATGCTCGGGCCCGGCTCGTGGTTCACCTCGGTCATGCCGCACCTGCTCGTCCCCGGCCTCGCCGACGCGCTCGTGGCAACTCCTGCCAAGCGTCTGCTCAACCTCAACCTCGAGGTGAACAAGGGCGAGACGCGTGACTTCCGGGCCGAGGACCACCTCGCCTCGTTCGCGGCCAACGCTCCCGACCTGCGGCTCGACGTCGTGCTCGCCGACCCGAGCGTCGTCCCCGACGGCGCGTCCCTGCGGGCGGCCGCCGCCGACCTGGGCGCCGAGCTCGTCGTCGCGCCGGTGGCGGCGAGGGGAGCCCCGGGAGTGCACGACCCCCTCCGGCTTGCTGCAGCCCTGCGCGACGTCGTCTCCTGATGGCGTCGACGGCCTCCGGCGCGAGGGTGCTTGATCAGGATGGCAGGATGTCGCCCATGGCCATGACAGCGAAGGTGAAGGACGAGCTCTCACGCCTCGAGGTGACCAAACCCTGCTGTCGCAAGGCCGAGGTCTCGACGATGCTCCGCTTCGCCGGTGGCCTGCACATCATCGGCGGCCAGATCGTCGTCGAGGCCGAGCTCGACACGGCCAACGCCGCGCGACGCCTGCGCCGCAACATCGCCGAGGTCTACGGCCACAAGAGCGACGTGCTCGTCCTCGCGGCCGGCGGCCTGCGCCGCGGCTCGCGCTACGTCGTCCGCGTCGTCGAGGACGGCGCGACCCTCGCGCGGCAGACGGGACTCATCGACACCCGCGGCCGGCCTGTGCGTGGCCTGCCCCCCAAGGTGGTCAGTGCCGCGACGTGCGACTCCGAGGCGGCGTGGCGCGGAGCCTTCCTCGCCCACGGCTCGCTGACCGAGCCGGGCCGCTCCTCGGCTCTCGAGGTCACCTGCCCCGGACCCGAGGCGGCCCTCGCCCTCGTCGGTGCGGCGCGTCGTCTCGGCATCCAGGCGAAGGCACGCGAGGTCCGAGGCGTCGACCGGGTCGTCATCCGTGACGGCGACGCCATCGGCGCCATGCTGACGCGGCTCGGGGCGCACGACGCGGTCCTCGCCTGGGAGGAGCGCCGCATGCGCCGGGAGGTGCGCGCGACGGCGAACCGTCTCGCCAACTTCGACGACGCCAACCTGCGCCGCTCCGCTCGCGCGGCGGTCGCGGCCGGGGCCCGCGTCGAGCGCGCCATGGAGCTGCTCGGCGAGGAGATCCCCGACCACCTGCGCGAGGCCGGCCACCTCCGGCTCGAGCACAAGCAGGCGAGCCTCGAGGAGCTCGGCCAGCTGGCCAAGCCACCGATGACGAAGGACGCCGTGGCGGGTCGCATCCGTCGGCTCCTCGCCATGGCCGACAAGCGCGCGGAGGAGCTCGGCGTGGCCGGTACCGACGCGAACCTCACACCCGACATGCTCGAGACCTGAGCACGCCGACTGCCGTCCCGGACCCACACGGAGCCGTCCGCCGCCACGCCTGCGACGTGGCGAGGCGGGCTGAGCGCATGCTCACCAAGCCCTGAGACTGCCGCTTCGCCGCCCGGACCGACGCACTAGGGTGGGCTGTGATCCAGGTCGCAACGGCGCGACCAAGGTCTGACACATCGTCCGACACAGTCTCACCGAAGAGGTACAGCAGTGACCGTTCGCGTTGGAATCAACGGCTTTGGCCGCATCGGCCGCAACTTCTTCCGCGCCGTGCAGGCGTCCGGAGCCGACATCGAGGTCGTGGCCACCAATGACCTCATGGACAACAAGACCCTCTCCCACCTGCTCAAGTACGACTCGATCCTGGGTCGCTTCCCCGGCCAGGTGACGTACGACGAGACGTCGATCACCGTGGACGGCAAGGCGATCCGCGTGTTCGAGGAGCGCGACCCGTCCAAGATCGACTGGGCCGGCGTCGGCGCCGACATCGTCGTCGAGTCCACGGGCTTCTTCACCGACGCGACGAAGGCCAAGGCCCACGTCGACGGCGGCGCCAAGAAGGTCATCATCTCGGCGCCCGCGTCCAACGAGGACATCACGATCGTCATGGGCGTCAACGACGACCAGTACGACGCCGGCGCGCACACGATCATCTCGAACGCCTCGTGCACGACGAACTGCCTCGGCCCGATGGCCAAGGTGCTCCACGAGGAGTTCGGCATCGTCAAGGGCCTCATGACGACGATCCACGCGTACACCCAGGACCAGAACCTCCAGGACGCCCCGCACAAGGACCTTCGTCGCGCCCGGGCCGCCGCCCTCAACATCGTGCCGACCTCGACCGGTGCAGCGAAGGCCATCGGCCTCGTCCTGCCCGAGCTCAAGGGCAAGCTCGACGGCTTCGCGCTGCGCGTGCCGGTCCCGACCGGCTCGGCCACCGACCTCACGTTCGAGGCCGGCCGCGAGACGACGGTCGAGGAGGTCAACGCCGCGGTCAAGGCCGCCGCCGAGGGCCCCCTCAAGGGTGTGCTGGTGTACACCGAGGACGCCATCGTCTCGAAGGACATCGAGACCGACCCCGCGTCGTGCATCTTCGACGCCGGCCTCACGAAGGTCATCGGCAACCAGGTCAAGGTCGTCGGCTGGTACGACAACGAGTGGGGCTACTCCAACCGCCTCGTCGACCTCGTCGAGCTCGTCGGCAAGTCCCTCTGAGCCACCCGGCCACCGCCCTCGGCTGTCATCGACGCCCGGGGCGGTGGCCGTCTCCATGCCCGGCTGACATCCCAACCACTGAAGAGGCATACCGCGTGAAGACCACCAGCGACCTCGGGGACCTGCGCGGCAAGCGCGTCCTCGTCCGGTCCGACCTCAACGTGCCGCTCGACGGCTCGACGATCACCGACGACGGCCGCATCCGCGCCTCCGCCCCGACGATCCAGGGCCTCGCCGACGCCGGCGCCCGCGTCATCGTGTGCGCCCACCTCGGCCGGCCCAAGGGGTCCCCCGAGGCCAAGTACTCCCTCGCACCCGTCGCGAAGCGCCTCGGCGAGGTGCTCGGCTCCGACGTCGTCTTCGCCGAGGACACCGTCGGCGACGACGCCAAGGCCAAGGCCGCGGCTCTCGAGGACGGCCAGGTCCTGCTCCTCGAGAACCTCCGCTTCAACGAGGGCGAGACCGCCAAGACCGACGAGGACCGCGCCGAGTTCGCTGGCGAGCTCGCTTCTCTCGCAGACGTCTTCGTCTCGGACGGCTTCGGTGTCGTGCACCGCAAGCAGGCCTCCGTCTACGACGTCGCCCGGCTGCTGCCGCACGCCACGGGTGGCCTGGTGCAGACCGAGGTCGACGTCCTGCGCCGCCTGACGAAGGACCCCGAGCGGCCGTATGCCGTCGTGCTCGGGGGCGCGAAGGTGTCCGACAAGCTCGGCGTCATCGGCAACCTCCTCGGCACGGCCGACCGCCTCCTCATCGGCGGCGGCATGGTCTTCACGTTCCTCGCGGCCCAGGGTCACGAGGTCGGCAAGAGCCTGCTCGAGGCCGACCAGGTCGACACGGTCAGGGGCTACCTCGACCGCGCCGAGAAGGAGGGCGTCGAGATCGTCCTGCCCGTCGACGTCGTGGCAGCCGACGCCTTCAGCGCCGACGCCCAGCACGACGTCGTCGCAGCCGACGCCATCCCGGCCGACCGGATGGGTCTCGACATCGGGCCCGAGTCGAGCCGTCTGTTCGGCGAGAAGCTCGCCGACTGCCGAACCGTCTTCTGGAACGGCCCCATGGGCGCGTTCGAGATGGAGCCCTACGCCGCAGGTACGAAGGCCCTGGCGCAGGCCCTCGTCGACATCACGAAGGGCGGCGCCCTGACGGTCGTCGGCGGCGGCGACTCCGCGGCTGCCGTGCGGCAGCTCGGCTTCGAGGACTCCGACTTCGGCCACATCTCCACCGGTGGCGGCGCCAGCCTCGAGTACCTCGAGGGCAAGGAGCTGCCCGGACTGACCGTTCTCGAGGAGGGCGACGCCTGATGGCGAAGGACACGAAGCCGGCGGGGCGCATCCCGCTCATGGCCGGCAACTGGAAGATGAACCTCGACCACCTCCAGGCGACGCACCTCGTGCAGAAGCTCGACTGGACCCTGAAGGACGCGAAGCACGACCACACGGCCGTCGAGGTCGCCGTGCTGCCGCCGTTCACCGACCTCCGCTCGGTGCAGACGCTCGTCGAGGGCGACAAGCTCGACCTGAAGTACGGCGCGCAGGACCTCTCGCCGCACACGTCGGGTGCCTACACCGGAGACATCTCCGGTGCGTTCCTCGCCAAGCTCGGCTGCACCTACGTGACGATCGGCCACAGCGAGCGTCGCGAGGGCCACGGCGAGACCGACGAGATCGTCAACGCCAAGGTCAAGGCGGCGTACGCCCACGGCCTGACGCCGATCCTCTGCTGCGGCGAGGCGCTCGACGTGCGCAGGCAGGGCCGTCAGGTCGAGCACGTCGTCGAGCAGCTTCGAGCCGACCTCGACGGCGTCACGAAGGAGCAGGCGGCCTCGATCGTCATCGCGTACGAGCCCATCTGGGCCATCGGCACCGGAGAGGTCGCGACGCCCGACGACGCGCAGGAGGTCTGCGCGGCCATCCGGACGCTCCTCGCCGAGCTGTACAGCGGCGACGTCGCCGACGGCGTTCGCGTGCTCTACGGCGGGAGCGTCAAGGCCGGCAACGTGGCCGCGATCATGGCCCAGGAGGACGTCGACGGCGCCCTCGTCGGTGGCGCGTCGATCGACCCGGCCGAGTTCGCGTCGATCTGTCGCTTCCGCGAGCACCTGACGACGGCCTGACCGTACTCGCGTACGCACCCGAGCACGGCCCATCGGCCGGGCGTGCCCCCACCGGGGCGTTCGGCCGATGGGGCCTCGGGCAGGTATCCTTGCCCGAGCCCCGGAACACACCGGAACCCCGCGGGGGAAGCGGCCGACCGGCCCGAGGCCCCGAGATCCCGACGATTTGGAGTGACCACGTGGATGCGGTTCGCATCGTGCTGCAGGTCCTGCTGGTGCTGTCCAGCATGGTCCTGACCCTGTTCATCCTGCTGCACAAGGGCAAGGGTGGCGGCCTGTCCGACATGTTCGGCGGGGGCATGTCGACCTCCCTCGGTGGCTCGTCCGTCGCCGAGCGCAACCTCGACCGCTTCACCGTGGCCGTGGCCGCGGTCTGGGCGGCATCCATCATCGGTCTGGGCCTGCTGGCCCGCTTCGCGAGCTGAGAGGAACGACATGGCCAGCGGTAACGCCATTCGCGGAAGCCGGGTCGGCGCCGGCCCGATGGGCGAGGCCGAGCGCGGCGACGCCGCGCCCCGCGTCCACATCTCCTACTGGTGCTCCAACGGGCACGAGACGCGTCCGAGCTTCGCCGAGGAGCCCGGCATGGTCCTGCCCGAGACCTGGGACTGCCCGCGCTGCGGCTTCCCGGCCGGTCAGGACAAGGACAACCCGCCCGCTCCACCGAAGGTGGAGCCGTACAAGACGCACCTCGCCTACGTGAAGGAGCGTCGCAGCGACGCCGACGGCGCCGCGATCCTCGACGAGGCCCTGAGCACCTTGCGCGAGCGCGGCCTCATCCAGTGACCTGACAGGTCACCACCGACAACGCCGAGAGGGCCCGGGAGATCATCTCCCGGGCCCTTCCGCGTACCGAGCGTGGGTGCAGCGGTCAGCCGAGGCCGGATGCCGCGTCGGCGTCGACCAGCCAGAGCGTCGCCTCGCTGCCGCGCACCCCGGTGGCCGGCACGTCCCACCGGTCGGCCCCCGGCGCGAGTGCGGCCGCCACGGCGTCGGCCTTGTCGGCCCCGGCGACGAGGAACCACACCTCGCGCGAGCGCTCGAGGCACTCGAAGGTCAGGCTCACCCGGTCCGGCGGCGGCTTCGGGGAGTCGTGCACGGCCATGGCCACGGCGTCCGTCGTGCGCTGCGCAGGGTGGTGGGGGAACAGGGATGCGACGTGACCGTCGGGGCCGACGCCGAGCAGCACGACGTCGAACGCGCCCTGCCCGTGCTCGCGGACGGTGAGGGCGTACGCCTCGGCGCTGGCCTCGGCGCTCTCTGACACGTCGGGTCCGGCGACCCGGTGCACCTTTGCCGGGTCGAGCCCGAGAGCCCTGAGCCCGGCGTCGTCGTTCTGGGTGTCGTTGCGGTCGGGGTCGCCGGCAGGCAGGTAGCGCTCGTCGCCCCACCAGACGCGGACGCGGGTCCAGTCGACCGCGGAGCGTCCCGGAACCTCGGTCACGGACGCGATGATCGCCGAGCCCATCGAGCCGCCGGTGAGGGCGACCTGCGCCTCGGTCGCGCGCGACTGTGCGTCGACGAGCGCCGTGACGAGACGAGCCGCCGCGGCATCCGCCAGGGCCGACTTGTCCGGGTGGACGACGACGCGGGGCTCGGCGATCATCCTGGTCGTCACGTCGTGGCCTTCCGGGCGGAGGCCTTCCTCGTCCCCGCGGTCTTCTTCGCCGCGGTCTTCTTCGCGGCGGTCTTCTTCGCCGTCGCCTTCTTGGTGGTCGCCTTCTTGGTCGTCGCCTTCTTGGTCGCCGTCGTGGTCGGCATGCCGGTGTCGGCGGACGCGCCGGCGGCCGAGACCTTGGAACGGCGTTTGGCCGTCTGCTTCTCGCGCGACGTGCGCTTGCCTGCGAGCTTGCGCACCGTCGCGGCGTGGACCTGGGCGGTCTCTGCGTGCTCGGGGGCCGGTGGCGCCGTGATCATCGCGCTCGCCTCCTGTGCGGACTCGTCACGGCTCAGGCGTGCGGCGAGGCGGCGGGACTCGGCGGGGTCGGGAGCCTTGCCGGCGCGGGCCGCGGCGGCCGCCGTGAGCCGCACCGGCTGGAGCGCATCGAGCCCGTGCAGGAGGGCTTCCTCGTAGGTCTCGTCGGGGTCGAGGCGGCGCAGCTCGTCGGCCAGGCACTCGGGCAGCTCGCGCCGGGGCAGGCTGATCCGACGGTCGGGCTGACCGTTCTGCGAGAGGGTGGCGACCGTGTCGCCGGGGCGCACGAGGTCGATGGGCCCGCTCTTGCGCTCGAGGCGCACCGCGCTGATGCCGGAGCCACGCGGCGTCGACACCCGGTGCACGGGCACCTTGAGCCGGCGGTGGAGCCAGGCCGCGAGCAGGTCGGACGACGGAGAGTCGGGCGCGCCGCTGACCACGGCTCCCGTGATCGGCTCGTAGGGCGGCTGGTCGAGCGCCGCCGCGAGCAGGCCGCGCCAGCGCGTCAGGCGCGTCCACGCCAGGTCGGTGTCTCCCGGCCGGTAGGTCGCCGCGCGCTTCTTGAGCATCAGCCGCGGGCTGCGGTGCTCCGCGGCGTCGGTGATGCGGCGCTGCGCCATGGCCCCGATGGGGTCCCTGCCGACGTCGGCCGGGGCCTCGCCGGGCCACCACGCGACGATGGGGGAGTCGGGCAGCAGGAGCGGTACCACGACACTCGGACCGTGGTTGGCGAGCGCACCGTAGAGCCGCAGCACGACGATCTCGCTCGCTCCCGCGTCGCCGCCGAGCCGGATCTGGGCGTCGAGGCGGTTCTTGCCGCGCCGGTCACCGGCGATGACGACGATGATGCGGCAGGGGTGCTGGCGACTCGCCTGGTTGGCGACGTCGATGGCGTCGCCCGCATCGGTGTCGTCGACGACGACGACCAGCGTCAGCACGCGGCCGAGGGCCATCGCCCCGACCTCGTTGCGCAGCCGGACGAGCGTCTTGCTGATGCCGGTGGTCGTCGTGTCGGTCAGGTCGCGGATCACGGCATCCTCCACGTGCGTCCGTCGCGCTCGAGCATGTGGTCGGCCGACGGCGGTCCCCATGTGCCCGCGGGGTACTGCTCCGGCTTGCCCGACTTGGCCCAGTGCCTCATGAGCGGGTCCAGGATCCGCCAGGACGACTCGACCTCCTCGTGCCGCGGGAAGAGGGGCGGGTCGCCGAGCAGCACGTCGAGGATGAGCCGCTCGTACGCCTCGGGCGAGGCCTCGGTGAACGACGAGCCGTAGCCGAAGTCCATCGTCACGTCGCGCACCTCCATCTGCGCGCCCGGCACCTTGGAGCCGAAGCGGATGGTCACGCCCTCGTCGGGCTGCACCCGGATGACGATGGCGTTCTGACCCAGCTCCTCGGTCGCGGTGTGCTCGAAGGGCAGGTGCGGTGCCCGCTTGAAGACGACCGCGATCTCGGTCACACGCTTGCCGAGCCGCTTGCCGGTGCGCAGGTAGAACGGGACCCCGGCCCAGCGCCGCGTGTCGACCTCGAGGGTGACGGCGGCGAACGTCTCGGTGGTCGACGAGGGGTTGACGCCCTCCTCCTGCAGGTAGCCGACGACCTCCTCGGCACCCTGCCAGCCGGTGGCGTACTGCCCGCGGGCCGCACCCTTGTCGAGGTTGTCCGGCAGGCGCACCGCCGAGAGCACCTTCTCCTTCTCCGCGCGAAGGTCCTTGGCGTCGAAGGAGACCGGCTCCTCCATGGCCGTCAGGGCGAGCAGCTGGAGCAGGTGGTTCTGGATGACGTCGCGCGCGGCGCCGATGCCGTCGTAGTAGCCCGCGCGCCCGGCGATGCCGATGTCCTCGGCCATGGTGATCTGCACGTGGTCGACGTAGTTGGCGTTCCAGACCGGCTCGAAGAACTGGTTCGCGAAGCGGAGGGCGAGGAGGTTCTGGACCGTCTCCTTGCCGAGGTAGTGGTCGATGCGGAACACCGAGTCGGGCGGGAAGACGCTCGCCACGATGTGGTTGAGCTCCTGGGCGCTCTTCAGGTCGTGCCCGAAGGGCTTCTCGATGATCACGCGGCGCCAGCTGTCGCCCTCGGCGCGAGTCAGCCCGCAGCGCTCGAGCTGCTCGCACACGGTGGCGAAGAAGCCGGGCGGGATCGACAGGTAGAAGGCGTGGTTGCCGCCGGTGCCGCGGTCCTCGTCGAGCTCGTCGACCGTCTTGGCGAGCAGGTCGAACGCCGCCGGGTCGTCGAAGGTGCCGGGCACGAACCGGAAGCCCTCGGAGAGGTTGCGCCAGACGTCCTCGCTGAAGGGCGTGCGGGCGTGCTGCTTCACGGCGTCGTGGACGACCTGACCGAAGTCCTGCGCGGCCCAGTCGCGGCGGGCGAAGCCGACGAGCGAGAAGCCCGGCGGCAGGAGCCCGCGGTTGGCGAGGTCGTAGATGGCAGGCATGAGCTTCTTGCGGGCCAGGTCGCCCGTCACGCCGAAGAGCACCAGGCCGCAGGGCCCGGCGATGCGGGGGAGGCGCTTGTCCTCGGCGGTGCGAAGCGGATTGTGTCCGTGGGCGATTCGCGCCGGACTCATCCAGGACCTCCTGCCGCGAGAGCCTTCCGCAGCTGCACGAGGCCCGCGTCGTGGTCGGTGAGGTGCAGCTGGAGCACTGGACGGCCGTGGTCCGCGAGCACGGCCGCGTCGCCACCGGCCTGCGAGGCGATGAAGTCGCCGAACGTGAACTCGCGCCCAGGGATGGCGAGGTCCTCCTTGGGCGTGGCGGTCACCTGGAGGTAGACGCCGAGCGACGGCCCGCCCTTGTGGAACTGCCCGGTCGAGTGGAGGAAGCGCGGTCCCCACCCGAAAGTCACCGGACGCTCGGTGCGCAGGGCCAGCGGCACGCGGCACTCGGCGAGGTCGGCGTCGGCCAGCCGGTCGAGGTAGGCCATGACGGCGACGTAGCCGCGGTCCGGGTCGAGCTGCGCGAAGAGCGCGTCCAGTGCCTCAGGCACGGTGCGGGCATCGCCGAGCCAGGCGCCGGTGCCACCCAGCGCACGGATCTCGACCGCTCCGTCGGTGGCGGCCGGGGCCGCCGCGGAGGCGGTGCCCTGGTCGAGCAGCTCACGCGCGGCCTTCTTGGCGCTCTCGACGTCGGGCTGGTCGAACGGGCTGATGCCGAGCAGTCGGCCGGCCACGGCGGTCGCCACCTCCCACAGCAGCAGCTGCGCACCGAGGGCGCCGCCGACGCGTACCTCTGAGGCCGCGTCGGTGGCGGGGGCGTCGCCGTCGGAGTCGGCTGCGACGAGGCGCGCCACCGTGACGTCGGCAGCAGGCCACTTCACCTCCGGGTCGTCGTCGCCCCCGACGACGACGGGAAGCACGCCGGTGCCGTTCTTGCCCGTGGACTCGGCGATGAGCTGCTCGGCCCAGTCGGCGAACCCGACGATGCCGGAGCCGTTGTCGACGATGACGAGCTTGTCACGCAGCGGGTCGGTGCCGCCCATGGCCGCGCCGAGGCGCAGGCCGGGGTTGGCGTCGTCGTCGGCGGCCAGCACGTCGGCGACCGACTCCGCCTCGTCGAGGAGCGCGTCGACGTCGACGCCGGCGAGACCGCACGGCACCAGGCCGAACGCCGTGAGCGCGGAGTAGCGCCCGCCGACGTTGGGGTCGGCGTTGATGACGCGGTAGCCCTTGTCGCGGGACTCCTTGTCGAGCGGGCTGCCCGGGTCGGTGACGATGACGATGCGCGTGGCCGGGTCGATGCCGGCGTCGGTGAACGCCTGCTCGTAGGCCCGGCGCTGCGAGTCGGTCTCGACGGTGGAGCCCGACTTGCTCGACACGACGACGACGGAGTGCTCGAGGTCGTCCGCAAGGGCGGTGCGCACGTAGTCGGGGTCGGACGAGTCGAGCACCACGAGCGGCTTGCCGGCCGTCGCGCAGATGACCTCCGGCGCGAGCGACGACCCTCCCATGCCGCACAGCACGACGTGGGTCAGCCCCTCTGCGGCCAGCGACTCGCGCAACGCGGCGATCTCACCGACGAGCGGCCGCGAGGAGCGGGGAAGACCCACCCAGGACAGGCGGATCCGCGACTCGGCCTCGGCGTCCGGACCCCACAGCGTGGCGTCCTGGGCGAAGAGCCGGCTGGCGACGGAGTCGTCGACGAGGGCCGGCACGTGCCGACCGATCGCGTCCGCCGCAGCGCCTGATGCGCTGACGGACAGCGAGCTCATGCCGTCACCTTCTCCATCTCCACGGTGACGCCGTCGAGGAGCTCACTCCACGCCTTCTCGAACTTGTCGACACCCTCGACCTCGAGGAGGTCGACCACCTCGTTGTAGGAGACGCCGACACCCTCGAGGTCATCGAGCACCTGGCTCGCCTCGGCGTACCCACCGGTGATGGTGTCGCCGGTGATAGTGCCGTGGTCGGCCGTGGCCTCGAGGGTCTTCTCCGGCATCGTGTTGACGACGCCGGGCGCGACGAGATCGGTCACGTACATCGTGTCGGGGTATGCCGGGTCCTTGACTCCCGTGGACGCCCACAGCGGCCGCTGCTTGTTGGCGCCCTCGTCGGCGAGGCTCGTCCAGCGCGGCGTCGAGAACACCTCCTCGAACGCCTGGTAGGCGAGGCGCGCGTTGGCGATCCCGGCCTTGCCGCGCAGGGCCGAGGCCTCGTCGCTGCCGATGGCGGCGAGGCGCTTGTCGATCTCGGTGTCGACGCGCGAGACGAAGAACGAGGCCACGGAGTGGATGGTCGACAGGTCGTGGCCGTTGGCGTGCGCCTTCTCGAGGCCCTCGAGGTAGGCGTTCATGACGGCGCGGTAGCGCTCGAGCGAGAAGATCAGGGTCACGTTGACGCTGATGCCCTCGGCGATGGTCGCCGTGATGGCCGGCAGGCCGGCCTTGGTGGCGGGGATCTTGATGAGGACGTTCGGGCGGTCCACTGCGGCGTACAGCTGCTTGGCCTGCTCGACCGTCTTGTCGGTCTCGTGGGCGAGATGCGGGTCGACCTCGATCGAGGCGCGGCCGTCGACGCCGCTCGTCGACTCGTAGAGGGGGAGGAACAGGTCGCACGCCTCGCGCACGTCTGCGGTGGTCAGCTCGAAGACGACCTCCTGGACGTCCTTGCCGGCCTTCGTCAGAGCGGCGAGGTCGTCGTTGTAGCGGTCGCCCTTCGACAGGGCCGCCTGGAAGATCGACGGGTTGGACGTGAGACCGACGACGTTGCGCTCCTCGATGAGCTCGGAGATCTTGCCGGTCTCGATGAGGTCGCGGGAGAGGTCGTCGAGCCAGATGGAGACTCCGGCGTCGGACAGGGCCTTGGTGTTCGGGTTGGTCATGCTCACTTCCCCTTGCTCGTTGCGGATGCGGCGGCCTTCTTCGCGGCCGGGACGGCGAGTTCGGCGCCCATGACGTCGGTGGCGGCACTCTGGGCTGCGCGGGCCGGGTTGGTCTCGGTCACGCCGGGGGCCTTCGTCGCGGCGGCCCTGGCGGCCTTGAGAGAGTCCTTGGCGGCCTTGACGACGGCCTCCGTCGTGAGGCCGAACTCGCGGTAGAGCGTCTGGTAGTCGGCCGATGCGCCGAAGTGCTCGACGCTCACGACACGGCCGGCGTCGCCGACGATGTCGTGCCAGCCCATCGAGACACCCGCCTCGACGCTGACCCGGGCGCGGACTGCAGGGGGCAGCACCTTGTCCTGGTAGGAGCGGGTCTGCTTCTCGAACCACTCCCGGCACGGCATCGACACGACGCGGGTCGCGATCTTCGTCTTCTCGAGCCTCTCGGCGGCCTCGACGGCGAGCTGGACCTCGGAGCCGGTGGCGACGATGACGACGTCGGGCTCACCGGCGCGGGACTCCTCGACGAGGACGTAGGCGCCCTTGGCGACGCCGCTGACCTTGCCGTAGACGGAGCGGTCCCACGTCGGGACGGGCTGGCGCGTCAGGCAGAGGGCCGCGGGCCCGTCGGTGCGGCTGAGGATCTGGCCCCACGCTGCCGCCGTCTCGTTGGCGTCGGCGGGGCGGACGACGTCGAGGCCCGGTATGGCGCGCAGCGCGGCGAGGTGCTCGATCGGCTGGTGCGTCGGACCGTCCTCGCCGAGGCCGATCGAGTCGTGGGTCCAGACGTAGGTGACGGGCACCTGCTGGATCGAGGCCAGGCGGACGGCCGGACGCATGTAGTCGGAGAAGACGAGGAACGTGCCGCCGTACGGACGGGTCAGGCCTTCGAGCGCGATCCCGTTGAGGATCATGCCCATGCCGTTCTCGCGGATGCCGAAGTGGAGCGTGCGACCGTAGGGGCCACCCTTCCACTCGCGGGTCTGCTTGCCGCTCGGGACGAAGGACGGCTGGCCCTCCATCGTCGTGTTGTTGGACTCGGCGAGGTCGGCGGAGCCACCCCACAGCTCCGGCATGACGTCGGCGAGGGCGCCGAGGACCTTGCCGGAGGCCGCGCGGGTCGCGATGCCCTTGGCGTCGGCGGGGAACGTCGGGAGAGCCTTGGCGAGGCCCTGGGGCGCCTTGCCGGCCACGACGCGGTCGAGCAGCTCGGCGCGGTCGGGGTTGGCCTTGCGCCACGCGTTGTAGGACTTGTCCCACTCGCGGTGGGCGAGCTTGCCGCGCTTGACGACCTCACGGGCGCGCTTGAGCACCGCCGGCTCGACGGCGAAGGTCTTCTTCGGGTCGAACCCGAGCAGCTCCTTCGTCGCCCCGATCTCGGCGTCGCCGAGGGCCGAGCCGTGCGACTTGCCGGTGTTCTGCTTCGTCGGGGCGGGCCAGGCGATGATCGTGTGGAGCACCACGAGGGTCGGCTTGTCGAGGACCTTGTCACCCGAGCGGATCGCAGCGAGGAGGGCGTCGACGTCCTCGACGTAGGTGGCGCCGTCCGCGTCCTTGCGCCAGTCGACCTCGACGACGTGCCAGCCGTAGGCCTCGAAGCGCGCGGCGACGTCCTCGCTGAAGGCGATGTCGGTGTCGTCCTCGATGGAGATCTGGTTCGCGTCGTAGACGACCGTGAGGTTGCCGAGCTCCTGGTGGCCGGCGAGAGCGCAGGCCTCGTGCGAGACGCCCTCCTGCATGTCGCCGTCGGAGGCGATGACGTAGACGTTGTGGTCGAACGGGCTCGCGCCCGGCTTGGCGTCCGGGTCGAAGAGGCCGCGCTGGCGACGCTGGGCCATGGCCATGCCGACGGCGGAGGCCAGACCCGAGCCCAGCGGGCCGGTCGTGATCTCGACGCCGGGCGTGTGGTGGACCTCGGGGTGGCCCGGGGTCTGGGAGCCCCACGTGCGCAGCGACTTCAGGTCGTCGAGCGAGAGGCCGTAGCCGGAGAGGTACAGCTGGATGTACTGCGTGAGGCTCGAGTGGCCGCACGACAGCACGAAGCGGTCACGACCGAGCCAGTTCGGGTCGGACGGGTCGTGCGTCATGACGTTCTGGTAGAGCAGGTACGCGAGGGGCGCGAGCGACATCGCGGTGCCGGGGTGGCCGTTGCCGACCTTCTGCACGGCGTCTGCAGCCAGCAGGCGCGTCGTGTCGACCGCACGGACGTCGAGGTCGTTCCATCCGGCCTTCGTCGCGACGGGCAGCGGCAGACCCGGGTCACGCTGTGCCAGCTGGCCCTTCGTCTTCGCCGTCCTCGTGCTGCTGGATCGGGTGGGCTTCTTCGCCTTCACGGCGGTGCTGGAAGCAGCGGTGGGCACGGAACGGGTCTCCTTCGGAAAACGTGGATCGCGTACGGGCACGAGCCTAGACCGTGGTTTGTGAGCCATGACACCTCGCCCGAGGAGCGGTATGCACGTCGGGCCGGTGCGGTCCCGGCCGCTGTCGGCGACGGTCTAGACTTGCGTCGCAATGCTCCGTACCCAGCGGGTCGGAGCGACGTACCAGCGGTGAGGATCTCAGTGACAACGGTGGACCCCCGCGCCGACCTCTCGGCGCTGCACGGTCCGGACGGCAGTGGGCTGAAGTTCCTCGTCGGACAGTACGTCTCGCTGATGAAGCCGCGGATCATCGAGCTGCTCCTCATCACGACGATCCCCGTGATGTTCCTCGCCCAGCAGGGTGTCCCGGACCTCTGGCTCATCGTCGCGACCGTCGTCGGAGGCACGCTGTCGGCGGGAGCCGCCAACACCCTCAACTGCTACATCGACCGCGACATCGACGCGGTCATGCACCGCACGAGCCGACGCCCGCTCGTCACGGGGACGGTCAGCCCTCGAGGGGCGCTCGTCTTCGGTGTCGCGCTGGCCATCGGGTCGACCGCGTGGCTGGGCGTGCTCGTCAACTGGCTGAGCGCGTGGCTCGCGCTCGGGGCGCTGCTCTTCTACGTCTTCGGTTACACCCTGCTGCTCAAGCGCCGCACGCGCCAGAACATCGTCTGGGGCGGAGCGGCCGGGTGCATGCCGGTCCTGATCGGCTGGTCGGCCGTCACGGACACGCTCTCGTGGTCGGCGTTCATCCTCTTCATGGTGATCTTCTTCTGGACGCCGCCGCACTACTGGCCGCTCTCGATGCGCTACAAGGACGACTACGCCACGGCCCACGTGCCGATGCTTCCCGTCGTCGAGCGCTTCCTCGTCGTGGCGAGGCAGGTCGTCGCCTACTCGTGGGCCATGGTCCTCACGTCGCTCGCGCTCGTCCCGGTCCAGCAGGTCGGCTGGGTCTACTCCGTCGCGGCCCTCGTGTCGGGTGCGCTCTTCCTCACCGAGGCCCACCGACTCCTCGCCCGTGCCCGGGCCGGTGCGGCCGAGGACGTGCTCAAGCCGATGCGCCTCTTCCACTTCTCCATCACCTACCTGACGATCCTCTTCGTCGGTGTCGCGCTCGACCCCATCTGGCACCTGCCGCTTCCCTTCTTCTCCTGAGGGGTGGCGACGCCGCCTCGCGAGCCCGTGCGGGCTTCAGGCGACGGGCGCCCCGTCCTCCAGGTAGAGGGTGGCGCCGCGGTGGCCGTCCAGCGCCCTGAGCAGCCGTTCGTTGTACGGGGCGACCTGGCCGGCCCAGTCGGTCGGGTCCGTCCAGTGGAGGTCGCGGATCTCCCGCTGCTGCAGGTGCGCCCGCTCGACGACGCGCTCGTCGAGGATGCCGAGGTCGAAGACGAAGACGGTGGCGTCGGTCCACCCGTGCAGTGACGGGAGCCAGTTGACGGCGAGCAGCGCACCGGCGGTCACGGCTAGGTCGAGCTCTTCCCGGAGCTCGCGGACCACGCACGCGGCGGGCGACTCGTTGCGGTCGACGACACCACCCGGCAGGTCCCACTCACGTTTGTAGACGAGCTCGCACAGCAGCACCTGCCCCCTCGTCGACCGGATGACGCCCTGCGCGATGGCTCGCTTCGTGGGCAGTGCCGAGTCGAGCATCGCGGTGAAGCCGTCGCGCGTGTCGGGCCGAGGGTCGTCGCGTCGCCGGCCGAGGACGACGGTGTCCTGCCGTGTGCCGCCGAGCGTGGCGTTGCCGCGCAGCAGGCCCTCGCGTCTCAGACCAGCGCGCAGGGCCGTCCGGAGGGAGGCCCGGTTGTCCGGGTTGACGTGCGCCTCGACGCGTTCGAGCTCGAGCGCGTCGAAGGCCCACTCGACGAGGAGGCGCACGGCCCGCGAAGCGAGCCCCTGGCCGCGGAAGGGCGCGAAGACGGCCCAGGACAGCACCCCGACGCCAAGGTCCAGCACGCGTACGTCCACGGTGCCGGCGGCGCGACCGCGCCACTCGACCAGGAAGGTGACCTTCGAGCGTTCGGCCCACTCCGCAGCCGTCCGCGTGATCCAGTCGCGATGCTGCTCGGCACGGGGCTCGACGGCGGGGACGTCGAACCAGCGGGCGATCTCGGCGTCGTGCAGACCACGTGTGGGCTCGCTGTCGTCGAGGCTCCAGGGCCGCAGCACGAGCTCGCCCTCGCGCAGGGTCGGCTGGTCGGTCACCGCACCAGACTAGGGACGGCCGTCCGCGAGGAGAGGGAGGGTCAGCTCGAAGCGGCAGCCGGTTCCGGCGTTGGCGACGGTGACCTCCCCGCCGTGTGCGCGCGCGATGCCCCGGGCCACGGCGAGGCCGAGCCCGGCGCCGACACCCGCGGCCGGCGTCCGCGCGCTCGTGCCGCGCCAGCCGGGCTCGAAGAGGCGGTCGAGGTCGTCGTCCGGGATGCCGCCACAGCCGTCGGCGACGGCGATGCGGGCGACGTCGGGGCCTGTCGTGAGGGAGATGTCGACCGTGCCGCCGGCGTCGGTGTGGGCCAACGCGTTCGTCACGAGGTTGGCGAGGGCGCGCGAGACCTCGCCGGCGTCGACGGGGGCGGTGACGGCCGCGTCCGGCGCCGCCCCCTCGACACGGACCCCGCGCCGGTCCGCGAGGACACGGGCCGACGCGAGCGCGTCGGAGACGAGGTCGCCGAGGTCGACGGGCATCCGGTCGAGACGCAGGGTGCCGGACTGGAGGCGGGACAGGGCCAGGAGACCGCCGACCATGTCGGACATGCGGTCGGCCTCGGCACGGATCCGCGCGGGGTAGGAGCCGTCGGCGGAGGCGTGCCCGTCCTCGAGGGCCTCGGCCATGGCCCGGATGCCGGCGAGGGGCGTGCGCAGGTCGTGCGAGACCCAGGCCACGAGCTCGCGCCGGTTCTCCTCG
Organism: Terrabacter sp. GCM10028922; assembly: GCF_042666095.1. Classification (NCBI taxonomy): domain Bacteria; kingdom Bacillati; phylum Actinomycetota; class Actinomycetes; order Micrococcales; family Intrasporangiaceae; genus Terrabacter; species Terrabacter sp. GCM10028922. The sequence goes on along the minus strand of NZ_JBHTFG010000001.1, from coordinate 259,460 downwards.
ACCTGCCGGTCGCGCTGGCGTTCGGCAGCCTGCTCGGCGGCGCGGCGCATGAGCAGCTGGACGCGTCGCGCGATGAGCCACCCGAAGACGGCGGCGATGGGTAGCGAGGTCGCGGTGACGACGAGCACGACGCCCTGGTCGTGCTCGTTGATGAACATCGCCCGCGTCGTGACCACGACCCCGGCCGCGACGCTGAGGATGACGACGAGGGGCGCGACGACCGCGGCCGCGACCAGCGACCGCGCGGCGATGGCCCGCACCGCGACAGCTCCGACAACGCCTACCGCGACTGCCGCCCCCGCGGCCAGGAGCGCCGCCTCGACGATCACGGCTCGCCGTCCCAGCGGTAGCCGACGCCCCAGACGGTCGCGAGGCGGACCGGCTTCGCCGGGTCCGTCTCCACCTTCTCGCGAAGGCGCCGCACGTGGACCGTGACGGTCGACTCGTCGCCGTACTCCCAGCCCCACACCTGCTCCATGAGCTCGCGCCGGGAGAACGCCGTGCCGGGATGGGCCATCAGGTGTGCGAGGAGGTCGAACTCGCGGCTCGTCAGCGCCAGCGGTGCGTTTCCCATCCAGGCCTGGTGCCTCCGCGCGTCGACGCGGAGGTCGCCGTCGACGAGCGGCCCGGTCGGGGGAGCGGCCGGGGTCGGGGCCGAGCGGCGCAGGATGGACTGGATCCGCAGCACGAGCTCACGGCTGCTGAATGGCTTGGTGACGTAGTCGTCGGCGCCGATCTCGAGGCCCAGCACCCGGTCGGACTCCTCGCCCCGCGCCGTGAGCATGACGACGGGCAGGTCGCCGCGCTCGGACCGCATCCGGCGGAACACCTCGAGCCCGTCGAGGCCGGGAAGCGTCAGGTCGAGGACGACGAGGTCGGGGGAGCGCTCACGGGCGGCCTCGACCGCAGCGACGCCGTCGCCCGCCTCGACGACCTCGAGCCCCGCGCGCTCGAGGTAGCCCGCGACGACCTCGCGGACCGTGGGGTCGTCGTCGACGACGAGGACGGTTGGCACGCCTCCAGCCTAGGCAGGCGGCGGGCGGCGCATACCCTGGAACTCCTTGCGATCCGGTGACGTCCGGTGGCGCTCAGACCGGGTGCCGGCGTGTTGCCAGGACGCCGAAGGCCAGGGCGACGACGAGCAGGCTCGCCCCGAGCATGTGGACGAGCACGAGCAGCTCCGGCAGGTTCGTGAAGTACTGCACGTAGCCGACGAGGCCCTGCGCGAGTGTGACGACGAGGACGAGGTCCCAGGCCCGTCGTGCCTCGTCGGTGGTGGCGGTGATCCGCACGGCGACGAGGGTCGCGATGACGAGGCCGCAGAAGAGCATGACGGCGTCGGCGTGCATCCACGACACGAACCGGGGGTCGAAGCCCGTCCGGGCCGGCGTGTCCGCGTCGCCCGAGTGGGGGCCCGACCCGGTGACGACGGTGCCGAGCAGCAGGACGATCCCGCCGACGCCCGCCGTGCCCAGTGCCAGGCGTCGCGCGAGCGGGTGGACGACGAGCTCACCGGGCCCGGACGCGTCGTCGCGCGCGCCCCGCACGAGAGCCGTCGACAGGGCGACGAGGACCATCGACATGAGGAAGTGGAACATCACGGTCCACGGGTTGAGTCCCGTGCGCACCGTGATGCCGCCGACGACGGCCTGGGCCGCGACGCCGGCGAGGACGGCGAGCGCCAGGCGGTGCAGCCGCGGACGCGCCGGCCAACGGATGAGGACGACCACGAGCGAGGCCAGGGCGAGCAGGCCCACGACGCCGGTCAGCGTGCGGTTCCCGAACTCGACGAGATCGTGGAAGCTGCTCTCAGGGGTGCGCACCGGCGTGAACGAGCCGGGCTGGCACTCCGGCCACGTGCTGCACCCGAGCCCGCTGCCGGTCAGGCGCACGATGCCGCCGGTGACGACGATCCCGACCTCACCGACGAGGTTGGCCACGAGCAGCGGGCGGGCCCACCGGGCGGGGGTGGCGGGCAGGCGGCTGGCGACGCGGGGAAGCATGCCGATGGCTGCTCCCCGGTCGGGGTCGGTCACGGATCGCGCGGAGGACACCCCGCAAGGGTATGCCGCGAGCTCGGGCCGTCCCGCATCGCGTCGGGACGTGGGCTGCCGGGGGTTCCGCCTTCCGCCCGCGGAGTCCGTGACCGTCAGCCCAGCCCGTCCCAGACCACGGCAGAGCCCGCGTGGCCGGCCTTGACGACGGTCACGAGGGCGGCCAGCGCCGAGAGGACGACGAGGGTGCCGAAGAGGACGTCGAGGGCGTGCCCCCGCGGCGACTCCTCCTCCGGCGGCCGCGCGAACCACAGCGCGACGAGGGTCAGCACCATGAAGACCAGACAGAAGAGCTTCGCCCGGTCGCCCCACTCGGTGTGCTCGGCGAGGAGGTCGAAGTTCGTCGTGTCCCCGCGGGCCTGGTTGACCCGCCGCTCGAGGGCCGCACCGCTCTCGGCGGCCACGAAGGCGAAGACGCCCGACGCGAGGGCGCCGACCGCCGCCGGCCAGCGCAGCAGCCGGCGCCACCCGGGCCGCACGACGTACGCGATCGCGGTGAACGCCGACAGGGGCACGAGCACCACGACGGCGTGGATGACGAGGGCGTGCATAGGAAGACCGAGGATGTAGTCGAACAACGTCGCCTCCGGGGTCGTGGGTGGGCCGTTGGTGGTCGTCGGGTGATTCGGTCACCCTCGCCGGGTCACTCGTCGAACCGGAAGAGGCGCGCCGCGAGAACGGTGGCCACCGCTCCCCACGCGAGGACGACACCGAGAGCGAGAAGGTTCAGGCTGCCGTCGACGAAGGCCGACCGGAGCCCGTCGGCGAGGCCTGCCGACGGGAGGTACGCGGCCAGCGCACCGAGACCTCCCGGCAGCTCGGTCCGTGGCACGACCACACCGCCGAGGGCGAGAAGCAGCACCCACACGAGGTTGGCGATCGCGAGCACCGCCTCGGCACGCAGGGTCCCGGCGAGCAGGAGGGCCAGAGCCACGAACGCCCACGTCCCCGCGACGACGAAGAGGACGGCATATGCCGTGCCCACGAGGCGGGGCTCCCACCCCAGCGCCAGACCCAGCCCGGCGATGACGGCGACCTGGACGAGCTCCACGGCCACGGTCGCGAGAACCTTCGCTGCGACCAGACCGCCCCGCCCGAGCGGCGTGACGCCCAGGTAGCGCAGGACGGCGTAGCGCCGGTCGAAGCCGGTGGCGATCGCCTGCGCGGTGAAGGCCGCCGAGATGACGCAGAGGGCGATGACTCCCGGCGTCGCCACGTCGATGCGCTCACCGGGTCCGAGTGACGGCGATGAGGTGGCGCTGAGGCCGAAGAGCGCGAGGGCCGGCAGCACGAGCGAGACGAGGAGCTGCTCGCCGTTGCGCAGCAGGCTGCCCACCTCGAAACCTGCCTGTGACAGCACGCGACGGCGTGGCGACGCCGCCCGTGAGGTGGTCGAGGTGGCGGCGGTGCTCACGCGGCTCCCTTGCGGGTCAGGCTGAAGTAGACGTCCTCGAGCGACCGGCCCTGCGTGACGGCCTCGGGCGAACCCTCGGCCACCGTGCGGCCGGCGTTCATGATGACGAGGTGGTCGCCGAGACGCTCGGCCTCCTCGAACGAGTGGGTCGTCACGACGACGGTCGCACCGGCGTCGCGCTGCTCGATGACGAGGTCCCACACGTCGAGACGGCCGTGAGGGTCGAGCCCGGCGGCAGGCTCGTCGAGGAAGAGAACCTCCGGGCGTCCGAGCAGGGCCGCCGCGAGGGCGAGCCGCTGCTTCTGCCCACCCGAGAGGCGGCGCACCGTCGTCGCCGCGAAATCGGTCACTCCCAGCCGCGCGGCCACGCCGTCGGGGTCCACCGGGTCGGCGTAGAGGCGGGCGAGATGGTGCAGGAGTCGCAGCGGCTTCGTGCCGTTGGGCAGCCCGCCCGACTGGAGCATGACCCCGACGCGGGCCCGGTGGTCGGCGCTCGCCTGCCACGGGTCGGCGCCGAGGACCCGGACCGTCCCGCTGTCGGGGCGGCCGAGCCCGACCGCGCACTCGACCGCCGTGGTCTTGCCTGCGCCGTTGGGGCCCAGGACAGCGGTGATGCGCCCCGCGGGGGCCGACCAGCTCAGTCCGTCGAGCGCCGTGACGGGACCGAAGGTGCGGTGAAGGTCGGACAGTGTCACCGCGGCGGTCATGGCCCATGAGTCTAGGCTCGGTCCCGACGACACCGACCGCGACCTCCACCCCGCGGGCGGACCTGCCCCGCCTCGACCCTGACGGAGACCACACCCGTGAAGATCGACCCAGCCGCCAAGCCCTTCACCGCGCTGGCCGCCGTTCCCACGGTGATCGCCGCGCTGGCGCGCCGTCCGCGCACGACCGCCGCCCTCGGCCTGCTCACCGCAGGAGTGACCCTCTTCTTCCGCGACCCCGACCGGACACCGGATCGCACACCGGTCACCGACCCCGACGTCGTCCTCGCGCCGGCCGACGGCATCGTCATGCACGTCGGAGAGCCGCAGGCCGGCATCGCCCCGCCGGGCGAGTGGCAGCAGGTCAGCATCTTCCTGTCGCTGCTCGACGTGCACATGAACCGCTCGCCCTACGGCGGCCGCGTCATCGACGTGACACACACCCCGGGGCGCTTCCTGGCCGCCTACCGCGCCGAGAGCGCCACCAAGAACGAGCGCAGCGAGATCATCGTCGAGCGGGTCGTCGGCGGGCGAGCGCGTCGCGTCATCTACCGCCAGCTCGTCGGCCAGCTCGCGCGCCGCATCGTGACCCGCATCCAGCCGGGCGACGAGATCGCCACCGGCGAGCGGATGGGCCTGATGAAGTTCGGCTCCCGCATGGACGTCTTCGTGCCGCCGGAGGTGCAACTCGAGGTGACGAAGGGCAAGCGGGCCATCGGGGGAGAGACGGTGCTGGGTCGGTTCCCGGCGACGGACCTCTCGTGAGTGGCGAACCGGCGTCCGAGCGAGGTGCTCGTGGCGTCGACCCCGACGCCGACGCGGAACGTCCTCGCCGCCGCGACCGGGTGACCCGGCGCATCAGGCTCGTCTCTGCGACGGGGGCGCGGGTCATCCCGTTCGACCGGCTCAACCCGCGCGTGCGCGCCCGCGCGACGCTGCCCAGCCTCTTCACGCTCGGCAACATGCTGTGCGGCTTCTCGGCCGTGCTGCTCTCGTTCCAGGGCCAGTTCCGCGCGGCTGCCGTGCTCATCGGCATCTCGATCCTGCTCGACATCTGCGACGGCGCCGTGGCCCGTGCCGTGGGGGCGATCACGCCGTTCGGCCTGCAGTTCGACTCGCTCGCCGACCTCATCTCCTTCGGCATCGGTCCCGCCGTGCTCGTCTACACCTGGGCGCTGCCGGCGTACCCGGTGTGGGCGTGGGCCGGTGCGATGTTCTGGCTCGCCTGCGCGGCCTACCGTCTCGCTCGGTTCAACGTGACGATCGACCCGCTCGCCGACAAGCGCTACTTCGTCGGGCTCGCGAGCCCGGGTGCGGCCGGCGTCGTCATCGCGACGGTGATGGCGATCGGCGAGCCGCTCCTCGACTGGGACCCGCTCCTGCCCATCGTCGCGGGGGTGCTGCCCGCCGCGCTGATGGCGTCGTCGTTCCGCTTCCGGTCCTTCCGCGACCTGCTCTCGCCGCGACACCTCCGGATCAGCGTGCCGCTCGCGGTCCTCGTCCTGCTCGGTCTCGTCCTCGCCCCGGGTCCGACCGGCCTGGCGCTCGCCTACGGCTATGTCCTGACCAGCCCGCTCGGGTGGGTCACGGCTCCGCTGCGGCGCCGGTGGTTCGGGCCCGACGCCGTCGCCCCGCCGCGCACCAGGCTGCCGTCGGTGATCATGCCGCCGCAGCCCGACCCGCAGGTGGACGGCGTGGATGACGGCGACGACGTGGACGACGACGTGGACGACGACGATGACGACGCCTTCGAGGTCGACGACGTGGACGACAGCGACGACACGGACGGCGACTGCTCTGGGGGGCCTGACGGTCCCGCGAGCCGGTAAGGCGTACCTAACTGGAGTGTCGTGGGTAATTACGTCACAATGGTGTGGTGTTTATCGGAGAGCCCGCCCAGCGTGAGGCGAAGGACGGCGAGCACGTCTCGCCGCTCGAGTCGCGCACGCGCTCGCGGGTGCTCCACATGGTCTCTGCCGACGGGCCCATCACGGCCGCCGAGCTCGGCCGTCACCTCGACCTGACCCCGGCCGCGGTACGCCGCCACCTCGACGCGCTCGTCGAGCAGGGCACCGTCGTGCCGCACGAGCCCACCAGTGGCCGCCGTGGCCGCGGACGTCCTGCCCGCGCCTACGTCGTCTCCGACGCCGGGCACAACGCCCTCGAGGCCGACTACGACTCGCTGGCGGTCGAGGTCCTGCGCTACCTCGAGACCAACGCGGGTGCCGACGCGGTCAGCGACTTCGCCCGCACCCGGGTGGCCGCCCTCGAGGCGCGGTATGCCGCCCGGCTCGAGGCGGCGGGCGACGACCCCGCCGCTCGCACCGAGGCCCTCGTCGAGGCGCTCAGCGAGGACGGCTTCGCCGCCACGGCCCGCCCCGTCGGTGCCGGCGGCCTGACCGGCGTGCAGCTGTGCCAGGGCCACTGTCCGGTGCAGCACGTCGCCACCGAGTTCCCGGCCTTCTGCGAGGCCGAGACCGACGCGTTCTCCCGGCTTCTCGGGGTGCACGTCCAGCGTCTGGCGACCCTCGCGGGCGGGCACCACGTCTGCACGACGTTCGTCCCGACGGGTGGAATCACGACACGCACCCGGAAGACCCCGGCCGCCGCAGGTGTTGTCGCCGACGACGACCAGACCCAGATCACGCCGGTCACGACCGCCGGCACCCGTACGACCGCACGGACCGACACGCTCACGCACGTCAAGGAAGGTTCCTCATGATCACCCACATCGAAGAGCTGAACCCCGGCCTCAAGGGCATCGGCACCTATGAGTACGGCTGGGCAGACAGCGACGTGGCCGGCTCGTCAGCGCGCCGTGGGCTCAACGAGGACGTCGTGCGCGACATCTCGGCCCGCAAGAGCGAGCCCGAGTGGATGACGAAGCTGCGCCTCAAGAGCCTCAGCCTCTTCGGCAAGAAGCCGATGCCCTCGTGGGGCTCGGACCTGACCGGCATCGACTTCCAGAACATCAAGTACTTCGTGAAGTCGACCGAGAAGCAGGCGGCCACGTGGGACGACCTGCCCGAGGACATCAAGAACACCTACGACCGGCTGGGCATCCCGGAGGCCGAGAAGCAGCGTCTCGTCTCCGGCGTCGCCGCGCAGTACGAGTCCGAGGTCGTCTACCACCAGATCCGTGAGGACCTCGAGCAGCAGGGCGTCATCTTCCTCGACACCGACACGGCGCTCAAGGAGCACGAGGACATCTTCCGCGAGCACTTCGCGACGGTGATCCCCGCCGGCGACAACAAGTTCTCCGCCCTCAACACCGCAGTGTGGTCCGGTGGCTCGTTCATCTACGTGCCCAAGGGCGTCCACGTCGACATCCCGCTCCAGGCGTACTTCCGGATCAACACCGAGAACATGGGCCAGTTCGAGCGGACGCTGATCATCGCCGACGAGGGCTCCTACGTGCACTACGTCGAGGGCTGCACCGCGCCGATCTACAAGTCGGACTCGCTGCACTCGGCCGTCGTCGAGATCATCGTCAAGAAGAACGCCCGCGTGCGCTACACCACGATCCAGAACTGGTCCAACAACGTCTACAACCTCGTCACCAAGCGCGCCACCTGCGAGGAGGGCGCGACGATGGAGTGGATCGACGGCAACATCGGCTCGAAGGTGACGATGAAGTACCCGGCCGTGTTCCTGATGGGCGAGCACGCCAAGGGCGAGACGCTCTCGATCGCCTTCGCGGGCGAGGGGCAGCACCAGGACACCGGTTCCAAGATGGTCCACGCCGCTCCCAACACGAAGAGCTCGATCATCAGCAAGTCCGTGGCTCGCGGTGGCGGTCGCGCCTCCTACCGCGGTCTCGTCCAGGTGCTCGAGGGCGCCTCGCACTCGGCCTCGACCGTGCGCTGCGACGCCTTGCTCGTCGACACCATCAGCCGCTCCGACACCTACCCGTACGTCGACATCCGCGAGGACGACGTCTCGATGGGTCACGAGGCCACGGTCTCCAAGGTGTCCGAGGACCAGCTCTTCTACCTCATGTCCCGCGGCATGGCCGAGGACGAGGCGATGGCCATGATCGTGCGCGGCTTCATCGAGCCGATCGCGCGCGAGCTGCCCATGGAGTACGCCCTCGAGCTCAACCGCCTCATCGAACTGCAGATGGAAGGAGCCGTCGGCTGATGAGCCTTCTGGCTGACACGACCACCGACACCACCGACACCCAGCAGAGCGAGACCACGGTGCACGACGCTGTCACGACCGCCGCCGTCCCCGGTACGACGGCGCACACCGACTCGGCCGCGGCCTTCGTGCCGAGCCAGTCGCGTGCCGAGCGCACGGCGTCCTTCGACGTCGCCGCCTTCCCGCTGCCCTCGGGTCGCGAGGAGGACTGGCGCTTCACGCCGGTCAAGAAGCTCGCCGGCCTGCTCGCCGAAGGGGCGACGGGCCGCCTCGAGGTGGGCAGCCAGCTGCCCGACGGGGTCACGACCTCGACGATCACGGCCCAGCAGGCTCAGGACCTCGGCATCCTCCCGCCCCAGGACCGTGCCGCGGTCGTCGCGGGCGCGGCTGCCGACGGCGCGCTGCTGCTCGACATCCCGGCGGAGGCCGAGCTCGACGCGCCGGTGCGCCTCTCGCTGGTGGGCACGGGCGGGGAGCCCGTCCACGGCCACCTGGTCGTGCGCACGGGGCGCTTCTCCAAGGCGACCGTCGTCGTCGAGCACACCGGCTCCGCCCGCTACTCACAGCTCGTCTCCGTCGTTACCGGCGACGGGTCCGACCTGACGCTCGTGTCGGTGCAGCGCTGGGACGACGACGCCCAGCACCTGGCCCAGCACGACGCCCTCGTCGGCCGCGACGCCCGCTACAAGCACCTCGCGGTGTCGCTGGGCGGCCAGGTCGTGCGCGTCAACGCCAACGTGCGCTACGCGGGCCCCGGCGGTGACGCGACCCTGCTCGGTGTGTACTTCGCCGACGCCGGTCAGCACCTAGAGCACCGCTCGTACATCGACCACAACACGGCACACTGCAAGAGCCGGGCCACCTACAAGGGCGCCCTCCAGGGCGAGACCGCCCGCACCGTGTGGGTCGGCGACGTGCTCATCCGTGCCGCGGCCGAGGGCACCGACACCTACGAGCTCAACCGCAACCTCGTGCTGACCGACGGCGCCCGCGCCGACTCGGTGCCGAACCTCGAGATCGAGACCGGCGAGATCAAGGGCGCCGGGCACGCTTCCGCCACGGGCCGTTTCGACGACCTGCAGCTGTTCTACCTGCAGTCGCGCGGCATCAACGAGGACGAGGCCAAGCGCCTCGTCGTGCGTGGCTTCTTCGCCGACATCATCCGTGAGATCCCGCTCGGAGACCTCCGCGACGAGATCACCGCGGCCATCGAGGAGGAGCTCGCGTCGACGGCATACGCCGCTCCCACCCAGCAGACCCCCAGCACTGTCAGCACGAACAAGGAGAACTGACCCACATGAGCACGCTCGAGATCAAGGGACTGACGGTCTCGGTCGAGACCGAGGACGGCCCCAAGGAGATCCTGCGCGGGGTCGACCTCACCGTGAAGTCGGGGGAGACCCACGCCATCATGGGGCCCAACGGCTCCGGCAAGTCGACGCTGGCCTACAGCATCGCCGGCCACCCGAAGTACACCATCACCGGTGGCACCGTCTCGCTCGACGGCGAGGACGTCCTCGCCATGACCGTCGACGAGCGTGCCCGCGCCGGCCTCTTCCTCGCGATGCAGTACCCCGTCGAGGTCCCCGGCGTCACGGTGAGCAACTTCCTGCGCACCGCCAAGACCGCGATCGACGGCGAAGCCCCCAAGCTCCGTACCTGGGTCAAGGACGTCAAGGAGGCCATGGGCAACCTGCGCATGGACCCCGCGTTCGCCGAGCGCAACGTCAACGAGGGCTTCTCCGGTGGCGAGAAGAAGCGCCACGAGATCCTCCAGATGGAGCTGCTGAAGCCGAAGGTGGCCATCCTCGACGAGACCGACTCCGGCCTCGACGTCGACGCCCTCAAGATCGTCTCCGAGGGCGTCAACCGCGCCAAGGGCGCGAGCGACCTCGGCGTCCTGCTCATCACGCACTACACGCGCATCCTGCGCTACATCAAGCCCGACTTCGTCCACGTCTTCGTCGACGGCAAGATCGTCGAGGAGGGTGGCCCCGAGCTGGCCGACCGCCTCGAGGACGAGGGCTACGACCGCTACCTCACCGCGGCTCCCGCGGTGGTGGAGGCCTGAGCCGGATGACTGACGTCCTGCCGTTCACGGATGGGGAGCTCGCCGCGATCCGCGGCGACTTCCCCATCCTCGCGCGCACCGTGCGCGACGGCAGGCCGCTCGTCTACCTCGACTCGGGGGCGACGTCGCACAAGCCGACCGCCGTCCTCGATGCCGAGCGCGCCTTCTACGAGCAGCGCAACGCCGCCGTGCACCGTGGCGCGCACCAGCTCGCCGAGGAGGCGACCGACGAGTTCGAGTCAGCTCGGGCCACCGTCGCATCGTTCATCGGCGCGCCGTCCGACGAGGTGGTCTTCACCAAGAACGCCACCGAGGCGCTCAACCTCGTCGCGTACGCGTTCTCCAACGCGGGGCCGACCGACGACGCCAAGGACGAGCGCTTCGTGCTGGGTCCCGGCGACGAGATCCTCGTCACCGAGATGGAGCACCACGCCAACCTCGTGCCCTGGCAGGAGCTCGCCCGTCGCACGGGTGCGGCCCTGCGCTGGGTGCCGGTCGGCGCGGACGGCGCGCTCGACCTGTCCGGTCTCGGCGACGTGCTCACCGAGCGGACGAAGGTCTTCGCCTTCACGCACGTCTCCAACGTGCTCGGCACGGTCAACCCCGTGACCGAGCTCGCGGAGCGGGCCCACGCCGTCGGCGCCCTGGCAGTCGTCGACGCGTGCCAGTCGGTGCCGCACCTGCCCGTCGACGTCACGACGCTCGGCGCCGACTTCATCGCCTTCAGCGGCCACAAGATGTACGGCCCGATGGGAGTCGGCGTCCTCTGGGGCCGTAGCGCGCTGCTCGAGGTCATGCCGCCGTTCCTCACGGGTGGCTCGATGATCGAGCTCGTGACGATGGAGCGCTCCACCTACGCGCCGGCGCCGCAGAAGTTCGAGGCCGGCGTGCCCAACGCCGCGCAGGCCGTGGGCCTCGCCGCCGCCGTGCGCTGGATCGAGGCCATCGGCATCGACCGTGTCCACGCCCACGAGGCCGCCCTCGTGGACCTGCTCCAGCGCGGGCTCGCCGAGCGCCCCTGGGTACGCGTCGTCGGCCCCGCCGTCGGCACACCCCGCGGCGGCGCGGTGGCCTTCGTCGTCGACGGTGTGCACGCGCACGACGTCGGCCAGGTGCTCGACGATGCCGGCGTGGCCGTACGCGTGGGGCACCACTGCGCGTGGCCACTCCACCGAGCGCTCGGGGCCACCGCCACCACCCGCGCGTCGTTCGCGGTGCACAACACCGTCGCCGACGTGCAGGCCCTGCTCGCCGCGCTCGACCGCGTACCCGGGATCTTCGGGATCGACGTGGACGACACCGACCCGGACGCCGAGCTCGAGACCCGCCATGACGCGCGCGCCCTGCGCGGCGAGCACAGCGCCCAGGCCGACGAGAGCGAGAGGGAGGCGAGCTGATGGATCTCTACCAGGAGCTCATCCTCGAGCACTCCAAGCGCCCACACCATGCGGGGCTGCGTGAGCCGTTCGACGCCGAGGTGCACCACATCAACCCGACCTGCGGCGACGAGGTCACGCTCCGCGTCGACGTGACGGGCACCGGCCGTGACGCCGTCGTCACCGACGTGTCGTACCAGGCGCAGGGATGCTCGATCTCCGTCGCCAGCTCGTCGGTGCTGGCCGAGGAGGTCATCGGCCACCCGGTCGCAGAGGCCCTCGAGACGTTCGAGGCGATGCGCGCGATGCTCACCTCCAAGGGCACGGTCAAGGGCGACGAGGAGCTCATCGGTGACGGCGTCGCCTTCGCCGGCGTGTCCAAGTACCCCGCCCGGGTCAAGTGCGCATTGCTCGGCTGGACCGCCTTCACCGATGCCCTCGCCCGCGCCGGCGTCGACATCTCCACCACGAGTTCCGCGTCCCCGCAAGGAGTTTCGTCATGACCCAGACCACCACCCCGCCCAACGTCGCTGACGTCGAGGAGGCGCTCCGCGACGTCGTCGACCCCGAGCTCGGCATCAACGTCGTCGACCTCGGCCTCGTCTACGGCATCACGGTCGACGCGCAGTCCCACGCGGTCATCGACATGACGCTCACGTCGGCGGCGTGCCCGCTCACCGACGTCATCGAGGACCAGACCGCGCAGGCCCTGGAGGGCCTCGTCACGACGCACCGCATCAACTGGGTGTGGATGCCGCCGTGGGGTCCCGACAAGATCACCGAGGACGGCCGCGAACAGCTGCGCGCCCTCGGGTTCAACCTCTGAGCCCCACCCCGCTCCCAGGCCCGCGCCGGTGACCACGCGCGTCATCGAGGTCGATCCCGAGCGGTTCGACCGCTGGATGGCCGGGTTCGCGGAGCGCCATGGCCCCTACGACGCCGCCGAGGAGATCACTCCCGGCGGCGTCGTCGTGTCGGCGCGCGCGGCGGACGGATCCACCGTCGTGGCAACGCCTTTCACGTTCGACCCCCTTGGTGTCGTCCTCGTGAGGCGGGGCGGGTATGCCGTGGGGCTGGCGCGCGGAGGTGCGTTCACCGAGTCGAAGGTCGGCACCCGGCACGTGCAGTCGCGCACCGCCGCAGGCGGCTGGTCGCAGCAGCGGTTCGCGCGGCGACGAGGCAAGCAGGCGGACGAGCTCGTCGACGCCGTCGTGGGCCACGCCCGACGGGTGCTCCTCGGCGACGACGAGTCACCGCCCGCGGGAGCGGACGGCATACCCAAGGGGCTCGTCGTCGGTGGTGACCGCGCGCTCGTGCGCGAGGTGCTCGCGGCAGGTGCGCTGCGCGCGCTGGTACGGCTGGCGACACGAGAGCTCTACGACCTCCCCGACCCCAGGCGCGACGTGCTGGAGACCGCGCTGCGGCGCGGCCGAGCCGTGCGCCTCGAGCTCACCGAGTCCACCCCGACGAGCACGTAGTCCCTCGAGTGGGCACTTCCACCCGCCGGAAACGCGGGTGAAAGTGCCCACTCGACAATGGAGCTCGGGCGTTGTAGGTCAGCTGACTCTGTCGACCCCGAAGGTGTTGCACTGGTTGATGTCACCGGTGCGGTAACCCTGGGTGAACCAGCTCATGCGGGCCTCGGCCGAGCCGTGCGTCCAGTTCTCGGGCGTCACCCGGCCCTGCATCTTCTCCTGGATGCGGTCGTCGCCCACGGCGCTCGCGGCCGAGAGGGCGGACTTGATGTCGTCCTCGGTGATCTCCTTGAGCAGGGGCGTGCCGCTCGCGTCGGTCGTCTCGGTGGCGTGCTTGACCCACGTGCCGGCGAGGCAGTCTGCCATGAGCTCGATGCGGACGGCGCCGGAGTTGGGGCCCTGCGGGTCCTGCTGCGCGCGGTTCAGGACGCCGAGGAGGTTCTGGATGTGGTGGCCGTACTCGTGCGCGATGACGTACTCCTTGGCCAGCTGGCCGCCGTCGGCCCCGAACTTGCTCTGGAGCTCCTGGAAGAAGCTCGCGTCGACGTAGACCTTGGAGTCGAGCGGGCAGTAGAACGGGCCGACCTGCGAGTTCGCGGTGCCGCACCCGGACTGGGTCTGGCCCTGGTACACGACCGTCTTGGCCATCTCGTAGTTCATCTGGTACTTCGGCAGCGTCTTCTGCCAGTAGTCCTGGACGCTGTTGACCGTGGCGATGACGAGGCACACGTCGTTCTTGTTGGCGTCGGCGCCGGTCTTGCACTGCGAGAAGGCGGCCTCGTCGACCTGACCGGCCGCGCCGACCTGGTCGCTCTCGAGCTGCTGCGAGGGCAGGCCGCCGCTGGAGCTGCCGGAGTCGCCACCGCCGAGGATGTTCCCTCCACCGAAGATGAGCATGAGCACGAGCAGGATGAGGCCGCCGATGCCGCCTCCGACCTGGATGCCCCCCGGGAAGCCGCCGCCGCCCCCACCACCCCCGAAGCCGCCGCTGCCGCCGCTCTCGACCTGGGAGGTGTCGAGCTGGGCGTTCTCGTTGAAGCTCATGTCACCGCTCCTGTGGCTCGGGGCCGGGGACGCCCCCGGTCCAGTGGGATCAGCGTAGTGCGCGGGAGCGCGTGTCCGGCTGCTGCCCGGTGCGGCAGCGTCGGTGTCATACCCGTTCGAGCTGGCGTGACTCGCGGGGCGCCGAGGAGGCGGGCGACACGGCGCGGGCCGCGTCGAGCAGCTGCCGCCCCAGTTCCGCCACGGCATCACGCAGGGCGTCGGAGCCCAGGACCTCGAACGTCAGCGGCGAGGCCGCGAGCTGTCGGGCGTACCACTCCGGACTGTCGGTGGTGGCCCGCAGCCGTATGCCGCCCTCGACCTCTTCGAGGTGTCCGAGGCTGCGAGGCAGCCAGCGTTGCGCGTCCTCGAGTCCGGTGCGCAGGAGGACGTCGACGTCGTGCCGCCATCCCTGCGACAGGTGGTCCTCGAGGACGCGCAGGGCGTCGAGGTCGGCCGGGGGAGTGAACGTCGTCGACGAGGTGAAGACCGAGACGACGCGGTCGACGCGGAGAGCACGCAGGGCCTGGCTGCGGTGCGACCAGCACAGCAGGTACCAGCGGCTGTGCCGGAGCACGACGGCCCAGGGGTCGACCTCCATAGGACGCTCCGTCTCGGGGCCGCGCCGGTAGACGAGGTGGACGAGGCGCGATGCGGTGCAGGCCTCGACGAGCTGGGCGGTCACCGAGGGGTCGACGCGGCGGCCCTCCTGCGGCGGCGGCCCGGTGGTACGGCGGACCCTGCGCACGGGCTCGGCCACCGGTTGGGGCAGGACCCTC
The DNA here is from genome assembly GCF_042666095.1 of Terrabacter sp. GCM10028922. NCBI lineage: Bacteria > Bacillati > Actinomycetota > Actinomycetes > Micrococcales > Intrasporangiaceae > Terrabacter > Terrabacter sp. GCM10028922. The sequence goes on along the minus strand of NZ_JBHTFG010000001.1, from coordinate 244,406 downwards.
AGGATCTTCGTCAGCGCTGCCCCGACGAGCTCGGTCGGGTCGGCCGCGTCGCGGTGGCCTTCGAGCACGGCCATCACGAGCCCGAGTGCCTCGGCGGCGGTGAACATCAGGGGAGGCAGGCGCAGGCCGCGTCCGACGCGGTAGCCGCCCTGGGGTCCCGTCGTCGACTCGATCGGGAGCTCGGCCTCGCGCAGGATCGCGACGTAGCGTCGCGCGGCCCGCTCGGTCACGCCGAGGTGCTCACCGAGTCGCTGGGCCGTGATGCCGGGACTGTTCTGGATCACCTCGAGCGCGAGGAGCGCTCGCGCCGTGGGGCTCGTGTCGTGCCGCATGCCGTTGCCCGTCCCTCCCGGACGTGGATCGTCCGCAACGACCGTAGCGCGGCGCGGGTGCCGGCGGGCCCCGGGCTACTCGGGAGCGACCTCGCGCACGGCCTCGATCTCCACCGCGAAGCCCAGGGGCAGGGCCGCGGCGCCCACAGCGGGCGGTGCCGGGCTGGGCGTGATCCCGAGGATGCGTCCAGCCCGCACCGTGTGGTCAGCAGTTCGTCGCCGGGTTGTCGTCCAGGGATGCCAGAACCTGCCCGAGCTCGCCGGGCCCGGAGAGCCCGAAGAGCCTGGCGACGTTGCCGATGCCCAGCCGGGGCTCGTCGAAAGAGCTCGCGTGGGAACCGAGCCCACCCTCGGTGGTCGCTGCCTGGGACGAGACGACGCCCCAGCAGCTGCTCCCGCTCGAGGCCGACGCCTGCGCGGGGGACGTGAGGGCCATGGTGGCCGCCACAGCCAGGGCGCCTGCGATGCTGACGCTTCGAATGCGCATGTGAACCTCCTTGGTGATGGCGGTCGGAGTGGCCGCCATCTGGGTGTTCGAGGCCCGCACCAGATCGGATGCCTCAGCGGGCGCGCGTCCTCGACCACCGCTGCTGCGGGCCACCGTGTGGCTGTTTGGTCGTCGACGATGCGTGGGTCGCATCGCTGCCGCCAGCTGCAAGAAATGCGCAAGTCGGCCACACGCCCGACACCGCCGGTCCACACTGACCCAGTGATCGGCGCGGAGTTCGGAACCGTCCTCGCTGGCGCACAGAAGGGGGACGAGGCCGCGTTCGCACGGTTGTGGCGCGACCTCAACCCGTCGTTGCTGCGCTACCTGGGTCTCGGGGGAGACGCCGCTGAGGAGGTGGCCGCGGAGACGTGGCTCACCGTAGTCAGGGGACTGAGCACCTTCCGGGGTGACGAGTCTGCTTGGCGTGCCTGGGTCTTCACGACCGCGCGTCGGCGTGCCGTCGATGCTGCGCGACGCCGGGTCCGCGATGCGAGGGTCGGCAGTCGGGCGGTCGAGTGGGTGCTTCCAGCGGCACCCGACTGCGCCGACCTGGTCGTCGACGCCGACACGACGCAGGCCGCGATCCAGGTCGTGCGGCGGCTCCCTCCGCTGCAGGCCGAGGTCGTGCTCCTACGCGTGGTCGCGGGGCTGTCGGTCCACGAGGTCGCCGACGTGCTCGGTCGCACGCCGGGCGCCGTCCGCGTCGCGGCGCATCGCGGACTGCGCACGCTTGAGGTGCTGGTGGCCGAGACGGGTGTAACGCTGGGCGACGCCCAAGCGCTTCGTCAATGACATGAGCAGACTCTGGCCGAACGACAGGAACCGGTGGCGCACGCGTGACGCCAGCCGGCGTCCTTCGGGCACCCCGGGCGAGCCGGGCCGTGACCCGATGCTCAGCCCCGCGCTCGCCCAGGTGGTCAGGCAGCTGACCGCCGAGCCGACGGACCACGAGCTCACCGGTCTCCCAGCTGCGCTGGCGGCGTTCCGCGCCCATGTCGTGCCCAGTCCAACCCGACCCCGGAGGCGCACGATGTTCTCGATGCTTGCAGGCGCAAAGATCGGAGCCACCCTCGGCGGAGTTGCCGCCGGGCTCGGAGGTGTCGCCACCGTGGTGCTCATCTCGGCCAACGTGCCGAGCGGCACCGAACCACCGATGGCTCCGGCGCAGTCCCGCCCCGCTGCCGTCGGCACGTCGACGCCCGGCACGCCTCAGGGACCAGACGCGAACGGGCCGGCCAAGCACGGACTGTGCACGGCGTGGAAGGCGCGGCCCGGCGGGCCCGGCAGGTCGGAGCAGTCCGTCGCCTTCACGAACCTCGCCAAGGCGGCAGGCGGCGCGAGCAAGATCGCGGCCTTCTGCGCCGACGTGGCCGCGCCCGGAGCCAAGGGCGGGTCTGCAGGCCAGGGCAACGGGAAGCCGACCGACAAGCCGACCGACAAGCCGACCGACAAGCCGACCGACAAGGCCACCGACAAGCCCAGGTCGAAACCGACCGACAAGGCCACTGGGAAGCCGACTGACAAGCCCACCGTCAAGCCGACCGGGGAGCCCACCGTCAAGCCGTCGGTCGCTCCGAAGACCACGCCGTCCCTCCCTCCGACCGGAACGCCTACGCCCACCGCCACGGAGTCCACCGGGCCGAGCCCGTCAGCAACGGGCTGACGCGACCACGACCCGCCCTCCCGCCCACGCCGGTATGCCGTCCGTCACCCGTGCACGCAGCGCCGGGGGAGACGAGAATGGTCGGGTGCGGATCGAGTTCACCCTGGACTGCTGCGACCTGCAACGAACTGCACAGTTCTGGCAGGCCGCCCTGGCCCTGGACGTGGAAGGTGAGCTGGACGGGCGCTTCATCGCGCTGGGCCGTCAGGGTGTCACGCTCACGCTTCAGCAGGTCCCCGAAGGCAAGACGGTGAAGAACCGGATGCATCTCGACCTGCTCGTGGAGGACCTGCTCGAGGAGGTCCATCGCCTCGAGCAGCTCGGGGCGACACGTGTGACTCCGCTCGCCCGAGAGGAGTTCGGCCAGACGTGGTTCGTGCTCGCGGACCCCGACGGGAACGAGTTCTGTGTTGCGCGAGAACCGACGCAGACCTGACCGTGTTCAGCACGTCGCGCCCGCCGGCCGCACGATCGCGCCCGGTCCAGCGCCCCGAGAGTGGAAGGCTTCTCATGGGCGGATGGGTATGTCCGACAGGTGGTATCACCAACCGAACAGCTTGCGCCCGCGCTGAGTGTCGATGCCCGCCTGACCGAGATCGAGCGCAGGGTAGACCTGCTGCTCAACCTCACCCCGGTCAACGCGGCAGAGGCCTGGACAGACTTCGAACGCAGCGACTTCGGGACGGCCCCCACGCTGCGCCTACGACCGCTGGAGTTCGAGCCGGACCTGGTGCGACGTGAGCTCTACAGCCTCGAGATCGAGAACGTCACCGACCCTGCGCTGCACACACTCTTCCGCGCGAAGCGAGACGAGATAGCGCGACAGATCACGGCCTTGGAGGATCGTGACACGTCGCGGTTCGTGTTCGGGTCGCTGCAGCTCTACGGAGGGATCACCCCCTCCTTGGCGTGCGCTGCGGAGGACCTGCTCGAGGCCGTCCCAGCCCCGGCACCCAGCACCCAGAGCGTCACGGCCGGGGCATTCGCGGAGGCGGCTCGTGGGGAGTTCGACCGATACCGTGCCGTGTATCGAGACTTCCCGGCTCACATCGAGGTGCGCGACGACATCTCCGAGCTGATGGTGTCGTTCGGCCGGCTGCTCATCCCGGAATCTGCCGCCTTCAGGGCGGACCGCGTCGAGCCCTTGCTGCATCACGAGATCGGCACCCACGTCGTGACGTACCAGAACGGCGCCCGACAACCGCTGACGCTGCTGACGATCGGACTGCCCGGCTACGACGAGACCCAGGAGGGCCTTGCCGTGCTGGCCGAGTACCTGACCGGAGGGCTGGACCCGCGGCGTCTGCGCGTCCTCGCGGCAAGGGTCGTAGCCATTGGCAAGATGCTCGACGGCGCCGAGTTCCTGGAGATCTTCGAGTCGCTGCGTGGCGACTACGGGATGCCGACGAGGACCGCGTGGTCCATCGCCATCCGGGTCGTCGTCGGGGGCGGCTCCGTGAAGGACGCGATCTACCTGCGCGGCATCACGCGCCTGCTCGAAGCCCTCGCTGAAGGCAGCAGCCTGGAGGTCCTCTTCGTCGGCAAGCTCGCGTTGGACCACATTCCCTTGGTCCAGGACCTGCTCGAGCGGGAGGTCCTCGAAGCACCGTGGGTCCGCCCACGCTGGCTGGACGTGCCCGGTGCCCGGGAACGGCTGGACAGACTGCGCGCGGGCGTGTCGGTGACGGACCTGTACGAAGGAGCTGCGTCGACATGAGACTTGCCTTCTTCGTCAACGACGTGGCCACCGAGGTCGACGAGTACACGACGACGCGGCTGGCCAGAGCCGCGGCCCAGGGCGGGCACGAGGTTTGGTACGTCGGGGTCGGAGACGTCGAGCTCGGGGAGAGTGATGGGCAGCTCGTGGGTCGGGCTCGTGCCGCAGAGCTCGGCAGGGACGACACGCTCGAGGGCTTCATGGAGCGCATCAAGGCGCGCGACTCCCAACGGATCGTCATGGACGACCTCGATGCCCTGTTCCTGCGAAACGACTCGATCGAGGACCTGCAGCAGCGGCCGTGGGCAAGTCCGATGGGTGTGGTCTGCGGCCAGATGCTCAAGGCCAGAGGTGTCGTGGTGGTGAACGACCCCATGTCCCTCATACGCGCAACGAGCAAGCTCTACCTCGAGGAGTTCCCCGAGAAGATCCGGCCGAGGTCCCTCGTGACACGCGACCCGGATGCCATCGAGCGGTTCGTCGGCACGGTCGGCCACTGCGTCGTCAAGCCGCTGTACGGCGCCAAAGGTCGCAACGTCTTCATGATCGAGGGCAAGGGGGAGACGAACCTCGCGCAGATGACGGAGGCGGTGCTGCAGGACGGCTACGCGATCGTCCAGGAGTTCGTCGACGGCGGTGAGGACGGTGATGCCCGGATCTTCCTGCTCGAGGGACAGCCCCTCGAGCGCGACGGGAAGCTGGCCGCCTTCCGGCGCGTACCCACGGGCAACGACCCCCGGGCCAACATCAGCACGGGCGGGCGCTCGGTCCCCCTCGACATCGGTGACATGGAGCTCGGCGTCATCGAAGCGATGAGCGAGAAGCTCGTGGCAGATGGCATGTTCCTCGTCGGCATCGACGTGATCGGCGACAAGGTGGTGGAGATCAACGCCGAGAGCCCGGGCGGGATGCAGAGCGTCGAAAGGCTCTACGGCATCGACGTCTGCCCAACCGTCATCGAGGGCCTGGAGCGCCGCACCAGCTCGAGGTCCTGACCCACAGCGGTGCCCGCCCGGCATCGGTCGGCACGGTCGCGGGGCGCGCTGTCGAGAGCCCGGGTGCTCAGGCGGCCCGCGCGCCGGGCTCTAGCGTGCGTGATGGGCGAACAGCGCTCGTCGGGGGCTTTCCCCCGGTCGAGGAGGAGGGTCTCTGCCGCGAGGAAGCTCTCGCGCGAGGTCCCCGGATGGTCCGTCTGCAAGGTCAAGAGTTCATGCGTTGTGACAGAAGGGGATCCGTCATGTTCAGAAGAATCGCCACCAGTCTGGTCGCCGCAGTCGGCCTGGCCGCCGCAGTCGTCGCCGTCGCGCCGACTGCCAGCGCAACGGCTCGTAACGGTGTGTGCGAGTCGGGCGAGTTCTGCCTCTACTACAACAGCGACCATCTCGGCTCACGCGTCGACCTGGTCAATTCGCAGCGCGACTACGGCAGCGGGGCCGGCTGCATCACGTTCGTCAGCAGCGGCGCAGGCCAGGGCCAGTGCGTCAAGAACAACACGGCCTCGGTGTGGAACCGCACGAGCAAGCCGGTCTTCGTCTTCTTCAACAGTGACTTCGGCGGGGTGTACGACCAGATCCCCTCCGGCGCAAAGGTCAACCTCAACGCCAACGTCAAGAACGAGAACGCCTCCCAGATCATCGGGGACGCCTCCCTCCGTTTCCCGCTGAGCACCACCCAGGCCCACGTCAAGAGCCGCTCGCCCCTCACGTGGTGCTGGGACAGCAAGGTCAACTGTCACCACGACTACAACGCCGCGGACATCTTCGCCAACACCGGGACCCCGGTGATCTCGCCCGTCGCCGGCACCGTGAAGACCGTCAACGTGCGCTCGAGCGGTGTCGGGAGCACCGTGACCGTCAAGGACTCCTTCGGCCGCCTGTGGTACTTCGCCCACATGCACCACAGCCCGGCACCCGTCGTCGTGGTGGGGCAGTCGGTGAGCAAGGGCCAGCGGATCGGCACCGTCGGTACGTCCGCGCACGCCCTCGGCACGCAGCCGCACCTGCACATCGACATGCGCGTCGGCGTCGACGACCGCGTCTCGTGCAGCGGTGCCGCATGCGCGAGCTTCGGCTTCGTCAACAACCAGCCTCTCCTTCGGACGGCGTTCCTGGCGATCCCGTGAGCTGACCTGCTCGAGGGCGCCGCATCCTCAGACGAGCGGCAGGTGCCGGCAGACGTGCCGGCACCTGCCGCTCGCGCTCGGCGGGCATCCACCGAGTGCCGACACGGTGCGATGGAAGGCACAGCGCGGCGCATGCGCACGGAGCGACGCACCCTGAGGCAGTGGAGATCTCGGCGGCCCCGTCTCAGGAGAGGACGACGGCGTCCGGGGTCGTCGTCGTGAGGCGCATGCGCACCGTGACCTCGTCGCCGATCCGCGGGGGAGCGATGCCGGAAGCCAGAGCCAGGATGCTGCACTGCATGTGTGGCGGCTCCGCGAACCGGGGCATGACGCCCGACACGGTGAACGGCGATCGCACCCGGTGCGCCGCCTCCAGCACGCCCTCCGCCACCGCGATCGCGCGCAGGCGCGCCGTCGCCGCGGACGAGGGGCTCTCCATCGCGACCCCGTGCGACGTGCCACCGCTGACCACCACGATGTGCCCGGCCCCGACGGCGCGTTGGCGGTAGCCGACCCGGACACCCCGCGAGACGGGACGAACGTCGAGCACGTGCGCCCGTACCTCGTAGGACCCCTTGTCGGCGTACCAGAGGTCGGTGCCGATGCGCGGCCGGAACTCGTGTTCGGGGTAGCGCGCGGCGAGGGTCTCCAGCTCCGCAGCCGACACGTGCGACACGAACCACGTCCGCACCCCGGGCACCGCCGCGATGAACGTCGAGATCTCCTCGACGTGGCCCGTCCCCAGGGGCAGGTGCAGGGTCACGCCAACCGCGTCCGCGGCCCCCGCGAGCGCGGCCACGTCGATGGCAGGCGTGCCGTACCGGTTCATCGACGTCAGCCCCTCGACGACCACCGTCGCCGAGGCGTTGAGCGACCGCAGGGCCGCCAGATCGGCCGTGGTCGTCACCGTGTGGACGACCCGCTGGTTCGCGAGGTCCGGCAGGTCGGCGTGGATCACCGACCGGAACGGCTCCATGACGAGCACCTCGCCGCCGAACGCAGCAAGCGCCGAAGGCACCTCCGCGTACGTCCCGACGGCGATCATGGGCACCGACAGCCGGGCCGCCTCGGCGCACAGCAGGTCACGGCCGAAGCCGTAGCCGTTGCCCTTGACGACAGGCACGATGCCCGGGTGCTCGGCGACGAACCGGTCGTGGCCCGCGCGCCACTGCTCGCCGTCCACGTGGAGGACGAAGGACACGTGATCTCACCGCCGCTTCATGTAGAGGTCGAAAGCCTTGTACAGCAAGCGATTCAGGGGAAGATCCCATTCGCCCGCCAGCCGCACCGCCTCGCCGCCGGTCCCCACCTTGAAGCGGATGAGCCCGATGTGGGGGTTCTCGGTGTCGACGGTGTTGGTGATGCCGCGCAGGTCGTACACCGTGGCGCCCGCCGCGAGCGAGTCGCGCATCATCCGCCACTGGATCGCGGTCGACCCCTGCAGCTCCCGCTTCGCCGCCGTCGATGCGCCGTAGGAGTACCACGCGTGCTCGCCGACCCGGATCCAGATGGTCGCGGCGAGGACGTCGTCCTCGTGCACGGCGAGGTAGAGGCGGATCCGCTCGGGATCCTCGCCCGACAGGGCTGCATACATCTGTTGGAAGTACTCGAGCCCCCGTGGCGTGAACCGGTCGCGCGCCGCCGTCTCGACATAGACGCGGTGGAACGCCGGCAGGTCGGCCGCGTCGCCGGTGCGGACCTCGACGCCGTTCTTCGTGGTCTTCTTGATGTTGCGGCGCCACAGCTGGTTCATGCCGGCCAGCACGTCGGCCTCGGAGCGCCCCGCGAGCGGCACCTGGAAGACGTACTCCGGCTGTCCCGCGGCGAACCCGTCGTCGGGGCTGAGGTGCCGGAACCCGAGACGCCGCAGCTGGGCGACGACGGCCTGGCCGACCGGTTCCACCACGTCGGGCGTCGCCTCGTCGTACCGCCGCACCGTCGGGTCGCCGATCGCCTCCTTGATCGTGGCCGCGCCCCAGCGGTGCGTCGCGACGGGTGGGCCGAGACGCAGGGCGAAGGCACCCTTGGCCTTGAGGTGGTCGCGCAGGGCGCGAAGCAGCTCGACGAGGCGGGGCGAGGACCAGTCGATGCACGGGCCCTCGGGCACGTACGCGAGGGACCGGCGAACGCGCGGCAGCGACCGGTGCAGCACGAGCGCGGCGCCGACCATCCGCTCGCCCTCGAACCAGCCCACCGACTCGGCGCGCCACTCCTTCTTCACGTCGGCCCAGGCCGGCGTCTGCAGGAAGCTCGCCGACGGCTGGGTCCGCAGCCACGCGAGGTGCTCGGCTGCGGTGATGTCACGAACGGAGATGGGCGCGTTCACGGTCGCTCACGCTACCCGAGCGCGAGCCGGCCCCCGGCACGCCGCGCCCCTGCCGGACAGGGCGCCACCGGGCATACGCGACACCACGGCGAATGCCGGGTCGCTCAGGCCCAGCCCATGCTGCGGGGGTCGGGAGGCAGCCGCGGGTTGAGCAGATGCGCGACGAGGGCGGTCCACCCGGTCTGGTGCGTGGCGCCGAGCCCCTCGCCGGTGTCGCCGTCGAAGTACTCGGAGAACGTCGGGTGCTGCGACCACAGCGGGTCGGCGGAGGACTCGATGCGCTTGCCGTCGGACGGCCGCCGCCCCTCGACGGGCCGGAAGAGCGCCGTCAGCCCTCCGTCGATGACATCGGCCGCCTGGTCGAGCGTGCACCAGTTGCCGGAGCCGGTCGGGACCTCGATGGTGAAGTCGTCGCCGAAGTAGCGGCCGTAGGTGCGCAGCTTGTCGGCGAGCAGCACGTTGACGGGGAACCACACGGGACCACGCCAGTTCGAGTTGCCGCCGAACATGCCGGTGCGCGACTCGCCGGGTTCGTACTCGATCGACACGGTCTCGTGACCGACTCGGGCCGTGATGCCCTGGCGCTGGGCCGCCGACAGCGATCGGATGCCGTACGGCGACAGGAACTCCTCGCTGTCGAACATCCGCTCGAGGATGCGCCGCAGCCGCTTCGGCGGCACGAGGGTCAGCAGCATCTTGCCGTCCGGGCGCGCGAGCAGCGGCTTGACGAGCTCGGGCCGGCGCTCCTGGAGCCAACGGAAGCGTCGCGTCACGTCGGGGCACTCGTCGACGACCCACGACGGGATCTCCGTCGCGCCGAGGAGCGGCAGCAGGCCGACCATCGAGCGCACCCGCATGTGCGGCGCACGGCCGTCGGGCTGCACGAGCACGTCGTAGTAGAAGCCGTCCTCCTCGTGCCAGAGGCTCTTGTCGCTCGAGCCGAAGTGCCGCATCGCCTGCGCGATCGACAGGAAGTGCTCGAGGAACTTCGTCGCGACGTCGTCCCACGCCTTGTCGGTGCGTGCGAGCTCGAGGGCGATCTTGAGCATCTGCTGGCAGTAGAACGCCATCCAGCTCGTCGCGTCGCTCTGCTCGAGCCGGAATCCGGGTGGCAGGGGAGCGGACCGGTTGAACAGGCCGATGTTGTCCATGCCGAGGAAGCCGCCCTCGAAGAGGTTCGAGCCGTTGGCGTCCTTGCGGTTGACCCACCACGCGAAGTTGAGCAGCAGCTTCGTGAAGACCCGCACGAGGAACTCGCGGTCGCGGTAGCCGTCGATCCGGTAGACGTGCCAGGCCGCCCACGCATGCACGGGCGGGTTGACGTCGCCGAACTCCCACTCGTACGCGGGCAGCTGGCCGTTCGGGGCCATGGCCCACTCGCGGCACATCAGGAGCAGCTGCTCCTTGGCGAACTCCGGGTCGACGTGCGCCAGCGGCAGGCAGTGGAAGGCGAGGTCCCAGGCCGCGAACCACGGGTACTCCCACTCGTCGGGCATCGAGATGACGTCGGCGAGGGCGAGGTGCTTCCAGTGCTCGTTGCGGCCTCTCTTGCGTGACTCCGGCGTCGCGGGGCCCACGGGGTCGCCCTCTAGCCACTGGCGCACGTCGTAGCGGTAGAGCTGCTTGCCCCACAGGAGCCCGGCGTACGCCCGGCGCGCGACGTGCCGGTCCGTCTCGGCAATCGAGGCGTCGATGACGTGGCCGTAGAACTCGTCCGCCTCCGTGGCGCGCGTCGCGAGGAGCTCCTCGAACGCGTCCCCGAACCACGTCAGGTGCGGGTCACCGGTGGCGAGCCGAAGGTCGACGGTGACGGTCTCGCCGGGCTCGACGGCGTCCCAGCGGTACCAGAACGAGCACTTGCTGCCGTATCCGCCCGGGTTGACGGCCTTCGTGCGGCCCTGCACGACACGCTCGTTGATGGAGTCCTTCGGGTAGAGCGACTTGTTGGCGAGGGCCTGCTCCCCGAAGAGGTGCTTCGCGTTGGTCTCGTTGTCGCAGAAGAGCGCCGTCGGCGTGCCGGACGCGGCGAGCACGTAGCGCCCGAGGAAGCCGTGCGTCACCTCGGCGGCCCGGAAGCCACGCGGCGGCCGGCCGTTGCGACGGATCTCCCGCAGCTCCGTGACCCGTGGGTCGACGCCCCACGACCACGTGTTGCGCAGCCAGATCGTCGGCAGGACGTGGAGCGGCGCGGCCTCGGGCCCGTGGTTCGTCGCGGTGATCCGGATGCACATGTCGTCGGGGCCGGCCTTGGCGTAGGTCACCAGGACGTCGAAGAACTCGTTGCGGTCGAGGATGCCGGTGTCGGCGAGCTCGAACTCCCGCTCGTCACGGGTGCGCTCCCGGTTCTCGCGGCGCAGCTGCTCGTAGGGGAACTCCGACTGCGGGTAGCGGTACAGCCACTGCATCCACGAGTGGGTCGGCGTGCCGTCGAGGGTCCACCAGTACTCCTTGGCGTCCTCTCCGTGGTTGCCCTCCTCGTTCGTCAGGCCGAAGAGGCGCTCCTTGAGGATCGGGTCCCTGCCGTTCCACAGCGCGACGGCGAAGTTGAGGAAGCCGAACCGGTCGCTGATGCCGCCGAGGCCGTCCTCGCCCCAGCGGTACGCGCGCGAGACCGCCTGGTCGAACGGGAACTCCGACCAGGCGTTGCCCTGCGCGGAGTAGTCCTCGCGCACCGTGCCCCACTGCCGGCCCGACAGGTAGGGGCCCCAGAGGCGCCACGGTGCGTCGTGGCCGGATGACTCGGCGAGCCGAGCGTGCTCCGCGCTCAGCGGCTCACCCGGTTGGAGGGGGCTGTTCATGGGGCCCATGCTGGGGCATGGATGTGTCCGCGTCGTTACGCATCTTGCCCCTCGGCCGTCGTCGCTGGTCAACCCGTCGAGAGCACTCCTTCGCGGCTTCTAGACTGGTGGGGTTGTCCGGCCGCTGACGTACTGCGGCACCGAAGGAGGAAATGCCGTGATCGTCGCCACCGGGATCGAGCTGCGCGCAGGAGCGCGACTGCTGGTCGAGGACGCAAGCTTCCGCATCGACTCGGGAGACCGCATCGGCCTCGTCGGCCGCAACGGCGCCGGCAAGACGACCCTGACGAAGGTGCTCGCCGGCGAGGGCATCCCCGCGGCGGGCACGGTCACGCGTACGGGCGCCGTCGGCTACCTGCCCCAGGACCCCCGCACCGACGACCTCGAGATCCTCGCCCGGGATCGCATCCTCTCGGCCCGCGGTCTCGACACGATCGTCCGCGAGCGCTCCGAGGCCGAGGCCCGCATGGGCAGCGACGACGAGAAGGTGCGCGACAAGGCCATGCGCAAGTACGCGCGGCTCGAGGTCGAGTTCGAGGCGCAGGGCGGGTATGCCGCCGAGTCCGAGGCCGCGTCGATCGCGAGCGCCCTCGGGCTGGACGAGCGCATCCTGTCGCAGCCGCTGGGCACGCTGTCCGGCGGTCAGCGCCGCCGGGTCGAGCTGTCGCGGATCCTCTTCTCCGGGAACGAGACCCTGCTGCTCGACGAGCCGACCAACCACCTCGACGCCGACTCGATCGTCTGGCTGCGGGAGTACCTCCGCTCCTACAAGGGCGGGCTCATCGTCATCAGCCACGACGCCGAGATGCTCGACGCCGTCGTCAACAAGGTCTACCACCTCGACGCGAACCGGTCGGCGCTCGACGTCTACAACGTCAACTGGAAGACGTACCTCCAGTCTCGCGAGACGGACGAGCGTCGGCGCCGCCGGGAGCTGCAGAACGCGCAGAAGAAGGCGAGTGCCCTGCTCGCCCAGGCCGACAAGATGCGCGCGAAGGCGACCAAGGCCACCGCGGCCCAGAACATGGCCAAGCGCGCCGAGAGGCTCCTTGCCGGTGTCGAGGGTGAGCGGGTCCAGGACAAGGTCGCCAAGCTCCGGTTCCCGAAGCCCGCCGCGTGCGGCAAGACGCCACTGCGCGCCTCGGGGCTGTCCCGGTCGTACGGCTCGCTCGAGGTCTTCACCGACGTCGACCTCGCGATCGACCGCGGGAGCAAGGTCGTGGTCCTCGGGCTCAACGGTGCAGGCAAGACGACGCTGCTGCGGATGCTCGCTGGCGTCGACGCCCCCGACACGGGTGAGGTCGAGCCTGGCCATGGCCTGCGGCTCGGGTACTACGCCCAGGAGCACGAGAACCTCGACGTCGACCGTACGGTGCTCGAGAACATGAAGTCGGCTGCGCCCGACCTCGGCGAGACCGACGTGCGCAAGGTGCTCGGCTCGTTCCTCTTCTCCGGCGACGACGTGCTGAAGCCCGCCGGTGTCCTCTCCGGTGGCGAGAAGACCCGTCTGTCGTTGGCGATGCTCGTCGTGTCCTCGGCCAACGTGCTCCTGCTCGACGAGCCGACGAACAACCTCGACCCCGCCTCACGCGCCGAGATCCTCGGGGCGCTCGCGACGTACGAGGGTGCGGTGGTGCTCGTCACGCACGACGAGGGGGCCGTCGACGCCCTCGAGCCCGAGCGCATCCTGCTGCTGCCCGACGGTGTGGAGGACCTCTGGGGCCCGGACTACAAGGACCTGATCACGCTGGCGTGACGACTCCGCTGATGGCAACGGTCGCATAAGCCCACGTTTTGGGTCACATGATGGAAAGTTATTGAATCAGGCGGGGTGTTTCGGCACACTGTGTGTCATGCCGACCGACCACCACCTGCGTTGCCCGTTCTGCTCGGGCGACGACGTGACGCCGTTCCCGGACCCGACCTCCGCGTGGTCGTGCCTGGACTGTGCACGCGTGTTCCGGGTGGAGCTCGTGCAGCCGGCCTCGGTCAGCGGCTGGGGGATCCTGGGGGTCGTCCTCCCGGCGCGCACGGCCGCTGCGGCCTGAGGTGACCGGTCGGTAACCTGCGTCCATGACGCATCCCCACCTGAGAGTCGAGACCGACGGACCTGTCCGCACCATCACGCTCGACCACCCGGAGAAGCGCAACGCGCAGACTCCGTCGCTGTGGGCGGCACTCGCCGACGAGGCGCGCTCTGTGCCCGAGGACGTACGCGTCGTCGTCCTCCGCGGGGCGGGTGACGCCTTCTCGGCCGGCATCGACACCGCGATGTTCACGCCCGACGGCGTGCCGGGGGAGGAGAGCATGGCGCAGCTCGCCGGAGGTGGCCCGGAGGCGATCCAGCGTGCCATCGCGTCCTACCAGGAGGGTTTCACCAGCTGGGGCGGGTGTCCCGCGGTCGTCGTCGCCGAGGTGCACGGGTATGCCATCGGAGCGGGCTTCCAGCTCGCGCTCGCCGCAGACCTGCGCCTCGCCGCGCTGGACGCGTGGTTCGCGATGCGCGAGACCGGCCTGGGGCTCGTGCCCGACCTCGGCGGCACCGGCCCGCTCGTCCACCTCGTCGGCTACGCCCGGGCGCTCGAGATCTGCGCCACCGGCCGCAAGGTGTCCGCGCCAGAGGCGCTCAGCATCGGCCTGGTCGGGTCGCTCGCGCCGGCTGCCGACCTCCGGGAGGCGACGGGCTCGCTCGTCGAGGCGCTGCTCGCTGCGCCCGCTCCAGCGTTGCGCGCGCTCAAGCCGCTCCTGCGAGGCGCCCTCGAGGGTGACCGTGAGGCCCAGCTCCGGCGTGAGCGCGAGGCCCAGACGGGCCTGCTTCAGGCGATGCTGGGCGGGTTCGGCGCCTGAGGTGCCACCCGGCATACGGAGCCGGGCAACCGTGCCCGACGAGGCGCCGGGAATCGCTGTCACCACCGCGCGGTTGGATGGAGGGAGGACAGGAGGTCTGGACTGTGGGTATGCAACCGTGGATGGCAATGCGGTCGATGTCGCGCGACTCCTCCGTGGCCGACCAGAGCCTCCGACCGGGCACGCGCCGTCGGGTCCTGATGTACGCCGCGCCGTACAAGAAGGCGATCGTCGTCTTCCTCGCCGTCGTCGTCCTCGACTCGGTGCTCGTGGTCACCGTGCCGCTGCTGCTCAAGAGCCTCGTGGACGACGGAGTCATCCCCAAGGACTCGTCGGTCGTCGTGCGGCTCGCCCTGCTCGTGGCCGTGATCGCACTGCTCGACGCGCTCCTCACGGTCGTGTCGCGGTGGTACTCCTCGCGCATCGGCGAGGGCCTCATCAACGACCTGCGCACCCAGGTGTTCGCGCACGTCCTGCGCCAGCCGATCGCCTTCTTCACTCGCGCCCAGACGGGGTCGCTCGTGTCGCGGCTCAACAGCGATGTCGTCGGCGCGCAGCAGGCCTTCACGTCGGTGCTGTCCAACGTCGTGTCCAACATCGTCTCCGTCGTGCTCGTCGTCGGCGCCATGCTCGCCCTGTCCTGGCAGCTGACCCTCGGCTCGCTGCTGCTCGTGCCGCTCTTCCTCGTCCCGGCCAAGCTCATGGGCCGTCGGCTGGCCGAGCTGGCGCACCGGCAGATGACGCTCAACGCCGACATGGGCACCCGCATGACCGAGCGTTTCAACGTCGCGGGTGCCCTGCTCGTCAAGCTCTTCGGCACCCCTGCGCGCGAGGAGGCCGAGTACGCCGAGCGTGCCGGCCGCGTCCGCGACATCGGCGTCCAGATCGCCCTCAACCGCACGGTGTTCATGACCGCCCTGACCGTCGTCGCCGCCCTCGCCACCGCCATGGTCTACGGCTTCGGTGGCGTCATGGCCGTCAGCGGCAGTCTCTCCGTCGGCACGCTCCTCGCGCTGGCCGCCCTGCTCGCCCGGCTCTACGGCCCGCTCACCTCGCTGTCCAACGTGCGCGTCGACATCATGACCGCCCTCATCTCCTTCGAGCGGGTCTTCGAGGTGCTCGACCTCGAGCCCCTGGTCAAGGAGCGTCCGGGCGCCGTCGCCCTCCCGCGCGGACCGCTCGGCGTCGAGCTCGACCATGTCTCGTTCCGCTACCCCTCCGCCGACGAGGTGTCGCTCGCATCGCTCGAGTCCGTCGCCTCAGGCGACCGCCGCGGGAGCGGAGTCGTGCTCCACGACATCTCGGTCAGCGTTCCCGCCGGCCACCTGGTGGCGCTCGTCGGCCCCTCGGGCGCCGGCAAGACGACGCTGACCGCCCTCGTGTCACGGCTCTACGACCCGAGCGAGGGAGCCGTGCGCATCGGCGGCGTCGACCTGCGCGACGCGACGATGACGACGCTGCGGGCCCGAGTCGGCGTCGTCACCCAGGAGGCACACCTCTTCCACGACACGATCCGCGCCAACCTGCTCTACGCCCGTCCCGACGCCACCGACGACCAGATCGACGCGGCCCTGCGCGCGGCCCAGATCAGCGACCTCGTCGACGAGCTGCCCGAGGGCCTCGACACCGTCGTCGGCGACCGTGGGCACCGGCTGAGCGGCGGCGAGAAGCAGCGCATCGCCATCGCGCGACTGCTGCTGAAGGCTCCCGACGTCGTCGTGCTCGACGAGGCCACCGCCCACCTCGACTCGGAGTCCGAGGTCGCGGTCCAGCGGGCGCTCGACGCCGCGCTCGAGGGGCGCACGTCCATCGTCATCGCGCACCGCCTGTCGACGATCCGCCAGGCCGACCTCATCGTGGTGCTCGACCATGGTCGCGTCGTCGAGACAGGCCGCCACGCCGAGCTGCTCGCTGCCGGCGGGCTCTACGCGGACCTCCACGCGACCCAGTTCGACGAGCAGGCGATCGAGCGAGGTGCCAACGGGGCTCTCGCCGATCCACGCCACGCCACGGAGCGCCGCGACGATGTCGACCCGGGCGTCACCGCGACCGCGCTCGACCACGTCTGAGCGCGTGGGTCGGATCGCGCCGGTCGCAACCGGTGGGGTGAAGCTCAGCGGTCCGACTCGAGCTCGGCCTTGAGCCAGGCGTTCCGCTGCCGGATGAGCTGCCGAAGGTAGCGGTCGAGGACAAGTCGTTCGGCGAGGGTCCCGAGCGGTCCGAGGGGCGCCCGGTAGCGCACGGTGTCGACCAGGAGCGTGCCGCCGTCAGGTGTGGCCGTGAACGTGTGCTCGTGCCACCAGCGGCCGAAGGGACCCCGGACCTGTTCGTCGACGAACCGTCGGGGCCGGTCATGCTCGGCGATGACCGACGTCATCCGAAACGGGATCCCGAAGTGCCGGGCCTGCCACGTCACCGTGTCGCCGAGCTGCATGGTGCCGGTCGTGACCCCGGCGATCGGACGCTCGGACGACGTGAGCATGGACGCGGCGTGCGCGTCGACGGACAGGGACAGCTCGAAGGACGCGTCGGGCGCCGCCGCGACGAGCGTCTCGATCCTGAACGTCGGCACGGGCCGAGCCTAGGGGCCTAGGGCTCGTCTGCGCTCAGACGTCCTCCTCGTCCCAGATACGTACCTTCTTGGCTCTCGCGGGGGCTGCCGCGCCGTTTGCCGGTGCGGTCAGGGCCTGCAGCTCGCGCCGCATCGCGATGATCACGAAGATGAGGCCACCCGGCAGGAAGAGCCACCACTGGTACGCGTACGCCTGGTGTGGTCCGAGATCCTCCTCGGGCCGGGGGAGCGTGCGGAGCGGGTGCGCGCCCGCAGTGACGGGGGGCTGCTGTGCCCCAAGCACGACGTACGCGTCCACCTCGCTGAGCCCGGGCACCTGGGCCCGCGCATCGTCGACGTTGGTGCTCGCCAGCTGCGGCCGGGGCAGGTCCCGTCCGAGGCTCACCTCGCCCGTGCGGAGCCAGCCGGTCAGCCGGACCTGTCCCTGGGGCGGCGGGTCGACGGCCGGCACGGTCTCGGCGTCGTCGGCGTTGGGCACCCAGCCGCGGTCGACCAGCAGCGTCAGGTCGTCCGTCTGGAACGGCGACAGAACCTCGAAGCCGACCGTCTGGTCGAGCGTGCGGTTGCGCACGAGCAGGTCGGGGCCGACCGCATACGTGCCGGTGAGGGTGACCCGGGTCCACTGCTGCTCAGCAGCCAGGGGAGCGTCGACGAGTCGTGGGCTGAGGGGCACGGGTGCTGCGTCGTAGTTGCGTGCGATGGCCTCGACCTTCGTGCGCTGTTCGACGTGGCGGTGCCACTGCCACAGGCCGAGGTAGAAGCAGGCCACCGCGAAGAGGACCGCGACCAGGGTCCCGAGCAGCCAGCGCCGCGTCAGCCAGAGTCGAAGCACGGATCGACGGTACCCGGCTTAGAGTGGAGTCCATGACCCGCCTTCCCGACCCGAGCGTGCGACCGGCCGGCCTGGTCGACCAGTTCGGTCGAGCGGCGCGTGACCTGCGCGTCTCGGTGACCGACCGCTGCAACCTGCGCTGCACGTACTGCATGCCGGCCGAGGGTCTGCCGTGGCTGCCCAAGGCGGAGATGCTCACCGACGAGGAGATGCTCCGGCTCATCGGCCTCTTCGTGCGCGACGGCGTGACGCAGGTGCGGCTCACCGGTGGAGAGCCGCTGCTGCGCAGGTCGCTGGTCGACCTCGTGGCGGGCATCGCCGCGCTCGAGCCGCGGCCCAGGATCGCGATGACGACCAACGGCGTCGGCCTCGAGCGGGTGGCCCGCGGCCTCAAAGCCGCCGGGCTCGACCGGGTGAACGTCAGCCTCGACACCATCGACTCCGAGACGTTCACGCAGCTGACCCGTCGCGACCGCCTCGCCGATGTCGAGTCGGGCCTGCGGGCTGCCGCCGACGCAGGGCTGACCCCTGTCAAGGTCAACGCCGTGGCGATGCGCGGCATCAACGACGAGTCGGTTGCCGACGTGCTCGCCTGGTGCCTCGAGCGCGGCTACGAGCTGCGCTTCATCGAGCAGATGCCGCTCGACGCGCAGCACGCCTGGGACCGCAGCGACATGATCACCGCAGACGAGATCCGCGAGCGACTGTCCCGGCGCTGGGAGCTGACGCCGCTCCCCGCTGCTGAGCGAGGGAGTGCACCTGCCGAGCGGTTCCTCGTCGACGGCGGCCCTCAGACCGTCGGCATCATCGCGAGCGTCTCGTCCCCGTTCTGTGCCGCCTGCGACCGCACCCGGCTCACCGCCGACGGCCAGGTGCGCAACTGCCTCTTCTCCAACACCGAGACGGACCTGCGCGGCCCGATGCGAGCCGGCGCCACCGACGACGAGCTGCTCGACCTCATGCGCGGTGAGATGTGGCGCAAGCGTCGCGGGCACGGCATCGGCGAGCCTGACTTCGTCCAGCCCGACCGACCCATGTCCGCCATCGGCGGCTGACGGCTTCAATCGATCAACGGCCTCAGCCGTCGGCGTCGGTGAGCGACTCGACGGGGATGACCTCGATGAGGAAGCCGCGCAGGGCGACGAAGTCGGCGAGCGACTTCTGGTGGTCGTCACACGCGAGCCACACCTTGCGCCGGTCGGCGGTGTGCAGCTTCGGATTGCGCCAGATGACGGCGTGGGCTGCATACCGGCGACAGCCCTTGGCGCTGCAGATGTGCTCGGTGTGGGCCCTGCTCGCTTGGCTCACTGGTCGATGCGGTGGGTCTCGTCGGGCGCAGGTGTGACGGCCTGGATGCTCCCCACCTGGCTCGGCCGGACCGCGTTGGCGATGACCACGGCGAAGTACGGGATCACGACGGCCCCGATGATCGCCGCCCAGCGCATCCAGCCGGTGGTCACGAAGACGAGACCGAAGCACACGACGCGGATGCCCATCATGGTCAGGTAGCGCCTGACCCGCTGGTCCTGGTCGTCCGTGGTCGACGTCGCCGCCGAGGTGACGCTGTAGACGACGGGTTGGTTCTTCGGTCTTGCCACACCTCCACCTTAGGCCTGCGTCAGCCTTGGCAGTACAGCGTTGTCCAGCCTTGGGTGTGCGGTGTGGCCAGCTCTTCGACGACGCCGGATCGGGGTGTTGGCCGGCGTCCGGCGCGGCGACACGGTTCTGTGTACCCCTCGGTAGTCCGTTAGGTTTCGGGGCAGGCACCGACAGCCCGGCACCGCCGGAGGGATGGAGGAACGCAAGGTGGCAACGAGCGAGCAGCGCAACGTGCTGGTCACAGGTGGCAACCGCGGCATCGGCCTGGCGATCGCCCGGGCCTTTGCCGAGGCCGGCGACAACGTCGTCATCACCCACCGTTCCGGCGAGCCACCGGAGGGCCTGCGCGGCGTCAAGTGCGAGGTCACCGACTCGGCCTCCGTCGACGCGGCCTTCAAGGAGGCCGAGGAGATCTTCGGCGGGCCGGTTGAGGTGCTCGTCGCCAACGCCGGCATCACCAAGGACACCCTCCTCATGCGGATGAGCGACGAGGAGTTCGACTCCGTCATCGACACCAACCTGGCCGGCGCGTTCCGCTGCGCCCGACGCGCCGCCACCGGCATGATCCGCAAGCGCCGTGGCCGGATCGTCCTCATCTCCAGCGTCGTCGGCCTCTACGGCTCGCCGGGTCAGACGAACTACGCGGCGTCGAAGTCGGGCCTCGTCGGCCTCGCCCGCTCCATCACGCGCGAGCTGGGCGGACGCGGGATCACCGCGAACGTCGTGGCACCCGGCTTCATCGACACCGAGATGACCGCGGTGCTGCCCGAGGACCAGAGGAAGGCGTACCTCTCCAGCATCCCGGCGGGCCGCTTCGCCACACCCGAGGAGGTCGCGTCGGTCGTGCGGTTCGTCGCGAGCGACGACGCCGGCTACATCTCGGGCGCGGTGATCCCCGTCGACGGCGGGCTCGGCATGGGCCACTGAGCCCACCACACGGCATACGGCCGTATGCCGTCAACCTCCTTGCGCAGCAAGCATCCCCACCCACACGAGAAAGTCGCAGGCATGGGAATCCTCGAAGGCAAGAAGCTCCTCATCACCGGCGTCCTCATGGACAGCTCGATCGCGTTCCACGTCGCGAAGATCGCACAGCAGGAGGGCGCCACGGTCGTGCTCACCTCCTTCGGCCGTACGATGAAGATCACCCAGACCATCGCCAAGCGCCTGCCCGAGACGCCCGCGGTCATCGAGCTCGACGTGGCGAACCAGGAGCACCTCGACACGCTTGCCGAGCGCCTGCGCGAGCACGTCGACGGTCTCGACGGCGTGCTGCACTCCATCGGCTTCGCACCGCAGGGTGCGTTCAACTTCATGGAGGGCACCTGGGAGGACGTGTCGACGGCGCTGCAGATCTCGGCGTACAGCCTCAAGTCCCTCGCCGCCGCGACGCTGCCCCTCATGCCTGACGGCGGGAGCGTTGTGGGGCTCACCTTCGACGCGAAGTTCGCGTGGCCGGTCTACGACTGGATGGGCGTCGCCAAGGCGGCGTTCGAGTCGACGAACCGCTACCTCGCCCGCGACCTCGGGTCCAAGGACGTGCGGTGCAACCTCGTCGCGGCCGGCCCGATCCGCACGACCGCCGCGAAGTCGATCCCTGGCTTCGAGCAGTTCGAGAAGATCTGGGACGAGCGGGCCCCCCTCGGCTGGGACGTCAACGACCCGGTGCCGGCGGCGAAGGCCTGCGCGGCGCTCCTCTCCGACTGGTTCCCGGCCACGACGGGCGAGATCGTGCACGTCGACGGCGGCGTCCACGCCATGGGGCAGTGACCGCACGCAGACCACTGCTCGTCTCGCTAGAGTCCTGCCCATGCCTGACGCCGGGACCGAGTCCAGCACGCTGACGACGACCGACATCGAGACGGTACCGCCGGTCCGGGTCGAGGAGGTCCGGGTGCTCGACGGGCCCAACCTCTACTTCTCGCGCCCGGCGATCAAGGTGATCCTCCACCTGCCCGGCTTCCTCGATCTCAAGCGAACCGAGGCCGAGGCGCTGGCTCGACGGCTCGGCATGCGTTCGGCCCGTCCCGGGCGTCGCGGCACCGCCCTGCGGCAGCGGTTCGTGATGCGACTCATCCGCAACGTGGCCCGTCGGGTCGGCACCGAGATCGGCGCCGGCCGCCTCGGCGTACGCGTCCGGGCTGGCCAGACGGTCGAGGACGTCGTGCTCGCCTTCCCCTGGGTGCACCGCACGCGGGGCCGCGTCGCCGGAGAACAGTTCGGAGCGGTGATGGCCGGCCTGCTCGACCGGTCGCGCCGCCCCGACGACGTCATCGAGGAGGCGGCCGCCGTCATCATGGCCGCCCCGGACGGTCCGGGTCCGAGCGTCATCACTCCGAAGGTGCCGGTCGCCTCGGTCACCGGCACCAACGGCAAGACGACGACGACCCGGCTCATGGCCCACATGTGCATGACGGCCGGCCTGACGACCGCATGGAGCTCGACCGACGGCGTCGTCGTCATGGGCGAGACGAAGGAGGAGGGCGACTTCTCCGGACCGGCGGGTGCCCGTGCCGTCCTCGAGACCCCCGGCCTCGACATCGGCATCCTCGAGACCGCGCGCGGCGGCATGCTCCTCAAGGGCATGGGAATCACCGCCAACGACGTCAGCGTCGTCACGAACGTCAGTGCCGACCACCTCGGGCTCCAGGGCATCGACACCCTCGACCAGCTCGCCGAGGTCAAGGCGATCGTCACGACGGTGACCAAGCCTCAGGGCTGGGTCGTGCTCAACGGTGACGACCCGCGCGTCTGGGCCATGCGCTTCGGGATCAAGGCCAAGCCGTGGGCCTTCAGCCTCGACCCCGCCTCGCCCGCGCTGTGGGAGTCGATCAACACCGGTGGTCGCGGCATCACCGTGCTGGACGGCGAGATCGTCGTCCTCTCGCCCAACGGCGACCCCGACCGGCTCGTCAAGATCGTCGACGTCCCGATGACGCTGAGCGGCCTGTCCCGCAACAACATCGCGAACGCCCTGGCCGGTGCGGCGGCCGCGCTCGGTCTCGGTGTGCCGCGTTCGGCCGTGGTCGAAGGTCTACGGACGTTCGCCCCCGACCCGGAGCACAACTGGGGCCGCCTCAACACCTACTCCCTGCCGCTCGACGGTGGCGGCAAGACCACCGTCATCATGGACATGGCCCACAACGAGGCGGGTCTGGAGGCGCTCCTCGAGGTGTCTCGCGGGTTGGCCGCGCCCGGAGGGGCGGTTCGCCTGAGCCTCGGCTGTGCCGGTGACCGGGCCGACGAGGCCATCGTGGCGATGGGTGAGATCGCCGGCCGGGATGCCGACGAGGTCGTCCTCAAGCTCGCGCGCCACTACCTTCGTGGACGCCAGCCGGAGGAGCTGCTCGGCCTCTTCCGCCAGGGCCTCGACAAGGTCGGCGTGCTCGACGTTCCCGGCTACGACACCGAGTTCGAGTCCTTCGAGGCCCTCGTGCCGCACGCCCACGACGGGGACGTCATCGCGCTCATGTGCCACGCCGAGCGCACCGAGGTCGACGGCTGGATCCGCAACCACCGCGGCAAGGTCGACGATGCGCGAGCGATCAGGCGCAAGGTGGTCGCAGCTCGCGGCGAGCACGAGCTCGAGTCCGAGATCGCCGCGCTGTGGGACATGGACGACGAGTCGGCCCGCCTCGGCGCTGCGCAGAGGCTCGTCGACGACCACCCGGGCGATCCCCGCCTCGTCTTCGAGCTGGCGGGCGCCAAGGACGCGATGGGCGACGAGCAGGACGCGATCGGCCTCTACGAGGAAGCGCTCGCGGCCGGCCTGCGCGAGCCACACCGCCACCGGGCTCAGCTCCAGCTCGCCTCGAGCCTGCGCGTCGTGGGCCGGGCCGGGGAGGCGCGGCAGCTCATCGCCGACGTGCTCGAGGCGCGGCCGCACAACACCGCCGCCCTCATGCTGCGTGCTCTGGTGCAGGCCGATCTCGGTGAGGAGCGTCAGGCCGTCGCCGACCTCATCCGCGCGACCCTCGAGGCGACGACCGACGTCGACACGCAGTCCTACCGTCGTGCCCTACGCACGTACGCCGACGAGCTGGCCCCCGCCACCGAGTGACCACGGGTGAAAGTGCCCACTCGACCGGGTGATCACGTCGAGTGGGCACTTTGCACCACCCCGAGGCCGGTGCGAACGAAGTGCCCACTCGACTGGGTGATCACGTCGAGTGGGCACTTTGCACCACCCCGAGGCCGGTGCGAACTGCCCACTCGACTGGGTGATCACGTCGAGTGGGCACTTTGCACCCGCCGGGACCCGGGTGCGAAGTGCCCACTCGACTCAGATGGCGGTGTCGTCGGTCCGCCCGGACTGCGCATCCGAGGGCACGGCGCCCAGGGCCTCGCCCTCGGCCTCGTCGCCCTCGGCCTCTGCCGTCTCGGTCAGCGTGCTCGGGTCGAGGTCCGGGTCGCTCGTCGCCACCCCCGGCGCGCCGATGCGGGAGCCGGCCTGGGCGTGCTTCGTGCGCTCCTCGAGCTCGGCGACGACCATCGCATGCTGGTCGACACACATGACGACGAGATCACCGGGGTTGGTCCGGGCCAGGACGTGGCGCGTCGCCTCGAGCTCGTCGAGGACGATCTCGACCTGGCGGCAGCGCGCCCCATCCCTCATGGCCTCGCGCGCGCCCTCGGCGACCAGCTCTGCGGTCGCACCGGGCTTCCGCCCGCGCAGGCGTTCGTCCTCACGCACGACGAGGACGTCGAAGTGCTGGGCCGCGACGGCGCCGAGCTCACGCATGTCGTCGTCACGGCGGTCGCCGGCGGCGCCGATCATGCCGATGCGCGAGGTCTTGGCGAGATCGGACTGGCCCTGCTTCTGCGCCGCATACCGGTCGACGAATGCCCCGAGCTCCTTCATGCCCGCAGCGTTGTGGCAGTAGTCGACGAAGACGTCGGCGTTGCCGACGTGGACGAGGTTGAGGCGTCCGGGGGAGAGGTAGTACGTCGTCGCGAACGTGCGCAGACCCTGGCGGATGTCGTGCAGCGGAGCCCCGGCCGCGAACGCCGCCCCGGCTGCTGCGAGCGCGTTGGCGACGTTGAAGCGCGCCGCGCCGCCGAAGGTGGACGGCAGCAGGTGCGTCCAGGCGAGCTGCATGCTCCGTCGCCCGTGCTTGATGACGATCATCTCGCCACGGTCGCTCGGCTCGAGCACGACGGCGCGCCCGCCGCGGCGGCAGTAGTCGTCGACGAACTCGCGCACCTCGCTGCCGGGCTCCGACATCGAGAACCAGACGATGCCGCCGGAGCAGCGGCGGCGCATGTTGCGTACGTGGGGGTCGTCGGCGTTGAGGACCGCGAAGCCGTCGCGCGGCACGGCCTCGACGATGACCGCCTTCACGTCGGCCAGCTGGCGCAGCGTGTCGATTCCCTTGAGCCCCAGGTGGTCCGGAGCGACATTGGTCACGACGGCGATGTCGTTGCGGTCGTAGCCGAGCCCTTCGCGGAGTATGCCGCCGCGGGCGACCTCCATGACGGCGAAGTCGACGCGAGGGTTCTGCAGCACCATGCGCGCCGACCGGGGCCCAGAGGCGTCCGCCTTGATGACGAGGCGCTCGTCGATGACGACGCCGTCGGTCGACGTCATGCCGACCTTGCGGCCGAGACCCTTGAAGATGTGGGCGATCATCCGCGACGTCGTCGTCTTGCCGTTCGTGCCCGTGACGGCGACGATCGGCACCCGCGACTGCGCGCCGGGCGGGAAGAGCAGGTCGACGACGGGCTTGGCGATGAACTGCGGCTCGCCGACCGTGGGGTGGGTGTGCATGCGGAAGCCCGGCGCGGCGTTGACCTCGCAGATCGCGCCGCCGGTCTCGCGGACCGGGTAGGTGATGTCCGGGCAGATGAAGTCGATGCCTGCGACGTCGAGTCCGACGATGCGGGCGGCCTCCTCGGCGATCTCGACGTTGTCGGGATGCGCGTCGAAGGTGCGGTCGATGGAGATGCCGCCGGTCGACATGTTGCCGGTGAGGGCCAGCTTGACCATCTCGCCCTCGGGCGGAACCGACTCGAGCGTGTGACCCTGGCCGGCGAGGATCTCGAGGGCGTTGGCGTCGACCTTGATCTTGGTCAGCACCTTCTCGTGTCCCACGCCACGCCTCGGGTCGGCGTTCGTGATCTCGACGAGCTCGCCGACGGTGTGGCTGCCGTCGCCGACGACGTGTGCGGGCACGCGCTCGGCGATGGCCTGCATGCGGCCGCCGACGATGAGGCACCGGTAGTCGCGCCCGGTCACGAAGGACTCGACGATGATCGTGCCGCGGCGCGACTCGGCCTTGGCGATGTCGTAGGCCTTCTCGACCTCCTCGTCGCTCTGCAGGTTGAGGCAGACGCCGCGTCCGTGGTTGCCGTCGAGCGGCTTGATGACGACGGGGAAGCCGATCCGGCGGGCCGCCTCGAGGGTCCCTCGCAGCGTGCGGACCGCCTCCTGCTTCGGCACGGGCAGGCCCGCCGAGCCGAGCAGCTTTGTCGTGAGGTCCTTGTCGCTCGCGATGTCGACCGCGAGAGCGCCGGTCCGGGAGGTCATCGTGGCGCGGATGCGCTGTGCGTGGACGCCCTGGCCGAGCTGGACGAGGGACGCGGAGTTGAGGCGGATGAAGGGGATGTCGCGTGAAGCGGCCTCCTCCAGGATCGCCGCGGTCGACGGGCCGAACGCGACGCGGTCGGCCTGCCGGAGAAAGGCGTTGAACTCCGTCTCGAAGTCGAAGCCGTCCTCCGGCTCGACGAGGTGGTTGATGAGGCGCACCGCGAGCTTGCCGGCCGCGACGCCGACGGTCTCGTCGGTGTAGCTGTAGATGACGTTGTACTGCCCCGACCTGCCCTTGACGGCGCGCGTCTTGCCGCGACGCGAGTCGTGACCGGCGAGGGTCTGCAGCTGCAGCGCGACGTGCTCGGTGACGTGCCCGAGCCAAGTGCCCTCGCGCAGCCGCTCGACGAAGCCGCCCCGTCGGCCGAGCGAGCACGTGTGGCGCTCGAGCCCCGGGACCAGCTCGACGAGCCGGTCCGTGAAGCCCGGCAGGGACACCGTCGGGTACTCCTCGAGGCTGCCGAGGTCGACGACGAGGTGGATGGCCTGCTGGTAGGACCAGATGTTGGGTCCACGGTAGATCCGGGTCTCGAGGATCTTCAGGTCCGGTCGTGCAGGGCCTGTGGGTGTGGGTACCTCGACGGCCATGGATCTCCTCCTCGGGGTCGCGCGGGACGTGCCGTGACGGCATACCCGGGACCACCTGGCTTCTGGGTGGGATGAACGGGACTCAGTGAGCGGCGCTGCTCGTCGACGAGCGCGCCGCCCGGACCTTCGCCGGCACGACCGCACCCTCGATGTCGGGGTGACGTTCGACGAACGCGGTCAGCTCGACGTGGTCCAGGTCGAACGTACTGCCCGTGGGCAATGAGTGCACGACCGCTCCAGAAACGAGGAGCGGCGCCCCGCGGCGGGCGTCGGGCGCGTCGGTGATCGCGTTGCGCGCGTTGACGAGGAAGATCGCGCCGGCCCCGATGACCGACATGACCCGGCCGTTGCGGATCTCGGCCGCGGTGTTCTCGTCGATGCCCATGCCGAGGAGGTTCGGCGACACCGCGACCATCGACATGAGGCGGCCGTAGCGGCCCCGCTGGTCGAAGTGCTGGTCGATGATGACGTCCTCGACGAGCCCGAGCCCGGCGGAGATCTGGCTCGCGCGCTGACGCGGCGTCAGGCCCTCCTCGCCCAGCGAGATCATGTAGCGGCTCATGATCGACGCACCGGCCGACGTGCCGGCGATGACGGCCCCGCGCCCATAGGCCCGCACGATCGCGTCGCCGACAGGGGTCCCCACGATGTTCTGGGAGAGCTTGACCTGGCTGCCGCCCGTGATGAAGACCCCCGTGGCCGTGTCGAGCGTCTCGACCATTGCCGGGTCGTTGGCATCCCGACGCGTGAGCGGGTGCACGATCGAGACGTCGCCGCCGCGCAGGCGCGTGAAGACGTCGCGGTAGGCCTCGGAGACCTCCTCGGCGAACGACGACGCGGTCGGGACGACGACGATGTGCGAGCGACGGCCTCCTGCGAGCTTCACGAAACGCTTGAGGACGACGGACCTCCCGATCCGGTCCTCGGCGCCGCCGATGATGAGCAGCGTGCGACGGACGCCGTCCGGGTTCGGGGCTGCGGACGCAGTGGCCACGGTCTGCATCGCGCCAGCCTAGTGACCGGCGTGCGGGACGGGAGGAGCGTGGGTCGGCGTGCCGTCACCCAGATCGGCCTCCTCGATCTCCTCGCGTGAGATGCCGAGCAGGTACAGCACGGCGTCGAGGTAGGGCACGTTGACCGATGTCTGGGCCTTCTCCTGTACGAGCGGCTTGGCGTTGAAGGCGACTCCGAGCCCGGCGGCGTCGAGCATGTCGAGGTCGTTGGCGCCGTCGCCGATCGCGACCGTCCGGCTGAGCGGCAGCCCCTCCTGCTCGGCGAACTCACGGAGCGCACGCGCCTTGCCGGCACGGTCGACGACCTCGCCGACGACGCGCCCGGTGAGCACGCCGTCCACGATCTCGAGGCGGTTGGCGCGGGCGTGGTCGATCCCGAGGTCCTCGGCCAGCTCGCCGACGATCTCGATGAACCCGCCACTGACGAGGCCGACCGTGAAACCGAGCCGCTTGAGGGTGCGCACGAGCGTGCGCGCTCCCGGGGTCAGCTGGACGGCCTCGCGCACGTCGTCGAGGACGGATGCCGGCAGGCCGGCGAGGGTGGCCACGCGGGCTCGCAGGGACTCCTCGAAGTCGAGCTCACCCGCCATGGCGCGCGCCGTGACCTCGGCGACCTCGGCCTCGCGACCGCAGTGGCCCGCGAGCAGCTCGATGACCTCCTGCTGGATGAGCGTCGAGTCGACGTCCAGGACGACCAGTCGCCGGCCCCGGCGGGCCAGACCGCCCGGAGCGACGGCGATGTCGATGCCCTCGGAGGTGGCGACGAGCGCCAGCTCCGTGCGCAGCGACGGCACGTCGGCACCGGAGATGTCGAACTCGACGGTCGTGACCGGGTAGTGCGAGAGCCGTCGGATGCGGTCGATGTTGGCTCCGTGGTCGGCGATCCGGGTCGTGACGAGCGAGACGGCGTCGGCGCTCAGCGGCGCCCCGAGGACGACGACGGCGGCGCGACCCTGGCGCGGGCGGGCGTTGACGCCGGTGCCCTCGACGACCGTGAGGGTGAGACCGAGGCGGTGGGCGGCGACGGCAGCCGCGTCTCGCAGCTGGTCGACGTGGGGACCGGGTCGCAGCAGGATCGTCAGGGTGAGGTGCCCGTGCACGACGACCTGCTGGATGTCGAGCACCTCGGCGTCGACGCCGGAGAGGGCACCGAGCAGCGTTCCGGTGACTCCCGGACGGTCGCGACCCGTCACCGTCACGCTGAGGGTCTGGATGTCCGTTCCGTCGGTGTTCGCTGCGGTCACCGTGTCAGGGTAATGAGCAGGCCGTCGCGGGCGCGGCGCCATCCGGCATCCGGCCCGTGACGTCCGTCAGGATGTGGCCGGTGGCGCGTTGACCTCGTCGCGCCACTGGACCAGGTCACGGACACGCGCGAGGTCCGGCTTCGCCGCCGCGACGCTCGCGGTGAACAGTCGGGTCCCGATGTCGTGCAGCTCCTGCGCGTTGCCGGCGTAGTCGCCGCTCTGGTCGGGGTTGCGGCCGGGCACGAAGGCGACGCCGGCCGAGCGCTCGATCTCGAGCGGGTCGCGCCCTCGTCGCGCGCACCACTCGTCGAGGACGCGGTGCTTGTGCGCGATCTCCCCGGGGCCGCCGAAGCCGTGCCAGATGTTCGCGTGCTCGGCGACGATCCGGAGCGTCTTCTTCTCGCCGCCGCCGCCGATGAGGATCGGGATGTCGCGAGTCGGGGGCGGGTTGAGACGGGTCCAGCGATCGCGGATGATCGGCAGGTCGCGGGCCAGGTCGTCGAGTCGGCCACCCGCAGTACCGAACTCGTAGCCGTACTCGTCGTAGTCGAGCTGCTTCCAGCCGGAGCCGATGCCCAGGACGAGGCGCCCACCGCTGATGTGGTCGACGGTGCGAGCCATGTCGGCGAGCAGGCTGGGGTTGCGGTAGCTGTTGCACGTCACGAGGGCGCCGATCTCGACGCGCTCGGTCGACTCGGCCCACGCTCCGAGCATCGTCCAGCACTCGAAGTGCAGGCCGGCCGGGTCACCGCTGAGCGGGAAGAAGTGGTCCCAGTTGAGCAGCAGGTCGACGCCCATCTCCTCGAGGGTCTCAGCGGTCTGCCGGATCTGGGCCCACGTCGCGTGCTGCGGCGGGATCTGGATGCCGACGCGCGCCGGTCGCGGGTCGGAGGCGCTCGCAGGGGTGGGCAGCGCGTCGGTCAGGTTTCCCGTGTCAGCCGTCATGTCGTTCTCCAGCGGTCGGTGTCTCGGTCACGGTGGGTCTCCCGGCCGAGCATGTCACGAGGCGTGGTGGGGTCGACGAACCAGCCCCCACGTCGCCCCGCGTCGGTCGTCACTCCACGAGGTCGCCTCGTCATGAGGACACCTCGTCACCGTGTGACGGTCTGCCCCTTGCCGACGACGACGATGCCCGTGTCGGTGACGTGGAAGCCACGTGCCCGGTCGTGCTCGTGGTCGATGCCGATCTGGCAGCCCTCGGGGATGACGACGTTCTTGTCGATGATCGCCCGCCGGATCTGCGCGTGGCGACCCACCTCCACGCCGTCGAGCACCACCGAGCCCTGGATGCTGGCGTAAGAGTGGACGTGCACGAGCGGCGAGAGCACCGAGGAGTAGATGTGGGCGCCTGACACCACGACGCCGGGGGACACCGCCGAGTTGAGCGCCTCACCGATGCGGTCGCCGCTGCCGTGGACGAACTTCGCCGGCGGGTAGGGGCTGTGCTGGGTGTAGATCGGCCACTCGTAGTTGTAGAGGTTGAAGATCGGGTGGATCGAGATGAGGTCCATGTGGGCGTCGTAGTACGACTCGATCGTCCCCACGTCGCGCCAGTAGCCGCGGTCGCGCTCAGTCGCCCCTGGGACCTCGTTGTCCTTGAAGTCGTAGACGCCGGCCTCACCGCGACCGACGAAGTAGGGCACGATGTCGCCGCCCATGTCGTGGTTCGAGCTCGTCTCGTGGTCGGCCGTCACAGCGTCCTCGAGGGCCGATGCGGTGAAGACGTAGTTGCCCATCGAGGCGAGGATCTCGTCGGGGTTGTCGGGCAGGCCCTTGGGGTCGTTCGGCTTCTCGAGGAAGGCCGCGATCTTGGACGGGTCGGAGTCGTCGACCTCGATGACGCCGAACTGGTTGGCGTACGAGATGGGCTGCCGGATCGCCGCGACCGTGCAGCCGGCGCCGGACTCGATGTGCTGCTCGACCATGTCGCTGAAGTCCATGCGGTACACGTGGTCGGCGCCCACGACGACGACGATGTCGGGCCGCTCGTCGTGCATGAGGTTGAGGCTCTGGTAGATCGCGTCGGCGCTGCCGAGGTACCAGTTCTTGTCGACGCGCTGCTGCGCCGGGACCGTCGTCACGTAGTTGCCGAGCAGCGTCGACATCCGCCAGGTCTTCGTCACGTGCGCGTCGAGGCTGTGCGACTTGTATTGCGTCAGCACGACGACCTGGAGATAACCCGAGTTGACGACGTTGGACAGCGCGAGGTCGATGAGCCGGTAGATGCCCGCGAAGGGGACGGCCGGTTTGGCCCGGTCGGCGGTGAGCGGCATCAACCGCTTGCCTTCACCGCCGGCGAGCACGATCGCAAGGACTTTCGGACCAGCGGCTGGGCTTCGTCGGGCCATGGACGTCACCCTAGGGCCAACATCCGCGGATTCGACAGGTCTGCCCGCATGGCGTCGGAATGTCGCAGTCGGGACTGCAGCGAACCTCGTTGCACCACTAGGGTCGGAACGTGCGTGTCGACATCCTCAGCAAGGAGTACCCGCCAGCCGTCTACGGAGGCGCCGGCGTCCACGTGGCCGAGCTCGTGCGGGCCCTCAGGTCCCGCGGTGACCTCGACGTGCAGGTGAGGTGCTTCGGCGCGGCGCGCGACGAGCCCGGCACGACGGCCTACGCCGACCTGCCCGAGCTCGCCAGTGGCAACGCCGCGCTCCAGACCCTCGGCATCGACGTCGCCATGGCCGGTGACTGCGTCGGAGCAGAGCTCGTCCACTCCCACACGTGGTACGCCAACATGGCCGGCCACCTCGCCTCGATGCTGGGCGGTATGCCGCACGTCGTCACCGCGCACTCGCTCGAGCCGATGCGTCCGTGGAAGGCCGAGCAGCTCGGTGGCGGCTACCGGGTGTCGTCGTGGGCCGAGCGCACGGCGTACGAGTCGGCGGCGGCCGTCGTGGCCGTCAGTGCCGGCATGCGCGACGACATCCTCAAGAGCTACCCGTCCCTCGATCCGTCTCGAGTTCACGTGGTGCACAACGGAATCGACTCACAGCTGTGGCAGGCCGACCGCTCGCCGGAGGCCACGGAGATCGTCCGGCGCCACGGCGTCGACCCCGACAAGCGGTCCGTCGTCTTCGTCGGACGCATCACCCGTCAGAAGGGTCTTCCCTACCTGCTCCGCGCGTGCGCGCAGCTGCCGCCCGACGTGCAGCTCGTCCTGTGCGCCGGCGCACCTGACACCCCGGAGATCCTGGCCGAGGTCGAGGGTCTCATGAACGACCTCCGGTCGCAGCGCGAGGGCGTCGTCTGGATTCCCGACATGTTGCCGCGCAACGAGGTCGTCGCCCTGCTGAGCCACGGCACCGTCTTCGCCTGCCCTTCGGTCTACGAGCCGCTGGGCATCGTCAACCTCGAGGCCATGGCCTGCGAGCTCGCCGTCGTCGCGACCGCGACCGGTGGTATTCCAGAGGTCGTCGTCGACGGCGAGACCGGCTGGCTCGTGCCGATCGACCAGGTCCAGGACGGCACAGGCACGCCCGTCGATCCCGACCGGTTCGTCGCTGACCTCGCTGCGGCACTGACCGAGGGCGTCTCCGACGTCGACCGTGCGCGCGCTTTCGGTCGCGCCGGCCGCGACCGCGCCGTCGATGCGTTCTCGTGGGCGTCCATCGGCGACCGCACACTCGAGGTGTACCGGGCGGTCCTCGGGACCTGATGCCGTCCGGCTTCACGACGCGCCCGCCCTTCGAACAGGCGCCGGCGGACCTCCGCGCAGCCATCGAGGCGGCAGTAGGCTCGCGCATCGCCGGCACGGAGTCGATCCAGGACGGCATGTCGCCGGGTCCGGCAGCGCTTCTGACGTTGCGCGACGGACGTCAGGTCTTTGCGAAAGCCGTTGCGGCCTCGATCGACTCGACGTCGCACCTGTTGTACGCACGGGAGCTGGCGACGCTCAGGGTGCTCCCGCCGACCGTGCCGCACGCACCGCTCGTCGCGGGTGTGGAGCACCGCGACTGGATCGTCGTCGTCACGGAGGCGGCCGACGGTCCCGCGCTCGGGCCGCCCTGGCGGTCACAGGACGTCGCGATCGTCGCCGACGCCATCGCCACCTCCGCCGCTCTGACCGACGTCCCGACTCTTGGCCCCGCGATCGACCGGCTGCCCGACCTCGACGGGTGGCACACCCTTGCCCACGAGCACCCTGACCAGCTCGACGACTGGGAGCGCGCCCGGATCAACGGTCTCGTGGCGATCTCCGACGGATGGCGCACGTGGACGGCAGGCCGGCACCTGGTCCACCTTGACATCCGCTGCGACAACGCCGTGCCGCGCGGTGACGAGGTCTGGCTCGTCGACTGGGCCTCGGCGTGCCATGGGGCGGCGTGGATCGACACGGCGTCGCTTGCCGTGGACGTCGTGGCGTCCGGGCACGTGGGCGGGCAACACGTGGCCGTCAGCCTCTCGCAGGGCCTGCTTTCACAGCTGCCTTATGAGGCAACCAGATTCGTCGTGGCCGTCGCCGGGATGCTGCGCCGCGAGTCCCTGTCGCCGGCGTGGTCGGCGCTGCCCGGCTTCCGCGACTGGCAGCGGCACCGGGCCCTGTCGCTGCGGCCGCTCGTCGAGCGGCTGGTCAGCCGATGAGCCGCCCGGCCAACGCGTAGGTGACTCCCAGCCGCTCGGCCGGACCGCCGAGAACCATGCCGAGCAGGTCAGCCGGAGCGGGGTAGTCCGGTCCGAGGGCCGAGAGGTACTCGCGGTGCGAGGTCAGCGACGCGACGGCCGCGTCGAAGTGGTCAGAGACGTCGACACCGTGCGTCGAGTCCGGGTCGGCACAGACGAGCACCTGCTTCACCTGCCACGGCTCGTAGCCCTCCTCGACGAGCTCGGGGAAGATCCACCGGTTGCCGGCGTCGGCCTTCGCATCGACGACCGCGAGCCCGACGGCGCGGTGGTCGGCCTGGTTGACGAAGCCGCCCGGAAAGTGGTCGGCATAGGTGAGAGACACGATCAGGTCGGGCTTGCGCCTGCGGATCTCACGGGCGATGGCCCGGCGCAGCGGCAGGCCGTACTCGACGACGCCGTCATGGAAGTCGAGGAACTCGACGACGTCGACCCCAACCTCCGCGGCCCCGTCGCGCTCCTCCTGCTCGCGGACCGGACCGGCCTTGTCCGGATGCATCGTGTCGATGCCGGCCTCACCGCGCGTCGCCAGCAGGTAGGTGACCGTCTTGCCGGCCCTCACCCACTTGTCGACCGCTGCGGCGGTGCCGTACTCGAGGTCGTCGGGATGGGCCGCGACGCACAGCACGGTGTCGAAGGTGGTCTCGTCGAGGGGCTTCAGCTCTGGGTGCTCGGTCATGCAGCCAACCTACGGTTCTTGGCGAAGCCCCGGGCGGATGTGACGATGGAGCATGCTGACCATCGAGCTGGCCCGACGGCTCTCGGGTGCTGGCCTCGCCTGGGCGCCGGCGTCCGGAGACCGGTTCGTCGTCCCCGTCGACGGGATGGAGGAGGACGTCTTCGTCATCAGTGACCTCACGGTCGACGTCCACCATTTCAAGACCGGCGACGTCATCGGCTTCAACGGCACGACGGAGTGGGCACTGGACAGCGTCGAGCAGGCCAAGGTCGTGTGGCTGCCGCGCGAGGACCAGCTGCGGGAGGTCCTCGGCGCGAGCTTCGTCTCGCTCGAGCGGCTCGACGGCGGGTACGCCGTCTCCGCCGTGGGCGCCGAAGGCGAGATCGAACGGCACGCGGACATCGACGCCGAGCGTGCGTACGCCCGTGCGGTCATCGCCCGGCTCGAGTCCGCGTCACCCGAGGGGGAGCAGAGCGCCTAGCGGCCCTTCCGCGGGGCCGTCAGGCAGGGCGCCAGCCCGCGATCGACATGACCGCGACGTTCGTCGCGTCGGCGAGGGCCGTGTCGGCATCGGACGCGAGGTCGCGCAGCAACATGCCGCGGCTCGTGGCGGTGCCGGCATCGAGGCCCCCGGAACCCAGCGAGGTGAGGTTGGCCGTGCGGTGCGCGAGACGGGAGAGGTTCGCCGCGATGGCCATGATCCGCAGCGCCCGGGCCGAGGTGGCGGCCGGGATGCCCCAGAGCGCCGTGTCCATGTCGGCCTGCGCCTCGGCCCGCGCCTCGTGGCCCCACGGGTGGCCGCCGACCTGCTCGAAACGAACCGTGTGGTCACGCACCCGGGCCATCAGGTCACGCTCGATCTCGCGCAGGTCGAGCATCTCCATCCGATGCCGAGGCAGCGGATCAGCCTCGTAGGCGGTCCAGTCCGCGCGCACACCCACGTCGCCCTCCGGGCCGAACTCCGAGAGCGTGGGCACGAGCACGCCACCGATGCCGGCCACGAAGACGCACTCGCCGGTGTCTGCGGCGTGCGCGGTCGCCGCCGACGAACCACGCGGCATACGACTGACGTCGCCGGGCCTGGGCAGCGCGACGAACAACGCCCGCTCGCCCAGGTCGCGCCAGACGTCGAGGCGCGCGAGGTCACCGGCCACGTGGTCGAGGTCGGGGAAGGCTCGCTGCAGCGCGTCGGGGGTGCCGAGGTCGCCGCGCCATGACGCGGTCACCCACAGGGCGAGGCGTACGGAGGCGGGCAGCTCGGACACCACGCCATCGTAGGGTGAGCCGCGTCGGCAGCCCGCAGACCGTGCCATAAGGTCGAGCCATGAGCGACGTCCTCGCCTTCGCCGGAGTCACCGTACGCCGCGGTGTCTCGACGCTCCTCGACGACGTCTCGTGGGAGGTGGAGGAGGGCGAGCGCTGGGTCGTGCTCGGCGCCAACGGGGCGGGCAAGACGACGCTCCTGCAGGTCGCCGCCGCGCGGATGCACCCCACGACAGGGGTCGCCGGCATCCTCGGCGAGGTGCTCGGGGCGGTCGACGTCTTCGAGCTGCGCCCGCGAATCGGTCTAGCGAGCTCGTCGATGGCCGAGCGCATCCCCGGCGACGAGCTCGTCGGCAACGTCGTCGTCACCGCGTCCTACGGCATCATCGGCCGCTGGCGTGAGAGCTACGACCACATGGACTACGTGCGGGCGATGGAGCTGCTCAAGGCGCTCGGCGCCGACCATCTGGCCGACCGTGCCTTCGGCACCCTGAGCGAGGGCGAGCGCAAGCGCGTCCAGATCGCCCGCGCCCTGATGACCGACCCCGAGCTCATGCTCCTCGACGAGCCCGCCGCCGGACTCGACCTCGGTGGCCGTGAGGACCTCGTACGCCGCCTGGGTGACCTCGCGGGTGACACGGAGGCTCCGGCGATGGTCCTCGTCACGCACCACGTCGAGGAGATCCCGCCGTCGTTCACCGACGTGCTCATGATCCGCGACGGCAAGGTCGTCGCCGCCGGCCCGATCCCGCTCACCCTCACCGCCGAGAACCTCAGCGCCACGTTCGGGCTCCCGCTCGTCCTGGAGCAGTACGGCGACCGCTGGTCCGCCCGCGCCGAGTCCTGACCGCAATCTCTCGCTGCCCGCGGTCCGTAGGTGCTCGAAGGGAACTGAGGCAGAATCGACATCGTCACAGGTGTGACGCACGAGACGTCGGTGTCCTCACGGCGCCGGCTCGACGAGACGGGGTTGACGGTGTTCGAGGGCTACGCGTGGATGGTCTGGCTGGGGGTGGCGCTCGTCCTCGTCGCCATCGAGGCCGCCACGGTCGACTTCACCTTCCTGATGCTCGCCGGGGGAGCGCTCGGTGCCTCCGTCGCGGCGGCCTTCGGGGCATCCGTGACCGTCCAGGCGGTCGTCGGTGCCCTCGTCTCCGTGGCTCTGCTCGCCGTCGTGCGTCCCTGGCTCAAGAACCGCTTCACCGTCAAGACGCCTGCCCAGCTGATGGGAGCCGCCGCGCACGTGGGCCGGTCCGCCGTCGCTCTCGACCGAGTGAGCCCGGCCGGTGGCACGGTCAAGCTCGCCGGCGAGACCTGGTCGGCACGCACTCTCGGGGACAGCATCGAGCCGGGTGAAGAGGTGGTCGTCGACTCGATCGACGGTGCCACCGCCGTCGTCAGCCGCGCTCGCCTCGTCGGCGACTGACGCCGACAACGTCCTGGCCGACCGGTCCGGACCAGACCACACGCGTCCTCGGGGGCGCGCCAGAGCAGGGAGTAGGCCGTGGACCCGGTACTCATCATCCCGATCCTCATCGTGATCGTGGCCATCATCGTCGTGCTCCGCACCGTGCGGATCGTCCCGCAGCAGACGGCCCAGATCGTCGAGCGGCTCGGCAGCTACAACAAGACCCTGACGGCCGGCATCCACTTCCTGGTGCCGTTCGTCGACAAGGTCAGGGCCAACATCGACCTGCGTGAACAGGTCGTGTCGTTCCCGCCCCAGCCGGTGATCACCTCCGACAACCTCGTCGTGAGCATCGACACCGTCATCTACTACTCCGTCATCGACGCCAAGTCCGCGGTCTACGAGATCGCCAACTTCATCCAGGGCATCGAGCAGCTGACGGTCACGACGCTGCGAAACGTCATCGGTTCGCTCGACCTCGAGCAGACGCTGACGAGCCGCGACCAGATCAACGGTCAGCTGCGCGGCGTCCTCGACGAGGCCACCGGCAAGTGGGGCATCCGCGTCAACCGCGTCGAGCTCAAGGCCATCGACCCGCCCCACTCCGTGCAGGACTCGATGGAGAAGCAGATGCGCGCCGAGCGTGACCGTCGTGCCGCGATCCTCACGGCCGAGGGCGTCAAGCAGTCCGCGATCCTCACGGCCGAGGGCGAGAAGCAGAGCCAGATCCTGCGTGCCGAGGGCTCGGCCCAGGCCCGCATCCTCGAGGCCCAGGGCCAGGCGCGCGCCATCCAGCAGGTCTTCTCGGCGATCCACCGGGGCAAGCCGACCCAGAAGCTTCTCGCCTACCAGTACCTCCAGGTCCTGCCCCAGATCGCACGGGGCGACTCCAACAAGATGTGGATCGTGCCGTCCGAGCTGACCGACGCGCTGAAGGGCATCGGCAACGCCCTCGGCGGCAACGACGCCCGCCCCAGCGATGACGACGAAGAGGCATGGGTGCAGACGACGGACGCCGAGGAGGACGCCTTCGCAGAGACGATCCTCGAGGACTCCGCCAAGGCTCTCGCAGAGGCGCGTGGTCAGGCGGCCGCCGCGAGCGCCGAGTCCACGGAGCACGCTGCGCCCATAGGACGCCAGCAGCCGGCGATCCGGCCCAGCGGCGCCGACGTGCCGCCGCCGCCTGCCGCCGCGCCACCGGCAGCTCCGGTCGACCTGCCGGACGCTCCGCCGGAGCAGCGCTGACGAACCGGCGCTGACGAACCGGCGCTGACGGACCACGGCATCGACACCCGGTCACCCTCTGTAGGGTGACCGGGTGTCGTTCTGGTCCGCCCTCGCCGTCGCGCTGGCCGGGACCGGGGCCGGCATCATCAACACCATCGTCGGGTCCGGAACGCTCATCACCTTCCCCACGCTGCTCTTCTTCGGGGTGAACCCGCTCGCGGCCAACGTCTCGAACAACATCGGCCTCGTGGCCGGCGGCGTCACGGGATCGTGGGGCTATCGCCACGAGCTCACCGGGCAGGCCCCGACCCTGCGTCGGCTCATGCCGCTGTCGTTCCTCGGGTCCGTCGCGGGCGCGGGTCTGCTGCTCGTCCTGCCGCCCAGCGCTTTCCGGGCGATCGTCCCCGTGCTCATCCTCGTCGCGCTCGTGCTCGTCGTGGCCGGGCCGCGCATCCTGGCCAGGGCCCACCCCGAGGGTGACGACGTGCCGGAGCCGGGATGGCACGTGCCGGCCATGGCGGTCGGCGTCTTCGTCGCGGGCATCTACGGTGGCTACTTCGGCGCGGCCCAGGGCGTACTGCTCATGGGCCTGTTCAGTGCCCTGAGCCTCGAGCCGCTGCAGCGACTCAACGGCTACAAGAACGTCCTGTCCCTGGTCGTGAACGTCGTCGCTGCGGGCGTCTTCCTGCTCTTCGCCCGCGAGCACATCGACTGGCTCATCGTGCTGCTCATCGGTGGTGGTTCCTTCCTCGGTGGCATCATCGGCGCCCGCATCGGGCGGCGCATCCCCCCGAACGCCCTCCGGGCCGTCATCATCGCGATCGGCCTGGTCGCGATCGTCAAGCTCGTCTGGTTCCCCTGACGCGACGGCGCTACCGCCGCGGACGGGACGGCGACGGACGACACTGCCGCCGGCACTACCCTGACGGACGTGCCGATCGAGATCACCGACCCCGCAGACCCGCGACTGGCCGACTACGTGTCGTTGACGGACGTGGTGCTGCGGCGGCGCACGGAGCCCGAGCGCGGCCTCTACATCGCCGAGAGCCAGAAGGTGATCCGGCGCGCGCTGCGGGCCGGGCACCGGCCGCGCTCCTATCTCATGGCCCGTCGGTGGCTGGACGACCTGGCCGACATCGTCGCCGACGCCGAGTTCGCCGGCATCCCTGTCTACTACGGCGAGCACGACGTCATCGAGCGGCTGACCGGTTTCCACCTCCACCGCGGCGCGCTGGCCGCGATGCAGCGCCCCGCGCTGCCGGAGGTGTGTTCCCTGCTCGAGGGCGCGCGCCGGGTCGTCGTCCTCGAGGACGTCGTGGACCACACGAACGTGGGCGCCATCTTCCGTAGCGCGGCCGCGCTCGGCGTCGACGCCGTTCTCATCACCCCACGGTGCGCCGACCCGCTCTACCGCCGCTCGATCCGAGTCTCGATGGGCACGGTGTTCCAGGTGCCGTGGACTCGGATCGACCCGTGGCCCAAGGGGATCGAGGTACTGCACGAGGCCGGCCTCACGGTTGCGGCGATGGCCCTGTCGGACGACTCCGTGTCGCTCGACGCGCTGGAGACCGAGCCGCCGGAGCGCCTCGCGCTCGTCGTCGGCACCGAGGGTGACGGCCTGTCGCACCGCACCGTTGCCGAGGCGGACCTGACGCTGCGCATCCCGATGGCCGGCGGCGTCGACTCGCTCAACGTCGCTGCGGCGAGTGCCGTCGCCATGTGGGCGCTGCGGGCGCGCTGAGCACCCGGAGTGCGCGTCAGGGCCGGACGAGCCGGTCGAGGAGCCGTTCCAGCTCGGCGGCGGGGTCCTCGCACAGTCCGCCGTGCACCGGGCCGGGTTGCACGACGGTCGACCGCGGGGCGATGATCCAGCCGAAGCGCTGACCGGGCTTGTCGAGGGTGGGCAGCCCCCGCCCGGTCTCGCCTCGGCACACGGCCCGTACGCGTTCGAGCATCGATCGCACACCGTCGAGGTCGCACGTCGGCGCCAGCGCCGCGGCGCGCGACTCGTCGAGCTCCCAGGCGGCGTCGAGGAAGTCGGCGTCCTGCGAGTAGAGCACGACGCCGACGTTGATGAACTCCTCACGGTCGACGCGCGGCACGAGTCGCAGGAGGACGTACTGGTAGCCGTTCACGCGGCGACCCCCGTGGGCACCCACGTGAGAGGTCCGTCGAGACGGGCGCGCAGCATCTCGGCGTATGCGGTCCGCACCGCTGGTGCGTCGGCGAGGAAGGGCGTCGGTTCGATCCACTCGTCCGGCACGTCTGCCAGGACCGTGCGGAGCGCGTCGGGCGTCACGCGGGCGGCGAGCTCGTCGTGGCGACGGCCGACGTCACCGGCGACGTCACGCAGGACGTGCCGGCTCGCGTCGAACGGCTGCGCCGCGAACCGCTCGGGCGTCGGTGCCTTGTTCGGCCACGTGTGGTGGAAGTAGAGCGCGGCGCCGTGGTCGATGGTCCAGGTGCGGCCGTGCCAGACCAGCAGGTTCGGGTTGGACCAGGTGCGGTCGACGTTGGCCGTCAGGGCGTCGAGCCAGATGATGCGTTCGGCGAGGTCGGCGTCCGGGGGGCGGGACCCGTCGTAACCGAGCGAGCCGGGCAGGAAGTCGACGCCGAGGTTGGTCCCGACCGAGGCCGTGAGCAGGTCCTGGACCTCCTCGTCGGCCTCGTACTTCGCGATGCGGGGGTCGAGCCGGACGACGGCGAGCTCGGGCACAGGGACCTCGAGCAGGCGGGCGATGCCGGCGACGACCACCTCCGCGACGAGGACCTTGAGCCCCTGGCCGGCGCCGCGGAACTTGAGGACGTAGGTCCCGTCGTCGTCAGCCTCGACGATGCCCGGCAGCGAGCCGCCCTCCTTGAGCGGCGTCACGTAGCGGGTGGCGGTCAGCTCGGGAAGCACGCGGTCAGCCTAGTGGCCGCTCCCGGTCGAGCACCGTTGCCCGGCCCCAGAGCCTGCCGAGCAGCGTTGCCGTCGCCCCGTAGATGCATGCGAACGCCACGAGCGGCCACCACGCCAACCCGGTCGCGGGCAGCACGACCGCGCCGAGCGCCGCCGCGGCCACCATGCCGGCGTTGTAGACGACGTCGTAGGCCGAGAAGGCGCGGCCGAGCAGGTGGTCGTCGACGTGAGCCTGCATGAGGGAGTCGACCGTGATCTTGACGCACTGCGACGTGAACGAGACGACGAACGCGACGACGACGATGCTCCACGGTGTCAGGAACGGACCCAGCACCGCGCAGACGAGCGCCCCGAACGCGAGCATGCGACCGGCATACGGCACGGCGGTGAGGCGCGGCGCGAGCCACGGCGTGACGAACGCGGCCGAGGCGAAGCCCACGGCGGAGGCCCCGGCGGCGATGCCGAAGCCCACCGGCCCGTGTCCGCCCTCGAAGGGACCACGGAAGAGGAGCAGCGTCTGGAGCAGCAGGAAGCCGAAGGGGATTCGCGTCACGAACACGAGCACGAGCAGCACTCGCGCCTTGCGCGGCAGTGTGCGGACGGCCTCGACGAGGCCCGCCATGACGGAACGGGAGATCTGGCCCAGCGATGGGGCCCCGCTCGTGTCGTCGGGGCCGATGAACGGCAGACGGGTCGCCGCCCAGGCGGCGACCAGTACGCCACACACCGCGAGGAGCACGTCGACGACGTCAGTGCCACCCAGGGCGCGCACGCCGGTGCCGACGGCGCCGCCCAGGAGGTAGGCGAGCGAACCGCACGTCGGCGCAACGGAGTTCGCGCTGACGAGCTGCTCACGCATCACGACGTGCGGCATCGCGGAGGCGAGTCCGGCGAGGATGAAGCGGTTGACGGAGAACACGAGCAGGACGAGGGCGAAGAACGCCGGGCCCGTCTCGGCCCCGGTGACCAGACCTGTGACGCCGAGGATCGCCGCGGCCCGGACGAGCTGGCTCACGACGAGGACCCGGCGACGGGGCCACCGGTCGAGCAGCACTCCGACGAAGGGGCCGAGCGCGGTGTAGGGGAGCAGGACGATCGCGAACGCGATGGCGATGCCGCGCGCATCAGCGGCTTTCTCCGGGTTGAACAGGACGTGGCTGGCCAGTGCGACCTGGAAGATGCCGTCGCTGAACGACGAGGTGACGCGGCTGACGAACAGGCGCCGGAACCCGCGGCCCCGGAGAAGGGTCCACAGGGCGCGCAGGAAGGTCACGCGGCACAGCGTACGGTCCGTGCCTCGTGCGGCGGAGGAGGCAGTCAGCGAGCCAGGCGACCAATGAGGGCCGCGGCGCAGACGATCCCGGCGACCGCACTGCCGACGAGGACGCCGACGTCGATCCAGTAGTTGGTCGGCGTGCCCAGCAACAGGCCGCGTAGGGCGGACACCTCGTAGGTCAGCGGGTTGACGTGGCTGATGACCTTGAGCCACCCCGGCATCATCTCGATGGGATAGAGCGCGTTCGAGGCGAAGAAGAGCGGCATGGTGATCGCCTGCCCGATGCCCATGAGCCGGTCGCGCCGCAGGGCGACGCCGGCGATGCTGAGCGACAGGCACGAGAAGAACGCCGCACCGAGCATGACGACGACGAACACACCGAGCAGGCGCAGCGGGTGCCACGTCAGCGCGACGCCCATGACGGCGGCGACGAGGATGACGATGACGGCCTGCGCGACCGACCGGACGCCCGCGGCAAAGGCCTTGCCGGCCACGAGGGCGGCCCGCGGCGTCGGCGTCACGAGCAGCTTCGTCAGCACGCCGGCATCGCGCTCCCAGATGATCTGGATGCCGTAGAAGATCGCGACGAACAGGGCGGACTGCGCGATGACCCCTGGCGCGAGGAAGTCGAGGTAAGGGATGTCGCCCGTCGGGATGGCCCTGATGCGACTGAAGGTCGTGCCGAAGATGACGAGCCAGAGGACCGGCTGGACGGCCCGGGTCACCAGCTCGCTGCGGTCGTGACGCAGCTTCTGCAGCTCGACGAGGCAGAACGTGCCGATGCGCGCGACGAGCAGCCCGGCCCGCGACCGGGTCTGCCGGTCAGCCCAGACGGCGGGCAGTTCGACGCGTGGCTCGGACACCGCGCAGGCCTCCCTTCTCGGCGTCGGCCTCGTCGAGGGTCTCGCCGGTGTGGTGCCGGAAGACGTCCTCCAGGGTTGCGCGGACGCCGGTGGCCGCCTTGAGGTCGTCGGGTGCACCGAGGGCGCGCAGGGCGCCCTTGTGCATGAGGGCCACGCGGTCGCAGAGCGCGTCGGCCTCCTCCATGTAGTGGGTCGTGAGCAGGACCGTCATGTCGTGGTCTCTCTGCATCTGCGCGACCCGACGCCACACGCTGTCGCGCGCGACGGGGTCGAGCCCCACCGTCGGCTCGTCGAGGACGAGCAGCGCCGGCCGGTTGACGAGGGCCTGCGCGAGCTCCAGACGGCGGACCATCCCGCCGGAGTACGTCGATGCCAGTCGCGACTCGTCGCTGCGCAGGTTGACCATGTCGAGCACCTCGTCGACGCGAGCCTTCCGCTCGCGGCGCGGCACGTCGAAGAGCCGGGCGAACCACTCGACGTTCTCGCGCCCGGTCAGGTCGCCCTCGATCGACAGCTGCTGCGGCACGTAGCCGATGAGTCGGCGCACCAGCATCGCGTGGGTGCGCACCGAGCGGCCGAAGATCGCGACGTCGCCGCGCTGGAGCGGCAGGAGGGTGTTGAGCAGGCGGATCGTGGTCGTCTTGCCGGCGCCGTTGGGCCCGAGCAGCCCGAAGCACTCGCCCGGCTCGATCGCGAGCGTCAGGTCGTCGACGGCCCGGTGCGAGCCGAAGCTGTAGGACAGCCCGCGGATGTCGACCGCCGGCGTCACGGCCGCATCACCGCCTCCTGCTCGGGCGGCGGCCCCAGCCCATCGGGCTCCCGGACGCCGGCGTCCGTCGGCTCCGGCAGGTCGGCAGCGATGCGGGCGATGGTCGGGAGGGCCGCCGCCAGTCGCGCACGCTCCGCGCTCGGGAGGCCCGACAGTGCGCTAGCGGTCGCCTGGACGCGACGGTCGCGCCATCGCTCGAGCGCAGTCCTGGCCCAAGCAGTGAGGTCGAGCCGGGCGACCCTGCGGTCCTGCTCGTCGCGCTCGCGCACGAGCACTCCAAGAGCGAGAAGCTGCCCGACGAGCGTCGAGACCGTGTTGGGCGCGAGCCCCAGCACGCGTGCCGCCTCGGCGACCGTGACGCCCGGGTTGCGGCGGACGACACGCACCAGCTCGAGCTGCGCGCCCGAGAGCCCGAGCTCGGGGAGCGGAGAGCCCACGAGACGCCGCGACCGGCGCCGGAGCAGCCCGATCACGTCGTAGAGGTCGTCGGCAAGGCCCGCCACGCTGTCGTCGTCCACGCTCGAAGATTACGTCTGTGGCAGAGGTGCGGCTAGGTGCGCGACGAGGGTTCACCACCGATCACGGCGCGCCGTGCGCGTGGGCCACGTCATCGTGAACGAGAAGACCCCCGGGCTCCTGACCTGCAGGAACCCGGGGGTCTCATGGTGTCGAGGGGGGGACTTGAACCCCCACGCCCGTTAAGGGCACTAGCACCTCAAGCTAGCGCGTCTGCCATTCCGCCACCCCGACAAGGTGTGCAAGGGACTCGTGGGAAACCCTTGCGGCGAGGCGAAACGTTAGCACGGAGGCCGACCAAAAGACCAAACGGCGGGTGCTGGTGACCCCACCCCTGAGACCGGCCCCGCACGGACGACGAACGGCCGTGGCGGCATACGCTGATCCGCATGAGCCACGACGACGCAGACCGCCCCGTGAACTCCGGCCCGACCCCCGAGGACGAGGTCGCGCGGATCTGCGCCGAGCTCATCCGTATCGACTCGTCCAACTACGGGGACGGGTCCGGCCCGGGGGAGCGCAAGGCCGCCGAGTACGTCATGAACGAGCTCGCCGATGTCGGTCTGGAGGGCACCCTGCTCGAGAGCGAGCCGGGCCGCGCCACGGTCCTCGTGCGACTCGAGGGAGAGGACTCGTCCCGCCCCGGGCTCGCCGTCCACGGTCACCTCGACGTCGTGCCGGCG
The DNA here is from genome assembly GCF_042666095.1 of Terrabacter sp. GCM10028922. Lineage (NCBI taxonomy): Bacteria > Bacillati > Actinomycetota > Actinomycetes > Micrococcales > Intrasporangiaceae > Terrabacter > Terrabacter sp. GCM10028922. The sequence goes on along the minus strand of NZ_JBHTFG010000001.1, from coordinate 199,465 downwards.
AACGCGGCCGACTGGCAGGTCGACCCCTTCGCCGCCGAGGATCGCGACGGCTGCATCTGGGGACGCGGAGCGGTCGACATGAAGGACATGGACGCCATGATCCTGGCCAACATCCGACACTTCGCGCGGACCGGCACCAAACCTGCCCGCGACACGACGTTCGCCTTCTTCGCCGACGAGGAGGCCGGCGGGACCTTCGGCAGCCACTGGCTCGTCGACCACCACCCGCAGTGGTTCGAGGGCGTCACCGAGGCGATCAGCGAGGTCGGCGGCTACAGCGTCACGGTGCCGACCGCGAAGGGTGAGCAGCGCGCGTACCTGCTCCAGACCGCCGAGAAGGGCATCGCCTGGCTGCGCCTGCACGCCCACGGTCGTGCCGGGCACGGCTCGGTCCCGAACGACGAGAACGCCATCGTCCGCCTCGCAGCCGCGATCGGACGGATCGCTGCCCACGAGTGGCCACGCGAGTACATCGCGTCGGTGCGCGAGCTGCTCGACACGCTCGGCACCATGACCGGCATCTCCTCCGCGGGCGACGACCTCGAGCCCCTGCTGGCGAGCCTCGGCGGCGCCCAGGGCTTCGTGCGCGGCACGTTGCGCGACACCGCCAACGTGACGATGCTCGAGTCCGGGTACAAGCACAACGTCATCCCACAGACCGCGACGGCTGCCGTCGACTGCCGCTTCCTGCCGGGGCACGAGGACGGCCTCATGGACACGATCCGGCGGCTCGCCGGCGAGCACGTCGAGGTCGAGGTCGTCCACCGCGACGTCGCCCTGGAGGCGCCCTTCTCGGGCGAGCTCGTCGAGGCGATGAAGCAGGCGCTGCTGCGCGAGGACCCCACCGCGGCCGTCCTGCCCTACTGCCTGTCGGGCGGCACCGACAACAAGGCGCTCGGTCGTCTGGGCATCAGCGGCTACGGCTTCGCGCCGCTGCGGCTGCCGGCGGACCTGGACTTCGCGCCCATGTTCCACGGCATCGACGAGCGTGTGCCGGTCGAGTCCCTCCGCTTCGGGTCGCGGGTGCTCGGCGACCTCCTGCGAACCTGCTGACGAGCCCTACGAGTGCGTCAGGCCGTGCGTTCGATCCGCATGATCCTGCGGCGCAGCCACATCCGCCGCACCCCGCCCTCGTAGATCACGGTGCGGGCGAGCTCCCAGCGGCCGTACTCGGCGTGCTCACGCACCGCCTGCCGCGCCTGGGCCTTGGACGTGTGGCGGTCGAACGTCAGGACCCGGTACTCGTACTCCGTCATCGGCATCCATTCTGGCATCAACCGTGACAGCAAAGAGACCGTATGCCGTGTGTCGGCGTCAGGTCGTCACGGTAGCGTCGAGGCGTCATCCGACCGCCGGGCCCGACCGCCAGAGGCCGCGGCGCGTCGTGCAGGGGGAACCGCCTGGCCCAGCCCGGCGTCGAGGGCCCAGGAGGTCACGCACATGAAATGGAACATCCGCCGTACCACGGCAGCAGTCATCGTCCTTCCGGCAGTGCTCGGCATCGCCGCCTGCGGCAAGAGCGACACCCCGGCACCCGTGACGGGCCAGACCCAGCCGGGTGGTACCACCACGACGAGCGAGGCCCCGGCTGCTGGACAGCCCTACAAGGACAAGGCGTCGTTCGTCGACGCGATGAAGGCCGCAGGCAAGAACGCGACGACGGCGCACGTCACGATGGACATGGATGCCGCCGGGCAGAAGATCGCCATCACCGGTGACACCAAGGTCGACGCGAACAACCCGGCCATGAAGATGAGCATGGACATGGGCTCGTCGATGAAGCTCGACATGATCCTCGTCGACAAGAAGGTGTACATGAAGGGCTTCCCAGGCCTCGCCGCCGGGAAGTGGGCCGTCATCGACAGCGGCTCCGCAATGGGCAAGCAGCTCTCGCAGGCGCTCGACCAGGCCGACCCGACGAAGATGTACGACCAGTTCGGTGCAGCCGTCACCGACCTGAAGTACGTGGGCGAGGACAGCGTCGACGGGGTCAAGGCGCACAAGTACGACCTGACCCTCGACACCAAGGCGATGGCCGACCAGCTGCCCACCGACAGCGGCACGAAGCTCCCCGACACGATCCTCTACACCGCCTGGCTCGACGAGAAGGACCAGCTGCGCAAGGTCACCTTCGAGCTGTCGGGCGTCAAGGCGCAGATGAGGATGAGCAAGTACGGCGAACCCGTCGACATCACTGCTCCCGCGGCTGCCGACACCGTCAAGGCGCCCATGTGACGCATCCCGTCCAGGGCGGGTGAACGACCCGCCAACCACGCATGAACGGTCCCGCAGCGAGCTCGGCTCGCTGCGGGACCGTCATGTTCCGTGGGCGTTTCGCCGAGCACAATCGGTTCTCTGCGTCGCGCGGGTCGACTACGGTCGATACATGACCGTGGACCCGCGCTCCGCCCTCGAGCAGCTCTTCGCCGCCCTCGAGCGCCACTTCGAGGCCGCGAACGCGAGCCGAGACCCAGACCACCCGATGGTGATGGCGGCCGCGCAGGACCTGGCGGAGGCCTTCGACGACTACGACGAGGCTCTCTACGAGGCAACCGAGGTGGCGACGCCGCTCGCGATCTACGGCGACGACTTCGACGGCCACGAGGACGAGGACGGCACCGAGGGCCGCGTCTACGCCGGGCTCGACTCCGACGACTACGTCGAGGACGACGACGAGGACGACGACGAGGACGACGACGAGGACGACGACGAGGACGACGACGAGGACGACGACGACGAGGACGACGACGACGAGGACGACGACGAGGACTACGAGGACGACGAGGACGACATCGACTTCGACGACGACGTCCCCGACGGAGCCGGCGCCCGTACCTGAGAGCGGTCCTCGTCAGGCCGAGACGTCGTCGAGGGCCGCCACGATCTCCGCGGGCAGCGACAGATCGAGGCTCGCGAGGGCTGAGCGCAGGTGCGCCGAGGTGCGCGCTCCGACGATCGGGGCCGCCACCCCCGGGCGATCACGGACCCACGCGAGCGCGACCTCTGCGGGCTTGGCCCCGAGGCCGCGCGCGGCCATCGTCACGGCGTCGGTGACGCGCGCCGTGTGCTCGTCGAGGAAACGCTCGGCGAAGCCGGGGAAGTCGGGCGAGGCCGCGCGCGACCCCGACGGGATGCCGTTGCGGTACTTGCCGGTCAGCACGCCGCGTCCCAAGGGCGACCACGACAGCAGCCCGAAACCCAGGGCCGTCGCCGCCGGCGCGACCTCGTCCTCGGGGTCACGACGCACGAGTGAGTACTCGACCTCGTTGGCCACCAAGGGGATCCGCGCCGACTCGAGCAGGCTGAAGGCGCGCGCGGACTGCCAGCCGGAGTAGTTGGACACGCCCACGTAGCGGGCGCGACCCGACGTCGCCGCCCACTCGAGAGCAGAGAGCGTCTCGGACAGTGGAACGTCGTCGGACCAGGTGTGCACGAGCCACAGGTCGACGTGGTCGGTGCCGAGGCGGCGCAGCGACGTGTCGAGCTGGGCCATGAGCCCGCGTCGTGACACGTCGACCCGCCGCTCACCCCCGGCCCGGGAGATCCCGGCCTTGGTGCAGATGACGATGTCGTCCCGGGGGATGGTGCCGTCGAGCAGGCCGCCGAGGATCGTCTCGGCATCGCCGCCGCCGTAGCCGTACGCCGTGTCGACGAGGTTGCCGCCGGCCTGGACGAACGCGCGCAGGTGGTCACCGGCCTCGTGCCGGTCAACGGCGTTGCCCCACAACATGGTCCCGAGGGCGAGCGGTGTGACCGTGAGACCGGACGAGCCGAGACGCCTGCGCATGTCCCGAACGGTAGTGGGCCATGTCGCGTCCCGAGCCGCCGCCACGTCGGTCGGCGCGCCGATAGCCTGCGCTCCATGAGGATCGGCGTGAATCTCGGCTACTGGGGACGCGGAACGACGGGGCCCGACCAGGTGGCGGTGGCGCAGGCCGCCGACCGGCTCGGATACGACAGCGTCTGGGTGGCCGAGGCGTACGGCTCCGACAGCCCGTCGATGCTTGCCTGGGTCGGAGCGCTCACCGAGCACGTCGGTCTCGGCTCTGCGGTCATGCAGATCCCCGCCCGCACACCGGCGATGACGGCGATGACGGCCGTGACCATCGACACGATGTCCGGTGGCCGCTTCCGCCTCGGACTGGGGGTGTCGGGCCCGCAGGTCAGTGAGGGCTGGCACGGCGTGCCGTTCCGCAGCCCGCTGGCGCGCACGCGCGACTACGTCGAGATCGTGCGCGCGGCGGTCCGTCGCGACACCGTGAGCCATGCCGGTCCGCACTACCCGCTACCGCTGCCGGGCGGCCCCGGAAAGGCCCTCAAGCTGTCGGCGCGGCCGGTGCGGCCCGACATCCCGATCTACCTTGCCGCGGTGGGCCCCAAGAACCTCGAGCTCACCGGTGAGATCGCCGACGGCTGGCTCGCGATCTTCTTCAGCCCCGAGCACGCGGGAGACCTGCTCTCGACGCTCGAGACGGGTCGACGCCGCGGAGGGCGGGGACCTGCCGATGAGCCGATGGCCGGCTTCGACGTCGTCGCCACGACGCCGGTCGTCCTCGTCGAGGACGTCGAGGAGGCCGCGAACCACGTCCGTGACTACTGCGCCCTCTACATCGGCGGCATGGGCTCGCGTGAGCAGAACTTCTACAACCAGCTCGCGTGCCGCATGGGGTTCGAGGAGGACGCCGCGCGCATCCAGGACCTCTACCTGGCCGGACGGCACCGCGAGGCGGCGGCCGCGGTGCCGCTCGAGTTCATCGACGAGACGGCACTGCTCGGCTCGCCGGAGCGCGTCGCGAGGCGTGTCGCTCGCTACGCGGCCGCTGGTGTGACGACGCTCGCGGTCGCGGTCGGCGGCGGGATGAGCCGCGACCAGGCCCTCGCCACGCTGGAGGTGGTCGCGAGCATCGGGGGCCTCCGGCCTCCCAGCGAACAGTCCGGATAGGGTGCGACATTGTGCCGAGTGGCCGCGGACCCGTCGGGGGAGCGGCCGGTCCCGTCCCCCGCGCAGAAGGCTCACCTGACCCATGGCTGACCTCAGCTACCTCGACGCCGTCATCCTCGGCGTCGTCGAAGGCCTGACCGAGTACCTCCCGGTCTCGTCGACCGGCCACCTGACCATCACGGAGAAGCTGCTCGGGCTCGAGGTGAGCGACCTCGCAGTGACGGCGTACACGGCTGTCATCCAGCTGGGCGCCATCGCCGCGACGCTCATCTACTTCTTCAGGGACATCGTGCGCTTCGCCGTCGCGTGGTTCCGTGGGCTCGTGAGCCCCGACGCCAGGAAGGAGCCCGACTACGGCCTCGCCTGGGCTGTTGTCATCGGCTCCCTGCCGGTCGGCGTCGTCGGCTTCGTCGGGCGTGGCCTCATCTCGGGGCCGCTGCGCAGCCTGTGGGTCGTCGCCGCCGCGCTGGTCGTGTGGAGCGCCGTCATGGTGGCGGCCGAGCGGGTCCACACGCGCTACGAGCGCCGGGGCGAGCTGCGTGGCGAGCACTCGGTGACGCCCGTCGACGGGATCGTGCTCGGCCTGGTCCAGTGCTTCTCGCTCGTCCCCGGCGTGTCACGCTCGGGCGCGACGATCTCCGCCGGCATCGCCCGCGGCATCGACCGGGTCACCGCCACCCGCCTCAGCTTCTTCCTCGCCATCCCCGCGCTCACGGCCGCCGGGCTCTTCCAGGCGGCCGAGGAGAAGGACGGGCTCTCGGCCCTCGGCATCGGCCCGGTCGCCGTGGGTCTCGTCGTCGCCTTCGTCGTCGCGTACGCGTCGATCGCGTGGCTGCTGAGGTTCGTCGCCAGCAACAGCCTGCTGCCGTTCGTCTGGTACCGCGTCGTGCTGGGCGTCGTGCTCGCCGGCGTCCTCGCGGCCAACCTCATCACCGCGACCTGACCCCGGGCGCCCCCGGGGCCTCCCTCGGGCACCCAGGGACACCCACGGGCATGGGCCGCGGCTAGAGCCAGCCGGACCGCTTGAAGGCCCGGTAGAGCCCCACGCACGCCGAGGCCATGACGGCGAGCACGAGGAAGTAGCCGTACTGGAACTCGCCGTTGCCGACGTGGATGCTCGCCGTCAGCTCCGGCATGTGTTCGAAGTTCATCCCGTAGATGCCGGCGATCATCGTCGGCACCGCCGCGATGGCGACCCACGCCGAGATCCGGCGCATGTCGGCGTTCTGCTTGACCGACACGCTCGCCAGGTGCGCAGAGAGGACGTCGGTGAGCAGACGGTCGTAGGACTCGACGTGGTCGTTGATGAGGCGCAGGTGGTCGGCGACGTCGCGGAAGAACGGCATGATCTCGTCGGCCAGTGCTCGTCCGCGACCGCGCTCCATGAACTGGGCCAGCGTGTCGGCGAGCGGCTGGCTCGCCCGTCGGAACTCGAGCACCTCACGCTTGAGCCGGTAGATGGTGTTCGCGTCACCGCCGAGCTCCGACGCGAAGACCTCCTCCTCGATCTGCTCGAGGTCCTTGCGGACCTCACGGTCGACGACGAGGTAGTTGTCGACGACGGAGTCCATGACGGCGTGCAGCACCGTCATCGGGCCGTGGTCGAGCCGGGCGGCGTCGCCCTCGAGCCGCTGGCGGACGCCGGCGAGCGGGTTGCCCTCGCCGTGGCGCACCGTGACGACGAAGTGGTCGCCGATGAAGAGCATGAGCTCTCCCGTGACGATGTCGCTCGTGGCATCGACGTAGCGCAGCGTCTTGAGGACCACGAACGTCGACGTCTCGTACTGCTCGATCTTCGCGCGCTGGTGGCCGTTGACGGCGTCCTCGACGGCGAGCGGGTGCAGGTGCAGCTCCTCGTTGACGAGGTCGAACTCCTCGTCGGTGGGGTCCTTGAGGCCGATCCACAGGAACCCGTCGTGGGCAAGCCGCAGCACGTCGAGCTCGTCGCTGAGGTCGCCGCATCCCTGACGTCGGCCGTTCCGGTAGATGGCCTTGTCCACGATCACCCCCCTACTTCACCACGCCAGGCTGGGAGGCGTCCTTCCATGTCCGTCGACGCGGCCGTATGCCGTGGGCGCCGGGCTCCGCGTCTAGGCTGGCGGCCGTGCCCACCGTGATCTTCGTGCGCCACGGCCGCTCGAGCGCCAACACTGCCGGCACGCTCGCCGGCTGGATGCCCGGCGTGTTCCTCGACGGGACGGGCGAGGCGCAGGCCGCCGCCGTCGGCCAGCGGCTTGCCTCCGCCGTCCTGCCGATCGTCGAGGTCGTCAGCTCGCCGCTCGACCGGTGCCTGCAGACCGCCGACCTGCTCGCCGCCCCGCTCCCGGGGCACGTGCGCCGCAGCGTGCACGACGGGCTCGGGGAGTGCCACTACGGCGCGTGGACCGGGCGCCCGATCGCCGAGCTCGCCAAGGACGAGCTCTGGAAGGTCGTGCAGGACCGCCCCAGCGAGGCGCGCTTCCCCGACTCGGCGGCATACCCTGCGGAGTCGATGGTGGAGATGCAGGACCGCGCCCTGCGCGCTGTCCGCGAGATCGACGAGCGGGTCCTGGCGGCGCACGGCAAGGACGCCGTCTGGGTGGCCGTCTCGCACGGCGACGTCATCAAGTCGATCCTGTCGCACGCCACCGGAGCGCACCTCGACGACTTCCAGCGCATCAACGTCGACCCGGCCTCGGTCAGCGTCGTGCGCTACACGAGCCGCAAGCCGTTCGTGCTCCGGCTCAACGACGTCGGCGGCGACCTGCGCGGCCTTCGACCGCCCGAGAAGCCCGCGGCCGAGGAGGGTGACGCCGTCGTCGGCGGCGGCGCCGGCACGTCCGAGACGCCGGACGTCGTCGGATAGGGTCGACGCATGACGGTCCAGGACTTCGATCCCGCTGACCGGTTCGTCACCGGGACGGTCGGCCCGACGGGCCAGCGGGCCTTCTACCTCCAGGCGATCTCGGGCCCCCTCGTCGTCACCGTCGCGGTCGAGAAGCAGCAGGTCTCCATCCTCGCCGACCGCATCAACGACGTGCTCGACCAGCTCGCGCCCGCCGCAGCCATCGAGCCCGGCGAGCCCGGGGGAGCGCCGGAGGACACGGACCCGCTCCAGACGCCGTTCGACGAGGACTGGCGCGTGCAGACGTTGTCGCTCGCCTGGGACGAGGACCGACAGAAGCTCGTCATCGAGTGCCACGACCACGACCCCGACGAGGTGGACGAGGAGACCGACGAGGTCGGCCCGCTCGCACGCAACTCGATCCGCGTGACGCTGGGACCGGCCGATGCGCGCGCCTTCGCACGCCGCACGAACGCGCTCGTCGCCGCTGGGCGCCCGCCGTGCCCGTTCTGCGGCAACCCGCTCGACCCCACGGGCCACATCTGCCCGCGGGCCAATGGCTACAAGCGCTGATGCGACCCCGTCGCCGGTCGACCTGACCGGCGAGATCGAGATCCTCGGCCGCATCACCGACTCCTCGAACCTCGCGGTCGTCGCGCGGGTCTCGACGCTGCCCGGGGGCCACGTCATCTACAAGCCGGTTCGCGGCGAGCGGCCCCTCTGGGACTTCCCCGACGGCACGCTGGCCGGCCGCGAGGTGGCCGCCTGCGTCGTCTCGGAGCTGGGCGGCTGGGACGTCGTGCCTCCCACCGTGATGCGCGACGGCCCGCTCGGCCCGGGGTCCGTGCAGCTGTGGATCGGCGACCCGTTCGACCCCGTCGCCGACGACGTCGTCGTGGACCTCGTGCCCGAGGGGCGCGCGCCGGACGGTTGGCGGGCCGTCTTCGACGGAGAGACCCCGGGAGGGTCGGCCGTGACCGTCGTCCATTCCGACGCCGACGACGTGCGCTCGCTCGCCGTCCTCGACGCGGCCATCAACAACTCCGACCGCAAGGGGTCGCACTGCCTGCGCGACGGCAGCGGGCGACTGTGGGCCATCGACCACGGGGTCACCTTCTCGCCGACCCCGAAGCTGCGCACGGTGCTGTGGGGGTGGGCGGGGGAGCCCCTCGCCGACCCCGACGTCGCTCGCCTCGCGCGGCTGCGGCGCGCGCTGGCCCAGGAGGCGTCCCGCGACCGCCTGCTCGCGCTGCTTCCCGAGGCAGACGTCGACGCCCTCGAGGCGCGGGTCGCCCTGCTCCTCGACGAGCGCGTGCATCCCTTCCCCAGCCGCGACTGGCCCGCGGTGCCCTGGCCGCCGCTCTGACCACCTCGCTGACCGGTCGAACCCCGCATCCTTACGCCGGGATAGAGTCTGCGCGTGAGAAGTTGGCCGATGCCGTTCATCCCGCAGGTTCCCGGCAGTGCACCCGAGGTGCGGGTCCGTGACACGGCATCGGGCGAGCTCGTCCCCGCCGCGCGCAGCGAGGTCGTCAACCTCTACGTCTGCGGCATCACGCCCTACGACGCGACGCACCTCGGCCACGCCGCCACGTACGTCACCTTCGACCTGCTCGGGCGGGTCCTGCGCGACAGCGGCCACGTCGTCCGATACGTCCAGAACATCACCGACATCGACGACCCCCTGCTCGAGCGGGCCGACCGGGACGGCATCGACTGGCGTGACCTCGCGACGCGCGAGATCGCCCTCTTCCGCGAGGACATGACCGCCCTCGCCGTCATCCCGCCCGACGAGTACCTCGGTGCCGTCGAGAGCATCCCGACGTTCGTCGCACCCATCGAGAAGCTCGTCGTCGACGGCTTCGCGTATGCCGTGCCGGCTCCCGACGGGTCACGCGAGGGTGCGCAGGACTACTACTTCGACGTCGCCAGGGACCCGCGGTTCGGGTCCGTGAGCCACCTCGACGAGGCGGGCATGCTCGAGGTCTTCGAGGAGCGCGGTGGCGACCCCGACCGCGAGGGCAAGCGCAACCGGCTCGACGCCCTGCTCTGGCGCGCGCACCGGGCCGGCGAGCCCGAGTGGGAGGGCGGCTCCCTGGGGCCCGGGCGCCCCGGCTGGCACATCGAGTGTGCGTGCATCGCCCTCGACCACCTCGGGATCCCCGTCGACGTGCAGGGCGGCGGCACCGACCTCATCTTCCCGCACCATGAGATGAGCGCCGCCCACGGCCGAGCGGTCAGCGGCTCCCCGTCGTTCGCCGGTGCCTTCGTACACCAGGGCATGGTCGGCCTCGACGGCGAGAAGATGAGCAAGAGCAAGGGCAACCTCGTCCTCGTCTCGCAGCTGCGCCGCGAGGGCGTCGACCCGATGGCGATCCGCCTGGCCCTCCTCGCACGCCACCATTCCCAGGACTGGATCTGGGAGGACGACCAGCTCACGATCGCGCAGCAACGGCTCGAGACGTGGCGAAAGTCCTTGTCCGGCAACGGCGGCCCTGTCGCAGACCAGACCGTCGACGACATCCGCGCAGCCCTGGCCGACGACCTCGACAGCCCGCGGGCGCTCGAGGCCGTCGACCGGTGGGCGAGCCAGGCGTTGACGCGCGGCGGTGACGACCCGGGCGCGCCGGGCGTCCTGGGTCGCGCTCTCGACTCCCTGCTCGGCATCCGCATCTAGCTCGCGGCAGCCGGACGCGCCGTCGCAGCAGGGCAGCGGGGGCAGCGGCCCATCGGGGACGGACCGCACGGCATACGGAGTCGGTGCGGGTCAGCGACCGGTCTGGTCGTCGTCGCGGCCGCGCAGGTAGCGCTCGAACTCGCGCGCGATCGCGTCGCCGCTGGCCTCGGGCAGCTCGGCGGTGTCCTGGGCCTCCTCGAGCGACTGGACGTACTCGGCGACCTCCTCGTCGGACTGCGCGAGCTCGTCGACGCCGCGCTCCCAGGCGCGGGCGTTCTCCTCGAGGTCGCCGTGCGGCACGGTGACGCCGAGCAGCGACTCGATACGGCGCAGCAGGCTCAACGTCGCCTTCGGGGAGGGCGCCGCGCCGGCGTAGTGCGGAACCGCTGCCCACGCGGACACCGTCGGGATGCCGGCGTCGGTCGCGGTGTGGCTGAGCACGCCGACGATGCCCGTGGGGCCCTCGTAGCGTGACGCCTCGACGTCGAAGCGGTGGATCGCCGCCTCGTCGTCGGCCGTGGCGGTGACGGGGATCGGCCGCGTGTGCGGCACGTCGGCGAGCAGGGCGCCGATGGTGAGGACCGTCGTGACGCCGAGCTGCTCGGCGAGCTCGAGAAGCTCGATGGAGAAGGCGCGCCAGCGCATGGACGGCTCGATGCCCTGGACGAGGACGACATCGCGCTCGAAGCCGGTCTCGGTGGCCACGAGGATGCGGGTCGTCGGCCAGGTGAGCATGCGCCGACCGTCCTCGATCGACACGCGGGGGCGGTTGACCTGGAAGTCGTAGTACTCCTCGGGGTCGAAGGCGGCCACGACCTCTGCGTCCCAGACCTCCGCGAGGTGCCGGACGGCGCTCGTGGCGGCCTCGCCCGCGTCGTTCCAGCCCTCGAAGGCAGCGATGAGCACCGGGTCGTTCAGCTCCGGCACGTCCTCGAACTCCAGCACGTCGTCTCCTTCACCGTGGGTGCCCTCGCATCCACCCCTTCAGCCTAGGACCTGCGGGTCGCGACGCGTCGCAGTTGCCTCGCGGGACACCGCGACGTGACCGGAGTACGGGCGGCGACGCGCTCGGCCCGTCGGGTCCGTAGAATCGGGCCGGTCCCGTAACACGGCACCCCGGTGCCGCCGAGAGGAGCCACGTTGTCCCTGTCGCCGCAGCAGCGACCCGACGCCACCGAGAGCCTGACCGCGACCCTCGGTCAGCGCATCATGATCCTCGACGGCGCGATGGGCACGGCGATCCAGCGTGACCGTCCCGATGAGGCCGGCTACCGCGGCGAACGCTTCGCGGACTGGCCGACCGACGTCCAGGGCAACAACGACCTGCTGACGCTGACGGCGCCGGAGATCATCGCCGGCATCCACCGCGAGTACCTCGAGTCCGGCGCCGACATCATCGAGACCAACACGTTCAACTCCACCGCGATCTCCCTCGCCGACTACGGCATGGAGGAGCTGGCCTACGAGCTCAACTTCGAGGCGGCCGCGCTGGCCCGCCGTGAGGCCGACGCGATGACCGAGCGCACCCCCGACCGGCCGCGCTACGTCGCCGGCGCGCTCGGGCCGACCACGCGTACGGCCTCGATCTCGCCCGACGTCAACGACCCGGGCGCGCGCAACGTCACCTACGACCAGCTCGTGGCCGCCTACCTGGACGCGGCACGCGGCCTCGTCGACGGCGGCAGCGACCTCATCTTCATCGAGACCATCTTCGACACCCTCAACGCCAAGGCGGCGATCTTCGCGGTCGAGACGCTCTTCGAGGAGCAGGGCCGCCGCTGGCCCGTCGTCGTGTCGGGCACGATCACCGACGCGTCCGGGCGCACCCTGTCGGGCCAGGTGACCGAGGCGTTCTGGGACTCCATCCGCCACGTGTCGCCGCTCGCCGTGGGCCTCAACTGCGCGCTGGGCGCCAAGGAGATGCGGCCCTACATCGCCGAGATGGCCCGTCTCGCCGACTCGTTCGTCTCGTGCTACCCGAACGCCGGCCTGCCGAACGCGTTCGGTGAGTACGACGAGGCGCCGGAGGAGACGGCTGCCATCATCGCGGAGTTCGCCGACGCCGGTCTCGTCAACCTCGTCGGCGGCTGCTGCGGCACGACACCCGAGCACATCGCCGCGATCGCCAAGGCGGTCGACGGCAAGGAGCGGCGGACGTTCGGCGAGATCGCACCCGCCATGCGGCTCTCCGGCCTCGAGCCCTTCACGATCACCGACGACAGCCTCTTCGTCAACGTCGGCGAGCGAACGAACATCACCGGCTCGGCCAAGTTCCGCAAGCTCATCAAGGACGGCGACTACGACACCGCGCTCTCCGTGGCGGCCCAGCAGGTCGAGAGCGGCGCCCAGGTCATCGACGTCAACATGGACGAGGGCATGATCGACGGGGTCGCGGCCATGGACCGCTTCCTCAAGCTCGTCGCGAGCGAGCCGGACATCAGCCGGGTGCCAGTCATGGTCGACTCCTCGAAGTGGGAGGTCATCGAGGCCGGGCTCAAGTGCGTCCAGGGCAAGGCGATCGTCAACTCGATCTCGCTCAAGGAGGGTGAGGAGACGTTCCTCGAGCACGCCCGGCTCGTGCGCAAGTACGGCGCCGCCGCGGTCGTCATGGCCTTCGACGAGGACGGTCAGGCCGACTCGCTCGAGCGCCGCAAGGAGATCTGCTCACGCGCGTACCGCATCCTCACGCAGGACGTCGGCTTCCCGGCCGAGGACATCATCTTCGACCCCAACGTCTTCGCGGTCGCCACCGGCATCGAGGAGCACGCGTCGTACGGCCTCGACTTCATCGAGGCGACCCGGTGGATCAAGGAGAACCTCCCCGGCGCCAAGGTCTCGGGTGGCATCTCCAACGTGTCGTTCAGCTTCCGCGGCAACAACCCCGTGCGAGAGGCGATCCACGCCGTCTTCCTCTACCACGCGATCGCCGCTGGACTCGACATGGGCATCGTCAACGCCGGCGCGCTCGCTGTCTACGACGAGGTCGACCCCGAGCTGCGCGAGCGCATCGAGGACGTCGTGCTCAACCGTCGGCCCGATGCGGCCGAGCGTCTCCTCGAGATCGCCGAGGAGTACAACAAGACGGGGCAGGCCGCCGAGGTCAGCGAGGAGGAGTGGCGTGCCCTTCCCCTCGGCGAGCGCATCACGCACTCGCTCGTCAAGGGCGTCGACGCGCACATCGAGGCCGACACCGAGCTGCTGCGCGCCGAGATCGCAGACCGTGGTGGTCGGCCCATCGAGGTCATCGAGGGGCCGCTCATGGACGGCATGAACGTCGTCGGCGACCTCTTCGGCTCCGGCAAGATGTTCCTCCCGCAGGTCGTCAAGAGCGCCCGGGTCATGAAGAAGGCGGTCGCCTACCTCATCCCGTTCATCGAGGAGGAGAAGGCCAAGGACCCCGAGCTGGCGAAGCAGAAGGACACCAACGGCACGATCGTCATGGCGACGGTCAAGGGCGACGTGCACGACATCGGCAAGAACATCGTCGGCGTCGTGCTCCAGTGCAACAACTACGAGGTCATCGACCTCGGCGTCATGGTGCCCGCGCAGAAGATCCTCGACGCGGCCAGGGAGCACGACGCCGACATCATCGGGCTGTCCGGCCTCATCACGCCATCGCTCGACGAGATGGTCGGCTTCGCCGCGGAGATGCAGCGCCAGGGCCTCACCATCCCGCTCCTCATCGGCGGCGCGACGACGTCGCGGGCGCACACGGCCGTCAAGGTCGACCAGCGCTACGACGGCCCCGTGGTGTGGGTCAAGGACGCATCGCGTTCGGTGCCGACGGCGGCCGCGCTCCTCAGCGACGAGCTGCGCCCGAAGCTCATGGCCAAGGTCAAGGCGGACTTCGACGCCCTGCGGGCGCGCCACGCGACCAAGCACGACCGGCCGATGGTCTCGCTCGCGCAGGCGCGTGAGCGGCGTACCGAGATCGACTGGTCCGGCTACCGGCCGCCGCACCCGCACCTGCTCCTCCAGCAGGACCGGGACGTCTCGTCCATCACGCGGTCACGCCGGGCGTCCCAGCATGTCAAGGTGTTCCGGGACTACCCGCTCGGCGAGCTGCGCCGCTACATCGACTGGCAGCCGTTCTTCAACGCCTGGGAGATGAAGGGCAGCTTCCCGGACGTCCTCAACAACCCGGCCAGCGGCCAGGCGGCGCGCAAGCTCTACGACGACGCGCAGTCGATGCTCGACCGGATCGTCGACGAGCGGTGGCTGCAGGCCAACGGTGTCATCGGCTTCTTCCCGGCCAACTCCGTCGGCGACGACACCGAGGTCTACCTCGACGACGACCGCACCGAGACCATCGCGGTGCTCCACCACCTGCGTCAACAGGGCGACCACCGCGCCGGTGTGCCCAACCGCTCGCTCGCCGACTACGTCGCCCCCAAGGGCATGAAGGACTGGATCGGCGGTTTCGCCGTGACGGCCGGCCTCGGCGGGGGCGAGCGGGTCGCCGCGTTCAAGTCCGCCCTCGACGACTACAACGCGATCCTGCTCGAGTCCCTGGCCGACCGGCTCGCGGAGGCCTTCGCGGAGCGACTGCACGAGCGCGTCCGCAAGGAGTTCTGGGGTTACGCGCCCGACGAGCACCTCGACAACGTCGCGCTCATCAAGGAGCAGTACGCCGGCATCCGACCGGCGCCGGGCTACCCGGCGTGCCCCGAGCACACCGAGAAGCAGACACTCTGGCGCCTGCTCGACGTCGAGAACAACACCGGCATCACGCTGACCGAGAGCATGGCCATGTCGCCCGGAGCCTCGGTGTCGGGCTGGTACTTCTCGCACCCGCAGTCCCAGTACTTCGTCGTCGGCCGCCTCGGCCGCGACCAGGTGAAGGACTACGCCGAACGCAAGGGCTGGACTCTCGCCGAGGCCGAGCGCTGGCTGTCCGCGAACCTCGCCTACGACCCCGAGGACTGACCCGGTGACCCTCTCGCAGACCGCCCGCCCCGACAGGGCGGCGCCCGTCTACCCGGCAGCCGTGCTGTGGGACATGGACGGCACGCTCGTCGACACCGAGCCGTACTGGATCGAGGCGGAGCACGAGCTCGTCGCCGCGCACGGCGGAGTGTGGAACGACGAGTTCGCCCACCAGCTCGTCGGCAACGCGCTCGAGGTCTCGGCGCAGCTCATCATCGACAAGTCGGGCATCGAGCTGTCCGTGCCCGAGGTGATCGACGCGCTGCTGCTGCGCGTGATCGCGCAGGTCGAGAAGCGCATCCCCTGGCGTCCCGGCGCGCGCGAGCTGCTCGGCGAGCTCGGCGAGCTCGGCGTCCCCTCGCTGCTCGTGACGATGTCGTGGCGCTCGCTCGCGGACACCGTCGTGCGCCAGCTGCCGGAGGGGGCCTTCCACGCGCTCGTCACCGGTGACGAGGTGAGCCACGGCAAGCCCCACCCTGAGCCCTACCTCGCAGCGGCCCGCCTCGTCGGCGCCGAGCCCGGTGCGTGCATCGCGATCGAGGACTCTCCGGCCGGTGTCCGTTCAGCCACCGCGGCGGGCGTGCCGACCATCGCCATCCCGCACGTCGTGCCCGTCCCTCGGATCGAGGGCGCGGTGCACATCGACACGCTGGCGGGCGTGACCGCGGCCGACCTCACGACGATCGTGTCGAGCGTGCTGCCCTCTCGCTGAGCTGTCGTTCACCGACGACCGCGGCGGCCTCCTCGACCGGAGCTCGGGCTGCCCTTGCCTCCGGCACGCTGGGCCCGCGACTGACCTCCCTGTCGCGCAGTCCTCCTGGAACCACCTCCGGACCCGGGCCGCGCGGCTGCCGGTGAGCCGGGAGCCCGCGAGTCGGAGGGTGCGTCGTTGGACGCCCCGCGCGAGCTGCGCTCGGTGCGCCCGCGGACGATGCCGATGAACTCCTCGAGGCGCGGGTCGTCGTCATCGACGCGCCAGGCCAACCCGACACGCGTCGGTGCCACACCGGTCACCGGGCGGTGCACGACGTCCTTGCGGTGGTGCAGTCGGGCGACCGACAGAGGAACGATGACGATTCCCGACCCGCTCGCGACTACCGAGACGGCCTGCCTGGTCGTCATGGTGGGCATCGACGAGGACCGTTGCCGCGCCTCAGGCGTCGCGACCTGGGCCCACTCGGGCACCTCGGCAGGGTCCTGCAGCAGCACCTCGCCGGACAGGTCGGCGATCCCCACCTCGTCGAAGGCCGCGACGACGTGCTCCTTCGAGACGACGACGACAGGCACCTCCTCGTAGAGGGGGATCACGTGCAGCCCGTCCTTGTCGACCGGGAGGCGGAGCAGGGCCATCGACGCCGTGCCGTCGCGCAGGTGCCGTACGGCGTCCTGCTCGTCCACGGGGTTGGCCTCCAGGGGGGAGTCCGGCATCCGGCGCGCCCAGACGCGGAGCCACTTGTCGGGCGTCACGCCGGGCACGAACTCGATACGGAACGCATCCGTCATGGGTGGGCCTTCGCGGTCGGGGCGGGTCGCTCCGAGGCTAGTCCACGACCTTGGCCCCAGTCGTCGCGGCGAGCGGGGCCCACGGACGCCGGGCCGTGGAGGTGGAGGGGGACACCGCCCTGCGCGAGCACGGGACGGCACCCCTACCCTGATGGCATGAGCACGCCGAAGCCGCAGACCATGAAGCCCCAGACGGCCGCGAAGAAGCTCGGCGTACTCCTGTCCGAGACCCCCGAGGACTTCCGCGAGGGAGTCGTGAGCCGCGCCGAGCTCAACGCCCTGCAGGCGGACCCGCCGGAGTGGCTCGCGTCGCTGCGGCGCAACGGTCCGCACACGCGCCAGGAGACGGCTCGCCGGCTCGGCATCTCGGGCTCCGGGCTTGCGCGGGCCGGAGCGGGCGAGCACCTCACGACCGAGGAGATCCGGACGCTCCTCGACGAGATGCCGCCGTGGCTCGTGGCCGAGCGCGACATCTTCGCGCAGGTCCGCGCGGAGGAGGCGCGGCTCAAGGCACAGAAGGGCGAGCGCGACTGAGCCGCAAGGCAGCCCGCCGGCTCAGCGGTGCTGGGCCGTCCACGCCCCTGCAGACGCGGCAGCGGCGATGAGGTCGGCCACCTCGTCATGTCCGTCGCGCACGAGCCCGGTCGTGACCCGGACGTGCCCCTCGGAGCCCGGGACCGACTCGACCGAGAACGGTGAGCCGGGTGTCACCGCGATGCCCTGGCTCGCGAGGCGCAGCACCGCGGCGGCCTCGTCTCGGACGGGGACCCAGATGTTGAGCCCGTCGGTGCCGGCCACGTCGACGCCGTGCTCGGCCAGACGCGTCACGACGAGCTCTCGGCGCCGGGCGTACTCCGCTCGGGCCGATGTGATGCGCCGGCGGCACTCCGCGTCGCGCAGGAGCCCGGCCAGCACCCGCTGGAGCAGCCTGCTCGTCCACCCCTGACCGAGCGCACGGGCGTGGCGTACCGGCGCGATCAGCGCCGAGGGCCCGCTGAGGGCCGCGATGCGCAGGTCCGGTCCGTGGGACTTGCTGAAGCTGCGGATGTGCAGGACCTGGTCGGGGATCCAGGCTCCGAGGCTGAGCGGCGCCGAGGTCGAGATCGGTCCGCTGGAGTCGTCCTCGATGACGACGCAGTCATGGCCTCGGAGCAGACCGGCGAGACGTCGCGCACGAGTGGGTGACATCGACACACCAGTCGGGTTCTGCCCCCGGGGCTGGATGACGACAGCGGCCGGTCGGCGGGGCAGCAGGGCCTCGACCCGGTCGAGGTCCAGGCCGGTCTCGTCGAGGGGCACGCCGACCACATCGACCCCACGGTCCTCGAGAAGGTCGAGCAGCGGCGGAAACCCGGGATTCTCGACCACCACGAGGTCACCCGGCCGCAGGAGGGCGCGCGTCACGAGGTCGAGCGCATCCATGGCGCCGTCGACGACGAGCAGCTCCTCTGCGACGTAGGGCCAGTCTCTGGTCAGCTCCTCGCGAAGGTCATCGAGCACCGGGTCGTCGAGGTAGCTGGTGGGGGTTGCCGGTTCGTCGAGTCCTGACAGGACCGCTCCGAGCGGCGGTAGCAGCAGGCTGTCGGGGATGCCGGTCGACAGGTCGAGGCTGACGGGCGACTCGTGCCGCAGGGCCCGGGTGTAGCGCTCGCCCCCGCGAGTCGTCGGAGCCACGGTGGTGCCACGCCGTCCGTCGGACCGGATCGTGCCCGAACGGGCGAGCAGCTGCCACGCGGCGCTGACGGTCGTCGGCGACATCATCAGCTCCTCCGCCACCCGGCGGATCGGGGGAAGCTGGTCGCCCGGCAGCAGCGTCGCATCGCGGATGGCGCGGGACACCGCCTGGGCCAACCCCTTCGCGGTCGGCGCATCGAGGCGCTCTTCGATGGAGGAGATGACGGCGCGCATCTTCGTAACATAGCAATAGCGGCTTTGTACGGCATAGATGTGGCACGTAATCTGGTCCGCATGACGACGCCCTCCCCGACGCCCATCGACCACTGGATCTCCGGCACGCGCGTGCCCGGCACCTCTGGACGCACCGCGCCCGTGTACGACCCCGCCACCGGCACCCAGACCGGCGAGGTGCCCCTCGCGTCGAGAGGTGAGATCGACGACGCCGTCAAGACGGCCGTCGCCGCCGCGCGCGAGTGGCGGACCTCCTCGCTGTCCAAGCGAGCCGCGGTCCTCTTCGCGTTCCGCGAGCTGCTCCACGCCCGTTCGGGCGAGCTGGCCGCGATCATCACCGCCGAGCACGGCAAGGTGCTCTCCGACGCCGCCGGCGAGATCGCCCGTGGGCTCGAGAACGTCGAGTTCGCGACCGGTGTGCCCGCGCTGCTCAAGGGTGGCTTCTCCGAGCAGGCCGCGACGGGGGTCGACGTCTACAGCATCCGCCAGCCGCTCGGCGTCGTCGCGGGCATCACGCCCTTCAACTTCCCGGCCATGGTGCCGCTCTGGATGTGCGCCAACGCCATCGCCTGCGGCAACGCGTTCATCCTCAAGCCCAGCGAGAAGGACCCCTCCGCCGCGCTCTTCCTCGCCGAGCTGTGGAAGCAGGCCGGGCTGCCCGACGGCATCTTCACGGTCATCCACGGCGACAAGGAGGCCGTCGACGCGCTCCTCGACCACGACGACATCGCGGCCGTGAGCTTCGTGGGTTCGACGCCCATCGCGAAGTACATCTACGAGCGCGGAACCGCGAACGGCAAGCGCGTCCAGGCCCTCGGCGGTGCGAAGAACCACGCACTCGTGCTGCCCGACGCCGACGTCGACATGGCTGCCGACGCCATCGTCTCCGCGGCCTACGGCGCGGCCGGTGAGCGCTGCATGGCGCTGTCGGTGGCCGTCGCGGTCGGCGACGTCGGTGACGAGCTCGTCACCAAGATCTCCGAGCGTCTTCCGTCGCTCAAGGTCGGGCCGGGCGCCCAGGCCGACACCGACATGGGCCCGCTGATCACCCGAGAGCACCGCGACAAGGTCGCGGGATACGTCGACGCCGGCGCGGAGGCGGGAGCCCGCGTCGTCGTCGACGGACGCACCAGCGACGTCCCGGCCGACGGCTTCTTCCTCGGCATGACGCTGCTCGACGACGTGACTCCCGACATGTCGGTCTACCGCGACGAGATCTTCGGCCCCGTGCTCTCCGTCGTGCGGGTCGCCACCTACGAGGAGGGGCTGGCGCTCATCAACGGCAACCAGTACGCCAACGGCACCACGATCTTCACGCGCGACGGGGGCGCGGCTCGCCGCTTCCAGAACGAGGTCGAGGTCGGCATGGTCGGCATCAACGTGCCCATTCCGGTGCCGGTCGCCTACTACTCGTTCGGCGGCTGGAAGGACTCGCTCTTCGGCGACACGCACATGTACGGCCCCGAGGGCCTCAACTTCTACACGCGCGGGAAGGTTGTGACGCAGCGGTGGCCCGACCCCGCCACCTCCACCGTCGACCTCGGTTTCCCGCGGACGCGTTGAGGAAGGATGCACCCATGACCGACCTCGAGCACCGCACCGTCGTCAAGGACCAGCTCGACCAGATGAGCGAGGAGCAGGTCCGGGCGCTCGACCGCGCCCACGTCTTCCACTCGTGGTCCGCCCAGAACCTCATCGACCCGCTGCCCATCGCCCGGGCCGAGGGCTCCTACTTCTGGGACTACGCGGGCAAGCGCTACCTCGACTTCAGCAGCCAGCTGGTCAACGTCAACATCGGCTACAACCACCCGAAGGTCGTCGCGGCGATCCAGGAGCAGGCGGCGCGCCTCGCGACGATCGCGCCCTCGTTCGCCAACGACGCGCGCAGCGAGGCGGCGCGCCTCATCACGGAGATCGCCCCCGACGGGCTCTCCGCCGTCTTCTTCACCAACGGTGGGGCCGAGGCCAACGAGAACGCCCTCCGCATGGCGCGCCTGCACACCGGACGGCACAAGGTGCTCGCGACGTACCGCAGCTACCACGGGGCCACGGCGGGCTCGATCACCCTGACGGGTGACCCGCGGCGGTGGCCGTCCGAGCCGGGGCTCTCCGGCATCGTCCACTTCTGGGGGCCCTACACCTACCGCTCGGCCTTCCATGCGGAGGACGACGAGCAGGAGCGCGACCGCGCCCTGCAGCACCTGCGCGACACGATCATGGTCGAGGGCGCGCACACGATCGCGGCGATCATCCTCGAGACGGTCGTCGGCACGAACGGCATCCTCGTGCCGCCGGACGGCTACCTCCAGGGCGTGCGCGACCTCTGCGACGAGCATGGCATCATGCTCATCGCCGACGAGGTCATGGCCGGCTTCGGCCGCTGCGGCGAGTGGTTCGCCGTCGACCACTGGGCCGTGCGACCCGATCTGATCACCTTCGCCAAGGGCGTGAACTCCGGTTACGTGCCACTGGGTGGGGTCGTGATCTCCGACGAGATCCGGGCGACGTTCGACCAGCGGGCCTTTCCCGGCGGGCTCACGTACTCGGGCCACCCGCTGGCGTGCGCGTCGGCCGTCGCCTCGATCAACGCCTTCCGCGAGGAGGGCATCATCGAGAACGCCCGGATGCTCGGCTCAGACGTCATCGGGCCACGCCTGCGCGAGATCGCGCGCAGGCACCCGAGCGTCGGCGACGTGCGCGGACTCGGCGTCTTCTGGGCCGTCGAGCTCGTCCGTGACCGTGAGACGCGCGAGCCGCTCGTGCCGTACAACGCCGCGGGCGAGGCCGCGCAACCGATGGCGGCCTTCGCCGCAGCGTGCAAGCAGCGCGGGCTGTGGCCGTTCACGCACTTCAACCGCACGCACGTCGTGCCGCCGTGCACGACGACGGCAGCCGAGGTCGAGGAGGGGCTGGCCGTGCTCGACGAGGCGCTCGACGTCGCCGACGAGTTCACCTCCTGATCCGACGACGGATGTGTGCCGTATGCCGTCCGCCGGGCTCGTCGCGGGCCCGCCGGACGGCATACGGCGTCAGGGTGCCGTCCGCTCAGGCGTCGACCTCGACGAGCCCGGTGACCGCGGGGTCGACCGCCCGCTCGGCGGCGTCGTCAGGCAGCGGCGGCGGAGTGCCACCCCAGGCGGGGCACAGGGCACGGTGCTCGCACCAGTCGCAGAGGCGGCTGGGGCTGGGGCGCCAGTCACCGGTCGTGGCGGCCCGCTCGATGGCCTGCCAGAGCGCCTTGACCTTGCGCTCGGTGCCGAGGAGGTCCTGCTCGTCGGGCTCGTAGGCCACGATCTCGCTGTTGCCGAGATAGACCAGCTGTAGCCGTTTCGGGATCACGCCCCGCTGACGCCACAGCACGAGCGCGTAGAACTTCATCTGGAACAGCGCCTTGGCCTCGAAGTGCTCGGACGGCGACCGTCCGGTCTTGTAGTCGACCACGCGCATCGCGCCGCCCGGAGCGACGTCGAGGCGGTCGACGTAGCCCCGCAGGACCAGTCCGTCGATCTCGGTCTCGACGTACAGCTCGCGCTCCGCCGGCTCGAGACGGGTCGGGTCCTCGAGCCCGAACCACGTCTGGAGCAGGGTCGACGCGCCCGCGAACCACTCGTCGGTGCGGCCGTCGTGCTCGGCGAGCAGGTCGAGCATCGCGGGCTCCTGCTCGGCGAGGCGCTCCCACTCGTGCGGGACCAGCCCGACCGCCGCGTCGATGGTGCGCTCGGCCGCCGGGAGGTCGAAGAGCCGCTCGAGGACCGCGTGCACCAGCGTGCCGCGCGCCGTTGCTTGGGTGGGCGGCGAGGGCAGCTTGTCGATGACCCGGAAGCGGTAGAGCATCGGGCACGACATGAAGTCGGAGGCCCGACTCGGTGACAACGCGGAGACCATGAGGCGACTGTATGCCGCCGGGCCGACACCACCCGGACGCCACCCACAGGCCCCCCACACCGGACCGTCACGTCGGCGCCTCCGGCACAGGGCATAGGGTCGGCGGATGAGCACTCCCGCCCGCCCCTCCGCGGCCCACGGGTGGCGCATCGGCAGCCTCGCCGGGACCCCGGTCTACCTGGGCCGGTCGTGGCCGGTCATCGCGGCGCTCATCATCGTCGTCTTCGGTCCCAACCTCGCGCGCCCCGACCGCGGCCCGTCCTACGGCTACCTCCTGGCCGCCGGGTACGCCGTGCTCCTCCTCGTCTCGGTGCTCGTCCACGAGGCCGCGCACGCCGTCGCGGCCCGTTGGCGTGGTCACCCGGTGAGCCGGATCGTCGCGGACGTCTGGGGCGGCCACACGGTCTACGACGCGACGCGCACCTCGCCGACGACGACCGCGATCGTCGCGGTCGTGGGGCCGTTGTCGAACCTCGCGCTCGCGGCGGTCGTCTGGGGCGTGCACGGGCTGACCTCCAACGAGACGGCCCAGACCCTCCTCGGCATCGTCGCCGTGGCCAACCTCCTGGTCGGGCTCTTCAACCTGCTGCCCGGCCTGCCGCTCGACGGCGGCCAGATCGTCAGCGCCCTCGTGTGGCGCGCGACCGGCAGTCGAGGACGCGGCCTCGTCGCTGCCGGATGGCTCGGCCGGGTCGTCGCGGTCCTCACGGTGGCCTGGTTCGCCCTCCGGCCGCTGGTCGAGGGCAGGGCACCGGATCTCTTCGACGTCGTCTGGCCCGTCGCCATCGCCTTCTTCCTCTGGCAGGGTGCCACCGGCGCGGTCCGTGCCGGGCACATCCACGTCGCGACGGCGGGCCGTGCCCGCGACGTGCTCGAGCCGCTGTCGCTCATCGCGGGCACGACGCCGCTGTCCGACGTCGATGCGGCGCTGTCCGCGGGTGTGTGGGTCGCCGCAGCGGACCCTGCGGGATGGCCGCTCGGCGTCGTCGACGGTGATTCGGCGGCGGCGGTACCGGAGGAAGCCCGAGGACGCACCGCCATCGCCTCGGTCACCGTGGCGCAGCCGGCGGCCTGGGTCGTCTCGCTGCCCGCGGATGCCGTGCTCACCGACCTCATCCGGCTCATGAGCGAGCGCGAGCTGTCGCTCGCCGTCGTCGTCGACGAGCAGACCCGTGACGTGCAGGGGCTCGCGACCGCCGACCGGATCAATGCCGTCGTGGGCGCGGAGCTCGGGCGTCGAGGCCGCCGCTGAGGCTCGGCACTCGAGCCGGTCGGCAGACCCGAAGGCCTGTCCACACCCCCGCCGACGGCTGGGTGGTCGTCCACAGGTGACCCGCCTCCGGGTGCGGCCGCAGGCTGGCACGACGACCGTGGAAGCCGAGCCCGACGGACGGGCAGGAGGGGAGTCACCATGGGCACGAGCCGGACCGACACGACCAAGGAGGCCGACGCCGGCCGCAACGACGTGGCCCTGCGCGGTCGTCTGGCGGCCGCGGCCGACGCGCGCGAGCTGCCCAGCGGCGACCGCATCGCCCTGCTGCGGCTGGTCGTACGGCGTGACGAGCCGCAGCGGCGGCGCCGCGACGGCGTCGACACCGCCCGGCGGGCCACCGTCGACACGATCGACGTCGTGTGCTGGTCGGCCGCCACCCGCCGCACCGCCGCACGCCTGCGAGATGGTGACCAGGTCGAGGTCGAGGGGTCCCTGCGTCGGCGCTTCTTCGGAGGTCCCACTGGCCGGCAGAGCCGCTACGAGGTCGAGGCGAGGGTGCTCCGCAGGGTGTCCGGAGCAAACGCGGCCGGCACCTAGACTGTGCTCCCATGACCGACGCCGCCCAGTCCCACGTCACCGGTGCCGCCCACAACCGTCGCGGCGTCTTCGAGGTGGGGGAGCGGGTGCAGCTGACCGACCCGAAGGGTCGCCTGCACACGATCACGCTCGAGCCCGGCCGCGAGTTCCACACGCACCGTGGGTTCCTGCGTCACGACGACCTCATCGGCTCCCACGACGGCTCCGTCGTGACGAACACCGCGGGCGTCGAGTACCTCGCCCTGCGGCCCCTGCTCAGCGACTACGTCATGTCGATGCCGCGCGGCGCGGCCGTGGTCTATCCCAAGGACTCGGGCCAGATCGTCCAGATGGCCGACATCTTCCCGGGCGCGACGGTGGTCGAGGCGGGCGTCGGCAGCGGCGCCCTCTCCATGTCGCTCCTGCGCGCGATCGGTGAGAGCGGCCGGCTGCTCTCCTTCGAGCGGCGTGAGGACTTCGCTGACATCGCCCGCGGCAACGGCCGGGCGTTCTTCGGCGGCGACCACCCCGCGTGGACGGTGACGGTCGGTGACCTCGTCGAGTCGCTGCCCACCGTCGTCGAGCCGGGCACCGTCGACCGCGTCGTGCTCGACATGCTCGCGCCGTGGGAGTGCCTCGACGCGGTGTCCGACGCGCTGATCCCCGGTGGCGTGCTCATCTGCTACGTCGCCACGACGACGCAGCTGAGCCGCGTCGCGGAGGGCATCCGTGCGCACGGCGGGTTCACCGAGCCCTCTGCCTGGGAGTCCCTGGTGCGCGGCTGGCACCTCGAGGGTCTCGCGGTCCGTCCGCAGCACCGCATGCACGGGCACACGGGGTTCCTCATCACGACCCGCCGCCTCGCCCCGGGCGTCGGCGCACCCGAGCGCAAGCGGCGCCCTGCCAAGGGCGCCTACGGCGACACCGCAGGGGCGGCTCCCGGCACCGTTCCCGACGGCTCGGCGGGCAGTGGCGACCCGGCTGGCGCAGATGTCGACACGCTGGGGACGGTGCTGCCCGTCAGCGGGTCGACCGCCTCGACCGACATCCCTGCCGACGCGTGGACGCCCGAAGCGCTCGGCGAGAGGGTCAAGAGCGACAAGACAATCCGACGCGTCCGTCGATCAGTCACTGAAACGTCCGACAACAAGGGCTGACGCGGGGTTAGGGTCGAATCGTCACTATGTGCGAGTGACGGATGAGGAGGCCGAGATGTCTGATGACGTCCGCAACCCAGACCCTGATGGTGCCGCCGGCACCGGAGTCCCCGGAGCGGGGGACCGTGAGCTCTCCGCCCTGCGTGACGAGGTCGAGTCGCTCCGCGAGACGGCACGCAGCTCGCCACAGCGTACGCGCGAGCTCGAGGCACGGTTGGCCCATGTGCAGACGAGCCTGTCGACGTTGTCGTCCCAGAACGAGCGCCTCGTGCGCACGCTCAAGGACGCGCGAGAGCAGATCGTCACGCTGAAGAAGGAGGTCGACCGGCTCGCCCAGCCGCCGAGCACCTACGGGCTCGTCATCGACCCGCCCGACGACGGCGCGATCGACATCCTCACCGGCGGGCGCAAGATGCGCGTCGCGATCAGCCCCTCGGTCGACCAGGCCGATCTCGGGCTCGGTCGTGAGGTCATGCTCAACGAGGCCCTCAACGTCGTGTCCGTCCACGGCTACGAGCGCGTCGGGGAGGTCGTCACCGTCAAGGAGCGCATCGACTACGAGCGCGTCGTCGTCGTGACCCACGGCGACGAGGAGCGGGTCTGCCGCATCGCGACGCCCCTGCTCGTGGAGCGCATCCGCGTCGGCGACTCGCTGACGCTCGACCCGCGGTCCAACTTCGTCCACGAGCTGATCCCCAAGCTCGAGGTCGAGGAGCTCGTTCTCGAGGAGGTGCCCGACGTCGCCTACGAGGACATCGGCGGTCTCTCGGGCCAGATCGAGCAGATCCGCGACGCCATCGAACTGCCGTTCCTGCACCCCGAGCTGTTCAAGGAGCACGCGCTCAAGCCGCCGAAGGGCGTGCTGCTCTACGGTCCGCCCGGCTGCGGCAAGACGCTCATCGCCAAGGCGGTGGCAGCCTCGCTCGCCCGACAGGTCGCGGCGCGCTCCGGCAAGCAGACCGAGAAGAGCTACTTCCTCAACATCAAGGGCCCCGAGCTGCTCAACAAGTACGTCGGCGAGACGGAGCGGCACATCCGGCTGATCTTCCAGCGTGCGCGCGAGAAGGCATCGGACGGCACGCCGGTCGTCGTGTTCTTCGACGAGATGGACTCGCTCTTCCGCACGCGCGGCTCAGGGGTCTCGAGCGACGTCGAGACGACGATCGTCCCCCAGCTGCTCGCCGAGATCGACGGCGTGGAGCGGCTCGACAACGTCATCGTCATCGGGGCGTCCAACCGCGAGGACATGATCGACCCGGCCATCCTGCGGCCTGGCCGTCTGGACGCGAAGATCAAGATCGAGCGTCCCGACGCCGAGAGCGCTCGCGACATCTTCAGCAAGTACCTCACCGTGACGCTGCCCCTGCACGAGCACGACCTCGCGGTCAACGGCGGTGACCGCGACGCCACCGTCGAGGCGATGATCACGGCGGCGGTCGAGCGGATGTACGCAGAGATGGAGGAGAACCGCTTCCTCGAGGTCACCTACCAGGGCGGCGACAAGGAGATCCTCTACTTCAAGGACTTCAACTCCGGCGCGATGATCCAGAACATCGTCGACCGGGCGAAGAAGCTCGCGATCAAGGACTTCCTGTCCACCGGCCAGAAGGGCATCCGCGTCGAGCACCTCCTGGCCAGCTGTGTCGACGAGTTCAAGGAGAACGAGGACCTGCCCAACACGACCAACCCCGACGACTGGGCGCGGATCAGTGGCAAGAAGGGCGAGCGGATCGTCTACATCCGCACGCTCATCAAGGGCAAGGACGGCACCGAGCCCGGCCGGTCCATCGCCACCGCCAACACGGGTCAGTACCTCTGAACCACTGAGCCTCTGACGCGATCGAGTGCCCGGGACCACGCGGTCCCGGGCACTCGACGTTGGCCGCTGCAAAGTGCCCATTCGAATGCTCGGGGTCGTCGGTGCGAAGTGCCCACTCGACAGCGCGCGGGTGGCCGGTGCAAAGTGCCCACTCGACTGCGCGCGGGTGGCGGGTGCGAAGTGCCCACTCGACTGCTCGGGGTCTTTCGGTGCGAAGTGCCCACTCGACTGCTCGGGGTCTTTCGGTGCAAAGTGCCCACTCGACTGCGTGCGGGTGGCCGGTGCAAAGTGCCCACTCGACTGCGGAGGTCGAGTGGGCACTTTGCACCGCCCTGGCGTGCGAGGTCAGGTGCGGGCGCCGAAGCGGCGGACGGCATACGCCCCGAGGGCCCGCCACCCGAGCAGGAACGCCGCGAGCACGAGTGACGCCACGACGACGAAGCTGGCGGCGGTGCCCGCGCCGACCGTATGGCGCAGGACCATGCCGACGACCAGCGTCGCGAACCACACCGTCACGCCAGGGGCCACGCCGATCGGCCAGGTGCGCCGCATGACGCGCACGACGAGCCAGCCGGTCACGGTGCCGGCGAGAAACGGCAGGACTGTCGAAAGGACACCGACCAGAGCGTTCGACTCGCCGTGGTTCGCACGACCCGCCACGGCGAAGACGACGACGAGCAGCACGTCCGTCGCGAACGCGAGCACCGGGCTGCGCCACCACGGGATGGCGATCATGCGGGCGCGTCGAACGGGAGCTTCGCCTGCGGAGGTGCGTGTGTCGGGTCGACGCCCTCGAAGAGTGAGCTGACCGAACGGCCGTGGTGGATGCGGCTGATCGCCTCGGCGAACAGCGCCGACACCGAACGGACCTTCAGCTCGGGCCATCCCTGGGGCGCGGGCACCGTGTCGGTCGTGACGACCTCGGTGACGAACGGGTGGTCGCGCAGCCGCTCGACGGCCTTGCCGGCGAACAGGCCATGGGTGCACACGATCGCTGCCTCGGTGGATCCGGCGTCCTTGAGGCGGTCCATGAGCTCGAGCATCGAACCGCCGGTCGCGATCTCGTCGTCGAGGATGATCGCGCGCCGACCCGCCACGTCGCCGACGATCGAGTCGATGACGACGCGGTCGTCGGACACCCGCTGCTTCGAGCCCGCCGCGACCGGCAGGCCGAGCAGCCGGGCGAACTGGGTGGCGACCTTCGCGTTGCCGAGGTCGGGGCTGACCACGATCGAGTTGGTGAGGTCGCTGTCGCGGAAGTGGTCGGCGAGCACGCCGATGGCCGTGAGGTGGTCGACGGGGGTGGAGAAGAAGCCGTGCACCTGCGGTGCGTGCAGCGCCATGGTCAGGACGCGGTGGCACCCGGCGGTGGAGATCATGTCGGCGACCAGGCGGCCGCCGAGTGAGATGCGCGACGCGTCCTTCTTGTCGGAGCGGGCGTAGGCGTAGTGGGGCATGACGGCCGTGATCTGGGCCGCAGAGGCGCCGCGGGCCGCATCGATCATCAGGAGCAGCTCCATGAGGTGCTCCTGCGTCGGCGGGACGAGCGGCTGGACGATGTAGACGTCGCGCTGGCGGCAGTTCGCGAGAAGCTGCGCCTGGAGGCAGTCGTTGCTGAACCTCTTGATGTCGACGGGGGAGCGGGTCACCCCGAGGTGGCCGCAGATGCGGTCGGCGAGCGCCGGGTGCGCCGAGCCGCTGAACACGACGACATCGTTCACTTCGAGACCATCCCTCTCGAGACCCGCGTGCGTTCGCAGACTATCCGACCTGGCCGGGCCGTGCGTGCCGGGTGACCCAGTCGACCAGCTCGGTGCGGGCGGCGGCGCCGGACAGGGTGGCTCCGGGGAAGCTCAGGAAGCCGTGCGGCACACGCGGGTAGTTCGTGTGGTGCACCGTGACCCCCGCGTCGTGCAGGGCCAGGGCGTACTGGGCCCCCTCGTCGCGGAGCGGGTCGAGGTCGGCGGTCTGGATGAGTGTGGGTGGCAGACCGCTGAGGTCGCGAGCGTGCAGAGGTGAGACGAGGGGGTCGCGCACGTGGAGGGCGTCGTCGGCGTCGCCGAGGTAGTGGGCCAGGAACGCGTCCATGTCGGCCCGCGTGAGGATCGGGGCCTGCGCGTGCTGGGCCACCGACGGCGAGCTCATCGTCGCGTCGAGGGCGGGGTAGACGAGCGCCTCGTAGGCGACGTCGACGCCACCCTCGCCGCGGAGCACCTGGGCGACGACGGCCGCGAGGTTGCCGCCGGCGGAGTCGCCCGCGAGGCCGAGACCCGAGTGCCGGATGCCGGCTCCGGACGCGTCGGAGGCCGCCCAGCGGGCGGCGTCGACGCAGTCGTGTGCGGCCTGCGGGGCCCGGTGCTCCGGGGCGAGGCGGTAGTCGACGTTGAGCACGGCGACCCGGGCGCGGTGCGCCACCCAGGCACAGATGGGGTCGTACCCCCGCGTGTTGCCGAGCACCCATCCGCCACCGTGGAACCACAGCATCGCGGGCAGGATCTCGTCATCGGTGTGTCGTGGGCGGTAGGTGCGCACGTCGACCTCGTGGCCGTCGCGCGCTTCGAAGCTCGTGCCGGAGATCTCGACGCCGGTCGGCACCGGGCCCGTGACCCAGGTGAACGGCACCCTCGCGGGGGCGAACCATGCTCTGCTGCGGGCGATCTCGTCGGCCGACTGCATACGCTCGGCCCCGCGCGACCGACTCAGCGCGCGGACGAGCAGCTTGGTCCGCAGAGGCATGTCCCACGAGTCGGTGGTCGTCACGGGCGCCAGTCTGGCACTCGGGGCACCTGACTGCCTTGGTGTGCCACGGCTGTGCATACGGTGCCGCTGCAGCCATTCCGCGGTGGGCTCAGGCAGGATTGGCCCATGCCCGGCAACTCGGAGCGGACGCGGAGCCCCACGGAAGGGCCCCCGACCCCCCACGCCGCGCAGCCTGACGACACCACGGGGGAGACCATGCGCCGAATGGCGGAGGACGTGCACGAGAGCGAGGAGCGCGAGGTCCACGACCTCGCGGAGCCCTTGGCCGGGACACCGGAAGTCAACGAGGCGACGGAGACGGCGGACACGACGGAGAGCGCGGACAGGACAAGGACGGCGGACACGACCGAGGGGTCGGCCGGCGCGCCCGCCTCACGCGAAGCCGAGGCGCCCGGCGTCGAGGTCGTGGAGCCGCCGATCCCCGAGCGTGTGCGGCGCCCGATCGACGGCGTACGCCTTGCCGCGGCGGTCGTGCTCCTGGTCGTCGGTCTCGTCGTCGCCGACCTCGCCGCGGACACGCGCGGCGCCGTCGAGCAGGACCTCACCGAGGTCACGAGCGGCCTGCCGCGCCTCGTGCTGACCCTGCTCGGCTGGATGAGCGGCATCGGCGTGCTGCTGCTGCCGATCGGCGTCGGGGCCGACCTGCTCGCGCGTCGTCGTCCGATGCAGCTGATCCAGGCCCTCGGTGCCGCGGTCGTAGCCGGCATCCTCGTCATCGTCCTCGCCGTCCTGGTGCAGTCGGGCAACGGCGGGTTCGTCACGGACGTCCTGACCCGCCCGACGGCGACCGGCCACACCGGGCCCCTCGACATCGTCATCGTCTCGATGGTGGCGCTGCTCACCGTGGCCGACATCTCCGGACGCAAGTGGATCTCGCCCATCGCCACCGGGGTCGTCATCGCCACCCTCGTCACGACGCTCCTCTCGGGCGCCATGACGTTGGCCGCGCTCGCCTGCTCCCTGCTCGTCGGCTGGATCGTCGGCCTCGCGTTCCGCCTCGGTTTCGGAGTCACCTCGACCCGCCCACCCGCGACGGAGGTGGCAGCGGTGCTCGTCGCGGGCGGCATACCCCTGACGCGGCTCGAGCTCGTCGACGCCAACGACGCGGGCGACCGGAGGTATGCCGGCACGACCCCCGAGGGCCCCCTCGACGTCCACGTGATCGACCGTGACACGTTCGGTCTCGCGTCCGGTCGACGCCTGCTGCGCGTCCTGCGGCTGCGCAGCGGCTTCACCCGCCCGCCGGCGCTGACGCTGCGCTCCGAGATCGAGCACCGCACGCTCATGGGGCTCGCGCTGCACGATGCCGGCATCGGAGCACCACGCCCCGTCGCCGTCTCCGAGGTCGGCCCGTTCTCGGCCGTCATCGCCTACGTCGAGCCGGTGGGGACACCCGTCGCCGACCTCGGCGACCGGATCGACGACGCCCAGCTCGCGGGCATGTGGCGACTGGCCGCCACCTTGCACCAGCGGCGCATCGTGCACCGCCATCTCAGCCCGTCGACGGTGCTCGTCGACGACCAGGGCCGGGTGTCCCTCGCCAGCCTCGGCAGCGGCGACGTCGCCGCCGACGACATCAGCCTGCGCATCGACCTCGCGCAGCTGCTGACGACGGTGGCCCTCGCGGTCGGCCCCGAGCGGACCGTGGACTCGGCCGTCGCGGCACTCGGCGAGGACGCGGTCCTGCGCGCCGTCCCCGTGCTCCAACCCGTCGCGCTCAGCCCCGACACGCGTGAGGCGCTCAGGCTCTCGAAGTCCGTCATGGGGGAGCTGCGCGAGCTGCTCGTGGCGCTACGCCCCCGGACAGAGGCCGTCGAACCCGTCCAGCTGCGACGCATCTCGGCGCGCGGCGTCGTCACGATCATCGGTGGCGGCATCGCCGGGTACCTGCTGCTGACCCAGCTCGCCCAGGTCGACATCGGCCAGGTCGTCAGCACCGCGGACTGGCGGTGGGCCGCGCTGCTCGTCGCCTTCGCGGCTGCGACCTTCGCCGGAGCCTCGCTCGCCCTTGCCGGCGCCGTGCAGATCAGCCTGAAGTTCATCCGCACCTACATGACCCAGCTCGCGGTCGCCTTCAGTGGTCTCGTCGCGCCTGCGGCCGTCGGCAACATCGCGCTCAACACCCGCTACCTGCAGACGTCCGGCCTTCCGCCGACGGTCGCCGGCGCGAGCGTCGGCGTCGCCCAGGTGGCCCAGTTCTGCTCGTACTTCGTGCTGCTCGTCATCTCGGGCGTGGTGGCCGGCACCGGGCCTGCCGTGTCGTTCAGCCCCTCGCCCGTCCTCGTCGCGGGCATCCTGGTCGTCGTCATCCTCGCGCTCGGCCTGCTCGCCGTGCCCAGGATCCGGGGGCTGCTGTTCGACCGCGTGCTGCCGCAGGTGAGGTCGGCCGTGCCGCAGGTGCTCGCCGTGCTTCAGCACCCGAAGAAGCTGACCCAGCTCCTCGGGGGCGCGCTGCTGCTCGACGTGTCGTTCGTCGCCGCGCTCGTCTGCGCGACGAAGGCCTTCGGCGCAGACGCGTCGATCGCGGCGATCGCCGTCGTGTACTTCGCGGGCGCCATCGTCGGCTCGGCGGTTCCGACCCCCGGTGGCCTCGGCGGCATCGAGGCGGCCATGTCGTTCGGTCTCATCTCGATCGGCGTCGACAGCGGCACCGCGGTCTCGTCCGTGCTGCTCTACCGGCTCGCGACGTACTGGCTGCCGATCCCGTTCGGCTGGTTCTCGCTCAACCGCCTCCAGAAGGTGGGGGCCATCTAGCCGGGCCCGCTGTCCACGGCACAGGGCGACGGACCGGCGACGATGACCGGGAAGCGGGCGGTTATCGTCGGGCCATGACGGTGCGGCGGATCATGGGGCTCGAGACCGAGTACGGCATCTCGGTGCCCGGCGACCCGATGGCCAACCCGATGTTCCTCTCCGGGCAGGTCGTCAGCGTGTACGCAGCCGCCCAAGGGATCCGCTCCAACCAGTCGAGCTGGGACTACGCGTTCGAGGACCCGCTGCGCGACGCGCGCGGCTGGCAGCTCGACCGGCAGACCGCCGACCCGAGCCAGCTGACCGACATCGAGGACCCGACCCTCGCCAACGTCGTGCTGACCAACGGAGCCCGCTACTACGTCGACCACGCGCACCCCGAGTACAGCTCGCCCGAGGTCACGCTGCCGCGAGACGCGGTCGTCTGGGACCGCGCCGGCGACGCGATCGCCCTCGAGTCCGTGCGCCTGCTCGCGGCACGCCCCGGGCAGGCGCCGGTCAACCTCTACAAGAACAACGCCGACGGCAAGGGCCAGTCCTACGGCACGCACGAGAACTACCTCATGCCGCGCCGCACCGCCTTCCCCGACATCGTGCGCCACCTCATCCCCTTTTTCGTGACGCGTCAGGTCGTCTGCGGCGCGGGCCGTGTCGGGCTCGGGGTCGACAGCAGGGGAGTGGGCTACCAGATCTCCCAGCGCGCCGACTTCTTCGAGACCGAGGTCGGGCTCGAGACGACGCTCAAGCGGCCGATCATCAACACGCGCGACGAGCCACACGCCGTCGCCGACCGCTACCGCCGCCTCCACGTCATCATCGGGGACGCCAACCACCTCGACGTCGCGTCCCTGCTCAAGACCGGG
Source organism: Terrabacter sp. GCM10028922 (assembly GCF_042666095.1). Taxonomy (NCBI): domain Bacteria; kingdom Bacillati; phylum Actinomycetota; class Actinomycetes; order Micrococcales; family Intrasporangiaceae; genus Terrabacter; species Terrabacter sp. GCM10028922. The sequence continues at coordinate 165,661 of NZ_JBHTFG010000001.1, read as the reverse complement.
ACGACCTCGCTCGTGCTCGGCATGATCGAGGACGGTCACCTCACCGAGGACTGGTCGATCCGCCGCCCCGTCGCCGCCCTCCAGGCGATCTCCCACGACCCCGGTCTGACTGCGACGGTCGAGCTCGTCGACGGCCGCACGATGACCGCCGTCGAGGTCCAGTGGATGTATCTCGAGGCGGCCCGAGCCTGGCTCGACCGACGCGGCTCGGACCCCGAGCCCGAGGCCACAGCGGAGGTGATGACGCTGTGGGAGGAGGTCCTGACCCGCCTCGGCAGTGACGTCATGTCGTGCGCGCCCATGCTCGACTGGGTGGCCAAGCTGAAGCTCCTCGAGGGCTACCGCGCACGCGACGGACTCGCGTGGGACGACCACCGTCTCTCCGCGATCGACATCCAGTGGGCCGACGTGCGCCCGGAGAAGGGTCTCGTGCACCGCCTCCGCGACCGCGGCATGCTGCACGACCTTGTGACACCCGAGGAGATCAAGGCCGCCCAGACGACGCCGCCGGAGGACACCCGGGCGTGGTTCCGGGGAGAGTGCGTCCGGCGCTTCACCCAGCAGGTCTTCTCCGCGAGCTGGGACTCCGTCGTGTTCGACGTGCCCGGACGCGCGAGCCTGCAACGAGTGCCGATCCTCGAGCCGGAGCGTGGCACGCGGGCGCAGGTCGGCGCCCTCCTCGAACAGAGCGCCGACGTCGTGGAGCTGCTTCGCGGCCTCGCCACGCCCGAGTAGTCGGTCCGACTGCCTGACCGCGCCAGGGCCGTGAGGAAGCGAGTCCTGCCGGGGCGGAGGCGGCCGTCGGCGTACGCGTGTCCACCGTGGGCCGTGGGTGCTCGGAGTGCGAGGTGGGCACGCGTTAGGGTCAGGGCAAGAGGTCTTACACGTCTGGGAGGTAGCCATGCCGGGTCAGGAGCACGCCAAGCCGCAGCGTCGTGACGAGGAGCCGCCGGAGACTCCGGAAGCCCCTCCCGCCGCACCGGCCGGGGCGGCCGTCAAGGAGGGCCTGTCCGACGACATCGACAGCGTCCTCGACGAGATCGACGGCGTTCTCGAGTCGAACGCCGAGGAGTTCGTCCGCGGCTTCGTCCAGAAGGGCGGCCAGTGACCCACTCCGACCCGGGGCGACCTCGGCGTCTCGACGACGCCTTCCTCACGGCCGGCTCGTCGTCGTTCACCGACTTCGTGTCTGCCTACCGTCCTGAGCTGCTCCCCGCAGGCCGGCGCCTGCCCTCGGGGGCGAGCATCGAGGCTCCGCACGGCACGACGATCGTCTCGCTCCTCTTCGAGGGCGGCGTCGTCATGGCCGGTGACCGTCGCGCGACGATGGGCAACATCATCGCCAACCGCGACATGGAGAAGGTCTTCGCGGCCGACGACTACAGCGTCGTCGGGATAGCCGGCACCGCAGGCATCGCCATCGAGCTCGTCCGGCTCTACCAGGTCGAGCTCGAGCACTACGAGAAGATCGAGGGCGCGATCATGTCGCTCGAGGGCAAGGCCAACCGGCTGGCCTCGATGATCCGCAGCAACCTCGCCCTCGCCATGCAGGGACTGACGGTCGTGCCGACGTATGCCGGCTTCGACCTCGAGTCCGCGACGGGTCGGATCTACTCCTACGACGTCACGGGCGGCTGCTACCAGGAGAACGGCCACCACTCGTCGGGGTCGGGCTCGGTCTTCGCGCGAGGGGCCCTCAAGAAGCTGTGGCGCCCCGGGCTCGACGAGCAGCAGGCCGTGGCCATCGCCGTGGAGTCGCTCTACGACGCCGCCGACGACGACTCCGCGACCGGCGGGCCCGACCTCGGCCGCCAGATCTGGCCGACGGTCGCCGTCGTCGACCACTCCGGCGCGAGGTTCGTGGGCCAGGACGCCCTCGAGGAGCACGTCCAGCGCATCGTGGCGGCACGTCGTGACAACCCGGGAGGCGCCCGATGACCATGCCGTTCTACGTCCCGCCCGAGCAGGTCATGAAGGACCGGGCGGACTTCGCGCGCAAGGGAATTGCCCGTGGCCGGTCGGTCATCGTCATCGGCTACGACCGCGGCATCGCCTTCGTGGCCGAGAACCCCTCCCGGGCCCTTCACAAGGTCTCCGAGATCTATGACCGCATCGCCTTCGCTGCGGTCGGCCGCTACAACGAGTTCGAGAGCCTGCGCGTCGCCGGCATCCGCTACGCAGACCTCCGGGGCTACTCCTACGACCGCACGGACGTCACCGCGCGGGCCCTGGCCAACACGTACGCGCAGACCCTGGGCGCCGTCTTCACCCAGGAGTCCAAGCCCTTCGAGATCGAGATCGTCGTGGCGGAGGTGGGCGCCGACAGCGACGCCGACCAGATCTTCCGGCTCACCTACGACGGATCGGTCGCCGACGAGCAGGGCTTCGTCGCCATGGGCGGCGCGAGCGACGCCGCAGAGGAACGGCTCGGCACAGCGTGGCGCCCCGGCATGACGCTGAGCGAGGTCCTGCGCCTCGCCGTCGACGTGCTCGATGCCGGCGACAACGGCGAGCGGCGCGCCCTCGACGCCGGCCAGCTCGAGGTGGCCGTGCTCGACCGGGACCGGCCGCGTCGGTCGTTCCGCCGCGTGGTCGGCCCGCTGCTGACGAGGCTGCTCGGCGACCGGGCGGAGGTGACCGACGCTCCCGCCCCTGCCCTGGGAGCCGAGCCGGAGTCACAGGCCGATGCAGGGACGGACGAGGCCTTGCCGGGCGCGGGGTCCGACGGGCCGCCTTCCTGACGACTCCTCCCAGCGCCCGGGCTCCCGCGAGCGAGGATGCGGCGGATGGATGCCAGCGGCATCCGTGAGACGACACGACGGAGGCCGCCCACCCGGTTGGGTGGGCGGCCTCCGTCGCGCGCGGAACCCCTGGCGGACGGTCAGCGTCGCTGGGAGCCGACCTTCTGTCCCGACGCGCTGCCCTCGTAGTACGACGACTCGTCAGAGCCGTACGACGAACCCTCGCCGTCACCGGCGTCCGACTGCTCGCCCTGCTCGGTGCTCTCGTCCGCGGGCTGCTCGTCTGCCTCTGACGTCGCGTCCTCGTCGGACTCGGCGGCAGCGGCCTCCGGCGCGGTGTCGGCCGCCTGCTCGGCCTGTGCGGGCTCGACGGTCGCGGGCTGCGCCTCGGCCACCGGGGCCGGCTGCGCGGGCTTGTCGGGCGCACCCAGCGAGTCCATGAGCGCGCCGCCGCCGAGAGTGGCGAGCATCTGGCGGACGTTGCCGAGCTGGGCGGTGATGCTGTCGCGCTGGGCCGTCGCAGCCGCGAGCTCGCGGTCGGACTCCTCCCGCAGGCGCGACGCGTGGTCGCGCGCCTCGGACACGATCTGGTCGGCCTGGGCCTGGGCGTTCTCGAGCAGCCGCTCGGCCCTGGCGCGCATCTCGTGCGCGTCGTGCTCGGCCCGCTCGGTGACCTGGCGCAGGCGCGACTCGCTCTCGTTGAGGGCGGCCTCCTGCTGCTGGCGGCGCGCCTCGAACTCGGCGTCGGCCGACTCGCGGCGCGCGGCGAGCTTGACCTCGAGCTCGGCGGACGCGGTCGATGCCCTGAGGCGGTGGGCCTCGTACTCGGCCGCGGCCTCCTGGCGCTGCGCCGAGGTGACGCTCTGTGCCTCGGCGACGACGGCCTGGGCCTCGCGGTTGGCCTGCGCGATGATCCGCACGGCCTCCTCGTCGGCGCGGGCGCGGGCCTGCTCGGCGTACGCGCCGGTCGTCGCCTTGAGGTCGGCGGCGGCACGGTGGGCGCGATCGCGGATCTCGTCGGCCTCAGCGGCCGCGCGGGTGCGCATCTCGCCGGCCTCCTGGTCGGCGAGCGACAGGATCTGCCCGATGCGCTCACCGAGGTCGGCGAACGTCTGTGCGGGCGCCGGTGCACTGTTCTTCTTGAGGTCGGCCATCACGCGCGATTGCTGACCGAGCTGTCCCCGCAGGTCGGTCAGGGCGGCGTTGAGCTTGGTCAGCTCGACGCTGCGCTCGGCGGCGTCCTTCTTGGCGGCCTGGAGGGTGCGGTTCTGCGACTCGATGAAGGCGTCAACCTCTTCGGGCTCGTAGCCGCGTCGGGAGAACTTGAAGTGTGGTCTGTCGATCATTTCCGTCCAATGCAGGGAGGTGGAGGGGTACGGCGGAGGGGACAGCCGTCATTGTGACAGCCGCACGTGACTGACTATCACAGAGATCGGCACGTCGGACTACCCGTCGGGACGAGGTCGTGACCCGTCCGTGAGCACCGAGCCGCGCCGAGTGACAACGGCCGCCGACGGTGCAGGCCTCGCGCCGCCTAGAGTTGGTTCATGGAGCGGCGGATCTTCGGGATCGAGAACGAGTACGGCGTCACCTGCACGACGCAGGGCCAGCGCCGTCTGACTCCCGACGAGGTCGCCCGGTACCTCTTCCGCCGGGTCGTCGCGTGGGGTCGGTCGAGCAACGTCTTCCTCGGCAACGGCGCCCGCCTCTACCTCGACGTCGGCTCGCATCCCGAGTACGCCACGGCCGAGTGCGACTCCGTGCGTGAGCTCGTCATCCAGGACAAGGCGGGGGAGCGGATCCTCGAGGGCCTCGTGGAGGACGCCCAGGGGCGTCTGCGTGACGACGGTGTCGAGGGCGAGATCTTCGTCTTCAAGAACAACACCGACTCGGCAGGCAACTCCTACGGCTGCCACGAGAACTACCTCTACGGCCGCACGGGCGACTTCCAGCGCGTGTCCGACATGTTCATCCCGTTCCTGATCAGCCGTCAGATCACGTGCGGTGCCGGCAAGGTCGTCGCGACCGCGCACGGCGCGAGCTTCGCGGTCAGCCAGCGCGCCGACCACATCTGGGAGGGCGTGTCGTCGGCGACGACACGCAGCCGGCCGATCATCAACACGCGTGACGAGCCGCACGCCGATGCCGAGAAGTACCGTCGCCTGCACGTCATCGTCGGCGACTCCAACATGTCGGAGACGACGAACCTGCTCAAGGTCGGCAGCGCCGACCTCGTGCTGCGGATGATCGAGTCCGGGGTCGTGATGCGGGACCTGTCGATGGAGAACCCCATCCGGGCCATCCGCACCATGAGCCACGACCCGACGGGTCGTGCGACCGTGCGCCTCGCCAACGGGCGCGAGCTGTCCGCCCTCGACATGCAGCGCGAGTACCTCGACAAGGCGATCGAGTTCGTCGACCGCGAGGGCATGGACAGCCCCGACACCAAGCAGGTCATCGACCTGTGGGGGAGGGCTATCGACGCCATCGGCAAGGGCGACCTCGATGCGATCGACACCGAGATCGACTGGGTCATCAAGCACCGTCTCATCGAGCGCTACCGCGAGCGCCACGGTCTGGCGCTGACCGAGGCGCGCGTCCAGCAGCTCGACCTCGCCTACCACGACATCAACCGCAGACGGGGCCTCTTCTACCTGCTCCAACGGCATGGCCGGACGGCCCGAGTCGCCTCCGACGTGGAGATCTTCGAGGCGAAGGTACGCCCGCCGCAGTCGACGCGGGCCAAGCTGCGCGGCGACTTCATCCGCGCTGCGCAGGCCCACGGCCGCGACTTCACGGTCGACTGGGTGCACCTCAAGCTCAACGACCAGGCGCAGAGGACGGTGCTCTGCAAGGACCCGTTCCGCGCGGTCGACGAGCGCGTCGAGCGTCTGATGGAGACCATCGACCGCTCGCCGTCGATCCAGCGACCCCTCTGACCCGAGACCCTCTGACCCGAGACTGGCGATCCCGGCGGGCGTGCCCCCGGGTGGCCGAGACGTCCACCACGGGAACCTGTCAGTGCGCTGTGTGTCCCCCACATGGGAGGGCGTTACAGTGGCTGGGCTTTGCCCTGCGGGACCTCCACCACCCGCCCGCCCCGACCGAAAGTCATTCCCTGTGCGCCCCAACCGCCCGGCCGCTCGCACGGCCCTCGCCCTGATCGCTGCCCTCGGGCTCACGACCGTCGCCGCGTGCGGCAGCAGCCCGAGCGGGTCGTCGGGCTCGACCACCACCGCACCCGCGTCGGTCGCACTCAAGAGCGTGACCGCCACCGGCGCCGTCGATCTCAAGACCGCCCCCAAGATCTCGCTGGGCAAGACCCCGATCAGCTCCAAGGCCGTCGAGCACAAGGTGCTCACGGCGGGCACGGGCAAGGCGGCGACCAAGGCCGACACCGTTCGGCTGCGCGCGCAGATCTACAACGGCACCAGCGGCAAGCTGATCGACGACGGCTACGCCAAGGGTCGGGGGGAGGAGGCCTACCGCCTCGGCCGCACGGACATCGTCGCCGGCTTCACCGAGGGCCTCGTCGGGGCCACGAAGGGCGGCCGCATCGCGTTCACCATCCCGCCGGACAAGGGCTTCGGCGCGGCGGGCAACGACCAGCTCGGCGTCAAGGGCACCGACACCATCGTCGTGGTGGCCGACATCGCCGACGTGCACACGCCGTTGACGCAGGTCGACGGCACCCAGACCGCGGCTCCCGCGGGACTGCCTGCCGTCGAGTTCAAGAACGGTCCGACGAAGGCGCCCACCGTCACCGTCCCGAAGTCGGCGGCTCCGGCGACGACGCAGCAGGCGACGCTCGTCCAGGGCACCGGCGCGACCGTCCAGAAGGGCCAGACCATCAGCGCCCAGTACCACGGCGTGCTCTGGAAGGACGGCAGCGTCTTCGACTCCTCGTGGCAGCGCGGGGCGGCGGCCGACTTCCCCATCGGTGTCGGTGGCGTCATCCCCGGTTGGGACAACACCCTGGTGGGCAAGAAGGTGGGGAGCCGGGTGCTGCTCGTCATCCCGCCCAAGGACGGCTACGGCACCGCGGGCCAGCCCCCCAAGATCTCCGGCACCGACACCCTCGTCTTCGTCGTCGACATCCTCGACGCGTACTGACCGACCGCCACAACGAAACGGAGCACGCAGCATGGCACTCGACCCGAACCGCACCAAGCCCGAGATCGACTTCCCGGAGGGCGACGCACCCGCCGACCTCGTCGTGGAGGACCTCATCGAGGGCGACGGCCGCGAGGCCAAGGCCGGCGACACGGTCAGCGCCCACTACGTCGGCGTAGCCCACTCCACCGGGGAGGAGTTCGACTCGTCGTGGAACCGCGGCAACCCGCTCGACTTCCGTCTCGGCGTCGGCATGGTCATCCCCGGCTGGGACAAGGGCATCGAGGGCATGAAGGTCGGGGGCCGTCGCAAGCTGACCATCCCGGCCCATCTCGCCTACGGCGACCGTGGTGCGGGTGCGGCCATCGCACCGGGAGAGACGCTCATCTTCGTCGTCGACCTCGACGACGTGCGCTGAGGTCAGCCACCACCGACCAGCAACCGGGCGGCATACCGCCCCGCGACGGCCGCGCCGAGGAACCCGGCGCGGTCGTCGTCGTATCCGCGCCCCATCGTGCGCAGCGGCACGGGCGCCGCACGGAGCGCCGCGTCGAGCCCGTCACACGCCACCTCGTGCAAGGCGAGTCGACCGCCGGTCGAGGCGCACAGCTCGCGTGCCTCGTGCAGCACGCGCTCGCCCACCTCCCCGTCGAGCACCGGCACCGCCACGGCGGCCGGCACGAGCGCCACGCGTCCGTATGCCGTGTGGCTGTGGTGGGAGACGCCGCGGTGGCGTTCGCGCGGGTCGGCCTCCGAGATGCGGAGGGAGCACACGGGACGGCCGCCGAGCGTGCCGGCCGCGTTGACGGCCTCGCCCGCCGAAGTTCCCGAGAAGCCCCAGCGGGTGCCGGTACCGAGGTTGCCCGGCCCCTGCGAGACGACGACGAGGTCGGCGCCGACGACGTGCCGGGCGGCGAGCAGCCCGGTGTGCACGTTGACCGCCTCGAGGTCGCCGCCGAACGACTGGCCGACCGTGACCGACGCCGCGAGCCAGCCCGACTCGCGCAGCCCGGCGACGGTGCGGGAGAAGTCGATCGGGAGGGCGCCGCCGTCGGTCATCACGTAGGCGACGCGGAGCTCGGGGTCGGACTCGCGGATCCCCGCGATGATCGCCGGGAGGGCTGAGTGGAGGTCGGCGACGACCACGGGCATCTCGTCGAGGTCGTCGGCGTCAGCGAGCAGGCCGTGGTGCTCGCTGTCCTGCTCGTCGACACCGAGCACCATGGTCTGGCTCGGGGTGTAACGCGCCTTGACGAGGTGGCCCGCGACGGAGGTGACGTCGACGGGGTCGGGCAGGGCGTCGGGTGCGGCGACGACGATGGCGAACCCGCCCGTGCCGAGCCCCCGCTCGAGGGCGGTCGTGTTGAGCAGCACGTCGGTGCCGGGGCCGAGGGTGCCGACGACGTCGACGTAGCCGAGGGCCCGGACGACAAGGCCCTCGCCGCCGCCGTCGCGGGGGTCGACGCGGACGGCGTACTCGACGGCGCCCGCCCAGCGGGCGCGAGCCTCGACGACGACACCCCGGCGCCACTGGATCATGTCGTGACCCTATCGATCGCATGTTCGGGTAGCGTCGGACTGCCCGCCCGCGCCCGCCGCGCATGCCCACAGGAAGGTCTCGATGAGCCCTGCGTCTGCCTCCTCCGAGAAGACCGAACGGCTGCTCAACCTCATCCTCGCGCTGAAGTCGGCCCGCCGTCCCGTCTCGAAGCAGAAGATCCGCGAGTCCCTGCCGGCCTATGCCCAGGCGAGCTCCGACGAGGCGTTCGACCGGATGTTCGAGCGCGACAAGGACGAGCTGCGCGAGATGGGCATCCCGATCTCGACGACGGTCATCGACGTCCTCTTCGACGACGAGGTGGGCTACCGCATCGACTCGAGCGAGACGACGCTGCCGGCCATCTCGTTCGAGCCGGACGAGGTCGCAGCCCTCGCGCTCGCGGCTCGCGCCTGGTCGACCGCGTCGATCTCGGGGGCCGCGTCCGCAGGCCTGCGCAAGCTGCGGCTGTCGGGCGTCGAGATCGACGAGTCGATGGCCGCCGGCGCAGAGCCGCGCATCCGCACGAAGGAGCCCGCGTTCGAGGCGGTGCACGCCGCCGTGTCGGCCCTGCAGCCGATCACGTTCGACTACCGCAGGAACGACGGCGAGCTCTCGACCCGCCACGTGCAGCCCTGGGCCCTGAAGAACTGGCACGGCCGCTGGTACCTCACCGGCTTCGACGTCGACCGCGGCGAGGAGCGGGCCTTCCGCCTGAGCCGGTTCGAGGGGCAGGTCCGCAAGAAGGGCAGGGCCGGCACCTACGCCGTCCCGGCCGACCACGTGCCCGAGGTGGCCCTCGAGGGTCAGCCGGCCGAGCCGGAGGGGGTGGCGGTCGTGCGGGTGCGTCACGGACGGGGTCACACCCTGCGACGCCACGCCCAGCGCACGACCGAGCTCGACGAACGGTGGGCCGAGGTCGAGCTGCCCTACCGCCGGGGTACGACCGAGCGCGACGTCGCGGCTCTTGGCACGCACGCCGTGGCCGTCTCGCCACCGGAGCTCGTCGAGGGCGTGCGTTCGGCACTGCTCGCGGTGCTCGGCGAGCATGCCTCGGTCCCGAACGACGGCGACTCGAAGGGGGAGGGCTCATGAGTGGCGCACGTCGAACCGCAGCACGGCGACCGCCCGAGACGGCGACCCAGCGGCTGGGACGCCTGCTCGACATGGTCCCGTGGCTGCTGCAGCACCGCGGCGTCCCCATCGCCGACGCCGCCCGCGAGTTCGGGGTGTCCGAGGACCAGATCGTCGAGGACCTCGAGCTGCTCTTCGTGTGCGGCACGCCGGGCTACGGTCATGCCGAGCTCATCGACGCCCAGTGGGACAGCGGGCACATCTACCTCGACAACGCCGACGACATCGCTGCGCCCATGCGTCTTGGCAGGGACGAGGCCGTGACCCTCACGGCTGGGTTGCAGGCCCTCGGCTCGACACTTGTCGGCTCCGACGTGGCCGAGCGCACGCTCGCCAAGATCCGCGACGCGGCGGGCACCTCGGTCGGGACCCCCACGGGCCGCATCGACCTCGACCTCGACGATGGCAGCCAGCACGCGGCGATGGCCACGCTCAAGGACGCCTTCTCGCGCGGTCGCCGAGTGCATCTGCGCTACTACGTCGCGACGCGGGACGAGTCGACCGAGCGCGACGTCGACATCATGCGCATCCTCAACCTCGACTCCCAGTGGTACGTCGAGGGCTACTGCCACCGGGCCGAGGACGTGCGACTGTTCCGGCTCGACCGCATCGAGGATGCCTCGGTGCTCGACGAGGACGGCACGCCTCCTGAGAGCGCTCGTCCCCGCGACCTCGATGACGTCTTCGTGCCGGGCGAGAACGACCTCACCGTGGTGCTCGAGGCGAGCAGGTGGGCGGCGTGGATCGCCGACTACTACCCCAACGAGGGCGTCGAGCGGCGTTCTGACGGCTCGCTGCGGGTCACGCTCAAGGTCGCCGACCCTGCCCTCGTGCGCCGGCTCGTGCTCCGGCTCGGGGGAGAGGCGCGCGTCGTGGAGCCGCCCGAGCTCGTGGACGCGGTGGCCGAGGAGGCCCAGTCCGCTCTGGCCGCGTACGACGAAGCCGGCTGAGCGGGCACGTCCGGACCCCCCGACGACGGCGCGCCTGACGGCATCCGGACACGGCATCCCACATGGCGGTCACATCGTGAGCTCATGGCCACCGCACAGGTCACGTTCACCGAGCGCACGTATGCTGGACACCTGCAGCATCGAGGCTGCACCTGACGACCGATCGGGTCGCCAACCGACGAGGAGAGAACCACCATGCAGCTTCCTGGCGCCCCCGAGCTGATCATCATCGCGATCGTGCTCATCGCCCTGTTCGGATGGAAGAAGCTGCCCGACATGGCGCGCAGCCTCGGCCGCTCGGCCCGGGTGTTCAAGTCCGAGGTCGACGAGCTGAAGAAGGACGGCAAGCCGGTCCCGAGCGACGCCTCCGAGACCACGGTCAAGGGTGACGTCGTCGACGCCGAGGCCGAGCGCCGCGCCGCGGACGCCAGGCTCGCCGACGCCGAGCGCCGTGCCGCCGAGGCTCGCGCCGAGGCCGACCGCCTGCGCGCCGGCGACCCGTCCACCACGCCCACGAGCAGCACCGAGAGCGACGTCCGTCGCGACACGACGCTCTGAACGTGGGGCGGACCACGCGCCCTGACGCCAACGGCCTCCCACACGGACGTATCTGAATATGCCCTCGCTCCGACGCAAGCGCGACCCCGAGGGGCGGATGTCGCTCGGTGACCACCTCCGAGAGCTGCGCAACCGCATCACCATCAGCGCGATCGCGATCCTCATCGGCGCGATCTTCGGCTGGATCTACTACAACAGGATCATCGGCAAGCTCATCGAGCCGCTCAAGGAGCTCGCCGACAAGAGCGACGGCCTGATCAACATCAACTTCGCGGGGATGACTGACCCGTTCGCGATCCAGATCACGGTCTCGCTCTTCGCCGGGCTGATCATCGCCTCGCCGATCTGGCTCTTCCAGATCTGGGGCTTCATCGTCCCGGGCCTGACCGGCAAGGAGAAGCTCGTCGCGCGCCTGTTCGTCGTCGCGGCGGTCCCGCTCTTCCTCGCGGGGTGTCTCTTCGCGTTCGTCATGGTGCCCAAGGCCGTCACCGTCCTGCTCAGCTTCACGCCCACCGGGACGGCCAACCTCCAGGACGCCACGGCCTACCTCACGTTCGTGCTGAAGTTCATCATCGCGTTCGGCTGCGCGTTCCTGCTGCCCGTCTTCCTCGTCGCTCTCAACCTGGTCGGTGTGCTGCCGGCACGGTCGATGCTCAAGGGCTGGCGCCCGGCGGTCATGGTCATCCTCGTCTTCGCCGCGATCATGACCCCCACGCCCGACGCGTACACCATGCTCTTCCTCGCAACCCCGATGGTGCTGCTCTACTTCGCGTCGGTCGGTGTCGCGTTCCTGTTCGACCGCCGCAAGGAGGAGCACAAGCCGGACTGGCTGGACGTCCCCGACGACCAGGCCTCCTCCCTGTAGCGTTCGGGTGTGTCCCAGCGTGTCGCCCTGATCGTCAACCCCACCTCCGGGAAGGGCGTGGGGCGGGAGATCGGCGCCGAGACCCGCCGCCTGCTGCGCGAGGCCGGCCACGACGTCCTCGACGTCTCGGGCGACGGGTACGAGCAGGCGCGGGACCAGGCGTCCGCGGCGGTGGCCGACGGTGTCGACACCGTCGCCGTCGTCGGCGGTGACGGCATGGTGCACCTCGGTGTCAACGCCTGCGCGCAGACCTCGACCCGGCTGGCGGTGGTGGCTGCCGGCACCGGCAACGACTTCGCCCGCAACCTGGGTCTGCCCATCCGTGACGCGCGGTCGGCGGTCGCGCTTCTGGCGTCCGGGCGCACCCGGGAGATCGACCTCGGCCGGGTCAGCCACGGCGTGGCTGGGGAGAAGTGGTTCGGCGGGGTGCTCGGTGCCGGTTTCGACGCCATCGTCAACGAGCGTGCCCGGCGGATGACGTGGCCGTCCGGCCAGCTGCGCTACGCGCTTGCCGTGCTGCGTGAGCTGCCCGTCTTCCGGCCCATCCCGTACGTCGTCGAGCTCGACGGGCATCGGCTGGAGACCCGTGCGATGTTGGTTGCCGTGGCCAACACGTCGTCGTTCGGTGGGGGCATGAGGGTCTGCCCCGACGCCGACGTGGCCGACGGACTCTTCGACGTCATGGTGGTCCACGCTCTGTCCGTCGCTGCCTTCCTGCGGGTCTTCCCGAAGGTCTACTCCGGCACGCACACCACCCACCCGGCCGTCGAGATCCATCGCGCCCGGCGAGTTCGCTTGGAGGCGAGCGGTATCCACTCACAAGCCGACGGCGAGGCCTTTGCCGAGCTCCCGATCGACGCCGAGGTGGTCCCCGGCGCGCTGCGTCTCGTCGTGCCGTCGGAGGTGGCCGCATGATCGCCTCGTGGCCGCGCCTCGCGGAGTTCGCGGCGCAGTTCGACTTCCCGCTCGACGACTTCCAGATCGAGGCCTGCCGGGCGGTCGAGGACGGCCGCGGTGTCCTGGTGGCGGCCCCGACGGGCGCGGGCAAGACGATCGTCGGCGAGTTCGCCGTCCACCTCGCCCTCGCGACGGGGCGCAAGGCGTTCTACACGACGCCCATCAAGGCCCTGTCGAACCAGAAGTACACCGATCTCGTGCGCCGGCACGGAGCGGACCGGGTCGGCCTGCTGACCGGTGACGCCTCGATCAACGGCGAGGCGCCCATCGTCGTCATGACGACCGAGGTGCTGCGCAACATGATGTATGCCGGGTCGACCACGCTGCGTGGTCTCGGCTGGGTCGTCATGGACGAGGTCCACTACCTCGCCGACCGGTTCCGTGGGGCCGTGTGGGAGGAGGTCATCATCCATCTGCCGCCCGACGTCAGCGTCGTCTCGCTGTCGGCGACGGTGAGCAACGCCGAGGAGTTCGGGGCCTGGCTCGACGAGGTGCGCGGCGACACCGAGGTCATCGTCTCCGAGCACCGGCCGGTGCCGCTCTGGCAGCACATGATGGTGGGTCAGACCCTCTTCGACCTGTTCGTCGAGGAACGCGACTCACGCGAGGACGACGAACACTTCACGGCCGCCCCGGGCCGCTTCTCGGTGAGCGTCAACCCCGACCTCGTCCACGCGATCCGCGGCACCGAGGGCCGGGGCGCCTGGGACTCCCACTGGGTCAGCAACCGCGGCGGCCGTGACAAGGGCAGGTCGAAGTCGCGAAACGGGCGTGGCCGCGACGCGCGAGGTGGTCGCGACGACTGGGCCGGCCGCGGCCGGCGGGGGAGCGACTCCTCCGGCGGTCGTGGACCCGGCGGCGGGGACGGCGGGCGCGGCTTCGCCCGCGGCGGTCGCCCCGGAGGCGGGGCCACCCGGGCAGAGGTCATCGAGCGCCTCGAGCGGGAGGGTCTGCTCCCCGCCATCACCTTCATCTTCAGTCGTGCCGGCTGTGACGCCGCGGTCGGCCAGCTGCTCGCGAGCGGGATGCGCCTCGTCCCGGAGTCGGACGGCGAGGCCAACCGCCGTCTCGTGGAGGAACGCATCCAGGGGCTCGCCGAGGAGGACCTCTCGGTGCTCGGCTACTGGGACTTCGTCGACGGCATCTCGCGGGGTTTCGCCGCTCACCACGCGGGCATGCTGCCGACCTTCCGCGAGATCGTCGAGGAGCTCTTCACCGCGGGCCGCGTCCGCGCGGTCTTCGCGACGGAGACGCTCGCCCTCGGCATCAACATGCCGGCGCGCACGGTCGTGCTCGAGAAGCTCGTCAAGTTCAACGGCGAGAACCACGTGGACATCTCACCGGCCGAGTACACCCAGCTGACCGGTCGAGCCGGACGCCGCGGCATCGACATCGAGGGTCACGCCGTCGTCATCTGGAACCGTGGCCTGGATCCCGCCGGCGTGGCGGGTCTGGCCTCCACGCGCACGTACCCGCTGCGCTCGAGCTTCCGCCCGACGTACAACATGGCCGTCAACCTCGTGCGGCAGTTCGGCCGCGAGACTGCGCGCGAGATCCTCGAGACGTCGTTCGCCCAGTTCCAGGCCGACCGGGCCGTCGTCGGGTTCGTGCGCACCATCCGGCGCAACGAGGAGGCGCTGGCCGGCTACGCCGAGCAGATGACCTGCCACCTCGGCGACTTCACCGAGTACGCCGCGATCCGCAACGAGATCCGCAACGTCGAGAAGGAGGGGGCCAAGGCGCGCTCCGCGTCGGTGCGGGCCGCGGCGGCCATCTCGCTGGAGTCCCTCAAGCTGGGCGACATCGTGCGCATCCCCGCCGGTCGGCACAGTGGCCTCGCCGTCGTCGTCCTGCCCAACCGCGGCGGCAAGGGAGAGGCGCCCTCGCCCTCGGTCGTCACCGAGGACCACCAGCTGCGACGGCTGACCCTGCACGACGTGCCGACACCCCTCGAACCGCTGGGGTCGATGCGTGTGCCGAAGCAGTTCAACGCTCGCAACCCCAAGGCGAGGCGCGACCTGGCCGCCACCCTGCGCGCGACGATGCCGCACGACCCGCCGCCGCGACGGCGTGGCGCCGAACCCGATCCGGACGACCAGCGTCTCGACGGGCTGCGGCGACAGCTGAAGGCGCACCCGTGCCACCGCTGTCCCGACCGCGAGAACCACGCTCGGTGGGCCGAGCGCTGGTGGCGGCTGCGGCGTGAGACCGACGGACTCCAGCGGAAGGTCGACGGACGCACGAACTCCGTCGCCAAGACCTTCGACCGGATCTGTGACCTGCTCGTCGAGATGGGGTATCTCGGTGCGGGCGGGCAGACGGTGACCGCAGAGGGTGACCGGCTGCGTCAGCTGTACACCGAGAAGGACCTGCTCGCGGCCGAGTGCCTGCGTGTGGGCGCGTGGCGACGTCTCGACGCGCCGTCGCTGGCCGCGATCGTGTCGGCGCTGGTGCACGAACCGCGTCGTGAGGAGAGCGGGCTCACCCCGCGGTGGCCCAACGACGACGTGCGTGAGGCGTACGACCGCATGGTCGAGATCTGGTCCGACCTCGAGGACGCCGAGGGCGCCCTGACGCTTCCGCGCACCGGTATGCCGGACGGCGGGATCGCGTGGGCCGTGCACCGGTGGGCGAGCGGCCAGCGCCTCGAGGACGTCCTGCGGGGCACGGACCTCGCGGCCGGCGACTTCGTGCGTCGGTGCAAGCAGGTCATCGACCTTCTCGGCCAGCTCACCGACGCGGCTGACCCCGACCTCGCCGCGACGGCGCGCAAGGCGAGCGACGGTGTGCTGCGTGGCGTCGTCGCCGCCGACCGACTCGACTGACGCGCCCGGGCGACGAGCGTCCGGAGAGGCGGCACGAGTCGTCGTTTCGCGGCGGCCTCCGCTAGACTTCGCGGACCGTCGACGTTTTTGGTGCTCGTGTTCTCACACGCTCGCAGGAACGACCAGCGAGCGCAGTTTCTTCAGGTTTGAAGTGTTGCGTCGTCCGACGACACAGGGTCTCCCGTCCGGGCGTCCCATCTCTCAACCTGAAGGAGCCAGTCATGGCGCAGGGTACTGTCAAGTGGTTCAACTCGGAGAAGGGCTTCGGCTTCATCGCCCCCACCGAGGGCCCCGACGTCTTCGTCCACTACTCGGAGATCACCGGTAACGGTTACCGCAGCCTCGAGGAGAACCAGGCCGTCGAGTTCGACATCGAGCAGGGCCCCAAGGGTCCGCAGGCGATGCGGGTTCGCGCGGTCTGAGCCCACGGGCCCAGCAAGCACAGCCGTACGACGAAGGCCGGTCCCGTGTGGGACCGGCCTTCGTCGTGCCCGGCGCAGACGCAGCGAGGGCCCCGACGCCCCGTGCGCGTTGGCTGTCCGCCCATGCCCCGATCGTGCCCAGAGGAGCCCAGAGGAGCCCAGAGGCAGCCGAGAGGCAGCCCAAGGGCAGTCCGCGGTGAGGCCGGTCAGGTCACAGGTGGGTCAGCCGCTCGAAGGGGCTGTTGACGCGCACGAGGCCGGACTCGAAGCGCAGAGTCACCGATGCGCCGCTGCTCGCGACGACGACACCCAGGCCGTGACGCATGTGCGACACGCGGTCACCGACCGCGAACGTCTCGATGACGGGGGTGGGGGCCGGCCTGAACGGGCTGTTGGCGAGGTGGCGACGGCGGTCGGGCGTTCCGTGAGAAGTCACCCTTCAGTATGCGCCCTGCGCGGCTGTCCGCAGAGCCATGCGGGCGCCCAGGGGGTCGCTCTCCCGCTCACCGCGTGCGTGTCGTGACCGGATCGTGACCGGTTAGGGCGCCGCGGGACAGGTCCCTCCGGACCCCGACCGGTTCTCCCACACGCGCCTCCAAAGGCACACACACGGCGCAGATGCACCCGCCCGGTGGCTGGTCGCGCGTCAGTCGACCGACTCCTGCGCGGCCTGCCAGGCACCGAGCTCGTTGCCCGCCGGATCGGTGAAGAAGAACCTCCGGCCACCCGGAAAGTCGTAGGGCTCACGGGTGACGGTGCCTCCGGCGGCGACCACGGCGGACACCGTGGAGTCGAGGTCGTCGGAGTAGAGGAGCACGAGTGTGCCGCCCGGCGAACCGGACGCCTCCGGGTTGAGTCCCCCGACCTCGCCGTCGCCGTCAGGCGCCTGGATGCCGGCGTAGTCCGGCCCGTAGTCGTTGAAGGCCCAGCCGAACGCGCCGGCATAGAAGGCCTTCGAGGCCAACAGGTCCGGGGCGGCCAGCTCGACGTAGTCGATCGCGTGATGGATGTGGGCCATGTCGTCTCCTTCGGCGCCGTGTGTTGGCTGCGTGTGGGCTGCGTGTGGGGAGGGTGAGGGCTTGTCAGGCGATGCCGAGAGCGGTGACGACGCGGTCGAAGGAGGACGTGAGACCGTGCTCGACCGCGAGCTTCGACATGAGGACGGGGTCGGCCACCGACGTCGGGACCGTGATGTCCGCGTCGGGGAGCGGGGCGTCCTTGACGACCGCGACGACGCGCGGGGCCGCATCGAGGTAGTCGCCGGCCGCCTCGAGGCGCGCCCGCTGAGCCCCCTTGAGCGCGGGGTCTCCCGCGGCGATGGCCGCGCGCAGGGCCGAGAGCGTGCCGTACGTCGTGATGAGCTTGGCGGCCGTCTTCTCGCCGACGCCGGCCACCCCGGGGAGCCCGTCGCTCGTGTCTCCGCGCAGGACCGCCATGTCGGCGTAGGCGGCGCCGGTGCCGACGCCGTACTTCTGCGCGATGAACGCCTCGTCGACGAGGTCGGGTGAGCGCACGCCTCCACGGGCCGTGTACACGACGCGGACCTGGTTGGCGTCGTCGACGAGCTGGAAGAGGTCACGGTCGCCCGTGACGATGTCGATGGGCATCCGTCCGCTGTATGCCGTCGCGTAGGTCCCGATGACGTCGTCCGCCTCGCAGCCGTCGACCCCGACGCGCGCGATGCCGAGGGCGGTCAGCGCGTCGGCGATGATCGGCACCTGGACCGCGAGCGCCTCGGGGACCTGCTCGCCGGCGAGCTGGTCGTCGCCCGGCTCCGCCACGCGGTGGGCCTTGTACGAGGGGATCGCGTCCACCCGGAAGGCCGGTCGCCAGTCGTTGTCCCAGCAGGCCACGAGATGCGACGGCCGACCGCGCTCGACGAGTGAGGCGATCATGTCGAGGAGTCCGCGGACCGCGTTTGTCGGGACACCGCTCGGACCGATGACCTCCGGCACCCCGAAGAAGGCGCGGAAGTACAGCGACGCGGAGTCGAGCAGGAGCAACCGGGAGGCGGAGGACGGCATACGCGAGAGGCTACCGGGACGACCCGGCACGGCACCTCGCCCCGCCAGGGCGCGCTCGACGAGCACCGTGCTCTCGTCGCCCGGGCGAGGCGTACCGACATGAGGAATGGAGCCACCGCCTCACAACCCCTGGTCTACCCTTCGGCCATGGAAGATCTCGACCGTCGCCTCGTCGGCCTGCTCCTCGCGGACGGCCGGATGAGCTACACCGACCTCGGCAAGGCCACGGGCCTGTCCACCTCGGCGGTGCACCAGCGCGTGCGGCGACTCGAGGAGCGCGGGGTCGTGACGGGGTACACCGCCCAGGTGTCTCCCGAGGCGCTGGGTCTCCCGCTCACTGCGCTCATCTCGGTGACGCCGTTCGACCCGAGCGCGCCGGACGACGTGCCGGAGCGCCTTCGCCACATCTCCGAGATCGAGGACTGCCACTCGGTCGCGGGCATCGAGAGCTACATCCTCAAGGTGCGCGTCGAGACGCCGGGCAACCTCGAGGACCTCCTGGCTCGGATTCGCTCGGCCGCCAACGTCTCCACGCGCACGACGGTCGTGCTGTCGACGCCGTGGGAGGGCCGCAGCGCCTCCGCCGCGCCACGCGACGACGCCTGACACGCTGGGTTCGTCTGCCGTGTGCCGGCGGTCCGCTGCTCGGAGCCGTCTGGCCGCCTCAGAGGTCTGACGTGTCGGTGTTGGCCCCACAGAGGACGACGGCGATCCTCTCGTCCGGCTGGGGCCGGTAGGCGCCGGAGGTCAGGCCGGCCAGAGCCGTGGCGGCGCCGTGCTCGACGACGATGCGCCAGCGGTCCCACAGCATGGAGCGCGCCGCGACGATGTCGTCGTCGGTGACGACCACGCTCGTGACCGGAAGGCGGCTCGCGACGTCGAACGCGATCTCACCGAGCCGCCGGGCACCGAGCGAGTCCGCCGCGACCCCGGAGACCGGGACGTCCACGGGGTGGCCGGCGTCCAGTGCCGACCGGAGGGTCTGCGCACCCGTGGGCTCGACACCGACGACCGCCGCGGCGCCGTCGACGGCGGCCGTGACTCCCGCGAGAAGGCCGCCACCCCCGACGGCGACGACCACCGTGTCGAACCCCGCCGGCACCTGCTGCAAGAGCTCCAGCGCGAGCGTGCCTGCGCCGGCAGCGATCTCAGGCTGGTCGTAGGCGTGGCAGTAGAGGGCGCCGGTGCGTGACACCTCCTCCTGCGCCGCCTCGTAGGCGGTCGCGTACTCACGTCCGGCAGGACGACGCGGGCTCCATACCTCTCGAGCCGGGCGACCTTGACGGCCGGTGCCGTCTCCGGCACGAAGACCGTGGCGGGCACGTCGAGGCGGGCGGCCGCGTATGCGTTGGCCATGCCGGCGTTGCCCCCGGAGGCCACGACGATGCCGGTGCCCGGGTCGAGGACGCCGTCCTCACGTGCCCGGAGGATGCGGTTGAAGGCGCCCCTGGCCTTGAACGAGCCGGTGTGCTGGAGGTACTCGAGCTTGAAGACTGCGCGGCCGCCCGTCAGATCGCGGTCCACGGTGCACCACGGTGTGGTGCGCACGTGGTCGCGGATGCGGTCGCGGGCCTCGTCGACGTCGCTGCGCTGGATCACGGTCTCGACAGTACGACGCCGTCGTCAGAGCTGGTCGGTCGGCTCCACCGCCGGGCCGTGGACGTCGACGACGTCGTCCCGCGCGGCCCCGGAGCGCGCGAGCGTCCGGGTGCGGTGCCACCACCACAGCGCGAGGGCCGTCAGAGTCATGCAGCCGGCGACGACCGCAAGCGTCGTCAGAGACCCGCTCACCAGCGGGGACACGGCGCCGGCGACGAGGGCGTTGACGCAGGTGCTGAGGAACGACTGGAACGACGAGACGGCGCCTCGCTCGCGGGGCCGCGAGTCGAGCAGCGCGATCGTGAGGATCGGGAACACGAGCGAGACGCCGAACGACGCGGTGGCGACGGGCAGGACGGTCCAGACCAGTCCGGGGACGTCGACGACCGCCTGGTAGACGACGGCGAAGACACCTCCCGCCAGGGCCACGACCATGCCGGCTAGAACGAAGGCTCCCTGCCGGACCCGACCCGCGAGACGCCCCGTGAGGAAGGAGCCGAGCATCATCGTCACGACGAGGGGGACGAAGAGCACGCCGAAGTCGCGCTCACCGAGCCCGAGGTGGTCGACGACGATCGCCGGAGCCGAGGCCACGTAGAGGAACAGCGCGCCGAAGTTCAGCGCGATGGCGGCGCTGAGCCGCAGGACGCCGCCGTCGCCGGCGGCCGAGACGAACGACGCGATCAGCGGACGTGGCCGGAACGGGACACGAACGCCGGCCGGGTGCGTCTCGGGCAGCGAGGTCAGGGTGATCGTCACGAGGACCACGCCGTATGCCGACAGCACCCAGAAGATCGTGCGCCACGAGCCCCAGCCGAGGATCCACCCTCCGACGATGGGGGCGAGGGCGGGCGCCACTGCGAAGATCATCGAGATGTGGCTCATGAAGCGCTGTGCCCGTGCACCGTCGAAGAGGTCGCGCACGACGGTGCGCCCCACGATCATGCCGGCGCCCGCGACGAGGCCCTGCGCGGCTCGCGCGCCGAGCAGGAGCGGCATGCTCGGGGCCAACGCGCACAGGGCGCTCGCCACGGCATACAGCAGGCATCCGGTGACGATGACGCGACGGCGACCGAGCGCGTCCGACATCGATCCGTGGAAGAGGCTCGCGACGGCGAAGGCGAGGAGGTAGACACTCAGCGTCTGTTGCATCGTGACCTCGTCGACCTGGAGGTCGCGGGTCATGACGTCGAACGCCGGGAAGATCGCGTCGATGGTGAACGGCCCCACCATCGTGAGTGCGGCGAGGACGAGGACGAGGCGCAGACGGGACAGCCGCGACCCAGCCGCGGTGGGGGCCTCGCGGGTGAGGGTCACCCGCGCCCGATCCGGGCGCGCACGGCGCGGGTGAGGGTCGCCAGGTCGGCGGGGGAGAGCCCGATGTCAAAGCCGCGCCGCCCACCTGAGACGTAGACGATGTCGAAGCCGTAGGCCGTGTCGTCGAGCACCGTTGGGAGAGCGCGCTTCTGCCCGATCGGGGAGATCCCTCCGACGACGTAGCCGGTGCTCCGCTCGGCGGACGCCGGGTCGGCCATCGCCACGCTCTTCGTGCCGAGCGCGGCTGCCACCGCCTTGAGGTCGAGCTGTCCGTCGACGGGTACGACGCCGACGGCGAGTCCCTTGACAGTGTCGACGAGCAGGGTCTTGAAGACCTGCGCCGGGTCGACGCCCAGGGCCGCGGCGGCCTCCAGGCCGTAGCTGCCGGCCGACGGGTCGTGCTCGTAGGGGTGGCGGGTGTAGGCGACACCGGCGCGGTCGAGTGCCACGGTGGCAGGCGTGGAGGGCCCGTCGGGCTGGCGCTGCCGGCCCATCAGGCGTTCGCGACGGACGCGAGCCCGTCCCAGATCGTCGTGACGACGAGCTCGGTCGCCTCGTCGGCGGTCGTGCCCGGGTGGGCGCTGCGCCACACCGCGAGCCGCTCGCATCCGCCGATGAGGATCTCGGCCATGACCGTGACCCGGCGCGGCTCGAGCGCCGCGAACGTCGGCAGGGTGCGCAGTCCCTCGGCGAACGCCTTCGCGGTCTGCTGCCGGATGCGCTCGACGGACGCCGACGCCTCACCGATGAGGGCGCCCTCCGTGCGCAGCAGCGCGAACGCCTGCTCGTGCTCGTCGATGAACGAGAAGAACGCGTGGACGACGTCGCGCACCCGGTCGCGGGCCGGCGCCGTCGGCTGGGCGACCCACGAGTCGATCAGGGCCGCAAGCAGCTGGCCCCGGGCTCGTTCGATCGTGGCGGCGAGCAGGCCTTCCTTCGACCCGAAGTAGTCGTAGATGAGGGGCTTGGTCACGCCCACGAGCTCAGCGATCTCGTCCATCGTCGCAGCCTGGATGCCTCGGCTCGAGAAGACCTGCTCGGCCACGGCCAGCATCTGCGCCTCACGCTCGGCACGAGGCATGCGGACGCGGGTGCCGGGGGCGCGGGAGGTCACCGCCGCAGTCTACGTGCGGGCCCTGCTTGTGGCGGTCGCGTGTCAGACGAGCTGGGACTCGGCAGCGAGGCGGCTGTTGGCGGCCTTCTCGGTCGCCACGGCGAGGACCGACTCGTGGTCGACCGACGCGTGCCACCACTGCTGGCCCGACTCGGGGAGGGTGTAGATCGGGTCGTAGTACACGTACTCGCGCGACAGCGCCTCGGTGTCGTCGCCCTCGATCGAGGTGCGGTAGTTCTTGCGCCAGTAGGAGATCCCGCGCTCGGTGTCGTACTCCTCCACCTGGTGCACCCAACGCTTCCCCACGAACGGCACGTCGCAGACGATGCGCGGCGTCGAGAACCCCGGGAGGTAGCCCATCATCGAGTGCTGCAGGTGCTGGGCCTCGGCGAGCGAGAGCCGCCAGTGCTCGGAGAACGGGATCATGTCGCACATGTAGAAGTAGTACGGCGCGATCTGCGCACCGTCGGCGAGGGCGAAGCACAGGTCGAGCAGCTGCTCGGTGGTGTCGTTGACGCCGCGCATGAGGACGCCCTGGTTGCGGACGTCGCGGACGCCGGCGTCGAGCATCGCCTTCGAGGCGCGCGCGACCGACGGCGTCACGGACTGCGCGTTGTTGACGTGGGTGTGGATCGCGAGGGAGACGCCACGTGCCCGTGCCTTGGCCGACACCCGGCCCACGCCCTCGACGACGTCCTCGGCGAACCAGTGCTGGGGCAGGCCCATCAGCGCCTTCGTCGCGAGACGGATGTCACGGATGTTGTCGATGTCGAGGAGCTGGTCGATGAATGCCTCGAGGTTCTTCCACGGCATGTTGGCGACGTCGCCGCCGGAGACCACGACGTCGCGCACGACGGGCGAGGAGCGCAGGTAGTCGAGCATCGCGGCGTAGCGGTCGACGGGCTTGAGGTCGAACTTGAGCTTGGCGACCTGGGGTGTCGAGTTGCCGACGAGGTCCATGCGGGTGCAGTGGCCGCAGTACTGCGGGCACGTCGGCAGCAGCTCGGCGAGCACCTTCGTCGGGTAGCGGTGCGTCAGGCCCTCGGCGACCCACATGTCGTGCTCGTGGAGCGAGTCACGCGAGGCGTGCGGGTGCGACGGCCAGTCGGTGCGGCGGTCGGAGAAGACCGGCAGCATGTAGCGGCGGATCGGGTCGGCGTAGAACGCCTCGGTGAAGTCGTGACCGGCCGACGGCGCGGGGGTGTCGGTCGACGGGACCATCGTGTTGAGCATCTGCGGCGGGACGAGCATCGACATCGTCGCGCGCTCGGCCTGGTCCTTGGCGAGGTCGTCGTAGAAGCGGTCGTCGAGCAGGTCGCCCAGGAGGGTTCGCAACTGCTTGATGTTCCTGACACAGTTGACCCGCTGCCACTGTGCGCTGTCCCAGTCGGCCTGGGTGACGTCGGCCCATCCCGGGAACCGCGTCCAGTCGGGCTCGACGAGCTCGCGCCGATGGTAGGCGTAGGGCTGCTCAACCTTGCTCATGCCGGCAACAGTAATGGCACGGATGTCGTCGCTCAAACACGTCCGGGTCGCGGATTGGTGAAGATGTGCCTTTCGTGGCTCTATGCTGACGCAAGATCTTCGGCCTCCGTCCGTACAGACAGAAGGATTTGTGAACGTGTCAGACCCGATGTCGGCCGCCCCGGATCCCGTGGCCGCAGCCCGCGTGTCGTCGCCCGTCGGCCTCCACCGTGTCCTCGAGCCCAGCGGGGACGCCATCACGCTGCCGCAGGCCGCTCGCCGCCTCGACGCCCGGCCCGAGCTGTGGGACGACGAGGTGCGCATCGCGGTCGAGACCCTCAACCTCGACGCCGCGTCGTACCGCCAGCTCGCCGAGAAGCATGGCGTGGATGGGCAGGTCGACGGTGAGGCCGTTCGCGCCGAGGTGCTCGACATCATCGCGACACGCGGCAAGATGCAGAACCCGGTCACCGGTTCGGGCGGGATGCTCATCGGCACCGTCGACGAGGCCGGACCCGACAGCCCCCTGGGCCTCTCCGTGGGAGACCGTGTGGCGACGCTCGTCTCGCTGTCGCTGACGCCGCTCGCGATCACCGACAGGCTGGAGCGCTGGGACGGCCTCTCCGAGCAGGTACCCGCGGCCGGTCACGCCATCCTCTTCGGGCGCAGCATCGCCGCGACGCTGCCCGACGACCTGGACCCGCACCTCGCGCTCATGGTCATGGACGTCTGCGGCGCGCCGGCGCTCGTCGAGCGGGTCGTCGGGGAGTATGCCGTCCGCGGCGTCGCGCCGACCGTCGCGGTCCTCGGTGGGGCCGGCAAGTCGGGCTCGCTCTCCCTCGCCGCAGCGCGCGCCGCGGGCGCCGCCCGCACGATCGGCGTCGTGCCGGTGGAGCGTGAGCGCGAGGTCCTCGAGGCGAGTGGCCTCGCGGACGCGGTCGTGCTCGCCGACGCCCGCTCACCGCTCGGACTGGCCGCCGCGGTCGAGTCGGCCGGTGGCCCTGCCGACATCACCGTCGTCTGCGTCGACGTGCCCGGCTGCGAACAGCCCGCCATCCTGGCCACCGCGCAGGGCGGCACCATCATCTTCTTCAGCATGGCGACGAACTTCGCCGCCGCCGCCCTCGGCGCCGAGGGTCTCGCGGCCGACGTGCGGATGCTCATCGGCAACGGCTACGTCCCCGGCCACGCCGAGACCGCGCTCCGGCTCGTGCGCGAGGTGCCCGCCGTGCGGGCGCTCTTCGAGGGCCGGCTGGCGGCCGAGACGGCAGGATCGGACGCATGACGAGGCAGGCGCCCATGCTCGAGCTGGACCCCACCGTCGTACGGCGCGCCCGGTCCCTGGCCCGGAAGGCCGCGGCACCCGTCGTCACGATCGCCCGGAGCCACACGACCGTCTCCGTCGAGCGCGCGACCCTGCGTCTCGCGGGCCTGTCCGGCGCCGACCACGAGCGCGTGCCGTGGGTCAACCACCTCGTGAACGCCGTCCGCGACGAGGTGGGCCTCGAGCACGGTGTGACGACGCCGGTCTACGACGCGCTGCTGCGCGGCGAGGCACCCGACCTCACGACGCTCGCCCAGAAGGCCGCGAGCGGCAACGTCTCGTTCCGGCTGCCGACGGGGCGTGAGGGCTCGGCCGCCCGGCGCGCCGCAGCCAAGGGTGTCGGGGTCGGGTTGCGCACCATCGACCGCTCGCGCGCCACCCGCGACCGCCTTGTCCGGCGGCACGGCGACCCGAAGACGAAGCCGTGGATCTACCTCATCGTCGCGACCGGTGACATCTACGAGGACATCCCGCAGGCCCAGGCCGCCGCACGTGAGGGCGCCGACATCATCGCGGTCATCCGCTCGACCGGTCAGTCCCTGCTCGACTACGTGCCCGAGGGCGCGACCCGTGAGGGCTTCGCGGGGACGTACGCCACCCAGGAGAACTTCCGCCTGATGCGCGCGGCCCTCGATGACGTGAGCAAGGAGCTCGGTCGCTACGTGCGCCTGACGAACTACGCGTCCGGGCTCTGCATGCCCGAGATCGCTGCCCTCGCCGGCATGGAGCGTCTCGACATGATGCTGAACGACTCGATGTACGGCATCCTCTTCCGCGACATCAACCCGATCCGCACCTTCGTCGACCAGCGCTTCTCGCGCCAGGTCCACGCCCGCGCCGGCATCATCATCAACACCGGTGAGGACAACTACCTCACGACCGCTGACGCGGTCGAGGCGGCCCACACGGTCACCGTGAGCCAGCTGCTCAACGAGCGGTTCGCCAAGGAGGCCGGTCTCGAGGACTGGCAGCTCGGTCTCGGGCACGCGTTCGAGATCAACCCGGAGATTCCCGACAGCTTCCGGATGGAGCTCGCTCACGCGATGCTGGCCCGCCAGCTCTTCCCGGACGCACCGCTGAAGTGGATGCCGCCCACGAAGCACATGACCGGCGACGTGTTCCGCGGCTACCTGCTGGACGGGTTCTTCAACCTCGTCGGGGCGATGACCGGTCAGGGCATCCTCCTCGTCGGCATGATGACCGAAGCCGTCGTGACGCCGTTCCTGTCCGACCGTGACCTGGCGCTGCAGAACGTCCGCTACGTCATGAACGCGGCGAGCGGGCTCACCGAGGACTTCCACCCGCCGCGTGACGGCTTCATCCAGACCCGCGCCCGCCAGGTGCTCTCCGAGGCCGTCGACCTGCTCGACCGCATCGTCAGCGACACCGACGCCGCCGGGGACGCGCCACTGCTGGCCGCGATCGCGGACGGCACGTTCGGCCTCATGAAGCGTCCTCCCACGGGCGGCAAGGGGCTCGACGGTGTGTTCCGGCGCGCCGACGGCTACGACAACCCGGCGACCACCGCCCTCGACGCGTGGACGCCGCCGGCCCGGGGGGCGAAGCGATGAGCAGCGGCACGGCTGCGCAGGGCAACATCATCCGGCCCTACGGGGACACGACGGGCGACGGCATGGTGCAGATGTCGTTCACGCTGCCGCTGCCGCACGACAAGAAGGCCGAGGGCGCAGCGCTCCAGCTGGCGCGCAAGATGGGCCTCGACCCGGCGCTGCTCGTCCACGCCAAGGCCATGGGCCCGGACTTCACCTTCTTCGTGGTCTACGGCAGCTCGACCCACCTCGTGAACCTCGACGACGTGCACGTCGTCGAGCGCGAGTACCCGCTGCTCAGCGCCAAGGACGCGAACCTGGCGATCAGGAAGCAGCTGCGCCGCAAGCTCGTCGTCGTCGGTGCCTGCATCGGCACCGACGCGCACACGGTCGGCATCGACGCCATCCTCAACATCAAGGGCTTCGCGGGCGAGAAGGGCCTCGAGTACTACCGCGAGATCAAGGTCGTGAACCTCGGCGCCCAGGTGCTCGTACCCGACCTCGTCGCCCGGGCCCGCGCCGAGAAGGCCGACGCCGTCCTCGTCAGCCAGGTCGTCACCCAGAAGGACGCCCACATCCACAACACGACCCAGATGTCCGCAGCGTTCCGCGAGGCGTACCCGGCCGGCCAGGTGCCCGTCCTCATCGCCGGCGGCCCCCGCTTCGAGGACGGTTCGGAGAAAGCCCTCGGGGTCGACCGCATCTTCGGCCGCGGCACGACGCCCGGCGAGGTCGCGAGCTACCTCGTCCACGAGATCGGTCTCCGGAAGGGAAGGAAGCCATGACCGACGCCAGTACCGAGCCCACGGAGCCCACGGCTCCCACCACTCCGGCAACCGCCTCGACGACGCCCGCGGCCCGCACCAAGGCGAAGGTGGGGCTGCGCATCATGCACCGCCGCTACGTCCCGTACGGTCATGCGCACTACGCCGGCAACCTCGTCGACGGCGCCTACTCCCTGGCCGCGTTCGGCGACGTCGCCACCGAGATGTGCATCGTCACCGACGGCGACGAGGGTCTCTTCGCCTCGTACAGCGACGTCCAGTTCCGGTCCCGCATCACCGCCGGCGACGTCATCGAGATCTCCGCCGAGATCATCCGTGTCGGCACCCGCTCGCGCGAGATGGACTTTGAGGTACGCGTCGTGGGCCGCGGCAACCAGGAGCGCGGCGCGTCCGCGGCCGAGATGCTCGACCCGCCGATCGTGGCCACGACCGCGCGCGGCGTCGTCGTCGTACCCTGAGCCCCCTCGGCGTGACCGGCCCCGCCCGGTGGGCCGGTGCGCAGGGGACCCGACCGCACCGCATACGGTGAACCCCGTGCGGCGTCTCCTCGTGTCCCTCCTCGGCGGAGGGCTGCTCTGCTTCGCCTTCCCCACCTTCGACGTGTGGCTCGCCGCCCCGCTGGCGCTCGCGCTGTGGGCGTGGGCGTGGACCGGAACGGGTGCACGCCGCGGCTTCCTGCTCGGCCTGGCCGGCGGCCTGGTGTTCTTCGTGCCCATGCTCAGCTGGTCCGGCATCTACGTCGGGTCGCTGCCGTGGATCGCGCTGGCGACGCTCGAGTCGCTCTTCGTCGGTCTCGCCGGGGCCCTCGTCGGGTGGCTGGGACGCGCGGGACGCGTCCGCCCGCTCGTGTTCGCCCTCGTCTGGGTCGTCACCGAAGGACTCCGGGCGCGGACGCCGTACGGCGGCTTCCCGTGGCTCAAGCTCGCGTTCGGCCAGGCGGACTCGCCGTTCGGCCGGCTCGTCGCGCTGGGCGGCGCCCCGTTCGTCGGCTTCGTCATCGCACTCGCGGGCGCGCTCCTCGCGCTCGCGGTCCAGCTGGTGCTCAGCCGCCCCCGAATGCCGGCGCGCCGAGTCGGGGCACCCGTGGCTGCAGCGCTCGTGCTGGGCGTCGTGGGCTTCACCGTACCCCTGCCGACCGACGGGCAGCCGGCCCAGTTCCTCGGCGTGCAGGGCAACGTCCCCCGGCCGGGTCTGGACTTCAACTCCGAGCGCCGGGCCGTCCTCGACAACCACGTGGCCGCCACCCTCGCGGCCGAGAAGGACGTCGACGCCGGTCGGGTCCCGGCGCCCGACCTCGTCGTCTGGCCCGAGAACGCGTCCGACATCGACCCCCTTCGCAACGCGGACGCCAAGGCGCTCATCCTCGAGACGGTCGACACGATCGAGCGGCCGCTCATCGTCGGCGGTCTGCTCGAGGAGCCCGTCGGCTTCCTGTCGAACGTGGCGCTCCTCTTCGAGCCGGGCAAGGGCAACACCGCTCGCTACGTCAAGCGCCACCCCGTGCCGTTCGGGGAGTACATCCCGAACCGGTCGTTCTGGCGAGTCTTCAGCAAGGAGGTCGACCTCGTCCGGCGCGACTTCGTGCCCGGGCCGGGGCCCGGTGTCTTCGACGTGTCGACGAGCAGCGGGACCCAGATCCGGGCCGGTCTCGCCATCTGCTTCGAGGTGGCCTACGACGACATCATGCGCGACGCCGTCGAGGCCGGCGCGAACGTGCTCGTCGTCCAGACCAACAACGCGACCTTCGGCTTCACCGCCGAGTCACCGCAACAGCTCGCGATCAGCCGGCTGCGCGCGATGGAGTTCGGACGTTCGGTCGTGCACGTGTCGACCGTCGGTCAGAGCGCCCTCATCACGCCTGACGGAACCGCACACCAGGTGACGTCGTTGTTCACACAGGCGGTGGTTCGAGGGGCCCTACCATTGCGGGACGCCACGACCTTGGCCACCCGCGTCGGTGAGGCCCCCGAGTGGGCCGCCGCCGCAGGACTGCTCGCGATGCTCGCCCTGGGCATCCGTGGCGCTCGCCGAACGGTGCCGGAGACGGCGCACGACCCGGCGCCGCACAAGACGAAGGACGAGGATGACGACGACGCAGCGTGAGCCGGTCACCCGGGTGGCCGTGCTCATCCCGACGTACAACGAGCGGGAGAACCTGCCCGGCATCATCGCCCGGGTGCGTTCGACCGTGCCCGGTGCCGATGTCCTCGTGCTCGACGACAGCTCGCCCGACGGCACCGGGCAGATCGCTGACGACCTCGCGGGCTCCGACCCGCAGGTCAGGGTCGTGCACCGCGCCGTCAAGGAGGGCCTCGGCAAGGCCTACCTCGCCGGCTTCGCGCGCGTCCTCGACGAGGGCTACGACGCCATCGTGGAGATGGACGCGGACGGGTCGCACCTGCCAGAGCAGCTTCCCTCGCTCCTGGCGGCACTCGGCGACGCGGACGTCGTCATCGGGGCCCGCTGGGTGCGTGGCGGCGAGGTGCGCAACTGGCCGGCCCGGCGCAAGGTGCTCTCCGTGGGGGCCAACGTCTACACCAAGGTGCTCCTCGGGATGCCGGTCAACGATGCGACCGCCGGATACCGTGTCTATCGCGCGAGCGCGCTGCGGACGATGGGCCTTCAGGGCGTCGAGTCCCAGGGCTACTGCTTCCAGATCGACCTGACGCTGCGTGCCGTGCGCGCCGGCCTCACGGTCGTCGAGGTGCCGATCACCTTCGTGGAGCGCGAGGTCGGCGTCTCCAAGATGGGCCGTGACATCGTCCGTGAGGCGCTGACCAGCGTCACCCGGTGGGGGATCGAGCACCGGGTCGGCCAGCTGCGATCCCTCGCCGGCCGCGCCCGTGGCCGCCAGCCCGTGGGGGAGCGCTCGTGAGCACCACCCCTCGACCGCGCCCTCGCCGGTTGCGTCCGACCCGGCTGGCGGCGGCCGCGCTGCTCCTGCTGCCCATCGTCGAGATCCTCGTGCTGCTGGCCGTCGGCCAGGCCATCGGTGGCTGGCCGACGTTCCTGCTCCTCGTCGCTACCTCGCTGCTCGGCGTGTGGCTCATCCGCCGTGAGGGTGGCAAGGCATGGCGCGCCCTCGAGCAGGCGGTCCGGAGCGGGCGCATGCCCGCCCGCGAGATCGCTGACGGGGTCGTCGTGCTGGTGGGCGGAGCGCTGCTCGTCGCCCCGGGCTTCGTCACCGACGTCCTCGGCCTGCTGCTCGTGCTGCCCTTCACGCGCCCGGTGGCACGCAGCATGCTCGCGGCGGTCATCTCGCGGCGGCTCGTAGCGCAGACCGCTCGCTTCACCGGACCCACCGTGACCGGCCAGCCGGACTGGGAGCAGCCGCCGCCCCAAGGGCCGCGTCGGTCGACCTCGAGCGACGAGGTCGTCGAGGGCGAGATCATCGACGAGGACTGAGCGGACGGTCGGGCTTCAGAAGCCCGCTCGGCAGCGAGAACCCCCCACGAAACGGTCGGGCTCAAAGCCCTCCCCATGGCGAGAAGCCCGCCTCCACGAAGCGGAACGGTCGGGCTCAAAAGCCCTCCCATGGCGAGAAGCCCGCCCCCACGAAGCGGAACGGTCGGGCTCAAAAGCCCTCCCCATGGCGAGAAGCCCGCCTCCACGAAGCGGAACGGTCGGGCTCAAAAGCCCTCCCCATGGCGAGAAGCCCGCCTCCACGAACGGGACGGGCTTCTCGGTGTTGCGGTCGGTGGTGCGCCGTGTCAGGCGGTCTTGCGACGCCGGGGCTTCTCGCCACGGGACTCGCGCAGCAGCGTCAGGCGCTCCTCGAGGAGCTCCTCCAGCTCGGGGATGGAGCGCCGCTCCAGCAGCATGTCCCAGTGGGTGCGCTGGTGCTTCACCGGCTTGGCCTCCGGCTCGGGGCCACCGCCCTGGAGCTTGGCATCGAGGCCGCAGCGGCACTCCCACGTCGCAGGCACGTCGGCCTCGATGGAGAACGGGAGCTCGGTGCGGTGACCTTCTGGGCAGACGTAGACGGTGAGCTGACGCTCACTCGGGACGACGTTCTCGTCGGACTCCATGCTCCTCGTGCCGAGGTTGGAACCGCGTAGTGCTCGATCGGCCATGTGGACCCCTCCAAGACTCCTGCCACTGTGACACCCAATGGTGTCTTACCCTCACAGACGCTTGAACGACCGAAACGGTTGACTTGTTCCCTGCGGGGCCGCGAATTGTAAGCCTGTCTCAGATGACGGCGGGCACCGGGTTGCCCGCCTGTTCGATGCCTTCACGCATGCGGACGCGGGAGAGAAGCAGGCCTCCGACGGCGAAGAAGACGATGAGCGCGATGATCGCCCAGCGGTAGCTGAGGGTGAACTGGTAGACGAGGCCGAAGATGAGCGTGCCGAACCAGCTCGTGCCGCGCTCCATCGCCTGGTAGAGGCTGAAGTACTCGGCCTCGCGGCCCTTGGGGATCAGCTGGCTGTAGAGCGAGCGCGAGAGGGCCTGGGTGCCGCCGAGGACGATGCCGATGAGCAGGCCCAGGGCCATGAAGATGACGAACGACTTCGACGGCACGAGGAAGGCGAAGACGACGACGACCGTCCACAGCCCGATTCCGTAGAGGACGGTGCGCCACGCGCCGATGGTGGCGGCGACGCGGCCGAAGAGGCGGGCGCCGAGGAATGCGACGAACTGCACGAAGAGGAAGACGCCGAGCACCGTCGTCTCGGAGAAGCCGAGCTCCTTCGAGCCGTAGACGCTGGAGCTGCCGATGACGGTCTGGATGCCGTCGTTGAAGAAGAGGTACGCGAGCAGGAACAGCTTGGTCTGTGGGTAGTTCGCGAGGTCGCGGAAGGTGCTGCGCAGCTGCGCCACGCTGCCCCCGACGACGCCCGCCGACCGCGCCACCGGCGTCTCGAGGGTGCCGGTGAGGTGGCGTAGGCCGAGGTAGGGGATGAGTGTGAAGCCGGCCCACCAGAGGCCCGCCGACAGGATGCTGATGCGGGTCGACATGGCGCGGTCGAGCCCGAGGTCCTCGTGGAAGAAGTCGAGGGCGAAGTTGAGGGCGAGCAGGATGCCGCCGCCGAGGTAGCCGAACGCCCAACCCTTGGAGGACACCCGGTCGCGCTCGTTCTCGTTGGCGATGCGGCACAGGATCGAGTCGTAGACGACGAGCGAGGAGCCCAGGCAGATGCCGGCCACGACGACGAGAGCCGCACCGAGCTGCCAGTTCGTGCCCGCGACGAGGAACATGAGGCTCGCAGCGAGTGCGCCCGCCCAGGCGAAACCGGCGAAGAGGCGCGTCGGGTGCGGGCTGCGGTCGGCGATGGCACCGATGAAGATGAGGACGATGGCCGACAGGATCGTCGTGAAGGTCACCGTGAAGAACCACAGTGACCCCGGCGCCACCGGGATGCCGATGACCGACAGGTTCGCCAGGCAGTCCTGGCCCTCAGCGAGACTCGGGCACGCCGCCTCCTCGGCAACGGACGTGAGGTACGGGCTCATGAGCACCGTGGCGGTGGTCGTGACGTAGGCCGAGTTGGCCCAGTCGTACCAGTACCAGGCCCGCTGCTCCCGGGTCTCCGGGCGGGCCGCGTTGACGACGACGTGCGACATGCGCCGACTGTCCCACACGGCCGGGCGGAGCGGGGGTGGGTGGCGCCGAACACGCCGGGGGAGGCGAGCGGGCGAACTCGTCACCGGGGGAGTGCGCGAGGAGGGGCTCTGTGGCGTGGTCAGCGGACGGCATACGTCCACTCCGTGGACAGCACATCTCGCGTCAGGAGTTGGCAAGCCGGAGCCAAGTCTTCACAGGGCGCATTGCCGGGGAACGGGAGGGTCGACAGGGTTTCGCTCGCCCAACCCCTTCACGCACAAGGAGATCCATGCGCAAGCGCACCCTGCTCACCCCGCTGGTGCTCGCTGCACTGACAACGGCCGGCCTGACCATCGCCCCACCCGCGGCGTCGGCGGCCGGACCGGACATCTCGGTGACCAACACCAAGGCCCACCTCGACCAGCTCCAGTCCATCGCGAACGCCAACGGCGGCAACCGCAGCACCGGCAAGCCCGGCTACAAGGCGTCCGTCGACTGGGTCAAGGCCAAGCTCGACGCCGCCGGGTACACGACGACGGTGCAGCCCTTCAGCACCTCGTCGGGCACGTCGTACAACCTCGTCGCCGACCTGCCCGGCGGGGACAGCTCGTCGGTCGTCATGTTCGGCGCGCACCTCGACTCGGTCTCCGTCGGACCCGGCATCAACGACAACGGCAGCGGCAGCGCGGGCGTGCTCGAGACCGCCCTGGCGTATGCGGCGAGCGGCCAGACCCCGCGCAACCATGTGCGCTTCGGGTTCTGGGGAGCCGAGGAGCTCGGGTTGCTCGGCTCCACGTACTACGTCGGGCAGCTGACGAGCGGACAGCGATCGGCGATCAAGAGCTATCAGAACTTCGACATGATCGCCTCGCCCAACATCGGCTACTTCGTCTACGACGACAACGCCGCGGGCACCGACGTGCGCGACGACTTCACGGCGTACTACGACCGCAAGGGCATCCCGTGGGAGTACGTCGACGTGCAGGGCCGCAGCGACCACGCGGCGTTCCGCTCCAACGGCATCGCGACGGGCGGGATCTTCAGCGGCGCAGAGTCGACGAAGACGAGCGCGCAGGCGGGCAAGTGGGGCGGCACCGCCGGTCGGCCCTTCGACGCCTGCTACCACCGTTCGTGCGACACGATCACGAACCTCGACCTCACCGCACTCGACGTCAACGTCGACGCCATCGGCGCGATGGTGTGGACGTACGCCGTCAAGGACTACGGCACGACGCCCCCGCCCACGGCTGGCAACCTGCTCGCGAACCCGGGCCTCGAGTCGGGGGCGGTCTCCTGGACCGGCACGAGCGGCCCGATCACGAGCTCGACGAGCCGGCCGGCGCACTCCGGCGCGTGGAAGATGTGGCTGGGCGGCAACGGCTCGGCCACGACGGAGTCCGAGCAGCAGACGGTGACGATCCCGGCGGCGGCTGCGACGGCCCGACTGTCGTTCTGGGGCCGCTTCGACACGTCCGAGACGGACAGCACGGTCTACGACACCCTGAAGGTGCAGGTCGTCTCGTCGGGCGTCACGACAACGCTCGCGGCGTACAGCAACGTCGGCGCCGACGCGACCTGGCTGCAGCGCTCGTTCGACCTCAGCAGCTACCGCGGCAAGAGCGTCTCGGTGCGGTTCGTCGTCACGGAGGACTCGTCCCTGCAGACCTCGTTCGTCGTCGACGACACCGCGCTCACGACGACCTGACCCGAGGGAGATCCGCACGCTGCGGGGCCGGGGTTCGTGCCCGGCCCCGCAGCGTCGCCTCCGCAGCCGCGGTGTGAGCGCAGCGTCTCGTCGGCTCAGCCGGCGAGCAGGGCACCGCCGTTGACGTGGACGACCTGACCGGTGATGTGGCCCGCGTCCGGGGACAGCAGGTGTCCGACGACGGCGGCGACGTCCTCGGGAGTGCCGGCGCGACCGTTGAGGGTCTCGGCGACGAGCCGGCCGTGTCGCTCGGACGTCATTGCGGCACCGAAGAACTCGGTGTGCGCGACGTAGCCCGGCGACACGACGTTGGCGGTGATGCCGCGCGGGCCGAGCCGCCGGGCAAGGTCACGCACCCATGGGACCAGGGCCGCCTTGGCGGAGCCGTACGAACCGCCGCCACGCGCCCCGGCGATGGAGCCCATCGTCACGATGCGGGCGTGGTCGGCGAGGAACGGCTCGAGGGCAGCCACCGTGAGGACGGCGGTGAGGACGTTGAGCCGCCAGTCGCTCTCCCACGCCGCCGCGGTCGTGACGAGACCGGACGGCATCCCCGGGGCGTCCGGTGCCAGGCCACCGGCGCAGAGCGCCACGCCCTGCACGGGCTCGAGCCCGGCGCCGAAGGTCGCCTCGACGGCTTCGGGCCGCTGGAGGTCGCACGCGAGCAGCAGGGGAGGGGGCGCGGAGGGTGCGGCCGCTGCCACGAGTGACGCGGTCGCGGCGAGGGCGTCCCGGCGGCGTCCGACGAGGACGAGCCGGCGTCCGGGAGCAGCCCTCGCGAGCTGGAGGGCCACGGCCCGGCCGATGCCGGAGCCGGCTCCGGTGATGACATGGATGCTCATGCAATCACTTTAGCCCTAAAATGTTCCGGCCCGTCGATGCCGGCCAGCAGGGCGGGCCGTGCGATTTAGCGCTAAACTATTGGCGTGGAGACGGGACCGGGGGACCAGGTGGGTCAGATCATCGCGGCGTGGCGCCGTGAGCGTCCGGATGTCGACGTGAGCTCCATCGGGATCATCACGCCCGTGTGGCGGCTCGGAGCGATCGTCGTGGACAACCGCGCACGCGTCCTCGCCGCGCACGGCCTCGAGCAGAGCCATCTGGACGTCCTCGGCACGCTGCGCCGCAGCGGCCCGCCGTACCGCCTCACGGCCGGTGAGCTCTCGAGGCGCTGCCGAGTGACGCCCGGGGCGACGACGCAGCGCGTTCAGGCGATGGAGAAGCTCGGTTTCGTCGAAAGGGTCCGTGAGGAGCCGGACCGCAGGACTGTCTACGTGCAGCTGACGCCTGAGGGCGTGGCGCGGCTCGACGAGATCTTCGCCGACGTCATGGCGGGTGACGAGTCGCTTCTGGCCGCCCTGTCACCGTCAGACCGCACGTCGTTGGAGCAGCTGCTGCGCACGTGGCTCGCCGCCCTCGAGACCGGGCCGTCCGAGCTCCCGCCCGCGACCCCATAACGCCGATAATCGACATTATGTCACTTTGCCTCCAAGGGGCCGCTCCTCCGCACCTCTACCGGTGGTCCTAGACGAACCGCGCGAGCCGTAGCCTTGGCGCGATGCAGTGCGACTACTTCGACGCGAGACGGTGCCGCTCGTGCGCCCTCATGGGCGTGCCGTATGCCGTCCAGCTCGCCGACAAGAACGAGCGCTGCCGGCAGGCGCTGTCGTCCGTGGCCCCGCACGTGCACTGGCTCGAGCCCTTCGCCAGTCCGGAGTCGGCCTTCCGCAACAAGGCCAAGCTCGTCGTCGGCGGGCGCACGGGCGCCGTCACCGTCGGCATCCTCGACGCGGACGCGAACGGCGTCGACCTCCGAGCGTGTGGTCTGCACGAGGAGCCGCTACAGGACGTCATCCCGCGGCTGGCCGACGTCGTCGACGAGATCGGGCTCGAGCCCTACGACGTCTCGGCACGACGGGGCGAGCTCAAGCACCTGATCCTCACCCTCTCCCCCACCGGGGAGGTCATGCTGCGGCTCGTGCTGCGGTCGCGGCGCCACCTCGCGCTGCTCGAGTCACGGCTGGCCGGCCTGCTCGCACGCCTCCCGGAGGTGCGCGTCGTCTCGGTGAACCTCCAGCCCGAGCACAAGGCCGTCCTCGAGGGTGCGACGGAGATCGTCCTGACCGAGCAGGGGTCGCTGCCGATGCCGGTCAACGGCCTCACCCTCGAGCTGAGGCCCAACAGCTTCTTCCAGACGAACACCGCGGTGGCTGCGGGTCTCTACCGGCAGGCCGGCGACTGGGCACAAGAGGTCACGCCCTCGGCGGTGCTCGACCTCTATTGCGGCGTGGGCGGATTCGCGTTGCACTGCGCCGCGGCGCCCGGTGCGCCGGCGCGTCACGTGCTCGGTGTCGAGGTATCGCCCGAGGCGGTGGAGAGCGCCCGGCTGACGGCTTCCAGTCGTGGCCGCGAACTCGGTGACGTCGCGTTCCGGATGGGCGACGCCACCGACGTCGAAGCCCTCGAACCCGACCTCTTGCGTGGGCCCCGGTCGATGGTGGTCGTGAACCCCCCGCGGCGAGGGATCGGACCTGACCTTGCCGCTTGGATCGAGGCGTGCGGCGCGAGCCATCTGGTGTACTCGAGCTGCAACGTCGACAGCCTCGCCCGGGACCTCGCTCAGCTGCCGTCGTTCATGGCCCGGCAGGCACGGCTCTTCGACATGTTCCCGCAGACGTCCCACCATGAGGTCATCCTGCTCCTGGAGCGCCAGACCCATTCTGCGACAACCCAAGCCACGACAGGAGCAGCACGCACATGATCCACCAGGCCCCGACGGTGTGGACGGCTCCCGAGGTCGAGCGTCCTGGCGGCTCGCTCGTCGCACCGGAGACCGAGATGCTCCCCGACCTGCTGGCGTGGCACCGCTCCACCCTGTTGGCAAAGTGCTCCGGGCTGACGGCCGCCCAGCTCGCCGAGCGCCCCGTCTCGCCATCGGGCCTCAGCCTGCTCGGGCTGCTGCGGCACCTGCGCAAGGTCGAGCGGGTCTGGCTGCGCCAGCGTGTGGCAGCCGAGGACGTCGAACCGCTCCACGGTTTCGGCAGCGGGAAGGACCTCGACTTCGACGACATCGACCCCGCGGCTGCGCGCGAGGACTACGAGGCCCTCCTCGCCGAGTGGCGCGAGTGTGACCGCGTGGTGGCAGGGCGCGACCTCGACGACGTCTTCGAGGCCGGCGGCGACCCGTTCTCGCTGCGTTTCGTCTACCTCCACCTCATCGGTGAGTACGCGCGCCACAACGGTCATGCCGACCTCGTTCGCGAGCGGCTCGACGGCGTCACCGGTGCCTGACGAGGCAGGCCCGCACGGCCGGGAGGGTGCTGACCGCCTGGCCCGGATCCAGCGCCGCTTCGCCGAGTTCGCCGCGGAGTATGCCGCCCTGCCGCTCTATTCGACCCTGTGCCGCCATCTCGCCCGGGATGCCGAGGCGGCATCTCTCCTGATCGCCGCCCGGCCCGGCCAGGCGCGACCGGTGCTCTGGCTGGCCGCCCTTCACGAGCTCGTGCTCCGCAGGCCCGACATGCCTGCGGCGCGGTGGTATCCGAGCGTCGTGGGTCACGATGCGGTGCCGCACGGCGACCCGTGGCCCGACGTTCGTCGCGCGGTGCTCGAGCATCGCGACGAGCTCGTCGAGCGGATCGCGACGCACGGCACGCAGACCAACGAGGTCAACCGCGCCGTCTACGTGGCCGTCGGTCTCGCCGTCGCGGCAGCGGATGTGGCCGGCACACCGGTCGCGCTCGTGGAGCTCGGCGCCAGCGCCGGGCTCCTGCTCGGGGTCGACCGGTATGCCGTCGACCTCGTCGGTGCCGAACGCACGCTGACGCTCTGCGACCCCGCATCGCCGGTGCGGTGCTCGGGCATCGATCGGGCCGAGGTCGGTGCCCAGCTCGATGCCGGACCGGGTCTGCCGCCGGTCGTGGCCAGGGTCGGACTGGACCTCAGCCCCGTCGACCTGGACGACGAGGATGCCGTCCGCTGGCTGGAGGCCTGCCTGTGGCCCGACGTCCCCGGCCGCGTCGAACGGTTCCGGTCAGCCCGAGCCCTCCTCCGCACCGACCCGCCGGTGGTGCTTGCCGGGGACCTGGTCGACGACATCGACCGCGCCGTCCGCCGTGCACGAGAGGCACCCGGACCCGATGCTCACGTGGTCGTCATGAGCTCGTGGGCCCTGACCTACGTCGCCGCACCGCGGCGGCTGGAGCTCGAGACACGGTTGAGAACGCTCGCCCGCGACGTCCCGGCCCTGTCGTGGCTCACGGCTGAGCCTCCTGGCTGTGCACCCGGCATCGCCGCCGACGATGTGCGGGAGGACGGCGGGGGCACCGTCGTGGCAGTCCGCCGGTGGCGTGGCGCGCGCGATCTGGAGCCCGTCGTGCTTGGGACGTGCAACCCGCACGGCCAGTGGATCGACCTCAACGTCGGAGCGCGCGACAACCGAACATCATAATGTCGATTACCGGCGAAGTTCATTGTGCTGCAAGGGAATTCGTCACCTCACGCGGCGCCCGAGCCCAGCCGCGTACCCGTCGAGGGCCCGAAGCACCGCCGGGGCGCGGTACACCCGGTTGCGGCGGTGACCCGTCGACTCGAGCAGGATGCCGTCGTCGACGAGCCGCTGGAGCGCTGACTGCGCGGTCGGGGCGGAGACGCCGAGCTCACGCACGACGACTCGCGCCGTGACGACGGGCTGGCGGAGCAGCAGGTCGAGCATCGCCCACGAGGCCGACCCCGCCCGCGCCGAGAGCTGCTCGGCCCAGTCGGCGCGGACCGCACGCAGCGTCCCGACGAGCCGCTCGCCGATGTGGGTGCCGTTGCGCGCGGCCTCGGCGACGCACCTGAGGATCGGCTCCACGTCTCCCCCGCGGTAGGCCGTCAGCGCGTCGAAGTAGTCGTCGCGGATCGCGAGCAGGCCGGCCGAGATCGGCACCGTGACCCTGCGGATCGCACCCGTGTGGAGCAGGACCGAGTGGAGCAGGGCGCGACCCGTGCGGCCGTTGCCGTCGGTGAACGGGTGGATCGTCTCGAACTGCGCGTGCGCCAAGGCCGCGTGCGCGAGCGGCGGCAGGTCGTCTCGGTCCATGAAGCTCACGAGATCGGCCATGAGCCCCGGCACGTCGACCGCGAGGGGAGGCACGTACTGCGCGTCGCCGGGGTGCAGCGGCGACCCGCCGACCCAGACCTGCTGGTCGCGCCACTGCCCGGCCGGGTGCTGGGACTGCTGCGCCATGAGCGCCCGGTGCATGGCCAGCACGGCGTCCTCGTCGAGCCGACCGGCGAGATCGAGGGCAGCCTGCATCGTGCGCACGTTGCCGAGGATGACGGCGGCGTTGGCCCGGTTGCCCTCCCCGATCTCGGCCTCCGCAAGGGCCCGTGCCGAGGAGGTGAGGTTCTCGATCTGCGAGCTGGCCGCACTCTCGGACCGCAGCAGCACGGACGCGAAGGGGGCGATCTCGCCTGCTCCCCCGGCGTCGAAGGCGGCCAGCATGCGCGTGGCCTCGTCGAGGTCGGCGGCGAGGTCACCCGGCAGCACGAGCTGGACGTGCGAGATCTGGGGGACCACCGCCGCGTCGAAGGTCGCGGGGGTCGACCGCAGGGCACGCCGGGACAGGTCGAAGAGCCCTTCGATCGGCTGCCACAGAACCGTCCGAGACCCGAGCGCCGGCCAGGTCGTCACCATCTGCCCACCTCCTTGGTTAAGGTTATCGCACAACCTTTATCAAGGTGCGGTCGTGGTGAGGTCAGGCATGCAGGACGTCGGAAGGCGCCTCGATGAGCCACCAGGCGGCATACGGGCTCAGGGCGGCCAGCCCGTCGGCGCCACCGAAGACGGGAAAGCCGCCCAGGGCGTCATAGGGGTGCGTGATGCCCGCGTCGGCGAAGTGGCGCACCGGGAAGGTCTGCCACGAGGACGTGACGTTGTAGACGCACAGCATCGACCCGCTCGGATGGGTGCGCAGGAGCGCGAGCACACCGTCGTCGGTGTCGAGGAGCAGCCTGGTCTGGGCCGACGCGTGCAGCTGCGGCAGCCCAGCGCGCACCGACGCGAGATGGCGCAAGCCCTGGAACACCTTGCCCTCGGTCGTGTCGAGGTCGTCGCGTTGGGCCGCGCGCTCCCAGTCGAGGCGTTCGCGGTGCGCCCACCGGTTGTCGTCCTCGTGACCCGGCTCCAGCGCCCAGAAGGGGTCGTTCGCCATGCCGAGCTCGTCACCGCTCCAGACGACCGGGATGCCGCCCCAGCCGGCGACGACGGCGTGCCCGAGGAAGAGCCGGGCGAGGCCCTGGCCGATGGCCTCCTCGTCGCGCCGCACCTCGGCATCGGCCAGGCCCGTCAGCGACGCCGTGGTGCCGCTGATGCGCTTGTCGCCCGTCGCCGGGTTGTGCTGGAAGACGAGCCCGTGCGCCCACGAGCCCGGATGCTCGCCGGCGTACCAGTTCGACAGGAAGCGCCGGTGCGCGTATCCGTCGAGGCCGGCGGACGCGGCATCACCGTCGTCGATGGCCCACCCGATGTCGTCGTGGCAGCGCACGTAGCAGATCCACGTGCCGCTCTGAGGGGTCGGCGGCAGCGCCGAGAAGGCCCGCTTGGCCAGGCCGGTGCTGCCCGTCGCCAGCATCGACCACACCTGGACCATGAGGCTGTTGTGGTACGCGATGTCGCTGACACGGCCGGCGTGCTGCCCCTGACCGAGGTACTGCACGAGGTCCCGCGGCCCCACGATGGCCTCGGCCTTGAACGCCAGCGCGGGGCACGCGATGCGGGCCACGGTGCGCAGCGCCTGCGTCACCGCGTGCACCTCTGGCTGGTTCTGGCAGTTCGTGCCGAGCCGCTTCCACGTGAACGCGATCGCGTCGAGCCGGAGCACCTCGACGCCGAGGTTCGCGAGGTAGAGGACGATGTCGGCGTACTCGACGAGCACGTCGGGATTGGCCCAGTTGACGTCCCACTGCCACTCGTTGAACGTCGTCCAGACCCAGCCGTCGAGCTGGTCGTCCCACGTGAAGTTCCCTGGCGCGAAGTCGGGGAAGACCTCCGGGAGGGTGCGCTCGTAGGCGTCGGGCATGACGCGGTCGGGATAGACGTGGAAGTAGTCGCGGTAGTGCGACTCCCCCGCCCTGGCCCTCCGGGCCCATTCGTGCTCGCGCGCCACGTGGTTGAGCACGAGGTCGAGGACGAGCGAGATGCCTTGTCCGCGTAAATCCCTCGCGAGCCGACGCAGGTCGTCGACGTCGCCGAGATCGGCCCTGACGGTGCGGTAG
Organism: Terrabacter sp. GCM10028922; assembly: GCF_042666095.1. Taxonomy (NCBI): domain Bacteria; kingdom Bacillati; phylum Actinomycetota; class Actinomycetes; order Micrococcales; family Intrasporangiaceae; genus Terrabacter; species Terrabacter sp. GCM10028922. Next base: position 123,869 of record NZ_JBHTFG010000001.1, on the reverse strand, counting down.
TCCTGCACGGCGTAGCCGCCGTCGTTGTCGCCCTCGCGCGGCTCGAGCAGCGGCATGAGGTGCAGGTAGGTGACCCCGAGCTCGCGGAGGTAACCGATGCGTGACCGCATTCCCTCGAGGTCGTCGCCGAAACGTTCGGTGTAGCAGGCGTAGCCGAACATGTCCGGCTGCTGGAGCCAGTCCGGCCGCAGCAGCCGCTGCTGGTCGAGGCGGCGCAGGTCGGGCGCACGCTCACGATAGGCGGCGACCGCACACTCGACGAGCCGCAGCGCGAGGGCCGAGACGTCCCGCTCGGGATAGAGCACCATGAGCGCCGCGACGAGGTCGTCGGACCATCGCTCCAGCCTCAGCTCGAGCGTCTCGCGGTCGGCGGGCTCGAGGCCGGCGAGCAGCGAGTGCACGGACTCCGTGGTCGGTCGGACGTCATGGGCGCCTTGGCTCATGGGCCGATTGAACAGCAACGGGCGCCTGCGCGACAGGGGCACGCCGCACTCCTCGGCCCGCTCACTCGAACGGCCTCGGGTCGCCGGCGCCGACGCGGACGACCTCCGGGTAGCCCTCGGACCAGTCGACGACGGTGGTCGGCTCGAGGCCACACTCGCCGGAGTCGATGACCGCGTCGACGACGTGGTCCAGGCGGTCCTTGATCTCCCAGCCCTCCGTCATCGGCCCGTCGTCGTCGGGCAGCAGCAGCGTGCTCGAGAGGATCGGCTCGCCCATCGCGCGGAGCAGCCCGTGCACCACGGGGTGCTCGGGGATGCGCACCCCGACGGTCTTCTTCTTCGCGTGGAGCAGCCGCCGCGGCACCTCCTTCGTCGCGGGGAGGATGAAGGTGTAGGGCCCGGGGGTCGCCGCCTTGATGGCGCGAAACACCGAGTTGTCGAGGTGGACGAACTGTCCGAGCTGGGCGAAGTCCGAGCAGACGAGCGTGAAGTGGTGCTTGTCGTCGAGCTGCCGGATGCGCAGGATGCGCTCCTTGCCCTCGGGGTTGTCGAGCGAGCAGCCGAGCGCGAAGCACGAGTCGGTCGGATAGGCGATCAGGCCACCCGTCCGCAGGATCTCGGCCGCCTGCCCGATCGCCCGGGGCTGGGGGTCCACCGGGTGGACGTCGAAGTACTTCGCCATGCACTCACCCTGTCATGCTGGGCCGATGACGGAGACGACGGGCGAGGTCCAGATCGAGGTCGCAGACAACCCGGAGCGCGGCCGCTTCGAGCTACGTGACGGCGGGCATGTCATCGGAGTCGCCAACTACGCACTCGTCCAAGGTGATTCGTCCGGCGATGGCCAAGGGCCGGACCGGGTCGTCTTCTTCCACACCGAGGTCCGCCCCGAGTACGAGGGCCAGGGTCTCGCTGCACGGCTCGCGGCGTTCGCGCTCGACGAGACCGTCACCGCAGGCCGGGGCATCGTCGCGCTGTGCCCCTACATCAAGCTCTACCTGCGCCGGCACCCCGAGCCGTATGCCGCCCACGTCCTGGCGCCGACCCGTGCCGACGTCGACGCGGCCGATCGGGCGGCGGAGCGCGCGGCTGCCGCAGCGGGGTGACCCGGCCGCACGTCGTCGTCGTGGGCGGCGGGATCGTGGGCTCGGCCGTCGCCCGCAGCCTGACCCTCCACGGTCACCGCCCGGACGTGACGCTCGTCGAGAAGGAGGCGGCCCCGGCCACGCACCAGACGGCGCGCAACAGCGGCGTCGTGCACGCCGGCCTCTACTACGCCCCGGGGTCGGCGAAGGCGACCCTGTCTCGCGAGGGCGTGCGACGCCTGCGCGCGTACTGTCGTGAGCGGGCTCTGCCGTACGAGGAGGTGGGCAAGCTCGTCGTCGCCCTCGACACGGTCGAGGAGGCCCGCCTGCGCGACATCGAGGCGCGTGCCGTCGCGAACGGCGTGCCCGGCCTGCGCTGGCTCGACGCGGTCGCCCTGCGTGAGGTCGAGCCGCACGTCGTCGGGCGTGCTGCGCTGCACTCGCCAACGACCGCCATCACGGACTTCGCGGCGGTGGCGGCGGCGATGCTCGACGACGCTCGTGACGGCGGTGCCGAGGTGCTGACCGGGTTCGAGGTGAGCGCGCTCGACCAGCGCTCGGGCCGCGTGGAGGTCCGTGGCACGGACGGTCGTCGGGTCGAGGCCGACCGGGTCGTCGTCGCGGGAGGGCTGCACGCCGACCGGCTGGCCGTGCTCGCCGGTGACGGACCGGACCCGCGCATCGTGCCCTTCCGCGGGGAGTACCACCGCCTCGCCCCCGCGGCGACGCACCTCGTGCGAGGACTCGTCTACCCGGTGCCCGACCCCCGGTACCCGTTCCTCGGCGTGCACCTGACGAGGCGCGTGGGCGGCGACGTGCTCCTTGGGCCCAACGCCGTCCTCGCGACAGCCCGGGAAGGCTACCGGTGGCGCGACGTCGACCCGTCGACCGTGCTCGCCCTCGCTGCGTCGCCGGGGTTGCGGCGGTTCGCACGCGCGAACCTGCGCACGGGCGTGCACGAGGTGGTCGGCTCGCTGAGCCGCCACGCCTTCGTCGAGCGCGCCCGTCGCTACGTGCCGGCGATCAAGGCCGCGGACGTGCTTCCCTCGGGCGCGGGCGTGCGGGCCCAGGCGATGGACCCCGACGGCTCGCTCGTCGAGGACTTCCGGTTCAGCCGCGTGGGCGCCGTGCTCTGCATCCGCAACGCACCCTCACCCGCCGCGACCGCCTCGCTCGCCATCGCCGACCTGGTCGTGGACCGCCTCGACCTCGGCTGAGCGGTCCGCGTGGCACCCGGAGCTGGGTCAGCCGCGACGGTGCTGCACGACCGCGCGCCCCAGCAGTCCCACGGCCAGGACCACGAGTCCGGCCAGGAGCGAGGTGGCCGGCACCGCGAGCGCGAGGACCACACAGCCGAGGAGACCGGCGACGGCGACGACCCGCGGGTAGCGGCGATGGGCAGGGTCCTGCGTGAGCGCCGACGCGTTGGCGACGGCGTAGTAGGTGAGCACCCCGAACGACGAGAAGCCGATCGCACCACGCAGGTCGGTCAGCACGACGAGCAGGCACACGAGGACCGCGAGGACGACCTCGGCGACGTGCGGGACGGCATACCGCTCCTGGACGGCCGCCAGCGGCCGCGGGAGGTCGCCCTCGCGCGCCATCGCGAGGGCGGTGCGACCGACGCCGGCGATGAGCGCCAGGAGTGCACCGAGGGTGGCTGCTGCGGCCGCGGCGCCGACGACCACCGTCAGCCACCCGGCAGAGGGCACGGTGGCAGCCGCGTCTCGCAGCGGAGCCGTGCTGGCGGCCAGGCCCTCCGTGCCCAGGGCGCGCACCAGCACGACGGCCGTGACGGCATACAGGGGCAGGACGATCGCGAAGGCTCCGAGGACCGCGCGCGGGATGGTCCGGGCCGGGTCGACGACCTCCTCCCCGAGGGTGGCGATGCGCGCATAGCCGGCGAAGGCGAAGAAGAGGATCGCGGCGCCCTGCAGCACTCCCCCGGCCCCCACCTGTGTCACCATCTCCGCCGTCGGCGACGGCCCGGCGCCTGGGTCGAGACCCAGCACCCAGACGGCGACGAGGACGACCGCCAGGGCCGCGAGGACGGAGGCCACGATGATCCGGGTGAGCCGGGCCGTACGCGTGATGCCCCGATAGTTGACCGCCGCGAGCGCCGCGACGACGGCGACCCCGACGGGCTTCTGCCACGGCTGCGGGACGAGGTACGCGGCCACGACGAGCGCCATCGCGGCACAGCTGGCGGTCTTGCCGATGACGAAGCCCCAGCCCGCGACGAAGCCCCACCAGGGGCCGAGCCGCTCCCGCCCGTAGACGTAGGTGCCCCCGGACGTCGGGTACTGGGCCGCGAGCTGCGCCGAGGAGGCGGCGTTGCAGAAGGCGACGACGGCAGCCACACCGAGCGCGGCCAGCAGCCAGCCGCCTGCGGAACGTGCGGCCGGTGCGAACGCGCTGAAGAGCCCGGCGCCCACCATCGACCCGACGCCGAGGATGACGGCGTCGGGCGTGGTGAGGCGCCGGGCGAGTGACGGTCCGGGACCGTGGGTGGTCATGACCCGAGTCTGCCTGTCACGCGTGCCGGGTGCTCCACCGCCCGGCGTCCCGGTGCGCACCTGGGCGCACCGGGAGGAGCCTCAGCGGTGCACGCCCGCGAGCAGGGCCTCGAAGGGCGTGACGTCCTCGAACGGGTCGACCCGCTGCTCCCGCGGGTGCCCTGCGACCAGGGCCGCGAAGGACGTGCCGGCGCGCTCGATCCGCTCACCGAGCCGGCCCGCGTCCACGCTGCCCCAGTCCTCGCTGGCCGCGAACACCGCGACGGGGGCGACGAGCGCACCGAGGTGCGCGAAGAGCGGGCGCAGCGCATGGTCGATGGCGAGCGAGTGCCGGGCCGTGCCGCCCGTCGCGCCCAGCAGCACCGGGGTGTCGCGCAGGGCGTCCTGGGGAAGCACGTCGACGAGCATCTTGAACAGCCCGCTGTACGACGCCGCGTAGACGGGGGTCGCGACCACCACGGCGTCGGCCTCGACGATGGCATCGAGGCGCACCTGCAGCTCCGGAGACGCGAAGCCCGTGAGGACGTTGTTCGTGAGGTCGTGCGCGACGTCGCGCACGTCGATGACCTCGACGACGACCTCACTCGGGGCGAGGGCGCGAACGGTCGCCTCGGTGAGGCGGTCGGCGAGCAGGCGCGTCGAGGACGGCTGGGTGACGCCGGCGGTGATGACGGCGAGGTGGATCGTGGTCACGCGGTCACCTCCAGGGTGCTGGTGCTGCTCGCGGTGTCGATGGGCTCCGGCGAGGCGCCGGTCACGTCGTCGACGCCGTGGACGGTGGCGTCGTGCGCGCCTCCCGCTGCCGCGAGACGGCTCGCGTGGGTCGGGGCGTCCGGGACGTGCGCCGGCTTGAGGGCGGCGAACTCCTTGCGAAGGACCGGCACGACCTCCTCGCCGAGGAGGTCGAGCTGCTCGAGGACGGTCTTGAGCGGCAGCCCGGCGTGGTCGAGGAGCCACAGCTGGCGCTGGTAGTCGCCGACGTAGTCGCGGAACCCGAGCGTGCGCTCGATGACCTCCTGCGGGCTGCCGACCGTGAGCGGCGTCTGGCTCGAGAACTCCTCGAGCGAGGGACCGTGCCCGTAGACCGGGGCGCTGTCGAAGTAGGGCCGGAACTCGCGGACGGCGTCCTGGCTGTTCCTGCGCATGAAGACCTGGCCGCCGAGGCCGACGATGGCCTGGTCGGCGCCCCCGTGCCCGTAGTGCTCGAAGCGGCGACGGTAGAGCTGGACCATCTGCTTGGTGTGGCTGGCCGGCCAGAAGATGTGGTTGGAGAAGAAGCCGTCGCCGTAGTAGGCCGCCTGCTCGGCGATCTCGGGGCTGCGGATCGAGCCGTGCCAGACGAACGGCGCGAGCCCGTCGAGCGGACGGGGGGTCGATGTGAAGCCCTGGAGCGGGGTGCGGTACTTCCCCTGCCAGTCGACGACGTCCTCGCGCCACAGGCGGTGCAGCAGCGCGTAGTTCTCGATGGCGAGCGGGATGCCGTCCCGGATGTCCTTGCCGAACCACGGGTAGACCGGACCCGTGTTGCCGCGGCCCAGCATGAGGTCCATGCGGCCGTTGCTGACGTGCTGCAGGTACGCGTAGTCCTGGGCGAGGCGGACGGGGTCGTTCGTCGTGATGAGCGTCGTCGACGTCGAGAGCACGAGCCGCTCGGTGACCGCGGCGAGGTGGGCGAGCAGGACGGGCGGGCTGGCCGGCGCGGCGAACGGCGGGTTGTGGTGCTCACCGGTGGCGAAGACGTCGAGGCCGACCTCCTCGGCCTTCTTCGCGATCGCGATCGTGGCCTTGATGCGCTCGTGCTCGGTCGGCGTCCGGCCCGTGGTGGGGTCGGTCGTGACGTCGCCGACGGTGAAGATCCCGAACTGCATGTGTCCCAACTCCTCAGTGATTGATGTTTCAATCATACCGAACGCCGGGACCCACTCTCCCATTCCCGGGCCGTCGGGCGTGTCACCGCCGCTGTGGGATCCTGTCGCGGTGACGCCGGAGACCTCGCCCCCCGCAGGACCTTCCCCGAAGGACCGCTTCATCACGGTCTACGGCCGCAACCCCGTCCACGAGGTGCTCCTCGACGAGGAGCTCCATGTCGACAAGGTCGTCATCGCCGAGGGCGCTCGCGGCAGCGGGCTGCGCGAGATCCAGCAGGCGGCCCGCCGCCGCCGCGTCGACGTGCAGTTCACGAGCGCGGAGCGGGTCAAGAAGCTCGCCGGCAACGGCCGGCAGGACCAGGGCGTCTTCGCCGACGTCGTCGCGCCCCGGATGCGTGCGCTCGACGCGGCACTCTCGGGGACCGGGGTGGGCGGCCTGTCCACCGTCCTCGTGCTCGACGGCGTCACCACCCCCGCCAACGTGGGGATGATCCTCCGGTCGGCCACCGCAGCCGGGATCGACGGCATCGTCGTGCCGCGCAAGGGAGTCGCGTCGCTCGACCCCCTCGTCGTCAAGGCGTCCGCGGGGGTGGCCTTCCGCGCGCCCATTCTCAAGGCGTTCACGGCCCACCAGGCCGTCGCCGACCTCAAGGCGCACGGCTTCCACGTCGTCGGCCTCGACGCCGGCGGCGACGACGACCTCTTCAGCGCCCACCTGCCCGAGCCGGTGGCCTTCGTCCTCGGCAGCGAGACGGCCGGCCTCACACCGGAGGTCGCTGACCTCGTCGACACGTGGGTGTCCATCCCGATGGCGGCCGGCGTCGAGTCGCTCAACGTCTCCGCAGCAGCAGCCGTCGTCTGCTTCGAGCTCGTCCGCCGCGCCCGGCTCTGACCCTCGCCTGCACCAGCTGCCGGGCGCCCGGCCTCCCGGCGTATGCCGTCAGCCGCCCCACTTGTCGGCGAGCGCCCGCACCACGGCGATGTTGCGTGCCGTCCCGACCGCACCGGTGAGCTTCTCGATGCGGGCGTTGGTGAGCTTGGCGCCCTGCACGCCCGCCGCGAGGAACAGCACGACGTCGTTGCCCACGACCCGGGCACCCTCGGTCGCGGCGTCCCACGCGTGGAGTGCCTCGACGCCCGCGGGGTCGAGGTCGCCCGTCATGAACGTGACGTAGCGACCGGCATCCTTCGCGATGGGTGACTCGAGGGCCTCGGCCTCGTCGGCGAGCTTCCGCAGCTGCGCCGGCGTGCGCACGACGACGGGCACGTCGAAGCCGAACTCGGCACTGATGGCACGACGCAGGTCGTTCTCGACGTTCGCGGCACTGCGCGTGCCGGACCGCACCTTGAGGTTGCCGCTCTGGATGTGTGTCTCGACGTCCTCGTAGCCCTCGGCCTCGAGCAGCTCGCGCAGGACCTGCATCTTCACCTGCCGCTTACCGACGTTGACGGCGCGCAGGAACCCGATCCAGGTCGGCACGTCAGCCGCGCACCAGCGAGCAGGTGCCCCGGCCGACGACGTCCACGCGGCCACCGACGTGCACCGCGCCCGCCCCGTCGATGTCGAGCCGAAGTCGCGACGGCCGTCCGACGGCCGCGCCCTGGCTGACGACGACCGACACGTCGCGGGTTCCCTGTGCGACGAGCCAGCCGCCGAGGTTGGCGCACGCCGAACCCGTCGCCGGGTCCTCGAGGACCGACTGGCCCTCCGTGTAGAAGAGGCGCGCCTCGATGGTCTTGGGGCCGGTCCAGGCCCACGCGTACACGTGCGGCGGGCGCCCCGGGGCGGTCATGTGCTGCGCCATGAGCTGCCCGTCCGGTGCGCAGGCCCGGACGGCGTCGACGTTGTCGAGCCGGACGAGCAGCTGCTCGACACCGGCGTCCACCCAGGCGGCGTCCGAGCGCACGACGAGCGTCCGGCGGAGGCCGAGCGCGGCCGCGAGATCGGCGCCGCTCGCGGTGACCTCACGCACCGTGGCCGGCCTGGCCTCGAGGCGCCAGCCGTCGCCGATGCGCACGACGGGGATGCGCCCCGCCGGCATCGTCAGGTGGACGGAGTCGAGCTCGCCGCCGAGACCGGCGAGCACCTCCGCCGTGCCGAGCGTGGGGTGGCCCGCGAACGGCATCTCGTGCCCGGGCGTGAAGATCCGCACGTGCGCCTCGCCGTCCTCGTCGTGGCGCGCCGTGACGAACGTCGACTCGCTGAGGTTGAACTGGCGGGCCCAGGCGAGCATCTCCTCGTCGGGCATCCCCGTCGCGTCGGGGAAGACGCACAGCGGGTTGCCCGAGAAGGGCTCGCCGGGGATCGAGAAGACGTTGACGAGGTGGAAGGGCAGGTCCATGCCCCGAGTCTGCCGGAGGGCGCCCGTCCGTGGCACGGAGCCCACCCCGACCGACGCCGATAGATTGACGGCCATGGCCTCCCCCGACGGCATCTTCCCCGGCAACATCTACCTCTTCCGGCACGGCGAGACCGAGTGGTCCCTGTCGGGCCAGCACACCGGAACCACCGACCTGCCACTGCTGCCTCAGGGTGAAGCCGCCGCGCGCGAGCTCGCCGACGTGCTGCGCAAGCACCGCTTCGAGCGGGTGCTCGTCTCACCGCTGCAGCGGGCGAGACGCACGGCAGAGCTCGCGGGCTTGGGCGACTTCGAGGTGGAGCCGTTGCTGCGCGAGTGGGACTACGGCGCCTACGAGGGCATCACGACGAAGCAGATCAGCGCCGAGCTCGGCCATCCCTGGGAGGTCTTCGTCGACGGCGTCAAGCCGGGCGTCACCCCCGGCGAGTCCGTCGAGGACGTCTCGGCTCGCGCACAGCAGGTCATCGACAAGGTCTGGCCCGACCTCGAGCACGGCGACGTCGCACTCTTCGGCCACGGGCACGCACTGCGGGTCCTCACGGCGACCTACCTCGGGCTGGACCCCAGGTTCGGGCAGAACCTCATCCTCGACGCGGGCTCGATGAGCGTGCTCACGCACCACCGCTCGACGCGCTGCATCGGCATGTACAACCTGTCACCCTGGCGGCTGCTCGCCGACTGAACCCGCGAGACCGCGTATGCCGTGTGGCCGGCAACACGGCATACGCGGGCTGCGTTGTGGCACAGGTGAGCCCGCGTCAGTCGCGGGGCAGCTCCCAGGTGTGCACGGGCTCGTTGGCCATCATGCCCTCGATGTAGCGGGCGAGCATCTCACGGAGCGCCTTGTCACGGGTCAGGCCCTGTGCCTCGAGCCGGGTGACGCACTCGGACTGCCACGAGGCGCCGTTGACGCCGAGGATGCAACGCTGCTCGATGATCGAGAGGAACCGGTCGCGCACGGCTGCGGACACCCCCCACCGCTCCAGGCCCTCGTGCGCCATCGGGAGCAGGCGACGCAGCACGAGCTCGGTGGCCGGCACCTCGCCGAAGCCGGGCCAGTAGGTGCGGGCGTCGATGCCGAGGCGGGCGCCCTCCTCGAAGTTCGACTCGGCAGCCGAGAAGCTCATCCGGGTCCAGACGGGCCGGTCCTCCTCCGCGAGCACGCGCATCGTGCCGTAGTAGAAGGCGGCGTTGGCCATGACGTCGGCGATGCTCGGCCCCGCCGGCAGGACGCGGTTCTCGACGCGCAGGTGCGGGCGGCCCTCGACGATGTCGTAGATGGGACGGTTCCAGCGGTAGACGGTGCCGTTGTGGAGCCGCAGCTCCTTGAGCTCGGGCACGTCACCGCGCTCGAAGACGTCCTCGGGCTCCTCGTCGTAGAGCTCGGGCAGCAGCGCCGGGAAGTAGCGGACGTTCTCCTCGAAGAGGTCGAAGATCGAGGTGATCCACCGCTCGCCGAACCAGACCCGCGGGCGCACGCCCTGGTTCTTCAGCTCGACGGAGCGGGTGTCGGTGGCCTGGGTGAAGAGCGGGATGCGGGTCTCGGCCCAGAGGCGCTGGCCCAGGAAGAACGGTGAGTTGGCCCCGAGGGCGAGCTGCGGGCCGGCGAGGACCTGGGCGGCGTTCCAGTGGTCGGCGAAGCGCTCGGGCTGCACCTGCAGGTGAAGCTGGATCGACGTGCACGCCGACTCGGGGGCCAGGCTGTCCGAGTAGCGGGCGATCCGCTCCCCCGTGGGTCCCTCGAGCTCGAGCCACACGTCCTCGCCGCGCGCGTCGAGCACGGCGTTGTTGAGCGCGGCGTAGCGGATGTTCTCGCTGATCCAGTCGCCCTCGAAGTGCTCCGGCATGACCGTCGGCAGGATGCCGATGGCGACGATGCCGGTGTGCAGCTCGGCCGCCTTCTCGGACGCCCGGTTGAGCGACTCGCGCAGCAGCCCCTCGAGCTCGATCGCCGAGTCGCCCGGCAGCGGCCGGGGATGCACGTTCAGCTCGATGTTGTAGCGCGCCAGCTCGGTCTGGTAGTCCTCGTCGGCGATCTGCTCGAGCACCGTCTTGTTGTCGAGCTTCGGACTGAGGTCCTCGTTGACGAGGTTGAGCTCGATCTCGAGCCCAGTCATGGGCCGGTCGAACTCGAACTCGCTCTTGCCCAGCATGCGTTCGAACACGTCGAGGTCGCGGCGGACCTTCTCGCGGTACTGCTGCCGCTGCTCTCGTGTGTACCTGGCCTGTTCGACGTCGGCTCCCACGAGCCGAGACAACCACACTCAGGGGCCCGGCGCGAGAGGCGCGCGGGCAGTGATCAGCCCTCGAACGCCTCCGGCGGCGGGCACGAGCACACGAGGTTGCGGTCGCCGTACGCTCCGTCGATGCGGCTGACCGGCGGCCAGTACTTGTCGGCGGCGTTCACGCCGACCGGGAAGGCGGCCTCGGTACGGGCGTACGGGTGGTCCCACTCGCCGGCGATGTTGAGGGCCGTGTGCGGCGCGTGGCGCAGCATGCTGTCGCCCACGGTCACCTCACCGGCGCGGATGGCCTCGATCTCCCCGCGGATCGCGATCATCGCGTCGCAGAAGCGGTCGAGCTCGTAGAGGTTCTCCGACTCGGTCGGCTCGACCATGAGCGTGCCGGCGACCGGGAAGCTCATCGTCGGCGCGTGGAACCCGTAGTCGACGAGCCGCTTGGCGATGTCGTCGACCGTCACGCCCGTCTCGGCCGTGATCTGGCGGACGTCGAGGATGCACTCGTGGGCGACGAGCCCGTCGTGGCCGGAGTAGAGGACCGGGTAGTGCTCGCGCAGCCGGGCCGCGACGTAGTTCGCGCCCAGGACCGCCACCTGCGTGGCATGGCGCAGGCCCTCGCCGCCCATGAGGCGGACGTACGCCCACGAGATCGGCAGGATGCTCGCGGAGCCGTAGGGCGCGGCCGAGACCGGGCCGACGCCCGACTCCGGACCGGCCTCCGGGGCCAGCGGGTGGTTGGGCAGGTGCGGTGCGAGGTGGGCGCGGACCGCGACCGGGCCGACGCCGGGACCACCGCCACCGTGCGGGATGCAGAACGTCTTGTGCAGGTTGAGGTGGCTGACGTCGGCGCCGAACTTGCCCGGCTGGGCGAGGCCGACGAGGGCGTTGAGGTTGGCGCCGTCGACGTACACCTGGCCGCCCGCGTCGTGCACGAGCTCGCACAGCTCGGTGATGGTGTCCTCGTAGACCCCGTGCGTCGACGGGTAGGTCACCATGATCGCGGCGAGGTCGTCGCGGTGCGCCTCGACCTTCTCGTGCAGGTCGTCCATGTCGACGGTGCCGCCCGCGGCGGTCTTGACGACGACGACCTTGAGCCCGGCCATGACGGCCGAGGCCGCGTTGGTGCCGTGGGCGCTCGCCGGGATGAGGCAGACGCGGCGGTGGCCCTCGCCACGAGCCTGGTGGTACGCGTGGATCGCCAGCAGCCCGGCGAACTCGCCCTGCGAGCCGGCGTTGGGCTGCAGCGACACGGCGTCGTAGCCCGTGATCTCGCACAGCCAGCCGGACAGGTCGTCGATGAGGGCCCTGATGCCCTCCGTCTGCTCAGCCGGGGCGAACGGGTGGAGGTTGGCGAACTCTGGCCACGTGACGGCCTCCATCTCGGTCGTCGCGTTGAGCTTCATCGTGCACGAGCCGAGCGGGATCATGCCGCGGTCGAGCGCGAAGTCGCGGTCGGACAGGCGGCGCAGGTAGCGCAGCATCGCCGTCTCCGAGTGGTGCGAGTGGAAGACCGGGTGGGTGAGGAACTCGGACGTGCGCTGCAGCCCCGCCGGGATGCCGGTTCCGAGGGTCGTGCCCGAGGTGTCCTTCAGGTCGTCGGACGCACTCACACCGAACGCGTCGAGCACCGCGAGCAGCGTTGCGGCAGTGGAGGTCTCGTCGAGGCTCAGGGAGACGCGGTCGGCGTCCACGTGCCACACGTTGATGCCGCCCTCGGCGAACTGGCTCGTCACCTCGCCCGCGCGGCCCGGCACGACGACGGTCAGCGTGTCGAAGAACGCAGCCGTCTCGACGTCGAGGCCACCGGCGATGAGAGCCTCGCGCAGGCGTGCCGTCAGGCCGCTCACCCGGCGGGCGATGCCGACCAGGCCCGCGGGACCGTGCCACACGGCATACATGCTCGCCATGACCGCGAGGAGGACCTGGGCCGTGCAGATGTTGGACGTGGCCTTCTCGCGGCGGATGTGCTGCTCGCGAGTCTGGAGGGCGAGGCGGTACGCCTGGTGACCCTCGGCGTCGACGGACACCCCGACGAGGCGGCCGGGGATCTGGCGCTCGAGCCCACGGTGGACGGCCATGTAGCCCGCGTGCGGGCCCCCGAAGCCCATCGGCACCCCGAAACGCTGCGCGCTGCCGACCGCGATGTCGGCGCCCCACTCACCCGGAGCGCTGGCGAGGGTCAGGGCGAGCAGGTCGGCGCACGCCGTGACGAGGCCCTTCGACTCGTGCACGGCGGCGGTGAGCGGCGTCCAGTCGACGATCTCTCCGGTGGCGTCGGGGTACTGGACCATGGCACCGACGACGTCCCTGCCACCCGCGGCGGCGGCCAGCGAGTCGGTGTCGTGGACGGCCCGCAGGTCCGCGACGACGACGCGTAGGCCGAGCGCCTCGGCGCGGGTGCGCATCACGGCGATCGTCTGCGGAAAGAGCCGCTCGTCGACGAGGACGACGGCGTCGGCGGCCGCCCGGCTGGCGCGGCGCATGAGCGACATCGCCTCGGCCGCGGCGGTCGACTCGTCGAGCAGTGACGATCCCGCGACGTCGAGGCCGGTGAGGTCGGTGACGACGGTCTGGAAGTTGAGGAGCGCCTCGAGGCGGCCCTGGGAGATCTCCGGCTGGTACGGCGTGTACGCGGTGTACCAGGCAGGGTTCTCGAGGACGTTGCGGCGCACGACCGGCGGCGTCACCGTGCCGTAGTAGCCGAGGCCGATGAGCGAGGTGAGCACGGTGTTGCGGGAGGCGAACGCCCGCAGCTCGTCGATGACGGCGCTCTCGCTCGCGGCGGCCTCGACCCGCAGCGGGGCCTCGGAGCGGATGGTGCCCGGGATGGCGCGGTCGCACATCGCGTCGAGGCTCGGCTGGCCGACGACCTCGAGCATGCGTCGCACGTCATCGCCGGCGGGGCCGACGTGGCGGCTCACGAAGTCGGCCATCACCGTCTCGGTGGACGTTCCGGTGGTGACGGGCACGAGCTGGTCGATCGACATGCGGGCTCCTGGCGGGTTCGAGCGGACGACACACGCTCCCCGTCTGTCGAGCACCGCACGGTGCCTTCAGAGTTGCCTCGCCCGCATGGTCCTGGCGCCTGAGAGGTTCCGGGGATGTTGCCCCTTCGGCGCCTCGCAGGTGCTGCGCACCCCGAGGACTCTCCCACGCAGGGTCGATCGGCAGGGCCAAATCTACCAGCCGGTGGGAGCCCTGCGGTCACGCGAGCGGCCCGCCCGGAGACTCCGGTCGGGCCGTTGGACGATGCCGGCGCAGGTGCTCAGGCCATGCGGCGAGCCTGGCGGCGCGCGGTGAGCTCGTCGCCGGGGTGCTCCGCGGGTGCGTCGTCATCGGCGCGCTCGCTCGGCAGCTGCGCGAGCTCACCCTCGACCTCGCGCCAGACGCGGCCGACCGCGATGCCGAAGACGCCCTGGCCGCCCTGGACGAGGTCGATGACCTCGTCGGCGGACGTGCACTCGTAGACCGAGGCGCCGTCGCTCATGAGCGTGATCTGGGCGAGGTCCTCCACGCCGCGCTCACGGAGGTGGCTGATGGCGACGCGGATCTGCTGGAGGGAGACGCCCGTGTCGAGGAGGCGCTTGACCACCTTGAGCACGAGGATGTCGCGGAAGCCGTAGAGGCGCTGGGTGCCCGAACCGGTGGCGCTGCGGACCGAGGGCTCGACCAGCCCGGTGCGCGCCCAGTAGTCGAGCTGGCGGTAGGTGATGCCGGCCGCCTTGCAGGCGGTCGGTCCCCGGTAGCCGGTGTCCTCGGCCAGCTCGGGCAGGTCGTCGGTGAACAGCAGTCCCTGGGACCCGACGGGCAGGGTGCGACCGGCGTCGCGGGCGTCCTCGATGGCGGCCATGCCGTCCTCCTCCTGCTCGGGCTGCGGGCCGCTGTGGTGCGTGCGCGCAGACGACATGCAGATAACTACACTCACGTCGTTCTCCTGACGGTAGGCCGCGTCCCCCGTCCGGTCAATCACCGAGGCCCCTGCGAGAGGGCGTGTCGGTACCATCCGTCAGACCTTCACGTTGTACTGGAAGGTCAGGGTAACGACCGGTCCGACCGGCCGCTCCGCCACCCCGAGCTCAGTCGGGCCGGTCGGGCAGGTCCGGGCGGTCGCCCGGCTCGCCCTCCGGCGCGGGGCCCTCGAAGTCCTCTGCGGACACGTGGTCGAGGAACTCCTTGAACCGTTCGACCTCGTCGTCCTCCTCCGAGGAGACGACGATCGCGGCCTCGTCGAGAATGGCCGGCTCGACGAGCACCTTGGCCCCCGTGCGCAGTGCGAGCGCGATGGCGTCGCTGGCCCGCGAGCTCACCTCGGCCTTGCCGTCGATGATGAGCGCCGCGTGGAACACCTGGTCCTTGAGGGCGACGATGCGCACCTCGGTCAGCTCGTGGCCCAGGACCGTGAGCAGGTCGCGCATCAGGTCGTGGGTCAGTGGCCTCGGCGGGACGACGCCCTGCTGTGCATAGGTGATCGCGGCGGCCTCGGCCGCGCCGATCCAGATCGGCAGGTAGCGTCCGCCGTCGCGCTCCCGCAGCAGGACGATCGGCTGGTTCGTGGGCATCTCGACACGGACACCCAGGACATCGACCTCTCTCACACCTCCACCGTACCCCGCCCTCCGCGCGACTCGCGGGCCGTCAGCGCGCGAGTCCGGCGCGGACGAGCGCGACGTGCAGGGCGATGCAGGCAGAGGCGATCTCGGCGGTGCGCTCCTCGCGGGTCCCGCTCCCCCGGCGTGTCGCGAGCACCTGCTCGACGAGGCCGATCTCGCGGTCCGCGGCGGTCCGGAACGGGCGCAGGTGCCGGGGCTCGAGCCCGTGCCCCGCCAAGGCGTGCGCCGACGCAGCGATGGCCAGCGCCTCGTGCCCGAAGTGGCCTCGGGCGTCCGGCTGGAGCAGGCCGTACGTCTCGAGCGCGTGCATCGTGTCGCGGTCGATGCCGGTCGCCTCGCGCAGCTCGGGACCCGTCAGCGAGACGTCGTGGTGCCCGAGGAGCTCGTGCGCCGCCGGCACCTCGGGGTCGACGTGGGGCGTCGGCGGGCGCGGTCGGCCGTCAGCGTCGTCGCCCGGATCGGTCAGGCCACGATCGAGCGCGTCGAGCGCGTCGCGGATCACCTTCAGCGGCCAGTACCGGTCTCGTTGCGCAGCAAGGATGTAGCGCAGCCGGCGGACGTCGTCGTCGGTGTAGGTGCGGTAGCCGGAAGCGGTGCGGTGCGGCGTGACGAGTCCCTCAGCCTCGAGGAATCGGATCTTGGACGCGCTGACGTCGGGGAACTCCGCGGACAGTGACGCCAGCACCTTGCCGATGGTCAGGCGCGGCGGAGCCGGGGACGCGCCCTCGGCTCCGGTCGTGCGTCCGGTCATGCGGGTGCGTGGTGCGCGGCTCCGGCCGAGTAGTAGACGAGGCGGAACTTGCCGATCTGGACCTCGTCACCCTGGTGCAGTGGGGCCTCGTCGATCCGCGCCCGGTTGACGTACGTGCCGTTGAGCGAGCCCGAGTCACGCACGACATAGCCCCCGCCGCGGGCGATGAACATCGCGTGCTTGCGCGACACCGTCACGTCGTCCAGGAAGATGTCGGAGTCGGGGTGGCGACCGGCCGCCACCTCCTGGTCGTCGAGCAGGAACCGGGCGCCTGTGTTGGGGCCGCGGAGCACCACGAGCAGCGCCGTGCCCGGCCGAAGCGCCTCGATGGTCGCCTGGTCCTCGGCCGTGAGCCCACGAGGGTCGATGGTCTCGACGTGGTCGCTGTCCTGCGACGGGACGCCTTGGAACCGCATGGTGCGGGGTTCGACGTTCATGTCGTCGGGGTCGGGCAGGTCGCTCGACATGCGGTCCTCCTCTTTTGCGGGGGCGGATTCGGGTTCATCCAACTCTAGTTGACCCGGCCGGGTCGGCATCGGACCGGATCAGGCGAGGGGTACGACAGGTGTCAGGACAGCGACGCGGTGTAGGTCGAGGCATCCATGAGCCCCTCGACCGACGAGGCGTCGGCCAGGCGCAGCTCGAACATCCAGCCTTCGCCGTAGGGGTCGGAGTTGATCAGCTCGGGAGACGCGTCGAGCGCGGCGTTGGTGGCCGTCACCTCACCGTCGAGCGGGGCGTACACGTCGCTGACCGACTTCGTCGACTCGACCTCACCACACGACTCCCCCGCAGCCACGGTGTCGCCCACCGACGGCAGCGACACGTAGACGACGTCGCCGAGCGCGTCCTGGGCGAACGACGTGATGCCGATGCGGACCACGCCGTCGTCGCCGACGCGGACCCACTCGTGGTCGCTGGTGTAGCGCAGGTCGGAGGGGTAGTCCAGGTCGCTCATGTCGCTCCTTCGTCGGTGGTCGGCTCATGTCGTGGCTGTCGAGGCCGAGGCGGCCGCAGTGGCTGCGCGGTGCCGGCGCCGGCAACGCTGCGCCGGCACCTGAGAGGATGCCATGCCCGTGCCACGCATGCAGGCACCGGTCCCCACCGCGTGGCGTCGGCGTGGACGCGGCATCCGCGAGGGGTCACTCGACCGGCTTGGCGTGCGTCATCTCGGTCGGCCGGTGCAGAGATCTGATCTCGACGAGGCTCGACTCGGTGATGGTCGCGGTGGCGCCCTTCTGGCGGACCGACTCGACGATGCCGCCGGGGATCGTCATGGCCGACGACAGGGTCTTCGAGTCGCCGATGACCGTGATGACCAGGGGCCGGCTGACCTGGGTGCCGTCGATGAGGATCTCTCCGTCGCGGTCGCCGACGAAGGACGAGGCCACCACGCGCACCCCGCCGACGTCGATCGCCTCGGCGCCCGCGTCGCGCAGCTCCTGGATGATGTCGAGGACGATCGGGCCGGTGACCTGGTTGGTCGGGTCGCTGATGCGCAGCGTGATGCCGGGGCCCCTGGCGCCGATCGTCCCGGCGAGGATGCCGAGCGTGTCGACCCGCTTCTGCGCCTGCTCGAGCGCCTCGCCCGCCGTGCCCGTGCCGCTCTTGAGCCGGTCGCGGGTCGTCTCGAGCTCGCGTACCTGCTGGTCGAGGCGAGACGAGCGCAGGGAGATGTCGTCGAGGACGCGCACCAGGTCGGTCTGGCTCAGCTCGTCGAGGCCGCGCTGGTTGGTCAGCTGCACCTGCGCGGCGATACCGGCCCCGAGCAGCATCGCGAGGAGGGCGCTCAGCAGGTTGGCGCGTGTGCCACGCGGGCGACTCATCTTGAGCAGGCGCACCCACGCGGCCTTGCCGTCCACGGGGATGCGGCTCGTGCCCTGCTCGTGCGCGTCCAGGGGCGTGAGGTCGTCGTGGGGGCCGTCGCCGAGGCCCCTGTCGGACACCGGGGCGAACACGGGCGCCGGCGGTGTGGCGACGTCTGAGTCGTCCGGCCTGCCGGCGGAGCCCGTGTCGG
This sequence comes from Terrabacter sp. GCM10028922, assembly GCF_042666095.1. Taxonomy (NCBI): domain Bacteria; kingdom Bacillati; phylum Actinomycetota; class Actinomycetes; order Micrococcales; family Intrasporangiaceae; genus Terrabacter; species Terrabacter sp. GCM10028922. Next base: position 105,979 of record NZ_JBHTFG010000001.1, on the reverse strand, counting down.
GCTCGTCGGCGTGGTCGACGTCGGCCGCCTCAGCCGCGGGCGCCGCCTCAGCCGCGGGCGCCGCCTCAGCCGCGGGCGCCGCCTCGGCCGCGAGGCCCGCCTCAGAGATCCCGGGCGACTCATCGGTCGTTGCCTCCGGCTCGAGAGCGGGAGGCGACTCGGGACGTGGCTTCTTGGGCTTGCCCACGATCACGCCCTGAAGAGATGCCGACGGATGGAGGCGACGTTGGAGAAGATCCGCACGCCGAGGACGACGACGACGCCGGTGGACAGCTGAGACCCCACCCCGAGCTGGTCGCCGAGGAAGACGATGAAGGCGGCCACGACCACGTTGGACAGGAACGAGACGACGAAGACCTTGTCGTTGAAGATGCCGTCGAGGATCGCGCGGATGGCTCCGAAGACCGCGTCCATCGCCGCGATGACCGCGATCGGGAGGTACGGCTGCAGCCACACGGGCACCGACGGGTCGAGGAAGAGCCCCACCGCGAGTCCCGCCACAAGGCCGAGAACTGGGATCACGAGGGGTTCTCCTGACTGGTCGGTGGCGCGGGACTCGAGGTGCCGCCCGGGGTGCGTCCCGTGCTCGTCGGGCTGGGTGAGCTGGGTGAGCTGGGTGAGCTGGGTGAGCCCGTTCCCTTCTTCAGCCCGGTCACGGCCGGGCTGCTGGGCGCCGACGAGCCTATGGGTGAGCCGATCGGTTCCGCGACCTCGAGCCGCGCGGCCGAGTCGCCCGGCACGGTCAGCGAGTCGCTGGTGGCCAGGATCGAGCGGATCTTGAATTCCTCGGTCAGCTGGGAGAGGTACAGGCCGGCGAACGATGGCTCGAAGAGCTGCTGCATGCCCTGCGGGTCACCCAGCGCGGTGATGACGTAGGGCCGCGCCAAGGGGCGGAAGTCCACGATGATCGCCTGTCCGGCGAAGCGGATCGCGGCGGTCGAGCTGAGCCGGTGGCCGTTGATCGAGATCGCCTCGGCGCCCGCGCCCCAGAGGCCGTTGACGATGATCTGGAGATCGCCCGACGCGACGCGCCCCTCCTGGAAGCCGCTGCTCGGGCGGTTGCCGGCGTTGGCGTCGGCGTCGGCGGACACGGCGTCGTCGAGGGTCAACGTCAGTCCGGGCCCGCGGAGGGGCACGGCGCCCGCCTGCACCTCGAGAGCCTTGATGGTGCCGGTGAGGTCGGGGCCACCCGACTGCTGAAGGGCCAGGGCCTCGTAGTCACGTACCTGCTTGCCGAGGCTCGCGACCTTGGCCTCCTGCTGCGTGCCGTGCTGCTGCAGCGCCTCGATGCGCGTCACGAGCTCCTTCTTCACGGCCGCCGCAGCCGTGGGCTTGGGCCTCAGCGACTGGGACGCCACGGCGAAGAGGAAGCCCGTCAGCAGTGCGAGCACGACGACGAGGACCGTACGCGTGGAGGTGGCCCGGGGCAGCCCTGCCGCGGCCCGGCGGTCCGCGGCCTCCTGGTACCCCGCGTCGAGGGGCCGCTCCATCATCGTCGTGAGCAACGTCATCGACGCGTCGACCCGTCGTCCGGGCTCCCCGCGCCGCGGTCGCTCTGGTCGCTGCTCCCGGGTCACGGCGTCGCCACCCGGGTGCCACCCGAGCCACCCCGGAGCACGATCCGCGCGTGGACGGCATACAGCACCGCGGCCAGCCAGTAGAGCACGACGCCCCACCACGCGAAGCCCCAGCCGATGGGTCGCGCGAGCTCCCCGACCCAGTCGTCACGGTGCGCGAGGAGCAGCAGGGGAAAGGCGTAGAGCAGGTTGAAGGTGGCCGCCTTGCCGACGAAGTGCACCGGAAGACCGAGCTGCCCCCTGGTCCGCAGATAGAGCAGCATGAGCGTCATGACCGCCTCGCGGACGAGCAGGACGATGACGAGCCAGACGGGGATGATCTCGCGCCAGGCGAGCCCGAAGAGGGTCGTCAGGATGTAGAGCCGGTCGGCGATCGGGTCGAGGAACTGGCCGAGCCTGCTCTCCATGTCGAAGACCCGGGCGATCTTGCCGTCGAGGTAGTCGGTGATGCCCGAGAGGAGCAGGAGGAGCAGCGCGAGGGCGTCGCGCTCGGAGAGGATCGCCCACAGGAAGACCGGCACGCCGAGCAGCCGCAGCACCGACAGAGCGTTGGGGATCGTCAGCAGGCGCCCTGACACGACGTGCTCGCGTACTGCCTTCTCGACCTCCACGGCGGCAAGCCTAACCGGCGGTCCCGACCGGCCGGCCCACGTCCTCGGCATCGATCGAGACACGGAACCGGTTCGGCCCGTCCGCGTGCACGGCGTGGGTCCCGGCAACGCTCTGGCACACTCTGCACATGCCCGGCGGACACGCGCACTCGCACGCCCACGGATCCCACGACACAGACGCGAAGGTCACCGTGAGCACGCTCGCGCGGGTCGGCCTGACGCTGTTCCTCGTCCTTGCTGCGGCAGCGACCGTGTTCGGGGTCGTCCGATACTGGCCGGGTGACGCCCGGACCCCCAACCAGGTGAGCACCACCGACTTCGCCGCACCGGGCGTGACCTTCCCGGTTGCCGAGGTCCAGAAGGTGCTGCCGCTCTGTGAGGGCGCCGACGCCGGCACGGGCGCAAAGCCGGCCGAGGGCCAGGGCGGCGACGTCGTCGGCTCGGACGCGACGTGTGGCGCGATCACCGTGCAGCTCGAGCAGCCCACGGCGACCTCGGGCGACGTGCGTCCCGTCGTCTCGGTGTCGGTGCCCCCGGCGATCTCCACGTCCGGGCTGCGCGACGGGGACACGGTCCAGCTGCTGCGGATCCCGGCCCAGGACGACCAGCCCGAGGCGTACTCCTTCCTGCAGGTCCAGCGCGGCGCTCCGCTGTCCCTCATGCTCGCGCTGTTCCTCGTCGTCGTCGCCGTCGTGGCGCGCTGGCGAGGCCTCCTCGCGCTCGTCGGACTCGGTTTCGGCGGCCTCGTCGTCGTCAAGTTCATGCTGCCGGCGCTGCTCGACGGACAGTCCGGGCTGCTCGTCGCCCTCATCGGCTCCTCGGCGATCATGTTCGTCGTCCTCTACCTGGCGCACGGACTGTCGGTGCGCACGAGCACCGCGCTCGCCGGCACCCTGTTCGGCGTCGGGATCACGGCAGGGTTGGGTCTGGTGGCGGTCGACCTGGCGCGGCTCAGCGGTGTGGCCGACGACGAGGGTGCCACCCTGGCCTCGTTCGTCACGACGATGAGCCCGCAGGAGCTGCTGACCTGCGCGATCATCGTCGCCGGCCTGGGTGTCCTCAACGACGTCACGATCACGCAGTCGTCCGCAGTCTGGGAGCTGCGCGCCGCCGCCCCGGACATGGGTCGCCGCGAGCTGTTCCACTCCGGCATGCGGATCGGTCGCGACCACATCGCCTCGACGATCTACACGATCGTCTTCGCCTATGCCGGTGCAGCCCTGCCCGTGCTGCTGCTCCTCTTCCTCTACGACCGTCCCGTGCTCGACCTGCTGCAGACCGAGTCGATGTCCGAGGAGATCGTGCGCACCCTCGCGAGTGCGATCGGGCTGGTTCTCGCCGTGCCGGTGACGACCGCGATCGCCGCCCTGACGGTCGGGCCGGCCAAGGCCCCGAGGGCTGCACCGAACGGCGGCGAGCCGGGCGAGCCAGGTCGGTCCGTGCCCGCCCGGGCGCACGGCGGCGTCGACGCTGCCGGCCCGTCCGCGGCCGACCTCGTCCGCGCGGCGAGCGGCCCTCCGCCGCCGTCGACGCGGGCTGAGGCTCGGTCGCGGATGTCCTCGGGCTGACCCGACCAGTGGCGCGAGGCGTGTGTGGCCGGCTCGGCGGAAACCACTAGGCTCCCGCCCATGCATCGTGTGACGACCCTTGAGGCGTTCGAGGACGACCGGGGCAACCGCATCGAGTTCGAGGGGAGGGTCGAGGACGGCATCCGGGTGAAGTTCAAGGGACGCAACAACGTCCTGCGGGTCGCCAGCCAGGCGAACATCGCCCAGCTGTTCATCGACTTCGACTGCGACCAGGGCCTGGTGGAGATCGGTCCGAGCAAGGGCGTCCCTCCCCTGCGCGCCGCGATCCGCGTCGGCGACGGGTGCACCGTGACGATCGGCCGCAACGTCTCGTCCACCACGACGGTCGCCATGTCGACGGCCGAGGGCACCTCCATCACCATCGGCGACGACGTCATGATCGCCACGGACATCCAGATCCGTGCCGATGACGGCCACCCCATCTTCGACATCCGCACGGGCAAACGTGTCAACGTCTCTCGTTCCATCGTCATCGGGAACCACGTATGGCTGGGCCTCGGCTCGTGCGTGCTGGGCGGCGTGACGATCGGCGACGGCACCGTCGTCGGCATGCGGTCCGTCGTGACGCGTTCGCTGCCCAACAACGTGGTCGCCGCAGGCTCCCCCGCCAAGGTCGTCAAGCGCGACGTCGCCTGGGAGCGACCCCACCTGACCATGACTGCGCCGTTCCGCAAGCCCACGGTGGACACGGTGAAGAAGTCGGCCTACTGGATGCTCACCGCGGACGGCACCTCCGGACCGAAGCCCCACCGCTCGGCGTATGCCGCCGCGCGTCGTCGGGCGAAGAAGGTCCTGAGGCGCGTGCGGGCCAAGGTGGCCCTCCCGGAGCGGTAGCCGACGGCTGGCCCTCAGCCGCTGAAGTTGCGTGAGGTCGGTGCGCTCACCACTCCCCCGCGGACGCCGTGCACCCAGAACGTCTGGTTGCCGTTCCTCGTCGCGAACGTGTGGGGAGAGGTACAGGCAGCCCACCCCGTCGCCAGCGGCGAGCTGCTGCCGGTCGCGAGCTGGCACTCGTAGGTGTATCCCGCGAGGCTCGTCCACGTCGCGAGGGCGGTGCCGACCGCGGGCACGACCACGAGGTTGGCCGGAGCGGTCGGCGCCGCCGCGACCTCGATCGACAGCGACTTCTGTGGCGCGGCCTCGTAGACAGCGTTGCCCGGCTGGTCGGCGAGAACGGTGCACGTGCCGGTGGCGACGTAGGTGACGGTCGTCCCGCTGACGGTGCAGACCGCGGGCGTGCTGCTCGAGAAGATCACGGCCAGCCCGGAGGTCGCCGTGGCGCTGACGGTGTGGGTCGGGCCGCCGACGGTCGCGTTCGTCGGGGCGCTCGAGGTGAAGGTGACCGTCTGGGTGGCCCTGGCGACGGTGAACGACTGCGACACCTGCGGGGCGGCGGCGTACGTCACGTTGCCCGACTGGACGGTGGAGACCGTGCACGTGCCGGCGGCCACGTAGCTGACGGTCGTCCCGCTGACGGTGCAGACCGCGGGCGTGCTGCTCGAGAAGGTCACGGCCAGGCCGGAGGTCGCCGTGGCGCTGACGGTGTGGGTCGGGCCGCCGACGGTCGCGTTCGTCGGGGCGGTCGAGGTGAAGGTGACCGTCTGGGACTGCTTGGTGACGACCTGTACCACCGGGGCCGACGTGGAGCCGGCCCAGGAGCCCGATGCGGCGTAGGCGGCCGTCACCTCATGGCTCCCCGGGGAGGCATAAGCGAGGCGGCACGTCGCCACTCCCGACGCGTCGAGGGTCTGGCTTCCGGATGCGCACGAGATGGTCGAGCCGGCGTCGCGGAAGGTGACGGCTCCGGACGGCGTGCTCTGGCCGGACGCCGACACGACGGTCGCCGTGTAGGTGACCGTCTGCCCGACGTTGGCGGGGTTCGGCGTCGCCGACACGGTCGTCGTCGTCGCGACCGCGAGGTGCACCGTCACGACGGCACTGGGGAGGCTTGTCGCCGTCCACCCGCCGCGGACGGCGACCACCGAGTAGCGGTACGTCCCGTCGGGGACCGAGCTGTCGGTGCACGACGTCGCCGCGACCGGAGACGACGCAGAGCTGCCGCACGCGGGGCTGTCGTCACCGCTGGCCGTACTGGTCCGCACGACGACGTAGCCGGCCGCGGCGACTCCCGTCGAGGCGGCCGCCCAGGTGACGGACACGTTCGTGCCACCTGCGGGGACGGTGCCCGAGACCCCGGTCGGGGCGGCGAGCGTGCTTGTCATGGCGGCGCCGGAGCCGCCCCCGAGGGATGCCCAGGACGACCACGCGCTGCCGCAGACCGCCATGAGCGTCACGAACAGCACGCAGACGTGAAGGGCGCGCACGCCGCGGCTCACTGCGGCACGGCGTGCGCGCGTCTGCGGGTTCGCCGGGGACGGCATCAGCCGCTCGCCGCCCAGGATCCGGTGGGCGGCGGCGTGTCCTTGACGACGTTCTGGATGACCTGGCTGGTGCCGGGGACCCGTGGACCCGACCAAGCCGTCGGCATCCCGTGCACCGCGACGAGGAGGGCGACGAAGACACCGAGAAGCGCCAGCGCTGCCTGCCTGGCGGTCATGGGCCTCTTCATGGGTTCCTCCGGTGGGATCTGGCTGCGGTCGGTGCCGCCCCTTGCTGGGCGTGGAACGAAGGGATGGGTGCCGGGGTCGAGACGGCACCCATCCCGGTCTCGGTCAGCTCGCGATGTAGTGAAGCGTCACGTCGGCGCCCTTGCAGGCGTCCTGGTTCGCGGCCTTGTTGTTGAACTGGAGTGTGAAGTCGACGGTGGTCGTGGCGGCCGGGGCGAGGTCGACCGGGCTCACGCCCAGCGAGACGGCGGTGACGGCGGTCGACGGAGCGGCCGTGCCGTTGAGCTTGTAGTCGCTGCCCGTGCAGCCGTCCTTGTTCGTCGTGACGAAGGCCGTCACGCTCTGGATCCGGTAGTTCTCGGACGCCGTGTTCTTGACGGTGGCCGTCGCGTTCTGGGCCGAGTCACCCGGGAACATGGCGTTCGCGACGCCGCCCGTGACGAGGAAGACGTTCTCGGATCCGGCCGAGGTCGAGGCGGTCCCGGTGCCACCACCGTTGGTGGTCCAGTAGGCGTACGCCCCACCCGCGGTCGCCAGCCCGAGCACACCGGCGGTGACGACGGCGGCCGTCTTCTTCTTCGAGCTCGTCTTGTGAGTGCGCATGGTGTCGCCCATGACCTTTCCTTCTGCGGTTGCTGGAGTGGTGCTGGTGGAACCATGGCATGCGAAAAGGGCGAAATCGCCCGGGCCCGGGCAACGTTGCGGATACCTTGCGGATCACTTGTGCAACCACGGGAGTCCTTGCACTGCATGTCGGATGCCCTTGCAGAGCAAAGGGATTCACGCAGCCCACTAAACAGGGCGTCGACCATGGTCGGGCACCTTCCGCCGCCGTTCCTGAGCGGTGTGGGGAGACGCGGGACGAGGGTCAGGTCGTCACAGGCTGCCGCTGCGGCTGCGGTGGCAGGACGACCGGCTCGGTCGTCCTCACGGCGAGCCGCGACTCCTGGGCACGTCCGAACCTGAGGTACAGCGAGGGGACGACGAACAGGTTGAGCAACGTCGAGGTGATGAGACCGCCGAGGATGACGATCGCCATGGGGTACTCGATCTCGTGACCGGGCACGTCACCCATCACGACGAGCGGAACGAGAGCGAGGGCCGTGGCGAGCGTCGTCATCAGGATCGGTGCGAGGCGCTCGCGAGCCGCGCGGACGACGAGCTCGGGGCCGAACGTCACGCCCTCGACTGCTTCGAGGTGCTGGCAGTGGCTGATCATGAGGATGCCGTTGCGGGCCGCGATTCCCAGGACCGTGAAGAGCCCGACGAACGAGCCGATCGTCATGGTGCCGGTCGTGAGCCAGGCGGCGAGCACTCCGCCGACCAGGGCCATCGGGAGCGTGAGGAGGCTGAGCACCGCGAGTCTCCAGCGACGGAACGACCCGTACAGCAGGCAGAGGATCACCACGAAGGCGACACCGGACAACAGCTGCAGGCGTTGCGAGGCCGCTGTGCGCTCGGTGTCCTCGCCGGTGACCTCGAAGCGGTAGCCCAGCGGCATCTGGACGCTTGCCACGGCTGCCCTGACGTCTGCGGCGACGTCAGCGAGCGGTCGCCCCTCCACGTTCGCGCCGACGTCGAGGCGTCGCGAGCCGTCGATGCGACGGATCATGCTCGGCGTCGACTTCATCTCGACCTTGGCGATGTCGGCCAGTCGCACCGTGCCACCGGACGGGGTGTCGATGAGCAGGTCACGCACGTGGTCAGGGCTCTTGCGCGACTGCGGCACGCTCCACACCACGACGTCGTAGGACTTGCCGCTTCGGTAGACGTCGGACAGCTCTTCGGCGGCCAGGTAGACGGCTGCCTGGCGGCGCACGTCGCCGGGCTTCAGGCCGACGGCCTGCGCCTTGTCGAGGTCGACCTGCACCACCAGGTGCGGGACTCGGGTCTGGAGGTCGGTGTGCGGGTCCTTGACGCCCGGGATGGCGGCGATGGCCTCCTCGATCTCGTGCGCCTTCTGCTCGATCACGTCCAGGTCGTCCCCGTAGACGCGGACGACGACGGCCTCGCCGGTGCCGGTCAGCACCTCGCGAATGCGTTCCTTGAGGTAGGTCTGCACGTCACGCCGCAGTCCGGGGTACCCGTCGACCACGCTCTGGACGCGGCTGAGCGTCTCCTCGTAGTCCTGCTCGGGGTCGATGCTGATCCAGTTCTCGACGAAGTAGATCCCGTAGACCTCGTCGCCCATGGCCGCCTGCCCGACGTGGGCACCGAAGTTCCGTACCCCGGGGACCGCGCGCAGCTCCCGGCTCGCCGCCTTCGTGACCCTCATCGTCTCGTCGTAGGACGCACTCGGCTCGAGCACCCAGTGCATGAGGAAGTCGCGCTCGCGGAAGGTGGGAAGCAGGTCCTGGCCCAGCCTGGGGACGACGACCGCGCCCCCGGCCACGAGGGCCACGACGACGGCGTATGCCGCGAGTGGGCGACGCACGGTCGGACGCAGCAGCCGGGTGTAGCCGGCCTGGGTCCAGCGCACCAGAGGCGGGGGTTGTGCGTGCAGCGTGGCCTTGCGGAGCAGGATCACGGCCATCGCCGGTGTGACGGTGATGGCGACGAGCATGGAGGCCGTCACCGCGAGGGTGTAGGAGAGAGCGAGCGGCTGGAAGAACGAGCCCATGAGACCGGTGAGGAAGAAGACCGGGATGGCGGCCGCCAGGATGATGAGCGTCGCGTAGACGATCGGGCTGCGTACCTCGAGCGAGGCCTCGAGGACGATGGAGGCCGTCGACCGGGTGCCGCCTGCGGCACGGTGCTCACGCAGCCGACGGACGATGTTCTCGACGTCGATGATGGCGTCGTCGACGACCACCCCGACGGCGATGACGAGCCCCGCCAGGACCATCGTGTTCGTCGTCTCGCCCCGATGGTGGAGGACGAGCGCTGCCGCCACCAGCGACAAGGGAATCGCGACGAGTGAGATGACGGCCGTGCGCCACTGGAACAGGAAGAACACGAGCACGATCGCGACGAGCAGGACGCCGAGGGTGAGTGCCTGGCTCAGGTTCTCGATGGCCAGCTCGACGAAGCTCGCAGGGCGGAAGATGGTGGTGTCGATCTCGAGGTCACCGAGCGCCGGCTGCATCAGGGCAAGGGTTTCCTCGACCGCGTGGGTGACGTCGAGGGTGTTGCCCCACGGCAGCTTCTCCACGATGAGCAGCAAGCCTTCGCCGTCGTTGATGACGGCGTCACCGAGCAGCAGCTGATGGCCCTTGACGACCTCGGCCACGTCGTCCATGAGGATGGTCCGGGCGCCCTCGCGCTTCACGACGATCTGTGAGATGGACTCTGCCGAGTCGAGGGGCAGCACGTGCTGTACGGCGAGGCGCTGGTCGCCGGAGTCGACGGAGCCGCCGGTGCCGATCTTGGTGCCGGTGCGGTGCTTGAGCAGGCCCGCGTCCGTGCCTGCCGACGCTGCGGACATCACCTCGTCCAGCGTGACGCCGGCGGCCCGCATGCGTTCGGGGTCGATCTGGATCTGCCACTGGTTCTTGCGCATGCCCCACACGGCGACGTTCGCGACGCCGGGCAGCGACATGAGCTTCGGGCGGATCTTGTAGCGCACCAACGTCGCCTGGTCGATGAGGTCGAGCGAGTCGGAGCGGACGCCGATCTTCATGACGCGGCTCGTCGCTGACAGGGGCTGCAGCACGACCGGCGGGGTCGCCCAGCTGGGCAACGTCGGTGTCAGGGTCTGGAGTCGTTCCGCCACGAGGCGCCGGGCCTCGATGACGTCGGTCCCCTTGGCGAAGATGAGCTCGATCGAGGACTGCTGCGGGATCGACTTGGAGCGCAGCGTCTCCAGGCCCGGCATCCCGTTGAGGCCCTGCTCCATCGGGACGGTGATGAGCTCTTCGACCTCCTGGGCGGACAGCCCCAGCGCGTCGGTCTGCACCTCGACGCGTGGGGGCGCGAACTCGGGGAAGACGTCGATGCGGGTCTCTCGCAGCTGCAGCCCACCGATGATGAGCATGGCCATCGACGCCGCCACGGCGATGTAACGGAACCGGAGGCTCACCGTGAGGATGCGACGCATCATGGCCTGACCTCCTAGTGCCCGCCGCCGACGCCGTTTTCGGCGCCGTAGAGCTTGATGACCGCTTGTGTGACGATCCGAGTGCCCGCCGGAGGCCCGTCGGACACGGTGGCGGTCTCTCCCTGCACGCGGTCGATCGTCAGGGGGACCCGGATGAAGGTGCGGTCGTGTGGGTTCGTGTACACCCACGGCTCGCCCTTCTTGTCGTAGACGACCGCGGAGTACGGCACCGACGCGGGGTTGTCGACGACCACGGTGAGAAGCTCAAGCCGACGGACGGCCTCAGAGGTCAACGTCAGGGACTTCGGCGCCGACTCATCCTCTCCGTCGGCGATCGAGACGGCCGGCTGCGGCTCATGCACGGTCGGCTCGACCGTGGCGCAGGCGGCGGGCATCGTGGCGATGACAGCGGCGACGACGAGGGTCGGAACCCACTGGGCCCTACGCATGGCTGCCGACACCCACGGGTTCGTAGATGGCGGCCTGGTAGGAGGGGTCGTCGGGGGCCTCTTCACGGCTGCCGTATCGGGCCGCGATCGCCGGGAGGACCACCGTCGACACGATCCCCGTCGTCAGGGCACCGCCGGCCATGACGATGGCGAGGTCCGTGAGGGCCTCGAGACCTGCCCGGTCGCCGAGCAGTGCGACACCGAGCCCGACGAGGAAGGTGAGCGCCGCCGCCGGCAGCACTGCACCGGCGGTCGACGCGAGGGTGCCGTTCTCCGTCGCGCGGTCCGCGCGAGCTCGTGCCAGCCGGATGACCGTCAGGGCGTTGTGCACGCCGACGACCGCAAGCGCGAGCAACCCCGTGAGCGCCCCGATGGTCAGGCTGCCGACGAGCAGCGCTCCGAGGAACCCACCGAGCATGCCGAGCGGGACGGCAGCCGTGGCCGCGACGGACGTCCACCAGTTGCGGGTCGCCGCCTGGAGCAGGAGCAAGACGCCGAGGACCGCCGCGACGGCATAGAGGAGGACGTCGCGCTGGTTGTCGGCGATGGCCGCCCCCTCGTCGCGGACCTCTGCGTGGTACTCCGCGGGAAGCCGCATGGCCGCGAGGTTCGAGGCGACCGCGTCCCGGACGCCGCCGCTGGAGATCTCGGCGACGATGTCCAGACGGCGCTGCACGGCCTCACGGTCGATGACCGTCGGCTGCTCCGAAACGGCGATCGTGGCGACGTCGCCGAGCCGGACCCGAGCACCGCTGGGCGTGTCGATCGGGAGCTGCCGGATCTTGTCCGTGCTGTTGCGGAGCTCCTCAGGAGTCCACACCTGCACGTCGAAGACCTTCTGCTGCTCGAAGATCGCGCCGACCTCGAGTCCTCCCACGAGCGTGGCGGCCTGGCGCCGGACGTCGCCCGGCGTCATCCCCAGGGCCTCTGCCTTCGCGAGGTCCACGGTGATCTGGATGTTCTGCTCCGTGGGGGCCTCGACCAGTCGAGCGCCGCTCACACCATCCGTTCGGGACACGACGTCGAGCGCGCTCCTGGCGCTGGCCCGCAGGGTGTCCGGAGCCGGACCGTACACCGACACGACCAGCCCGCCATCGGGTTCCGGGAGGATGGAGTCGAGCCGACCGTCGAGGAACGTGCCGATCGACGGGTTGAGGTCTCCCACCGATCGCGCGGCATCCGTCGCGGCGGCCGCGACCGCGTCGCGATCGGCCTCGTCGTCGAGCGTGATCCACAGCTCTCCGGAGTTCGCGCCGCCGACGCGATCTCCCGTGACGGCGCGGCCGACATGGCCCCCAACACCGGCCACGCCGTCGAGGCCGCGCACCTGAGCCGCCAGCGATCCGAGCGTGCGCGTCAAGGCTTGGGGTGATGTGCCTTCCGGGGCCGTGGCCCGTAGGACGAGGGTTCCCTCGTGGTAGGTGGGGCGTGTCTGAAGGTCCACACCGACCGCCACGGCGGCTGAGCCCGCGATCCCGACCGCGATGACGGCGATGAGGACCACAGCGGAGGAGGAGACGCGGCGGGTGGCGCCGGACAGGCGTGAGGACACCCCGTGTGGCACAAGCGTCCTCGCGGAGCTCGGCGGTGGGATGAGCGCGGCGATGCCGGGGGCGACGAGCAGGGCGACGAGGAGCGAACTGGCTGTGGCCAGAAGGAAACCCTTGGCGGCCTCCGGCAAGAAGGCGCCGGCCCGGCCCTCCAACGTGAACACCGGCAACGCCAGCAGCACGGCTGCCACGGTCGTGTACACGGCGTTGACCCCGACGCTGCTGTACGCGTTGCCGACCCGTTCGACCGGCGGAAGCTCGCGCGGCGCACCCGCCAGGCCGTGGACGGCCGCAACGCCCTGCGCGATCGCGAGGACCGTGCCGGCCGCCAGACCGGTGAGCGCGACGAGGTTCATGGGTGTGTCGAGGAGCCAGAGGACGAGCCAGCCGGCCAGGAGCGACAACGCGACGGTGGAAGCCACCGTGACGACGGGTCGCCAGGATCGGTAGAGCAGGGCAGAGCCCAGCACGACCAGTAGCAGGGTGAGCAGCGCGGCCAGGGCGAGGTTGCGGCCGACGCCGGAGACGTAGTCGGCCGGGCGGTAGAGCGAGGCGTCCATCGTGACCCCGGGCAGGCCCACGGCGAGTGCGGCAAGGGCGTCCTCGATCCCTTCGCTGACCTCGGCAGTACTCGCCCCCGGCTGCTTCTCGACAACGAGCACGAGGCCCGAGGTGTCAGCCACGATGCCGTCGCCGATGATCGTCGGGGGCGCCTCGACGATGTCGGCGACGTCGGACAGGGTGATCGGCGTGCCGGTCGATCCCTCGACGGCGATGCGCCCCAGCGCGCCGGCGTTCGTGATGGGTGAGACGTGCTGGACGTTGACCCGCTGTTGCGGCAGGTCGAGGAAGCCGCCCCGGCCAGGGGTCGATGCCTCGAGGAAGCTGAGGGGGGACACCCACAGGGCGTTGCCCGTCGTCGCGATCAGCTCGTCGAGGGTGACGCCGTGCTGCTGCATCCGGGCCGGGTCCGCCTGGACCTGGAGCTGGCGGTCGCGCATGCCCCACACCGTGACGTTGGCGACGCCCTCGACGCTCATGAGCTTGGGACGCAGGGTCCATCGGGAGAGCACCGACAGGTCGACGAGCGACTGGTCCCGGGCGGAAAGGCCGATCATCATGACGCGGTTCGCCGACGAGGTCGGTTGGAGCATCACGGGAGCCTTCGCGGCGTTGGTGAGCAGGGCGCCCTGCGTGAGGCGCTCCTGCACCACCTGCCGTGCGCGGATCGGGTCGGTCCCGTCCTCGAACGTCATGATGATCGAGGACAGGCCAGGGATGGACGACGACCGCATCTGGTCGACCCACGCGACGCCGCTCAGGAGGTTGGACTCGAGCGGGACCGTGACGAGGTCCTCGACCTCCTGTGCCGACAGGCCCAGCGCCTCGGACTGCACCTCGACCGTGACGGGGGCGAACTCGGGCGCGGGCTCGACAGCGGTGTCCTTCATCTGAAGCACCGTGAAGCCCGCGACGACGAGCGCGAGGATGGCCACAAGCAGCCGGGAAGTGGCGCCTGCCTTGACGATTCGACTTGTCATTTCTGCCCCCGTTCGGCGACGGCCTGCAGTGGCAGGCGCGGGGAGAGCTACGTGTTATCGCTCAACGGGAGCGTAGTTACGTCGGAACGTCGGGCTGTACTGCAAAGGACGTAGGCCGTTGCCGGGTCCGCTTCTCGAACTGGCGCGGACCACGTGAGGCCCAGCACGGACGCTGCCGGGCTTCGGCTGCGCAGGCGCCCCGGGCAGATGCGCAAAACCGGGATTCGAACGCCCTCCTTGTGCTAGGACGGATCCCGGGGGTTCACCACACTCGGGGTCTTCAGTTGGAGGGTCCCATGAGGAGTCGTTCCGCAATTGTCATCACCGGGCTGGTCGCCGGAGTCCTGGCCACCAGCACACCCGCGACCGCCGCGCCGCTGGACAAGGGCCGCTTCCACGACGTTGCCACGAACTTCTTCGACTGCGACGGCACACCGGTCCGAGAAGACGTCGACGTGTCCGGCAGCTTCCTGTTCAACCAGCGCGGCTCCCAGCACCCGTTCCCGTACTTCCGGGACAGCGTGCACGGGACGATCGCGTGGACCAACCTGAACACCGGCGGCACGTTCAGCCAGATCTTCACCGCCAACGGGAGGGACCACAGCATCGTCGACAACGGTGACGGCACCATCACGATCACCGTGTTCGTCTCGGGCGGTGCCCGCTACTACGACCAGAACGGCAAGCTGGTGCTCAAGGATCCTGGCCAGTTCCGGTTCGCGTTCGAGCTGGACTACAACGGCACCCCGGGCAACCCTGACGACGACGAAGAGGTTCCCGACTCGTTCCGGGTCGTTCGCGACTCCACCGGACGCAACGACTCCGAGGGCCGCGACTTCTGCGCTGACGTGGTGGAGTTCACCACCTAGGCCGACGGCTCACGTGGGGCATGAAGACGGGCCCTGACCTGCCGAAGCAGATCAGGGCCCGATCGGTCGGGCTGACAGTGTGCTGGCTCAGGACATCCGCGACAGGTGTCTCAAGACATCGGCGACAGGCTGTCTCGGGTCATCGGCGACAGTGTCGGGTGGGGCTGATGCTCAGCCATGTCAAAGGCGCGACTGGTGATCACGGCCCTGCTCACTGAAGGTCAGACGGTCTCCGAGGTGGCCGCTCGGTACGGGGTGCACCGGTCTTGGGTATACCGGCTCAAGGCCCGGTACGACGACGAGGGCGAGGCCGCGTTCGAGCCCAGGTCGCGTCGCCCGCTCACCAGCCCGAGCGCCATCCCGGACGCGACCGTCGAGCTCGTCCTGCGGTTACGCAAGGAACTGGCCGACGCCGGCCTCGACGCCGGCGCGGACACGCTGTGCTGGCACCTGCGCCGCCACCACCGGGTCGTGATCTCGCGCGCCACGGCCCACCGCATCCTGGTGCGCCATGCCACGGTCACCCCCGACCCGAGCAAACGACCCAAGTCTTCCTACATCCGTTTCGAGGCCGAGCAGCCGAACGAGACCTGGCAGTCCGACTTCACCCACTACCGCCTCACCACCGGCGCCGACGTCGAGATCATCACGTGGCTCGATGACCACTCCCGGTACGCCCTGCACGTCACCGCTCATCACCGGATCACCGGCCCGATCGTGCTGGACACCTTCACCACCGCCGCCGCCGAGCACGGCTACCCGGCCTCCACCCTCACCGACAACGGCATGGTCTACACCGTCCGGTTCGCCGGCGGCCGCGGCGGCCGGACCCGGCTCGAGGTCGAGCTACGCCGGCTCGGGATCACCCAGAAGAACTCCCGCCCCAGCCACCCCACCACCTGCGGCAAGGTCGAACGTTTCCAGCAGACCCTGAAGAAGTGGCTCCGCGCCCAACCCCGACAGCCCGCCACGATCACCGCGCTGCAGGCACTGCTCGACACCTTCACCGACGAGTACAACCACCGCCGCCCACACCGCTCGCTCCAGCACCGGGCCACCCCCAGCGCCGCCTACACGACACGACCCAAAGCCACCCCGGGCGAGCGCCACAGCGACACCCACGACCGAGTCCGCCAGGACAAGGTCTCCAAGACCGGCAACCTCACCCTGCGCCACAACGGCCGCCTGCACCACATCGGCATCGGCCGAACCCACGCCGGAACCTACGTCCGGCTCCTGGTCCAAGACCTCGACATCACCATCGTCGACACGCCACCGGCGAGATCCTGCGCGAGCTGACCCTCGACCCCAGCCGCGACTACCAGCCACAACAGCCCAGACAAAACAACAGTGGCCCTACGTTTCCGTAGGGCCACTGTCGCCGATGTCCTGAGACATCACATCGGTCGGGCTGACAGGATTTGAACCTGCGACCCCTTGACCCCCAGTCAAGTGCGCTACCAAGCTGCGCCACAGCCCGATGCCCCTTGGGGCGATCGAAACCCTAGCGCACGGTGGGCCGCTCGTCCCAATCGGCCCCCTTTGTGGTCGGGGTCAGCGCCGGCGCTTCTCGCGCACCCGCACCGACACCTCGATCGGGGTGCCCTCGAAACCGAACTGCTCGCGCAGACGACGCTCGATGAAGCGGCGGTAGCCGGCCTCGATGAAGCCGGACGCGAACACCACGAAACGCGGCGGGCGGGTCGACGCCTGGGTGGCGAAGAGGATGCGGGGCTGCTTGCCGCCACGTACCGGGTGCGGGTGCGCGGCCACGACCTCGCCGAGGAACGCGTTGAGCCGAGCCGTCGGGATGCGGGTGTCCCATGACTCGAGGGCGGTCTCGATGGCCGGCACGAGGCGGTCCATGTGGCGGCCGGTGAGGGCCGAGATGTTGGCCCGCGGGGCCCACGGCACCTGGACGAGCTCCTTCTCGATCTCGCGCTCGAGGTAGTAGCGCCGCTCCTCGTCGAGCTGGTCCCACTTGTTGTACGCGATGACGAGTGCGCGGCCGGCGTCGATCACCTGCTGCACGACGCGGACGTCCTGTTCGGCGATCGGCTCCTCGGCGTCGATGAGCACCACCGCCACCTCCGCCTTCTCGAGTGCCGTCTGCGTGCGCAGCGACGCGTAGAAGTCGGCGCCGCGCGTCTGGTGCACCCGTCGTCGGATGCCGGCCGTGTCGACGAACCGCCAGGTCTTTCCGCCGAGCTCGATGAGCTCGTCGACGGGGTCGCGGGTCGTGCCGGCGACGTCGTCGACGACGACGCGGTCGGAGCCGGCCAGCCGGTTGAGCAAGCTGGACTTGCCGACGTTGGGGCGCCCGATGAGCGCGACGCGCCGTGGTCCACCCTGCGCATACGCGCCGTGGGCGGAGAAGTCGGGCAGCACCTCGAGCACGGCGTCGAGGGCGTCGCCGCTGCCGCGGCCGTGCACGGCCGACACCGGCCAGGGCTGGCCGAGCCCCAGGTTCCACAACATGGCCGCATCGGCCTCGCCACGCTGGTCGTCGACCTTGTTGGCGACGAGCACGACCGGCTTGCCCGAGCGGCGCAGGAGCTTGACGACGGCCTCGTCGTCGTCGGTGGCGCCGACGGTCGCGTCCACGACGAACATGACGACGTCGGCGAGGTCGACTGCGATCTCGGCCTGCTCTGCGACACGCAGGTGGATGCCTGTGGCGTCGGCCTCCCACCCGCCCGTGTCGACGACCGTGAAGCGGCGGCCGCCCCACTCCGCCTCGTAGGAGACGCGGTCGCGGGTCACGCCGGGGACGTCCTCGACGACGGCTTCGCGGCGGCGCAGGATGCGGTTGACCAGGCTCGACTTGCCGACGTTGGGGCGGCCGACCACGGCGACGACGGGAAGCGGTCCCTGCTCGGCGGAGTCGGCGGCATACGGCCCCTCGGCGTCGAGCAGGGCCTGGTCCTCGGGGCTCAGCTCGAAGTCGTCGAGCCCGGCGCGCAGGGCGCGCTCCACGGAGGTGTCGTCGACGGAGGGGTCGGCGGTCGAGATCGGAGCGCCCTCGTCGATGGGGCGGGCGGTCTCGTCAGTCACGGTGTCCTCGAATCAGTGAACGTCTGGTGAGGAACCATTCTCCACCCGCGAGCGGCGTACATGTGACGCGAGGGCGTCGCGCAGCTGCTCGGTGGCCAGGCGGAGGCGGTCGCGACCCGGGACCGCGGGGTCGACGGTGAGTGCGAACGGGTCGCCGAAGTCGACGAGCAGCCGCGACCGGAACGCCGGCCAGTCGTCCTTGGTGGCGCCCGGGACACGCGTACCCAGGACGGCGACCGGGACGATCTGGGCGTGGGTACGCAGCGCGATCCACGCGGCGCCGGAGTTGACCTGCTCCACCTCGCCGGAGCCGCGGTTGCCCTCCGGGAAGATGCCGACTGCTCCCCCACGCTCGAGCACCACCGTCGCGGCGGCCAGGGCGGCCCGGTCGCCGACCGTGCGGTCGATGGGGATCTGGCCGACCGCGTTGATCGTCCAGCCCCAGAAGCCGGAGAACGCCTCCTGCTTGACGAGGAAGCTGACGGGGCGCGGCGAAAGGCCGAAGACGAGCGGACCGTCGAGGAATGCCGCGTGGTTGGCCACGAGGATGACGGGCCCGGTCATCGGAACCCGCTCGGGGTGCAGAGCGGCACCGCGGTAGAGCGTGCTGAAGATGAACTTGCCGATCGGGCGGCCGATCCGAGCCCGGTTCGGGTGGGGAGCGACCGCCTGGTTCATGCCCTAGCCCCCTCGACCACCGAGAGGACCGCCTCGACCGAGCCCTCGAAGTCCAGGTGTGACGTGTCGATCGTCGTGACGCCGTCGGCAGCGACGGTGAACTCCGACACGGCGGAGTCGGCCCTGTCGCGGTCGACGATCTGCGAGCGGGTCGCGGCGACGGCATCGGCGTCGGCGGCGCCGTGCAGCTCCTTGGAGCGGCGGGCCAGGCGGGCCTCCTCCGAGGCGGTGAGCAGGATCCGGACCGGGGCGTCCGGGGCGACGACGGTCGTGATGTCGCGTCCTTCGGCGACGACGCCGCCTCTGGCTCGTCCGGCCTCGGAGATGAGGCGACGCTGGAGCAGCCGCAGGATCTCGCGGACCGGGATGATCGCGGCAACGGCCGAGACGTTGGTCGAGATGCGGGTCTCGCGGATCGCCGCGGACACGTCGATGCCGTCGACCTCGACCACCGACGCGTCGGGGTCGGTGCCGATCAGGAGCGGAAAGCGCTGGGCCGCAGCCGTGACGGCGTCGGCATCGGTGAGGTCGACACCCTCGTGCAGGGACCACCAGGTGAGGGCCCGGTACATCGCACCGGTGTCGAGGAAGCCGTAGCCGAGCCTGCGCGCGACCTGCTTGCTGACGCTCGACTTGCCGGAGCCCGAGGGGCCGTCGATGGCGACGACGAAACCGGACAGATGCTCCTCGGGGGTGACAGGCATGCGCTCGAGGATAGTGCCTGACCATGGTGGGCCCACGGCCTCCCCGACGCGCCCCGGGTCAGTCATGAACGCGCCAGCCGAGACGCTCGAGCTCGGTGCGCAGGGGCTCGACGGAGGCCGGCACGACCGAGATCTCGGCGATGCCGACGGCCTGCCCGAGGCCGTGCTCGAGGTGCAGGTCCTCGAGGTTGATGCCGGCGTTGCCGACGTCGGTGAGCAGCCGGGCGAGCGAGCCGGGCTCGTCGGGCACGACGACCGACACGACGTCGTACGCAGCCGGCGCCGAGCCGTGCTTGCCCGGGATCCGCGCGTGGCCGAGGTTGCCGGCCTCGAGGACCCGGCTCAGGGTGCCGAGCGACCCCTCTCCGTCGGCGTCGACCAGACCGTCGAGGGCACCCACGACGTCGTCGACCTGGGCGCGGACCTGCCGCAGGACGTCGCGCACGGCCGGTGCGTTGCCCGCGAGGATCTGGGTCCAGAGACGCGGGTCGCTGGCCGCGATGCGGGTGACGTCGCGCAGGCCCTGGCCCGCGAGGCCGACAGCCGACTCCGGAAGCTCGCGCAGGCAGGCCGCGATGATGCTCGCGACGAGCTGCGGCACGTGTGAGACGGCCGCGACGGCCTCGTCGTGCTCGTGGGCGGGCATGACGCGCACGGCGGCCCCGACCTCGGTCGCGAGCTCGCGGACCCGGCGTACGGCGGCGGCGGTGGACGCCTCGTGCGGCACGACCACCCAGGCACGACCGTCGAAGAGGTCCGCGCGGGCTGCGGCCGCCCCCGAGCGCTCGCGTCCGGCCATGGGGTGCGAGCCGACGTAGCGGCTGGCGTCGGCCCCCGAGTCGAGGACGACGCGCAGCACGGACTCCTTGACGGACGCCACGTCGGTGACGACGGCTTCGGGCCAGCGGCTCAGAGCGTGCACGACGACGTCGGCGGCGACGTCCGGCGGCGCCGCGACGACGACGACGTCAGGCGCGCCGGCCGCCTCGTCGGCGATGTCACCAGCGCGCAGGTCACGCGCGAGCAGCACCGCCGTCGGGGACGGGTCTTCGATGGTCACCCGAAAACCCTTGTCGGACAGAGCGATTCCGAGGCTCGTGCCGATCAGGCCTGCTCCGACGATGCGGACGTGCGTGGTCACCTCGCCAGCGTAGCGAGGGCGTCACGGCACGGACGGGACGTCCGGATCACAGACCTGCTGCCTTGTAGAGGGCCCCGATCTCCGCCTTGTTGAGCCGGCGCATACGGCCGGACTTGAGGTCGGCGAGCCGGATCGGCCCGACCTCGGTGCGGACGAGCTCGAGGACGGGGTGCCCGACCGCCTCGAGCATGCGGCGCACGACATGCTTGCGGCCCTCGTGGAGCACCACCTCGACCATGGCCCTGCCGGGCTGGTGGTCGACGATGCGGAAGGAGTCGACGCTGACGGGACCGTCCTCGAGCTCGACGCCGTCACGCAGGCGTTTGCCGACGTCACGCTGCACCGGCCCGCGGATCGTCGCGACGTACGTCTTGAGGACGCCGTATGCCGGGTGCTGGAGCCGGTGCGCGAGATCCCCGTCGTTGGTGAGCAGGAGCAGGCCCTCGGTGTCGGCGTCCAGGCGCCCGACGTGGAAGAGGCGCTCCTCGCGGTTGCCGACGTAGTCGGCCAGGGAGATCCGGCCCAGCTCGTCGTGCATCGTCGTGACGACGCCCTTGGGCTTGTTGAAGGCGAGGTAGACACGCTCCTCGTCGAGGTTGACGCGGACGCCGTCGACGTGGACGACCTGGGTGCGCGCGTTGATCCGGACGCCCAGCTCGGTGACGACCTGGCCGTCGACCTCGACGCGGCCCTGCTCGATGAGGTTCTCGCAGACGCGGCGCGACCCGACGCCGCCCGCGGCCATGAGCTTCTGGAGGCGCACCCCCTCGGGGTCGTGCACGTCGATCTGCGGCACCGCCTTGCGGTCGGGCAGCCTCGTCGGCTGGCTGGGCCGGGTCGTGCCGGCGAAGCTGGGGCCCGCGGACTTGCCGCCCTTACCGACCCGTCCAGCACCCGTGCCGGCCTTGGGCCCGCGAGGGGCGGCGCCGGAACGGCCCGTGCCGCCTGGACCGCCCGACGCACCCGTGCCCTTCCTGCGGGGCTGACGGGGGGACCTGGAGTACTCGCTCATGCGTGTCCTTCCTCGATGAGCTCGTCGATGACGTCGGCGTCCGGTAGGTACGGCGCCAGCGCCGGGAGGTCGTCGAGCGAGGAGAGCCCCATCCGCTGGAGGAAGTAGGGCGTCGTGCGGTAGAGCACTGCGCCACTCTCCCCCACGTCCTCGACCTCCTCGATGAGGCCTCGTGACACGAGCGTACGCACCACGCCGTCGACGTTCACACCGCGGACGGCACTGACCCGGGCGCGCGAGACCGGCTGCCGGTAGGCGATGACGGCCAGCGTCTCGAGCGAGGCCTGGGTGAGCTTGGCCTGCTGACCGTCGAGGACGAACTTCTCCACGACCGGCGCGAAGTCGGCGCGGCTGTAGACGCGCCACCCGCCGGCGACGCTGCGCAGGGTGAACCCGCGCTGCGCGGCGGCATACTCCTCCTCGAGGCCGTCCAGATGGCTGCGCACGTCCTCCACGGGCAGCTCGAGGGCGGATGCGAGGGCGACCTCCGTGACCGGCTCGTCGACGACCATCAGCACCGCCTCCAGAGCTGAGCGGGCTCCACCCGGGAAGTCGTTGATGTCGAAGGCGATCTGCTCGTCGGCACCCTCGCGCTCGTCGAGCACCTCTGGCTCGACGGTCGCGTCGGGCCCCTGCGCCGACTGGTCACTCATCATCTGCTCCTGTCACTGGGGCGGCCTCGCCGCCCGTATCGTGCCGTGCTGCGTCATCGTGCGCCGGCTCGTGCGCCGGCTCGTGCGCCGGCTCGTCGTTCGGTTCGTCGTTCGGTTCGTCGTTCGCGCCGCTGTCGGTGGCGTCCGGTTCCTCGTCGAACTCGTCGTCGATCGCGATGTCGCCCGCCTCGGTGCCGGTCCAGCGGATGTCGAGCTCGCCGAGGGCCTCGGCCTGCTCGAAGGCGATGGCCGCCTCCTTGAAGAGCTCGAGCAGGGCGAGGAATCGGGCGACGATCACGAGGGTGCTGTCGGCGTCGGCCACGAGGCTGCGGAACGAGACCTGGCCGCGGCTGCGCAGCCGCCTGACGATGATCGCGGCCTGCTCCCGCACGCTCACCTGCGGCGCGTGGAGGTGGTCGAGACCGACGGTCGGCGGGATCTTCGGCGTCATGGCCCGCGCCGCGATCATCGCGAACTGCTCCGGGGTCACGGCGATGACGAGCTCCGGGAGCAGGGTCGCGAACTCCGGCTCGAGACCGGCCTGCCGCGGCGTGATGCGACCTGCCGTCGCCATCCGCTCGCGGAACGTGGCCGCGATCTGCTTGTACGCGCGGTACTGCAGCAGCCGCGCGAAGAGCAGGTCGCGCGCCTCGATGAGGGCGAGGTCCTCGTCGTCCTGCGGGCCCGACTGCGGCAGCAGGCGCGAGGCCTTGAGGTCGAGCAGCGTGGCGGCGATGAGCAGGAACTCCGACGCCTGGCCGAGGTCCCAGTCGCTGTCGATGGCCTGGGCCGCCTTGATGTGCGCGACGAACTCGTCGGTGACCTTCGCGAGGGCCACCTCGGTGATGTCGAGCTTGTGCTTGCTGATGAGGCCGAGGAGCAGGTCGAAAGGACCGGAGAAGACGTCGAGGTGCACCTCGAACGGCGTCGCCGCACGCCGCGTGATGATGCCTCCCGGCGTCAGCTCGGGCGGCGGGGCCACGGCGTCCGAGCCGTCCGCGCTCATCGAACCCACCGCTGGGTCCGAGGAGCCCATGGCAGCGTCGTCGACGTCGACCGCGCTCCGGTCGACGGTGTCCTGCTCGGCCATCAGCGCACTGCGGATCAGGCTGCGCCGCCGCGCGCGACGAGCTCGCGGGCGAGCTGACGGTAGGCGTTGGCACCGGAGTGCTCGGACGAGTAGGACGTGATGGGCTCGGCCGCGAGGGTGGCGTCGGGGAACTTGACCGTGCGGCTGATGACGGTGTGGAAGACCTGGTCGCCGAAGTGGTCGACGACCGAGCGCACGACCTCGCGGCTGTGCAGGGTGCGGCTGTCGTACATCGTGGCGAGGATGCCGTCGACCTGCAGGCGCGGGTTGAGCCGGTCGGTGATCTTGTCGATCGTGTCGATGAGCAGGGCCACGCCGCGCATCGCGAAGAACTCGCACTCGAGCGGGATGATGACGCCGTGCGACGCGGTCAGCGCGTTGACGGTGAGCAGGCCGAGCGAGGGCTGGCAGTCGATGAGGATGACGTCGTACTCGTCGAGGACGGGCCGCAGCACGCGCGAGAGGATCTGCTCGCGGGCGACCTCGCCGACGAGCTGGACCTCCGCCGCCGACAGGTCGATGTTGGCCGGCACAAGGTCGAGGTTGGGGGTGCGCGTCTGCTGGATGACCTCGTGGATCTCGTGGCCGCGCTCGATGAGGAGGTTGTAGATCGTCGTGTCGAGCTCCTGGGCATTGACCCCGAGACCCACGGACAGTGCGCCCTGCGGGTCGAAGTCGATCACGAGGACCTTGCGGCCGAGCTCTGCCAACGCCGCACCGAGGTTGATGGTGGTCGTCGTCTTGCCGACGCCGCCCTTCTGGTTGCACATGGCGATGACGCGGGCGGGGCCGTGGCTCTGCAGCGGCGCCGGATGCGGGAAGTCGGGCAGTGGGCGGCCGGTCGGTCCGAGCCCAGCGGTGCCGGCGGACTCGGTGCCGGGCAGGTGCGCGACCCGAAGGGCGTCACGGGAGGCGTCGTGGCGGGCCGGCGCGAGGTCCTCGGACGGCTCCGACTGCATGGTCTCGTGTGACTCCTCGTTCACCGGGTGTTCCACTCCGCTCGGCCTTGCCCCTGAGATGCTGCGGTCAGCCTCTCGCTGATCACGTGTGACCTTATCAGCGGGCACGTGGGTGGGCGCCCGCATAGACCTCTCGGAGGCGGTGCACCGAGACCATCGTGTAGATCTGCGTCGTCGTCACCGAGGCGTGTCCCAGCAGCTCCTGGACGACTCGGACGTCGGCGCCGCCGTCGAGCAGGTGGGTCGCGAACGAGTGCCGCAGCGTGTGGGGCGAGACGTGCTGGAGGTCGGCGCGCGCCGCCGCGCGCTGGATGATCCCCCAGGCGGACTGCCGCGACAACCGGGCTCCGCGCTGGTTGAGGAACAGCGCCGGCCCCCCTTTCCCGTGCGTGGCGAGGGCCGGACGGCCCCTCACGAGGTATGCCGCGGCGGCCTCCACGGCGTAGCGGCCGACCGGGACGACGCGTTCCTTGCCGCCCTTGCCGCGCAGTCGCACCGAGCCGACGCCCCCGCGGCCCCCGGTCGCGCCGGCTCGGCCGTCGGCGCCGTCCGTGTCGAGGTCGTCGACGTCGAGACCGACGGCCTCGCTGATGCGGGCGCCCACGCCGTAGAGGATCTCGAGGAGTGCACGGTCACGCAGCGCCTCGGGCGTGTCGCCCACCGACGAGGCCGCGAGAAGGCGCTCCACGGCCTCGACAGGGATGGCCTTCGGCAGGCGTGCGGGCGGCTTCGGCGGGGCGACGTTGGCGGCCGGGTCGGTCATCACCTCACCCTCGAGGGCGAGGAAGCGGTGGAAGCCCCGGACCGCGACGAGCGTCCGGGCCGCGGAGGAGGCCGCGAGGCCCCGCTCTCGCAGCGACGCGAGGAAGTCGGTGACGTCGACCTCCCTGACGCCACCGGCGTCGGCGATGCCACGGGCGGCGAGGAATGCCGAGTAGCCACGCAGGTCGCGTGCGTAGGACTTCAAGGTGTTGTCCGAGGCGCCCTTCTCGACCCGGACGTGGTCGAGCCACCCGCGGACGTCCCGCTCGAGACGTGAGAGACGCGCCGCAGGTGGCTCGGTGGTGACGTGCTGGGTCAGGACAGGGCCTCCTCGACAGTGACGGAGGACATGCCGTGCGCCTCGGCGACGCCGGCGTAGGTGACGTGCCCGTCGTGGGTGTTGAGGCCGAGGCCGAGGGCGCGGTCGGCGCGCAGCGCGTCGCGCCACCCCAGGTTGGCCAGCTTCACGGCATACGGCAGCGTGGAGTTGGTCAGGGCGTACGTCGAGGTGTTGGGCACCGCGCCGGGCATGTTGGCCACGCAGTAGAACACCGAGTCGTGCACGCGGTAGGTCGGGTCGGCGTGTGTCGTGGGGTGGCTGTCCTCGAAGCAGCCGCCCTGGTCGATGGCGATGTCGACGAGCACGGAACCCGGCTTCATCGCGGAGACCAGCTCGTTCGAGATCAGCTTGGGAGCCGCGGCACCCGGGATGAGCACGGCCCCGATGACCATGTCGGCCTCCAGCACCTGCTGCTGGATGGTCAGCTTGGACGACGCCAGGCCGTGCACCTGGTTGTCGTAGCGCCAGAAGGACATCCGCAGCTTGTCGAGGTCGGTGTCGAGCAGCGTGACGTCGGCCCCCATGCCGAGCGCGATGTTGGCGGCGTTCTGGCCCGAGACGCCGGCGCCGAGGATGACGACCTTGGCGTTGGCCACGCCACCGACGCCGCCCATCAGGACGCCGCGGCCGCCCTGGGCGCGCATGAGCGCGTGGGCGCCGACCTGCGGCGCGAGACAGCCGGCCACCTCCGACATGGGGTAGAGCAGCGGCAGGCCCCCGGAGGGCAGCTGCACCGTCTCGTACGCGATGCCGGTGACCTTCCGAGCCACGAGCTCCTCGGTGAGCGGCTTGTCGGCCGCCAGGTGCAGGTAGGTGAAGAGGGTCAGGCCCTCGCGCATCCGGTGGTACTCCTCGGCCACGGGCTCCTTGACCTTGAGCACCATGTCGGCCTCGCCCCAGACGTCGTCGGCGGAACCGATGATGCGTGCCCCGGCGGCGACGAAGTCCTCGTCGCTGATCTGCGAGCCGACGCCGGCGTCCTTCTCGACGAGGACGTCGTGGCCGTGCTCGGTGAGCTCGTGGACCCCGGAAGGGGTGATGGCCACGCGGTACTCGTGGTTCTTGACCTCGCGAGGGATGCCGACCTTCATGCGCTAGCACTTCCTTGTCCGAGTTGCGCCGACGGGGGTGGCGGCCGGTCGACTGTGACCGGCGAGCCCACTCTAGCCACGCACTGACACACCTCTTGACAGGTAGGTGATGTCTGCGTCGGCCGGGCGCGGCGGCCGTGTCCTAGGTTGGGCTCCACCCCGATGGAGAGGCGCCATGAAGCTCTATGCAGACAGCCCAGGCCGCCGCACCCGGCAGCTCCTGTCAGACGTCCTCGTGCTCCTGTGGACCGGCTTCTGGGCGTATGCCGGGCGCCAGGTCCACGACGTCGTCGAAGGGCTGCGCGCACCGGCCGACTCGATCACCTCGGCGGGGCGGTCGGTGGGCGACGCCCTCACCGGGGCGGGCGAACAGGCCGGACGGATCCCGCTCGTCGGCGAACAGCTGCGGGACTGGCTCACGCAGGCCGCCGGGTCCGGCACGACCCTGCAACAGGCAGGCACGTCGATGGCCGAGACGGTCGACCAGCTGGCCCTGGGGCTCGGTCTCGCGACCGTCCTCGTCCCTGTCGTGCCCGTGCTGGTCGTGTGGCTGTACGTGCGAGTTCGGTTCGTGCGCAACGCCACTCGGTCGCAACGCTTCATCGACGCCGGGGAGGACCTTGACCTGTTCGCGCTGCGGGCCATGGCCACGCAGCCCATGCGTGCGCTGGCGCGGGTCTCCGACGACCCGGCCGGAGCGTGGCGACGTCAGGACCGCGAGGTGATCCGTCGTCTTGCCCTGCTCGAACTGCGCCACCAGGGACTCCGCCCTCCGCGCGATCGCTGAACCGGCCGTACCGGCCCGCGCCGCTCAGCCGTCGACGCGCGTGACGAGCGGGGTGAGGTCCTCGCTCGGCGGCATCCACGTGTCCGCCGAGGCGGGGAGCTGCTCACCGGAGCGGATGTCCTTGACCTCGTCGCCCGACTCGCCCGCCCCGGGGAACCAGACGTACGGGATGCCCCGGCGCTCGGCGTACCGGATCTGCTTGCCGAACCGCGCGGCCGACGGCGCGACCTCGCAGGCGATGCCCCGTCGGCGCAACGCGGTCGCGATACCGACGGCGCCCTCACGGGACTCGTCGTCCTTGAGGGCCACGAGCACCGCTGCCGGCGTCGAGCGCGAGGCCGTGACGA
Organism: Terrabacter sp. GCM10028922; assembly: GCF_042666095.1. Taxonomy (NCBI): domain Bacteria; kingdom Bacillati; phylum Actinomycetota; class Actinomycetes; order Micrococcales; family Intrasporangiaceae; genus Terrabacter; species Terrabacter sp. GCM10028922. The sequence goes on along the minus strand of NZ_JBHTFG010000001.1, from coordinate 78,572 downwards.
GGCCACGACCGACGAGCAGCCCGAGGATGCGGGTGACGCCGATCGAGATGCCGACACCCGGGTAGGTCGTCTTGCCGTCGCTCGCGAGCGCGTCGTAGCGGCCCCCCGAGCAGAAGGACCCCCACGACTCGTGACCGACGAACTGCGTCTCGTAGACCGTGCCGGTGTAGTAGTCGAGGCCGCGCGCGATGCGCAGATCGGCGACGAGCTTTCCTGGGGCGTGCGCCATGCCCGTGCGGATGACGTGGGCGAGGGACTCGAGGCCCTCGTCGAGGAGGGGGTGCTCGACCCCGAGGGCGCGCACCTGCTCGACGAAGCCGAGGTCGGTGGAGCGGATCGCGGCGAGCGCCAGGCACTGGTCCGCCTGGTCGTCGGTCGCGCCCGCCTCCAGCAGGAGGGCCTTCACCTTCTCCGGCCCGATCTTGTCGAGCTTGTCGACGATGCGCAGGGTCCCGATGACGTCGGTGAGGCCGATGCCCTGGTAGAAGCCGTTGGGGATCTTGCGGTTGTTGACCTGGATGACGAACTCGCCCACCGGGAAGCGGCTGAAGACGTCGGCGATGACGAGCGGCATCTCCGCCTCGAAGTGCGACGACAGCTCGCCCACGTCGACGACGTCGATGTCGGCCTGCGTGAACTCGCGGTAGCGCCCCTCCTGGGGCCGCTCGCCGCGCCAGGCCTTCTGGATCTGGTAGCGCCGGAACGGGAACGCCAGCTTGCCGGCGTTCTCGAGGACGTAGCGCGCAAAGGGCACCGTCATGTCGAAGTGCAGGCCCCACCGGGCGTCGTCCTCGCCCCCGCCACCGAGGCGCGAGACCGCGTAGATCTCCTTGTCGGTGTCCTCCCCCTGTGAGCTGAGCCGGTCGATCGGCTCGATGGAGCGTGTCTCGATCGAGGAGAAGCCGTGCAGCTCGAACGTCTCCCGGATGACGTCGAGGAAGCGCTGCTCGACGATGCGCTCGGACGGGAGGTACTCGGGGAACCCGCTGATCGGGGTGACCTTGGCCGTGGCCTTCGATGCGGAACGCGTGCTCACGCGGGCAAGTCTCTCAGGTAGGGGTTGGTGGCGCGCTCATGGGCCATGGTGGTCGCCTGGTAGTGCCCGGGAAGCACGAGGGTGGTGTCGGGCAGCGGCAGCACGACGTCGCGCAGGCTGCGCTGCATCGCGGCGTGGTCTCCGCCGGGCAGGTCGGTGCGGCCGATGGAGCCGGCGAACAGCACGTCGCCGGTGACCATGGTCCGGTCGACGTCGACCTGGTCGCGGATGCCGTCGGGCACGCGGTCGATCCCGAACATCACCGAGCCCTCCGTGTGGCCGGGTGCGTGGAGGACGTCGAGATCCATCCCGGCGAGCGTGAGGCGTGTCGCGTCGCCGATCTCCACGACGTTGGTCGGCTCGGCCCACGTGGCGGCCGTGCCGAACTGCTGCTCCAACATCGCGATGAGGCCGGGGTTGCTGCGACCGAGCAGGTCGTGCAGCCGGTAGCGGTCGTCCTTGTGGATGTACGCGGCCGTGTCGGAACCGCAGACCGGCGTCACGGAGTACACGTGGTCGACGTGACCGTGCGTCAGCAGCACCGCGGCCGGCCGCAGGCGGTGGGCCGCCAGCACCTCCCGCAACGTCTCCTCGACCCCGATCCCGGGGTCGACCACGACGCACTCCTCCCCCGCCTGGGGCGCGAGGACGTAGCAGTTCGTGTCGAACGCCTTGGCCGGGAACGCGATGGTCAGCACGCCGGGAGCCTAGCGAGGTCACCCGGCCGGCCATCCGGCATACCGTGCCTCAGGTGGGTGCGCCCCACCCGGCGTATGCGGTCCCGGCCCTTCGTGACCGCAAATCCGCGCGTCCAGGGGGAGATGTCACGCAGTCGTGACCGGTCCCGCTGCGAACGCACGGCAGTCGTTCCATAAAATGACCGAACGCCCGGGGACAACCCACGTGGCCCGTACGAGGAGAGGTTCGTGACCAAAGAGCAGGAACGCGCACGTGCGCGCCGCCGCCACGAGGAACAGCAGAAGACCGCCAAGCCGCCGGTGAGCGACGCCACGCGCGACAAGCAGGTCTTCGGTGTGATCCTCGCGTTCATCCTCATCGTCGCAGCCGTCATCGCCGTGCCCAAGCTCCTCGGCAGCTCCGACGGTCCCCAGCCGGCCGCCGGGGGATCCACCACCCCGGCGACCTCCACCTCCCCGACGAGCTCCGGTGGCCTCGCCGAGGGCCAGAAGCTCGCCGCGGGCTGCACCGCTCCCCCAGCGCTCCAAGCCACCCCGAAGAAGCAGACGAAGGTGCCGGCCAAGGCCACCGCCGCCGGCAAGACGTTCGTCGCGACCGTGAAGACGAGCTGCGGTGTCATCACGCTCGAGCTGGACGGCGCGAAGGCGCCGCAGACGGTCGCCTCGTTCGTCAACCTCGCCAAGACCGGCTACTGGGCGCCGAGCCCCTGCCACCGGGTCACGACGCAGGGCATCTACGTCCTCCAGTGCGGCGACCCGACCGGCACCGGCCAGGGCGGCCCCGGGTACACCTTCGGCATCGAGAACGCCCCCAAGAACGGCACCTACGGCAGGGGCGTGCTCGCGATGGCGCGCACCCAGGACCCCAACAGCAACGGTGGGCAGTTCTTCATCACCTACAAGGAAACCCGCTTGCCGACCGAGGGTGGTGGCTACACGATCTTCGGGAAGGTGACCAAGGGCCTCGACATCGTCGAGAAGATCGCCGCCAACAAGGCCCTGGCCCCGAGCCCGACGGACGGCACCCCCGTGTCCCCGATCAGCATCCTCAGCGTCAGCGTGACGGAGAAGAAGGCATGACCGACATCAACCAGCCCGAGCCTGACCAGACGACGGACGCGCACGACGCGCCGGAGCCCCTGACGGGGGCGACGACGGAGGCGACGTCGGTCGGGACGGAGTCGACGGACCCGCTCGAGTCGGTCGCCGTCACGCCGGCCGCCGAGGGCGCCGCCAGCGCCGAGACGGTCGACACTGCTGAGTCGATCGAGTCCGTGGCAGCGACGGAGTCCGGCGACACCGCCAACGCCTCCGAGGAGGTCCCCGGCGCACCGGACGACACGCCGCCGGCCGAGCAGCCCTCTCCCGGCGAGGAATCCGCTCCCGTCGAGCCCGCAGCCGCGCAGAGCGCGGTCGTCGAGCCGGCCGACGCCCAGCCGGCCCCCGTGGTCCCTCCGGAGTCCGCCGAGCCCGCCATCACCGAGCCGGTCACCGAGCCGGTCACCGAGCCGGTCACCGAGCCGGTCACCGAGCCGGTCACCGAGCCGGGCACCGAGCCGGTCACCGAGCCGGTCACCGAGCCCGTCACCGAGCCAGCCGACATCGAGACGGCGGACGCCATCGCCTCGGTCGAGGCCACCGAGGCCACGGAGGCGGCCGGCTCGACCGAGCAGCCCTCGGCTGACGCGGCTCCCGTGGCTCCCACCCCTGCGAGCATCCCCAAGCCGTCGGTCATCCCGACCCCGGCGGCCCTCGCCAAGGCCGTGCCGCACCCGGTGACGCCGGCCGCACCCGCGCCGATCACGACCGACCACTCCGCGTCCGCGGCATTCGGCCGGGTCGACGAGAACGGCACGGTCTTCGTTCGCACCAGGGAGGGCGAGCGCGAGGTCGGGTCGTACCCCGGTGCCACCGACGAGGAGGCGCTGACGTACTTCGCCAGGAAGTACGACGAGCTCTACGCCTCAGCCGTGCTCCTCGAGCAGCGGCTCGAGCAGCCGGAGGTCCCGTCGAAGGACGTCGCGGAGGGCCTCAAGACCCTCCAGGCCCAGGTGAAGGACGCGACCGTCGTCGGCGACCTCGACGCCCTCGCGGTGAAGCTCGACGAGATCCAGTCCGGGCTCGCCGCGAAGCGCACCGTCGAACAGCAGCACCGGGCCGAGGCCCGGGCCGCCGCCACCGCCGAGCGCGAGCGGATCGTGTCCGAGGCCGAGTCCATCGCCGGGCAGCCCGAGAGCCGCATCCAGTGGAAGAGCAGCGGTGCCCGTATGCGCGAGCTGCTCGACGAGTGGAAGGCGCACCAGCGCTCCGCGACGCGCCTCGACCGTGAGACCGAGTCGGCCCTCTGGCAGCGCTTCAGCGCCGCACGCAACGGCTTCGACAAGGCCCGGCGCAGCCACTTCGCCGGCCTGGACGCGGCGCACGCCGATGCCAAGTCGGCGAAGGAGCGGCTCGTCGCCGAGGCCGAGAAGCTCGCGACGAGCACCGACTGGGCAGCCACCGCGGGGGCCTTCAAGCGCCTCATGGACGACTGGCGTCGCGCCGGTCGTGCGAGCCGCACCGACGACGACAAGCTGTGGGCGCGCTTCAAGGCGGCCCAGGACAGCTTCTTCGCGGCCAAGGACGAGGTCGTCGCCGCCGAGGAGGAGCAGTTCCGTGGCAACCTCGCGGTGAAGGAGGCGCTCCTCGTCGAGGCCGAGGCGATCCTGCCCGTGACCGACCTCGAGAAGGCCAAGGCCCAGCTGCGCCTCATCCAGGACAAGTGGGACGCCGCCGGCAAGGTCCCCCGAGCCGACATGGACCGCGTCGAGAAGGCCATGCGCCGGATCGAGCAGACCGTGCGCGACGCCGAGGACAAGAAGTGGAAGTCGACCAACCCGGAGGTCGCGGCGCGCGCCCGCGCCATGGTCGACCAGCTCGAGCGAGCGGTCGCCGACCTCGAGGACGACCTGGCGAAGGCCGAGGCGTCCGGCAACGCGAACAAGGTCAAGAAGGCGCGTGAGGCCCTCGAGGCCCGTCAGGTGTGGCTCGACCAGGCCCGCGCCGGCGTCGCCGAGTTCGGCGGCTGACCACCCCTCGCCGTCGAGAGGGCAGAACGTGTGGCCTCACCGCTGTCGAGAGGTCAGTTTGCGCGGGTTTCGCCCCGCGGAAACTGGCCTCTCGACGGTGACGGGACCGCGGAAGCTGGCCTCTCGACGGTGGGTTTGCGGCCTTGGGGGGCGTCAGGTGCGCATCACGGCGTCGGTCGACTTGCTGCCGCTGACGCGGTAGACGTCGAAGACGCCGTCGATGCGGCGCACCGCCTTGATGACGTGGTCGAGGTGCGCCGGGTCGCCCATCTCGAAGGTGAACCTCGAGATCGCGACGCGGTCGCGCGACGTCTGGACCGACGCCGAGAGGATGTTGACGTGCTGGTCGGACAGCACCCGGGTCACGTCGCTGAGCAGTCGGTTGCGGTCGAGCGCCTCGACCTGGAGCTGGACGAGGAAGACGCTGGCCGAGCTCGGTGCCCACTCGACGTCGATGAGCCGCTCCGGGTTGGCCGTCAGCTGGTCGGCGTTGGTGCAGTCGACCCGGTGCACCGAGACGCCGTTGCCGCGGGTGACGAAGCCGATGATCGGGTCACCCGGCACCGGCGTGCAGCACTTGGCGAGCTTGACCCAGACGTCGGCGGTTCCCACGACGACGACACCCGGGTCGCCCGACCGGCGGCGCGTCGCGGCTCGGGTCGGCACCGTGGCCTCGGCGAGGTCCTCGGTGGCTCCGTCCACACCGCCCATCGAGGTGACGACCTTGCTGACGACGTGCTGGGCGGAGACGTGCCCCTCGCCGACGGCGGCATACAGCGCCTCGATGTCCTGGTAGCGCAGGTCGGTCGCCACGGCCGTCATCGACTCGTGGCTCATCAGGCGCTGGAGCGGGAGGTTCTGCTTGCGCAGGGCCTTGGCGATGGAGTCCTTGCCCGCCTCGATGGCCTCCTCGCGACGCTCCTTGCTGAACCACTGCTTGATCTTGTTGCGGGCGCGAGGGCTCTTGACGAACTGCAGCCAGTCGCGGGACGGCCCGGCCCCGTCGGCCTTGGACGTGAGCACCTCGACGACGTCGCCGTTCTCGAGCGTCGACTCGAGCGGCACGAGCCGGCCGTTGACACGAGCACCGATGCAGTGGTGGCCGACCTCGGTGTGGACGGCGTACGCGAAGTCGACGGGTGTGCCGCCCACCGGCAGCGCCACGACCGAGCCCTTCGGGGTGAAGACGTAGACCTCGCTGCTGCCCATCTCGAAGCGCAGCGAGTCGAGGAACTCGCCGGGGTCCTCGGTCTCCCGCTGCCAGTCGAGCAGCTGGCGCAGCCAGGCCATGTCGTTCTGCGGCGTGATCTCCCCGGGTCGCGCGGGCCCACCGCCGGTCGCCTGGTCCTTGTACTTCCAGTGCGCCGCGACACCGTACTCGGCACGGCGGTGCATCGTGTGCGTGCGGATCTGGATCTCGACCGGCTTGCCCTGCGGACCGATGACCGTCGTGTGCAGCGACTGGTACATGTTGAACTTCGGCATCGCGATGTAGTCCTTGAACCGGCCCGGGACCGGGTTCCACCGCGAGTGCAGGGCGCCCAGCGCCGCGTAGCAGTCGCGCACCGTGTCGACGAGGACGCGCACCGCCACGAGGTCGTAGATCTCCTCGAAGTCACGGCCCCGCACGATCATCTTCTGGTACACGGAGTAGTAGTGCTTCGGCCGGCCCGTCACGGCGGCCTTGATCTTGGCGGCCGTGAGGTCCTCGGTGACCTGGCTGCGCACGCCGGCGAGGTACTCCTCGCGTGCGGGAGCGCGCTCCGCGACGAGGCGCACGATCTCGTCGTACACCTTCGGGTAGAGGGTCGCGAAGGAGAGGTCCTCGAGCTCCCACTTGATGGTGTTCATGCCGAGGCGGTGCGCGAGCGGCGCGTAGATCTCGAGGGTCTCGTTGGCCTTGCGCTTGGCCGACTCGGGGCTGACGTAGCGCCACGTGCGGGCGTTGTGCAGCCGGTCGGCGAGCTTGATGACGAGCACGCGGATGTCGCGCGCCATGGCGATGACCATCTTGCGCACCGTCTCGGCCTGAGCGGCCTCGCCGTACGTCACCTTGTCGAGCTTCGTCACGCCGTCGACGAGCATCGCGATCTCGTCGCCGAAGTCACGTCGCAGCTCGTCGAGGCCGTATGCCGTGTCCTCGACGGTGTCGTGCAGCAGCGCCGCCGCGAGCGTCGGCGGCGTCATGCCGAGCTCGGCGAGGATCGTCGTCACGGCGAGCGGGTGCGTGATGTACGCGTCGCCGCTCTTGCGCATCTGCCCCTCGTGGGCGCGCTCCGCGACGGCATACGCCCGCTCGATGACCGACAGGTCCGCCTTGGGGTGGTTCTGGCGGACGGCCGTCATGAGGGGTTCGAGGACCGGGTTGCCCGCAGGCCGGGTGGCCCCGAAGCGCGCGAAGCGGGCGCGCACCCGCGAGGGGGTGGACAGCTCGCTGCGGACGTCCTCGCTCATGCAGAGAGTCTAGGCGGTCTGCCGGGGATCAGACCGTGAGGATGGCGTTGACCGGCCGGTCTGCAAGGCGCGTGCGGCCGTCGAGGAAGGCCAGCTCGAGGACGACCTCGATGGCGGTGACCTGCGCGCCGGCCTTCTCGACGAGCAGGGCCGCCGCCTCGGCCGTTCCGCCCGTTGCGAGGACGTCGTCGATGACGAGGACGCGCTGGCCGGGGGTGAAGGCGTCGGTGTGCACCTCGATCTCGGCGGTGCCGTACTCGAGGGCGTACGACTCCTTGAGCGTCGCACCCGGCAGCTTGCCGGCCTTGCGGACCGGCACCATGCCCAGCTCCAGCTCGTAGGCGACCGCGGCGCCGAGGATGAAACCCCGCGCCTCGATGCCCACGACGACGTCGACCTGGCCGGCATACCGCTGGGCGATGTCGCGGACGAGCGCACCGAACGACGGTCCGTCGGCGAACAGGGGCGTGAAGTCCTTGAAGAGGATGCCCGGCTTCGGGAAGTCGGGGATGTCGCGCAGCTTGCTCGCCACGAGGTCACTGATCTGGCTCACGCCGTCTCCTGCAGGGTGTCGAACGAGCGGTGCGCGGTCGTGCGGCCCGCGGCTGCGGGCCGCACGTCAGCGGCGGGACTTGGGCGCCCGCCTGGGCTGGTTGCGCGGTCCGGCCTGGGCGTACTTGTGGACCGGACGCGGCGCCCCGTCGACCGCCGGGGGCGACGACGCGGACGCGGCGCCGGTCGCGTCGGCCCCGACCGCCGCAGGCTCGGCGGCGTCGTCGACCGGCTGCGTGCCGGTCCGCGCACCGTGCCGGGCGACGTACTTGTCGAGCTGGCGCACCGCCGGCTCGTTGCGACGCAGGTCGGCGAGCAGCGGGGTCGCGATGAAGATCGACGAGTAGGCACCGACCGCGATGCCGATGAAAAGGGCGAGCGACAGGTCGAGCAGCGTGCCCGGCCCGAGCAGGGTGAAGCCGACGAACAGCACGGCCGCGATCGGCAGCAGGGCCACGACGGTCGTGTTGATCGAGCGGACGAGCGTCTGGTTGACGGCGAGGTTGGCGGCCGCGGAGTACGTCGTCCGCTTGGTGCGGAACGCCTCTGCGGTGTTCTCGCGCACCTTGTCGAAGACGACGACCGTGTCGTAGAGCGAGTAGCCGAGGATCGTGAGGAACCCGATCATCGACGAGGGCGTGATCTCGAAACCGAAGAGGGCGTAGATGCCGACCGTGATGACGAGGTCGTGGAGGAGCGCCACCAGACCGGCAACGGCCATCTTCCACGTGCGGAAGTAGAGCGCCATCACGATCGTCACGAGGATGAGGAAGACGATGAGACCTCGGATCGCCTGCTGGCTCACCGACTGCCCCCAGCTCGGTCCGATCAGCGAGGCGCTGACCGCGCCCGGCTTCACGCCGAACTCGCGCGCCAGGGCCGTGACGGCCTCGTCGGTGCGCTCCGAGGCGGCCTCCGACTGCACCCGGACGGTGTCGCGCCCGACGATCGACGAGACGACGTTGCCGCCGATGCCCGCGTCGGCGATCGCGGACTGCGCCTTCTCCTCGTACGCCTGGCTGCTCGTGACGCCCTGGACGCGGAACTCGGAGCCACCGCTGAACTCGATGCCGAAGTTGAGACTCCTGACGAAGATGCCGACGAGGGCGAGCGCGAGGAGCACGGCCGACAGGGCGTACCAGGTCTTCTGGCGCTTGATGAACTCGATCGAGCGCTTGCCGGTGTAGAGGTCGTTTCCGACCTGGGAGAAGCTGATCATGCCTGGGCCTTCCCCTCGGCGACGCGGGCCGAGCCCACGGTGGCGGGCGGGCGTTGGGCGCCGGGTGCCCCGAACTGGCCACGGCCGCGGTAGCGCAGCGACTCCTTGGCGCCGAGGCGCTGCGGGTCGAGGCCGGACCACTTGTGACCGCCGCCGAAGAACTTCGTGCGCGCGAGCAGCTGCACCGTCGGGTGCGTGAAGAGCACCACGACGAGCAGGTCGATGAGCGTCGTCAGGCCGAGCGTGAACGCGAAGCCGCGGACGTTGCTCGACGCGAGGAAGTAGAGCACGCCGGCCGCCATGAAGTTCACGGCGTCGGCAGCGATGATCGTGCGACGCGCGCGCTTCCATCCGGTCTCGACGGCCGCGATGAGCGGACGCCCGTCACGGACCTCGTCGCGGATGCGCTCGAAGTAGACGATGAAGCTGTCGGCCGTGACGCCGATGGCGACGATGAGGCCGGTGACACCGGCCATCGTCAGGCGGAACCCGTGAGTCGTGCCGAGCACCGTCACGGCGAGGTAGGTGACCGCCGAGGCCACGACGAGCGAGACGACGGTGACCAGGCCGAGGGCGCGGTACTGGAAGAGCGAGTAGACGACGACGAGCAGCAGGCCGATGAAGCCGGCGAGCAGGCCGATGCGCAGCTGCTCCTCACCGAGCTGGGGCGTGATGTTGTCCTGCGTCTGGAGCGCGAAGGAGATCGGCAGGGCACCGAACTTGAGCTGTTCGGCGAGCTGCTTGGCCGAGTCGATGGTGAACGAGCCGGTGATCGAGGCCCGGCCGTCGGTGATGACCGCGCGGGCCTGCGGCGCGGTGATGACCGTCTTGTCGAGGACGACGGCGAACTGGTCGAAGGGCGGCTCGGACTGCAGGCCGTAGAGGCGCTTGGTGACGGCCGCGAACTTCGCCTTGCCGGTGTCCTTGAAGGACAGCGCAACCTCGACGATCGAGGTGGGCTGACCGTTGGGGCCCGGCTGGTAGCCGCTCGTGGCGTCCGCGATCTCGCTGCCGTCGATCTCGCTCGGGCCGAGGACGTACTTCGTGACGCGGTCCTCACCGCACGTGGCGATGGGCAGCTTGGGGTCGTCGACGATCTTGTCGACCGAGCCCGGCGTCGCGCAGTTGAGCGCGGTGTACTGCTTGGCCACCGTGTCGGCGGCCTTGTCGGCCTTCGCCTTCTCCCAGCCGAGGCCGACGAGGCCCTTGCTGGCCTGGGCCTTGACGGCGGACTGCATCTGGGCAGGGGTCGGCGCCGGCTGGGTCTCGGTCGGCGCCGGGGTCGTGGCGCTCGGGGCCGGCGTCGTCGCCGTGCCGGTGGCGGTCGCCGGGGTCGTGGCCGCACGCAGCGCGTCGGGCACGATGCCGTTCGCGGCCGTGGCGCTCGTCGACGGTGTGGCCGCACCGGTGCCGGTGGCGCTGGGCGTGCCGGTCGCGGGCGTCGTGGCCGTGCCCGACGGGGTCGGCGTGCCGCTCGGCGTCCCGCTCGGGTTGGCTTGCGGGGCATTCGTGTCGAGGGCCTGAACGTAGACGGCGCGGAAGCGCAGCTGTGAGGGCTTGCGGATCGCGTCGAGCTGCTCCGCCGTCGCGGCTCCCGGGATCGAGATGACGATGTTCCGGCCGCCCTGGGTGGCGATCTCAGCCTCGGACACGCCGTTGGCGTCGATGCGCTGGCGGATGATGTCGACGGCGCGGTTGACCTGGCCCTCGTTGATCGTCTCGGACCCGTTGAGCACCGGCTGGAGCACGAGCTCCGTGCCGCCCTCGAGGTCGAGGCCGAGGCGCGGGGTCAGCGACCCGTCGCCCCACTTCGCGAGTCCGCCGGCGAGGGCGCTGAGTCCGAGGATGACGACGATGAGCGCCAGGAGGCTGCGTCTCGCCGACTTCTTGGTGGAGCTGCGTGCCACGAAACCCTCACTGACCGTTCTGTGGCGTGCCCGGCGTCGTGCCGGGGGCGTCATCGGTGGACGCATCCGTGGATGCATCGGTGGACGTCGTGGTGCTCGTGGCTGCGGTGTCGGTCTGCTTCATCGCGACCGCGCGACGGTCGAAGCGGATCGTCGTGCCCTCGGCTACCTCGAGCCAGGCGCTGCTGTCGTCGAGGTGCTTGATGGTGCCGTAGATGCCGGACGAGGTGACGACCAGGTCGCCCACGTTGAGTGACGAGCTGAACTCGCGCATCTGCCTCATCCGCTTGTTCTGTGTGAAGAACAGCCAACCCAGCAGCAGGAGGGGCAGGGCGAAAATCAGCAACGAGAAGGTCCCGTTGGTGTTCATGTCAGCTCAGTCCTTCGTGTCTTCGTCCGGTCGTCACGTGCGCACGCCACGACCCGTCGATCTGGGGTCGGATGTCGCGTCAACGACCGGGGGCACCGGATGGTGCCGCGGCAGCGGCTATGGTGCCCGCAGGAGTCTACGTGCGCCGGTGCAGTTTGTCAGAACGGATCGCAGGCCCGCGACGCGCCGTCGTGTCACGTTTTGGCCGCACTTGGACGGCTGCGTGGCCGCTCGTCGCAGGCGGTCAGCCGGTCAGCCGTCGAACCGGCCGCCACCGGCTTCGTCGAGGGGAAGGGTCGCCGACCACAGCGACTGGGCGTCAACCGGGGGCGTGAGCCCGAGGTGCTTCCAGGCGAGCGAGGAGGCGGCACGCCCACGGGGCGTGCGCACCATGAACCCCTCCCGGACGAGGTAGGGCTCGGCGACCGTCTCGACGGTGTCGGGCTCCTCCCCCACGGAGACAGCCAGGGTGGAGAGCCCCACCGGGCCCCCGTTGAACCGACGGCACAGCGCGTCGAGGACGGCCCGGTCGAGCCTGTCAAGGCCGCGCTCGTCGACGTCGAAGAGGGCGAGGGCCTGCCGGGCGGCCGTGTGGGTGACGCGCTGGTCGCCGTGCACCTGCGCCCAGTCGCGGACCCGGCGCAGCAGGCGGTTGGCGATGCGCGGTGTGCCGCGCGAGCGGAGCGAGATCTCCCGGATGCCGTCGTCGTCGGCCTCGAGGCCGAGGAGCCGGGCCGAGCGGTGCAGGATCGTGACGAGGTCGGACGCGTCGTAGTAGTCGAGGTGACCGGTGAAGCCGAACCGGTCGCGCAGCGGCGCCGGCAGCAGGCCGGCCCGCGTGGTCGCGCCCACCACGGTGAAGGGCGGCAGCTCGAGCGGGATCGCCGTCGCGCCCGGACCCTTGCCGATGATGACGTCGACACGGAAGTCCTCCATGGCGAGGTAGAGCATCTCCTCGGCCGAGCGCGACATCCGGTGGATCTCGTCGAGGAAGAGGACCTCTCCCTCGGCCAGCGAGGAGAGCACCGACGCGAGGTCGCCGGCATGCTGGATGGCGGGTCCGGACGTGATGCGGATCGGCTGCTCGAGCTCACTCGCGACGATCATCGCCAGGGTCGTCTTGCCGAGTCCGGGTGGCCCGGAGAGCAGGACGTGGTCAGGTGGGGAGCCGCGGCGCCTGGCCGCCTTGAGCACGAGCCCCAGCTGGTCGCGCACGCGCGTCTGGCCCGGGAAGTCGTCGAGCCGCTTGGGCCGCAGGGCGGCTTCGACCTGACGTTCCTCGGTGTCGCTGCCCGTGTCGACGATGCGCGCCGTGGCGTCGAACGAGCCGTCGTCCCACACCTCGGGGGCGCCGGCCTCGTCGACCTCCCAGGGCCGCTCGACGCTCATCGGCCGAGCTCCTGGAGGGCCGAGCGCAGCAGTGCGGAGACTCCCGCGCCGTCGGCTGCAAGGGGCGCGATCCGGTCGAGCGCGTCGTCGGACTGCCGCACCGTCCAGCCGAGCCCCACGAGCGCCTCGCGGACCTGCTCGCGCCACTCGTCGCCCGTGTCGAGGCGCACCGGCGCGGACGTGCCCGCCGAGCCGGGCAGCGCGCCGAGCTTGTCCCTCAGCTCGAGAACCATCCGCTCGGCGCCCTTCTTGCCGATGCCGGGCACCTTCGTCAGCGCGACGATGTCGCCCGTGCCGAGGGCGACGCGCACCGCGTCGGGCGAGTGGACGGCGAGCACGGCGAGGGCGAGCCGCGGGCCGACACCGGACACCGTCTGCACCGTCTCGAAGACGTGCTTCTCGTCGTCGGTGGCGAAGCCGTAGAGGGTGAGGGAGTCCTCGCGCACGACGAGGCTCGTGGCGAGCTCGGTGGGCTGCCCGGTGCGCACCGACGCAGCCGTGGCGGGCGTCGTGTGGACGAGCATGCCGACTCCGCCGACGCCGACGACGACGGAGTCGAGGCCGACCTTGAGGACGGTGCCGGAGAGCGAGGCGATCATCGGGGCTGGGCTCCAGGGTTGCTTCGGGTGGGTCGGGCGGTGCGGACCGGGGTGGCACCGGACGCCGTGCGTCGGGGCGCGGCGGCGCTGGGCGGGACGCGCCGGGGTATGCCGCTGCCCCGGCTCCCGGTGCGCGCGAGCTGCTCGAGGCGCGCCTGCTCGAGCCGGCTCTGGGTGCCTCCGCGCCAGACGTGGCAGATCGCGAGGGCGAGGGCGTCGGCGGCGTCGGCCGGCCGAGGCGGCGTGTCGAGCCCGAGGAGCCGAGTGACCATCGTCGTGACCTGGGCCTTGTCGGCGCGCCCGCTGCCGCTCACCGCCGCCTTGACCTCGGTGGGCGTGTGCAGGGCCACGGGAAGTCCGCGCCGCTCGGCGAGCATCATGACGATTCCGGTCACCTGAGCGGTGCCCATGACGGTCGACATGTTGGTGTCGGCGAAGACGCGTTCGACGGCCACCGTCTCGGGGCGGTGGCGCTCGAACCAGGTGCGCATCTCGTCCTCGATGGCGACGAGCCGTTTCGGCGTCGGGTCGCCCGACGGCGTGCGGATGACGCCGACCTCGACGAGCGAGAGCCGTCGACCGGGGAGGCCGTCGACGACACCCACGCCGCAACGGGTCAGGCCGGGGTCGACCGCGAGGACGCGCACGGCATACCTCCTGGGTCGTGGCCGGCGGGGCGATACGAACAGGTGTTCGGGACAACGCTAACGGGGCTGCCCCGAAACGACGGGAGGCACGCCGGTCACCGGCGTGCCTCCCTGTGGCCCGTGGCGGGTCGTCGGCGTCAGGCCGGCGTCATTCCTCGTCGTCGAGCTGGGCCAGGACGTCGTCGGGGATGTCGCCGTTGGCGAAGACGTTCTGCACGTCGTCGCTGTCCTCGAGCGCCTCGATGACGCGGATCATCTTCTTGGCGCCGTCGAGGTCGAGCGGCACCTGGAGGTTCGGGACGAAGGAGGCCTCGGCCGACTCGTAGTCGATGCCGGCGTCCTGGATGGCCTTGCGGACGGCGACGAAGTCGGAGGCCTCGGAGACGATCTCCCACGTCTCGCCGTTGTCGTTGACCTCCTCGGCGCCCGCCTCGAGCACGACCTCGAGGATGTCGTCCTCGGAGCCGGCGTCCTTGGGCACGATGACGACACCCTTGCGGTTGAAGACGTACGAGACCGAACCGGGATCGGCGAGCTGGCCGCCGTTGCGGGTCAGCGCCGTGCGCACCTCGGCGGCGGCCCGGTTGCGGTTGTCGGTGAGGCACTCGATCAGCACCGCGACGCCGTTGGGCGCGTAGCCCTCGTACATGATCGTCTGCCAGTCGGCGCCGCCGGCCTCGGCACCCGAGCCGCGCTTGACGGCGCGGTCGATGTTGTCGTTGGGGACCGAGGTCTTCTTGGCCTTCTGGATGGCGTCGTAGAGGGTGGGGTTGCCGGCCGGGTCACCGCCGCCCTGCCGGGCCGCGACCTCGATGTTCTTGATGAGCTTGGCGAAGAGCTTGCCGCGCTTGGCGTCGATGGCAGCCTTCTTGTGCTTCGTGGTGGCCCATTTGGAATGGCCGCTCATGCAGTGTCCTCGCGTTCCGGTGACTGGCGTGCGCCCGACTGCTGGAGTCGGTGCTCTCTGACGATCGAGACGAACTCGGCGTGGATCCGGCGGTCGCCGCTCACCTCGGGGTGGAACGACGTGGCCATGACGTTGCCCTGCCGGACCGCGACGATCCTACCGGCGGCCACGCCCTCGCTCACGCGCGCGAGGACCTCGACGCCGGGGCCGGCCTCCTCGACCCAGGGCGCGCGGATGAAGACGGCGTGGACGGTGCCGTGCCGGGACCGGTCTGACCACGCGTAGTCGAGGTCCTGCTCGAACGAGTCCACCTGGCGGCCGAATGCGTTGCGGCGGACGGTGACGTCGAGGCCCCCGAGGGTCTGCTGGTCGGGGCGCGCGTCGACGATGCGGTCGGCGAGCATGATCATGCCGGCGCACGAGCCGAAGGCGGGCATGCCCTCCGCGATGCGCCGCAGCAGCGGCTCGCGCAGGTCGAAGGCACGCACGAGCTTGTCCATGACGGTGGACTCGCCGCCGGGGATGACGAGCCCGTCGATCGCCTCGACCTCCGCGGGTCGGCGCACCGTGACGGCCTCGGCCCCGAGCGCCGTCAGCGCTGCGAGGTGCTCACGCACGTCACCCTGGACGGCGAGGACCCCGATGAGCGGCTTGGCCCCCGCGTCGGCAGAGGTGCCCGCGCGGGGGTCCGTGGCTGGGTGCGTCACTGGATCCGTGCCGGGGCTCGTCGTGGGGCCGGTGGTGGTGCTGGTGCTCACCGGGTCAGCGTAGAACGCGTGCGCCGAGGCGCGGACCACGGGTCGGGTCGTGGGAACCGTCTCGGATGCGAGACGCGGGTGAGATGGGGCCTGACATCGGCGCGACACCACCGGATACGTTGCGGCCATGACGACCGTGCACACCCACGACGCCCTGACCGCCCGTGCGCAGGAGGCGGACGACTCCTCCGCCCTGCGGGGCACGCGAGAGCTCTTCACGCTTCCCGACGACGTCGTCTACCTCGACGGCAACTCCCTCGGAGCGCTGCCGAGCGCCGTGCCCGCCGTCGTCGACGACGTCACGCGCCGCGAGTGGGGTGAGCGGCTCATCCGGTCGTGGAACGAGGCGGACTGGTGGGGCGCGCAGACGCGCGTCGGCGACCGCGTGGGCCGGCTCGTCGGCGCCGCACCGGGACAGGTCGTCGTCACCGACTCCACGTCGGTCAACCTCTTCAAGGCCGTCGTCGGGGCCGGACGGCTGCGCCCCGGTCGGCGGGTCGTGCTGACCGACCCCGACTCGTTTCCCACCGACCTGTACATGACCGAGTCGGCCGCCGCCCTCGCCGGCCTCGAGGTGCGCAGGGTGCACCCGCGTGACGCCGCCAGCGCCATCGCCGAGGTCGGCGACGAACTCGCCCTCGCGTCCTACTCCAGCGTGGACTACCGCACCGGCGAGCTCTGGGACCTGCGCGCCGTCACCGAGGCCGCCCACGCCGTCGGCGCCCTCGCCTGCTGGGACCTCTGCCACTCGGCCGGGGTCATCGAGGTCGACCTCGACGCCGGTGGTGCCGACCTCGCCGTCGGCTGCGGCTACAAGTACCTCAACGGCGGCCCCGGCGCGCCGGCCTTCCTCTACGTCGCGTCACGCCACCAGGACGACTTCGACCAGCCGCTGACCGGATGGCAGGGGCACGCGCGTCCCTTCGAGATGCGCCCCGACTACGAGCCGGCGCCGGGCATCACGCGCGCCCGCGTCGGCACCCCGCCCCTGCTGTCGGTGCTCGCCCTCGAAGCCGCGCTGTCGGCATACGACGGCCTCTCCCCCGCTGACGTCCGGACGGCGTCGCTGTCGGTGACGGGCATGTTCATCGAGGCGCTCGACTCGCTCGGCGTCGACGTGGCGCTGGCGACGCCCCGTGAGCCCGAACGCCGCGGCTCCCAGGTGTCGTTGCGGCACCCGCAGGCCTTCGCGGTCGTGCAGGCGCTCATCGCGCGCGGCGTCATCGGCGACTTCCGGGAGCCCGACATCATCCGGCTCGGCTTCGCGCCGCTCTACGTCACCCACGTCGACGCGGTGCGGGCCGCCACGCACCTCAAGGAGGTCCTCGACGGGCGCGAGTTCGAGCGGCCCGAGTTCGCCGAGCGCGGCGCCGTCACCTGACCCGTCGTCACCCCTGTCCTCATCGGGGCCTACGGCGGCGGGGGTCTCCGAGGACGTCGACGCTGTTGCTCCACTGCTCGGCCGACCCGACCCCACGTGGCAGCGCCCGCACCACTGGATCGGTGACGCTGGCCTCGAGGAGGGCGACGACCTCCTCCCGTACCCCGCGGTACGGCCGGTCCCAGAACGGCTCCACGGGGTCGTCGGCCACCGGCAGGCCGGCCGCGTCCTGGACGGCGTTCAGGGTGCGGAGGGCGTCGACGAGCCCGGACTCGCGCTCACGCCAGTCCGGAGCCGACAGCGCCTGCTGGAGGGGCTCGAGCGCCGCGGCCGCCCGTGGCAGTCGTCCGAAGCTCGTGCCCAGCCACTTGGCGTAGGGCGGCCACCGTCGCTCGAGCAGGTGCCCCAGGTGCAGCGTGACGCCGATGAGACGTGCCGCCACCACCCGCGACCCGAGGTCGTCTCCACGCTCCGCCGTTCGTCCGACGAACGGCAGCTCCTGTGCCAGCCGAGCCCAGTCGGTGGCGACGACGTAGCGCCACACGTCGTCGGGGTACCACTCGAGCCGCTTCCGTATGCCGTGCAGCTCAGCCGCGTCGTCGGCGAACACCTCCCCGGCCGTGACCTCCAGGACGGCCTGACCCGTGAGCGAGAGCCAGTCGTCGACGGCGAGGTCGTGCGTCGGGTCGAGGCCCAGCCGTGAGACGGCGAGGTCGCGAGCGGTCTCGACCTGGACCCGGTGACGGACGGATGGGTCCCACGTCGTGGCGAACCGCGTCGGGTGGCCTTGGTACTCCTCGGGGAGGCGTTCGGCGAGGTGCGCGTCGACGTCGGCGACCATCTCGGCCGGGACGAGCAGGTTGAGGCGCAGCCCCCAATCGTGGTCGCGCGACATGCCGTCGTCGAGGCCGAGGACGTCGGAGCCGCTGCCCAGCCGAGCGGCCGCCTGCGGCAGGGCTGGCCAGCGCCGGCGGACGAGGGGCTGGACGACGTGTTCGTAGTACGAGCGCGACAGCTCGGCTCCGGTGGCGTGCACGTCACGATGCTGCCACCCTCCCCCTCCGCAACACACCGAGTAGTCGCCGGCGCACCGGGATCCGATGCCGGTGTGTTGCTGGCTTCTGGGTGTGTTGCGGGGGAAGAGGGCTGGGATGACGGATGCCGCCGGGCCCGGTGGGGCTCGGCGGCATCCGTCAGCGTGCTGCTCGGTGAGTGGTCACCAACCGCGCTCGGAGAGGCGGTGCGGCTGGGCGATCTCGTCGACGTTGATGCCGACCATGGCCTCGCCCAGGCCACGCGAGACCTTCGCGATGACGTCGGGGTCGTCGTGGAAGGTCGTCGCCTTGACGATCGCCTCGGCGCGCTGGGCCGGGTTGCCCGACTTGAAGATGCCGGAGCCGACGAAGACGCCCTCGGCGCCGAGCTGCATCATCATCGCCGCGTCGGCCGGGGTCGCGATGCCACCGGCGGTGAAGAGCACGACGGGCAGCTTGCCGGCCTGCGCGACCTCCTTGACGAGCTCGTAGGGCGCCTGCAGCTCCTTCGCCGCGACGTAGAGCTCGTCCTCGGGCAGGTTCTGCAGGCGACGGAGCTCCTGGCGGATCTGGCGCATGTGCGTCGTCGCGTTGGAGACGTCGCCCGTGCCCGCCTCACCCTTGGAGCGGATCATCGCCGCGCCCTCGGTGATCCGGCGCAGCGCCTCGCCGAGGTTCGTCGCGCCACAGACGAAGGGCACGGTGAACTGCCACTTGTCGATGTGGTTGGCGTAGTCGGCCGGGGTGAGCACCTCGGACTCGTCGATGTAGTCGACGCCGAGGCTCTGCAGGACCTGGGCCTCGACGAAGTGGCCGATGCGCGCCTTGGCCATGACGGGGATCGAGACGGCCTCGATGATGCCGTCGATCATGTCGGGGTCGCTCATGCGCGACACGCCGCCCTGGGCGCGGATGTCGGCGGGGACGCGCTCGAGGGCCATGACGGCGACGGCGCCGGCGTCCTCGGCGATCTTGGCCTGCTCGGCGGTGACGACGTCCATGATGACGCCGCCCTTGAGCATCTCGGCCATGCCGCGCTTGACGCGGGTGGTACCGGTTCCGGACTGCTGGTCAGCCGCGGGCGTGCTGCCCGTGGTCGGGGTGGTGCTCACGATGTCCTGCTTTCCCGTGATCTGGTCTGGGGTTGCCTCAAAGGGTAGGCCCCCACGGGCCCTGCGCACGACACGGTCCCTTCAGGTGGGCACCGCTGTGACGCACGTCGCGTGCGCCTGGCTGTCGTCCCGCGGGCAGGTCGCCCCCGGACCCGTCGCGTACCCCCCCGGTCAGCCGGCGGACAGGTGCTCGGGCGCCTCGTCGTTGAACTCGACCGTGTGCGGCATCGTCGTGTAGCCCGCCAGGTGGAACAACCGGATCGCCCACTTGCGGCGTACGCGCCGTACGTCGGTGACGGCGTCGTTGTGGAAGCGCCGGGCGAGCTGGACGCGGGTGCAGGCCGAGGCCAGGCGGGACAGCACGTCGGTGCCGAGGGCGCTTCCACGGAGGTTGTCGACCGCCTCCGGTGTCAGCGCGAGGTCGAGCGCCTCGGTCAGGTCGTTCTCGGCCTGCTCACGGGCGTCGCCGTGCTCCGAGGGAGCCTCGAGCGACTGGGCTGCGGCGTTGGCGAGGATGAGCGAGGTCGCACCGTCGAGCAGCCCGCTGTTCGCCAGCTCGACGACGGCCTCGGCGCGGCGCACGAGACGGGCGTCGAGAGCCGCGAGCGTGCCGCTGAGGCGCACGTGCAGCCGGTCGAGCCGGGCGGCGGTGTAGGAGAGGTACCACCCGACGATGACCAGCACGAACAGGGTCGCGAAGACCCACGAGAGAACCTCGCTCACCGGGCACCACGCAGGAAGCGGTTCCAGCGGCCCTGCGCCGGCACCGCGGCGGCCCGCCCCTCGATGACCGTCTCGTACACGGCGAGGATCTCGTCCGCCACGACCGACCAGTCGAAGATGCGGGCGCGCTGCTGGCCGGCCGCGGCGAGCTCGGCGCGGCGCTCGGGGCGGCGGAGCAGGTCGACGAGGGCGCGCGCCAGGGCGTCGGGCCGCTCGTTGGCGAACATGGCACCCGCCCGGCCGCCGTCGAGCACCCGGGAGAACGCCGACAGGTCGCTGGCCAGGACGCACGCGCCCGCACTCATCGCCTCGATGAGGATGATGCCGAAGCTCTCGCCACCGGTGTTGGGCGCGACGTAGACGTCGACCGATGCGAGCAGGGAGGCCTTGTCGTCGTCGGACACCGAGCCGAGGAACTCGCACGCGGCGACGACCTCGGCCGGCCAGTCCTCGGTCACGTCGTCGGGGTCGCCGGGGCCGGCGACGAGCACCCGCAGGCCGGGCACGGAGCGCAGCACCTCGGGCAGGGCCGCTGCGAGGACCGGAAGACCCTTGCGCGGCTCGCCCATGCGGCCGAGGAACGCGATCGTCGGGGCCGTCGGCGTGCCGATCCACGGTGAGCGCCGGGGCGCCTCGGCGAACCGGTCGACGTAGACGCCGTTCGGGATGACGACGGCGTCGCCGCCGACGTGCGTCGTTACCGTGCGACGGGCGTCCTCGCTGACGGCAATGCGCCCGGCGATCTTCTCGAGGCTCGGCCGGATGATGGGGTATGCCGTCTGCATCGTCCGCGAGCGCAGCATCGACGTGTGGAAGGTCGCGACGATCGGGCCCTCGGCGGCCATGAGAGCGAGCACGCTCACGCTGGGCGTGACGGGTTCGTGCAGGTGCAGCACGTCGAACTCGCCGGCCTCGAGCCACTTGCCGACCTTCGAGGCGGTGACCGGACCGAAGTTGAGGCGCGCGACTGAGCCGTTGTAGCGCACTGCCGTGGCGCGTCCGGCCGAGGTGACGTAGTCGGGCAGCTCCGTCTCGCTGTCGGCGGGCGCCAGGACGGAGACGTCGTGGCCCTGGCCGATGAGGTGCTCGGCGAGGTCACGCACGTGGAACTGGACCCCACCAGGCACGTCGAACGAGTAGGGGCAGACGATCCCGATCCTCATGGCGTGGCCCCGGGACGTCGCGCGGACGGCACGCCCGATGCCGCCGATGCCGACGCCGACGCGATGGGTGCGCTCGCGGCCGGGGACGCCGGCGCGTCGAGGTCGTCGACGAAGACGCGTTGGAGCATGTGCCAGCTCGAGGTGTGCTCGCGGATCGTCACAGCGATGTGGTCGGCGCACTGCTGGACGAGGTCGGCCGCGCGCACCGCCGTGGTCCCCTCGACGCGCGGTACGAGCCGACCGCTGAACTCGATCCTCGTGCGGTAACCGCCGAGCCCCTCGCCGCGTCGCGCCGGCTCGTACCAGATGCGGGCCGCGTAGAGCGGTGCGCCGGTCATCAGCGACAGGACTGCGGGGCCCTTCGCCATCCGGGCCCGGTGCCCGAGCAGGTCGACCTCGACACCGCCCTGGGTCAGGTCGCGGTCGGCCGCGAGTGCGATGAGCCGCCCCCCGGCCCGCGCCGCGGCGAGCAGACCGTGGAAGGGGTCGGCGCCCCCGGTCAGCGGGATGATGTCCATGTCGATGCTGCGTCGGAAGGCCACGAACCTCTGGTAGACCTCCTCCGGCTTGAGGCGCTCGGCGACCGTCGTGACCGGCATGAGGTTGCCCGCCGACCAGGCCGCGCCGAGGTCGAAGTTGCCGAGGTGCCCCACGAAGACCACGCCTGCCTCGCCGCGGGCGCACAGCTCACGCACCTCCTCGTCACCGCTCGCCACGACGGCCGCGTCGATCTGCGCGCGGCTCAGGGACGGCAGGCGGAACGCCTCGCAGTAGTAGCGCATGTACGAGCGCATCCCCTGGTGCACGAGGGAGTCGAGCTCGCGCTCGTCGAGCTCGGGGCGCACCTTGCGGTAGTTGGAGCGCAGCCGCTCGACACCCGTGCCGCCGCGGCGGACGGCGATGTCGGCCACCCGGTCGAACAGGGCGTATGCCGCCCGCTCGGGCAGGGCGCGTACGGCTGACCAGCCGAGCCTGAAGCCGAGCACGCTCACCGTGTCGGTGGCCCGGCGAGCTAGCCCCGTCACGCGCCCACCTCACCGGAGGCCAGGGCCTGCCGGCGCACGGTCAGCATCCGCTGCAGGACCGTCACGAAGCTCGCCACGGCGAGCAGCCCGAGCACGACGCCGAGGAGCACCGTCGAGCCGAGGAGGTCGGCGAAGAACGCCGCGACGAGCACGGCGACGAGCCGGTCGGCGCGCTCCGCGATGCCGACGTCCGCGGTGTAGCCGAGGCCCTCCGCCCGTGCCTTGGCGTAGGACACGACGCTGCCGAGGATGAGGCAGGCCAGGGCGAGCCCGGCCATGAGCTGGTTGTTGCCCCTGCCGGCGTAGAACAGGACGAGGCCGCCGAAGATCGCGGCGTCGCCCATGCGGTCCAGGGTCGAGTCGAGGTAGGCACCCCACTTGCTCGACCGGCCGGACTCACGCGCCATGATGCCGTCGACGTTGTCGGAGAAGACGAACGCGGTGATGACGAGCACGCCCACCCAGATCTCACCCCGGGGGAAGAAGGCCAGCGCGCCGACGCACACACCCGCCGTGCCCACGATGGTCACGATGTCGGGGCTGATCCCGAGGCGGAGGAACACGTGGGCGATCGGACCGAGGATCTTGGTCATCGACGCGCGCAGGAGTCTGTTGAGCATGGTGGGGACAGCCTACTGACCGGTTGCGCGTGCCCGGTCACGCCGCACGGTCCGGCGAGTCCGTGCCCGGCGGCCCGCCGGCCCGGCGGCCCGTCACGTCCGTCGGTCAGTCGCTGGGCCACGCCGCGACGAGGCGCGAGCGGGTCTCCTCCAGCAGGACGGGCAGGGCCTTGGTCTGGGCGATGATCGGCAGGAAGTTGGAGTCGCCGCTCCAGCGGGGGACGACGTGCTGGTGCAGGTGGGCCGCGACGCCGGCTCCCGCGACGGCCCCCTGGTTCATCCCGAGGTTGAAGCCGTGCGGCTCGGACGCGCCCTGCAGGGCCCGGACGGCCTGCTTGGTCAGGGCGGTGAACTCGCTCGTCTCCTCGTCGGTGAGGTCGACGTAGAGCGAGACGTGGCGGTAGGGGCAGACGAGGACGTGGCCGGGGTTGTACGGGAAGAGGTTCATGACGACGTAGCAGTGCTCGCCGCGGTGGACGATGAGTCCCTCGGCGTCCGGCTTGGAGGGCGCAGAGCAGAACGGGCAGTCGGTGCCGGCGTCGTCGGTGGGCTTGTCCCCGAGGATGTAGGCCATCCGGTGCGGGGTCCACAGCCGCTCGAAGCCGTCCTCGACGCGGGCGAACCCCTCGACGTGCTCCGGTGACGAGGACTCCCCCGTGGACCTGGTGCCACTCGCCTGCGTCGTCATGGTGTCTGATCCTAGGACGCGGGCTCCCCCGGCGAGAGTGCCGGACCCCGGGGGCCGGAGCCGGTTGAATGGGCGCGGCCCTGCGATGTGTGAGATCGCAGGGTCTTCGTCGTCCTGGGAGGCACACGGAACAGCCCTGCGGGTGTGAGAGCCGCAGGGCCGAGGTCCTCGAGCACGCGCGACATCGACCGAAACAGGCGCGTGATGGAAGGTGAAGGCCCGGGAAGTATGAGTTCCCGGGCCTTCGATTCTGCATCGCCGAAGCGATTCAGAAACCGTCCCGCCGAAGCGGTTCGGTAAGGACAGTTCTAGCCCCGTAACCCGCTCGTGACAAGGGGTTCACCAAAGATTCTCTGGAACTCGTCCGGGACTGTCGGCGTGTCCCTGCAGTCGGCGGCGTGTCGACGGCTGCTGCGGCTGGGCTCAGCCCCGCGGATGCGGTTGAATGGTGCGCGAGGACCCCGCGGTGTGTGAGACCACGGGGCCCTCGTACGTTCGGGTGGCCGTCAGCGCAGCGACACGGCATACACCTCGAAACGGGTGTCAGCCGGCAGCGTGACCGACTGCAGCCGGCGGGCGGGGTCCGCCGGCACTGTCGCTCCGAAGAGCTGCACGGGTGGCCCGTCGATGCCCGAGCCGCTTCTGATCCGGTGGTCCATCGCGATGGCGACGGTGTTGCCGTTGTGGCCGCTGCCGGCCGCCCAGTCCGTCAGGGCGATGCGCACGGACTGGACGCTGCCGTCCGTGTAGGTCAGGCGCAGCGCGGTCGTGACGTCGCCGTTGTGGGTGGCCCCGATGACGCGCACCGAGGCGCGGGATCCGGCCTGGACGAGCAGGGTCTGCCCTCGGCCCTCGACGAAGTTCGGTGCGGTGCCCGAGGTCACGGGAGCGGCATACGTGACGCCGTTCCAGTCCCACGTACCGGCAGCAGGCAGCAGCGCCGCGTCGTAGCTCCACCCGCTGCCGTCGAAGTTGCCCTCGCTCGGTGCCGTCACGGTCGCCGTGCCGTCGTGGTTGCGGGCGGGGCCCAGGTCGACGGCACAGGCCTCCCCGTCGCCCACGCAGCCGAGTGCCTCACGGACCTGGACGGCGACCGTACGCGTCACCGGCTCGACGCCGGGTGCGGCCGCTGTGACGACGACCTCGTGGTCGCCCACGCCCAGCCCCGCCGGCAGGCGCAGGGTCACGGGGACGGACGCGCTCGCGGGCACGCCGTCGCTGTGCAGCACTGCGGCGCCCTCACCGTCCGGGCCGACGGTCGCCACCCAACCTCCGGGGACCGCGACCGACACGTCGACCGGCAGGCTCTTCGGCGCCTGACCCACGAGGTCGACGGACACGCGCGCCTCCCGGGCGCCCGTCGGGACGACGACCGGGCTCGGACGCACCGTCATCGACAGGCTGAGGCGCGGGTCACGTCCCGCCTGCACCACCGACGGCGGCACGTCGGCCGGCGTCGTGCCCCAGCCGCTCGGTGTCGTGCCGACCGTGTGGGCGAGCGTGCCACCGCGGCGCAGGTCGTCCCAACCCACCCAGCTCTTCGTGCTGGTGCGGCCGTTGACGGTCAACGTCTGTACGTAGCGCCGCTCGTCGGAGACACCGGGGGCGGTGACCGTCAGGCGACCGCCCTGGCCGGTGCGCACCCTCGACGGCGTCGCCACGTCGATGTCGACGCGCTCGAACTGCGGCGAGGAGACGACGAAGAAGTCGGCGCCGCTCATGGTCGGGTACAGCCCCCACGACGAGAAGACGTACCACGCGGACATGGTGCCGAGGTCGTCGTTGCCGGTCATTCCGTCGGCGCCGTCGGTGAACAGCGTGAACGCGGCGCGGGCGACCGTGGCGATCTTCGCCGGCTCCTGCACCCAGGCGTAGACGTACGGCGCGAAGAGGTCCGGCTCGTTGTTCGGGTTGTAGGTCGGCTTGCTGTAGTAGGCGTACGTCGCCTCGATCCAGTCGGTGCGAGCGGTGCCGGCGGGGTCGGCGAGCAGCTTCGGGTAGGCGAAGAAGTCATCGAGCCGCTGCTCCGTCGCGGCGCGTCCACCCATGAGCTTGACGAGCCCGGCGGGGTCCTGCGGAGCGAGCCACTGGTACTGGTACGAGCCGCCCTCGTGGAACGCGTGCGAGGCCTCGACGGGCTCGTACGGGTCGAGCCACGTGCCGTCGGCGAGGCGCGGTCGGAAGGTCTGCGTGCCGGCGTCCCAGAGGTTCTTGTACCAGCCGCTGCGCTCGGTGAGCATGGCCGCGTCGGCAGTGTGGCCCAGGCCTTCGGCCATGAGGGCGAGCGACGCGTCGGCCGCCGCATACTCCATCGTGGCGGAGGCCGGGTGCGCGCAGTCGTTGTCGCCGCCGTGCGACACGCAGTCGGTGCCGATGCTCAGCCCGAAGGGGATGTAGCCCAGCTTCTCGTACCAGTGCTGGCCGGAGCGGCCGTTGTACTGGCTGTCGGCCGGAGGTCGCTGGGTCGCGTTCTGCCTGAGCAACGCGTACGCCTCCGCCTCGTGCCCGGCGAGGAAGCCCTTGCTCCACCCCTCCACGAGGAACGGCGTCACCGGGTCGCCGGTCATGATGTTCGTCTCGCTGTTGACGAGGGCCCAGCGCGGCAGCCAGCCGCCCTCGCGCCCGATCGCCAGGACCGACAGGTAGGAGTCGCGGGCGACGTCCGGCGCGAGCACCTCGAGCAGCTGGTTCTGCGGGCGGTAGGTGTCCCAGAGGGAGAAGTTCTGCCGCGGCGTGTAGCCCTGCGCGACGTGCACCTTGCCGTCCCAGCCGTGGTAGCGGCCGTCGACGTCCGCGGCGAGGTTCGGGTGCATGAGCGAGTGGTAGAGCGCCGTGTAGTACGCGGTGCGTCGCTCCTCCGTGCCGCCCGTGACCCGCGCGCGACCGAGCTGCTCCTCCCAACGCTCCGTCAGCCGGGCGCGGGTCGCGTCGAAGTCGAACGAGTCGCCCGTCTCGGCCGACAGGTTGGCCCGCGCGCCTTCGGGGCCCGTGTAGCTCAGGGCGACCTTCATCGTCACGGACGTCGTGCCGCCGGGGAAGGTCAGGGCGGCACCGTTGCCGCCGTCGGCCGTCCGCGCCTCGCGGGCGCCAGAGGTGAGCGTCGTGCCGCTCCACGTGCCGAACGAGCTGAAGGGCCGGTCGAACTCGGCCCGGAACCACACCGTGTGCTGGTCCTTGCCGGCGCAGAAGTTGCCGTCGTGGATCCGTCCCTCGACGACGCGGTCACCGACGACGTGCACCTCGGAGTCGAAGACCCGCATGTTCGCCTTGCCGGTGTTGAGCAGGACGTTGGCCTGCTTGTCCGCCGGGAAGGTGAAGCGCTGCCAGCCGGTGCGGTCGGTCGCGGTCAGCTCCGCCTCGACGCCGTAGGTCTGCAGGCCGACGCGGTAGTAGCCGGGGCTCGCCTCCTCGTCGTCGTGCGAGTAGGCCGACCGGTACCGCGACGTGTCGACCGTCGTGATCGCCCCCGTCGTCGGCATGACGGGCAGCTCACCCACGACGGGACAGCCGACACCGGACAGGTGGGTCTGGCTGAAGCCGTAGATCGAGGACTGTGAGTAGTCGTAGCCGCCCTCTCCCCCGGTGTCCGGGCTGACCTGGACCATGCCGAAGGGGGCGCTGGCACCCGGGAAGGTGTTCCCGTTGTCCTGGGTGCCGACGAACGGGTTGACGGACTCGACGAGCGGCTCGGACGCCGCCGCGGTCGGTGGCGCCCCGGAGGGCAGGACCGGGCCGAGGGCGGTGGCGGCGAGGACGACGGTGCCGAGCGAGCGGAGCACGATGCGCATCTGGACGTTCCTTCACGGGCGACGACGATGTCTCGCCCGAGATTCGTGACGTCCGGTCCCCCGGGTCAACCCGTGACCGATGTCCTGTCCGATGGACGCGCGACATCGGACAGGACGGGCGTGTGCCCGGGGTCGGCTCAGACCTGGGTGCGCGACTCGATGGCGGCGACGATCTCGGCGATCGCGTCGTCGATCGGCACACCGTTCTTCTGCGACCCGTCGCGGAACCGGAAGGACACGGCGCCGGCGGCCCGGTCGTCCTCGCCCGCGATGAGGGTGAATGGCACCTTCGACTTGCTGGCGTTGCGGATCTTCTTCGGGAAGCGGTCGTCGCTGTCGTCGAGCTCGACGCGAACTCCCTTCACCTTCAAGCGGTCCAGGACCTCACCGAGATAGTCGGCGTAGTCCTCGGCGACGGGCACACCGAGCACCTGGACCGGGGAGAGCCACGCCGGGAACGCGCCCGCGTAGTGCTCGGTGAGCACCCCGATGAACCGCTCGATCGAGCCGAACTTCGCCGAGTGGATCATGACCGGCTGCTCGCGCGAGCCGTCGGCCGCCTGGTACTCGAGGCCGAACCGCTCGGGCTGGTTGAAGTCGTACTGGATCGTCGACATCTGCCAGGTGCGGCCGATCGCGTCGCGCGCCTGCACCGAGATCTTCGGGCCGTAGTAGGCGGCGCCACCCGGGTCGGGCACGAGGTCGAGCCCGGACGCCGTCGCGACCTCCTCGAGCACCTTGGTCGCTGCCTCCCACTGCTCGTCGCTGCCGATGAACTTGTCCTTGGAGTCGTCACGCGTCGACAGCTCGAGGTAGTAGTCGTCGAGGCCGAAGTCCTTGAGCAGCCCGAGGACGAACTCGAGCAGGTGCTTGACCTCCGCGGCGGCGGTCTCCTTGGTGACGTAGGAGTGCGAGTCGTCCTGGGTGATCATGCGCACCCGGGTCAGGCCCTGGAGCACGCCGGACTTCTCGTCGCGGTAGACGGTGCCGAACTCGAAGAGGCGAAGGGGCAGCTCGCGGTACGAGCGCTGGCGCGCCTTGTAGATGAGGTTGTGCATGGGGCAGCTCATCGCCTTGAGCCGGTAGTGCTGCCCGTCGACGTCCATGGGCGGGAACATGCCCTGCGAGTAGTACGGCAGGTGCCCGGAGGTGAAGAAGAGCTCCTCCTTCGAGATGTGGGGCGTGCCGACGTACTGGAAGCCCTCCTCGATGTGCCGTGCCCGGACGTAGTCCTCCATCTCGCGCTTGAGCACGCCGCCCTTCGGGTGGAAGACGGGCAGGCCGGGACCGAGCTCGGTCGGGAAGGAGAAGAGGTCGAGCTCGGCGCCGAGGCGCCGGTGGTCACGCCGCTCGGCCTCGGCGAGGCGGTCGAGGTACGCCTTGAGGTCGTCCTTGGTCGGCCAGGCGGTGCCGTAGACGCGCTGGAGCTGCGGGTTCTTCTCGGAGCCGCGCCAGTAGGCGGCGGCCGAGCGCATCAGCTTGAACGCGTTGCCGATGAGCTTGGTGTTCGGGATGTGCGGCCCGCGGCACAGGTCGCCCCAGGCGCGCGTGCCGTCGCGGCGGATGTTGTCGTAGATCGTCAGCTCTCCGGCCCCGACCTCGACCCCGGCGCCCTCCGCGGCCTCGTCGGCGTTGCCGCCCTTGAGCCCCACGAGCTCGCACTTGTACGGCTCGTGGGCGAGCTCCTCGAGGGCCTCGGCGTCGGTGACGACGCGGCGCGCGAACGTCTGCCCCTCGTTGATGATCTTCTGCATGGCCTTCTCGAGCGCCTTGAGGTCATCGGGGTGGAAGGGGGTCTCGACGTCGAAGTCGTAGTAGAAGCCGTCGCGGATGGGCGGGCCGATGCCGAGCTTCGCGTCGGCCCGCAGCTGCTGGACGGCCTGGGCGAGCACGTGCGCGGTCGAGTGCCGGAGCACGGCCAGGCCGTCCTCGCTGTCGACGGTCACGGCCTCGACGGCGTCGCCGTCGGCCAGGACGTGGAAGAGGTCGCGCAGCTGACCGTTGACACGTGCGACGACGACGGTGCGGTCACCCTCGAAGAGCTCACCCGCCGTCGTCTGCTCCGCGACCGATCGCTCGCTTCCGGCGACGGTGACGGTGATCTGTGCAGACACGGTTGGTGCTCCTCGTTCGACAGGGACCCGTCGACGGGGCGACGGGTCGGTGGTGGTGCCGCGCGGTGCGGCCGTGCAAGCGTATCGAGCGCGCTCAGCACCCAGCGACACGGATTGCTGCCACGGCCGAGGCGGTCGACCGCGTCGTGCTCACCAGGTGTTCTCGACGACGGCGTGCTCGACCTCACCCTTCGCGTCCTCGAGGACCGACAGCGTGCGCCCGCCCTCGAACGCGGTGCGCAGGCGAACGGTGGACGGGAGCCGCACGGGCTTGCGGAACCACACGCGGCTCGTGAGCCCCGCCCCGGGCAGCCGCGGCCCCAGCGACGCCAGCGTCCTGGCATACGAGTACATGCCGTGCGCGATCGCGGACGGGAAGCCGAGGGGACGCGCCGTGAGCGCGTGGACGTGGATCGGGTTCCAGTCGCCCGACACGGAGGCGTAGGCCCGCCCGGTCCCCTCGCCGAGCCGCCACACCGGGCCGCCACCGACGGAGGCGAGCGGCCCGACCGACGGCGGCTCCGAGACCGGCGCCTCGGGGTGCTCCTGACCACGTGACAGGTACGTGCTGACACCTCTCCACACCACCTCGCCGCGGACACCGACCTCGGACACGAGGTCGACCTGGCGGCCTCGACGGTGCGGCCGCAGGTCCTGCGCCCACACCGACACGTCGAGCGCCTCGTCGGTGCCGACGGGCCTGCGGACCTCGATGCGGTTCTCGACGTGGACGGCACCCATGAGGGGCAACGGGAACCGGTCGCTGCTCATGACGGTCATCTGCAGCGGGAACGCCACGAGGTGCGGGTAGGTGGCCGGCAGGAGCCCGTCGACCGGGAAGCGACAGACGTGGGAGTACGCGACGAGCTCGTCGAGGTCCACGCGTATGCCGGCGCGCGAGACGCGGACGTCGGGGAGCGTGTCGCTCGAGCTGCCCCGGCGCAGGGCCGCGGTCGCGTAGATGCGCCGGAGGTCCGGCGCCGACTCCAGGGTGATCTCCTTCGTCATCGCCTCATCACGCCCCGAGCAGGCTCTGGCCGCAGACGCGCACGACCTGGCCGGTCACCGCGGCAGTGCCCGGTTGGGCGAGCCACGCGATCGTCTCGGCGACGTCCTTCGGGTGGCCGCCCTGCTCGAGGGAGTTCATGCGTCGCCCGATCTCCCTCGTGGCAAAGGGGATGCGCGCCGTCATCTCGGTCTCGATGAAGCCCGGCGCGACGGCGTTGACGGTGATGCCGCGGTCGGCGACCTGGCGCGAGAGTGCCGACACGAGGCCGATGACGCCCGCCTTGCTCGCTCCGTAGTTCGTCTGGCCGCGGTTGCCGGCGATGCCGGCGATCGAGGCGACGCACACGATGCGGCCGCCGTCGGCGAGGCCGCCGTCGCCGAGGATGGCCTCGTTCATGCGCAGGATCGACCGGAGGTTCACCTCCAGGACCGTGCGCCAGCGGTCCTCGTCCATGTTGACGAAGAGCTTGTCGCGGGTGATGCCGGCGTTGTGGACGACGATGTCGAGGCTGCCGTGGCGCGACGTCGCGTGCTCGACGATGCGCCGACCGGCCTCGTCGTCCGTGACGTCGAGCTGCAGGGCGGTGCCCTTGACCTCGTTGGCCACGGCGGCGAGGGCGTCACCGGCGCCCGGGATGTCGACGGCCACGACGGTCGCCCCGTCGCGGGCGAGGACCCGAGCGATCTCGGCCCCGATGCCGCGTGCGGCGCCGGTCACGACCGCCACCTTGCCGGCGAGCGGGCGCAGTGCGTCGGTCTCCCCGCTCGTGGCCTCGTCGACACGGACGACCTGGCCGTCGACGTACGCGGAGCGCCCGGACAGGAAGAACTCGACAGCCGACCGGACTCCGTCGTGCGCATCGCCCTGTGCCAGAACGAGGTTCGCCGTGGCGCCGGTACGCAGCTCCTTGCCGATCGAGCGAACGGCCCCTTCGAGCGCGCGCTGTGTCGTCACCTCGGCGACGTCGGTGAGGGACTGCGGGTCGGTGCCGATGACGACGACCCGGCCGTTGCGCCGGAGCGCCTTGACCGCGGGCGCGCCGAGCAGGCGCAGCCGGTCGAGCTCCACCGGGTCGACGGCGGTGCTGAGGTCGAGGACGACAGCGCCCACCTTCTCCCCCGCGTCAGCCGCCGTCGACACCGTCGCCACGCCGACGCTCGCGAGCCACGACGCGATGCCGTCGGCGAAACGCCCA
This sequence comes from Terrabacter sp. GCM10028922, assembly GCF_042666095.1. Classification (NCBI taxonomy): domain Bacteria; kingdom Bacillati; phylum Actinomycetota; class Actinomycetes; order Micrococcales; family Intrasporangiaceae; genus Terrabacter; species Terrabacter sp. GCM10028922. The sequence goes on along the minus strand of NZ_JBHTFG010000001.1, from coordinate 47,116 downwards.
CCGCCCGCGACGAGGACGGGGCCCTCGCACAGCGGGAGGCCGGGTTCGTAGCGACGCAGCCGGGTGGGCTGGGGCACGCCCACCTTCCGGGCGACAGGCGAGGTGACGAGCTTCGTGAACAGGTCGCTCATGGTCAGGCCTCCAGGATCGCGACGACGCCCTGCCCACCGGCGGCGCAGATGGAGATGAGTCCGCGCCCACCGCCGGCCTCCTTGAGCTGCTTGGCGAGCGAGGCGACGATGCGCCCACCGGTCGCGGCGAACGGGTGACCCGCGGCGAGCGACGAGCCGTTGACGTTGAGCCGGCTCCGGTCGATCGAGCCGAGGGGCGCGCTGAGTCCGAGCCGCTCGCGGCAGAAGTCGGGGTCCTCCCACGCCGTGAGCGTCGTCAGCACCGTCGCGGCGAAGGCCTCGTGGATCTCGTAGAAGTCGAAGTCCTGCAGGCTCAGGCCGTTTCGCGTGAGGAGGCGCGGCACGGCATACGCCGGAGCCATGAGGAGCCCCTCCTCGCCGTGGACGTAGTCCACCGCTGCCGTCTCCGCGTCGACGAACCACGCGAGCGGGGTCAGCCGGTGCTCGGCGGCCCACTCCTCGCTCGCGAGGAGCACGGCCGAGGCGCCGTCCGTGAGCGGCGTCGAGTTGCCCGCGGTCATCGTCGCGCCGTCGCCCCGGCCGAAGACCGGCTTGAGGGTCGACAGCTTCTCGACGCTCGAGTCGGGGCGCAGGTTCGTGTCACGAGAGACGCCGAGGTAGGGCGTGACGAGGTCGTCGAAGAACCCCCGGTCGTAGGCGGCGGCCAGCTTCTGGTGGCTTGCGGCGGCCAGCTCGTCCTGCGCCTCACGGGTGATGCCCCACTGCGCTGCCGTGAGCGCCATGTGCTCCCCCATCGACAGGCCGGTCCGCGGCTCGAGGTTCTCAGGGATCGCCGGGACGAGGTGTCCGGGACGAAGGCCGGCGAGCGCCCTGGCACGGTCAGCGGCCGAGCGTGCGCGGTTGGCGGCGAGCAGGGTCTGCCGCAGCCCCTCGCTGACGGCGATGGGTGCGTCGCTCGCGCCGTCGACGCCGCCTGCGATGCCGGCGTCGACCTGGCCGAGCGCGATCTTGTTGGCGACGAGGATCGCGGCCTCGAGGCCGGTGCCACAGGCCTGCTGGATGTCGTACGCGGGGGTCCTCGGGTCGAGCCGCGTGCCGAGCACGGTCTCGCGGGTGAGGTTGAAGTCGCGGCTGTGCTTGAGCACCGCTCCGGCGACGACCTCCCCGAGCCGCTCGCCGGCGAGGCCGTAGCGAGCGACGAGGCCGTCGACCGTGGCTGTGAGCATGTCCTGGTTCGACGCCTTCGCATACGGGCCGTTGGACCGGGCGAAGGGGATGCGGTTGCCCCCGAGGACCGCGACTCGACGCGGCGTGCGCGGGGTGGAGTGGGACGCCATGGATCTCTCCTGCTCTGGATGTCTGGCCTGTCGTTCCGGTCCAAGATAACCGAAACCGGCAGTAGTCGATACAGCCAGTACCTGTTACTTTCGACAGATGGACGATGAGGTCGACCACGCCGGCGTCGCACGCGCCACTCCCCGCGACGGCCGTGACGCACGATGGGAACGACATCGCGAGGAACGGCGAGCCGCGCTCGTCGACGCGACGATCCGCGCGATCCGCAAGCACGGCGCCGCAGTCGGGATGGACGACATCGCGGCCGAGGCCGGCACGTCCAAGACCGTGATCTACCGGCACTTCGACGACAAGGCCGGCCTCTACCGCGCCGTCGCCGCGCGCATCGACGGCCGGGTCGTCGGCAACGTCGGCTCCGCGCTCGGCGGCACGGGCACACCACCCGGCGACACCCGTGAGCTCGTCGCGTCCACGGTCGATGCCTACCTCGCGCTCGTCGAGTCCGACACCGAGGTCTACCGCTTCGTCGTCAACCGGCCGCTCGTCGACCGCCCGCTCCCCGACGACCCGGTCGGCGGCACCGTCGACCAGGTCACCGACCAGCTCACGGGGCTGCTCCTCGCCTCGCTCAGCGGGGCCGCCACCGACCCCACCCGAGCCCGCACGTGGGCCATCGCCCTCGTCGGCTCGGTCCGCGCGGTCGCCGACGACTGGCTGGCGACCGCGGAGTCCGAGCGTGCGTCGCGCGCCGCCGTCGTCGAGGCCCTCACCGACCTCGCCTGGCACGGCCTCGCCCCGATCCTCTCCCCCGACCAGCCAGCCCGGACCCACTGAGGTCCCCGACCACCCAGGAGCCGAGATGTCCACGGCTGCAGACACTCCCACCGCGCCCACTCCCTCCGGTGCCTCCGGTGCCTCCGACACGGTGACCGAGCACGAGCACCTCGAGCCGATCGCCGCCTCCGGGGCGCATGCCGGACCCGACCTGGCCGCGGCGTTGCGCAGCCACCTCGACGGCCCGTTCGCACAGGTGCGAGACCACTGTCGTGCCCTCGACGCCGCCACGTTCGGCGCCCCGGCCGAACCTCTGTCCATGGACGAGCACCGCGCCCGCGTCACGGCCCAGCTCGCCGCGCTCGCCACCCAGCCGTACGCCGCCTACGGCTTCCCCGAGCACCAGGGTGGACAGGCGCGCTTCGGCGAGGCGGTGGCCGCCTTCGAGATGCTCGGCCACACCGACCTCTCGCTCTTCGTCAAGGCCGGGGTGCAGTGGGGCCTGTTCGGTGGTGCGGTGTCGCTCCTCGGCACGCGCCGACACGACCACCTCGTGCCGCGGATCACCTCGGGCGAGCTCCAGGGCTGCTTCGCGATGACCGAGACCGGTCACGGCAGCGACGTGCAGAGCCTGCTGACGACGGCGACCTACGACCGCGGCACCGACGAGCTCGTCGTCCACTCACCAGGGCCCGCGGCGCGCAAGGACTACATCGGCAACGCGGCGCGCGACGGTCAGCTCGCGGCGGTCTTCGCCCAGCTCGTCGTCGGCGACGAGTCGCACGGCGTCCACTGTGTCCTCGTACCGATCCGCGATGCCGACGGCGCGCCCGCGCCCGGCGTCACCATCGAGGACTGCGGCCCCAAGCTCGGCCTCCCCGGTGTCGACAACGGCCGGCTCACCTTCGACCACGTGCGGGTCCCGCGCACCAACCTGCTCGGCCGCTACGGCGACCTCGACGAGACCGGCACGTACTCGAGCCCCATCGACCACCCGGGCCGCCGCTTCTTCACGATGCTCGGCACCCTGGTCCGCGGGCGCATCTCGGTCGCCGGCGGTGCCGGTGCCGCGGCGCGGTCGGCTCTGGCCGTCACTACGGCGTATGCCGCCCGGCGCCGACAGTTCGCCCCGCCCGGCACGGACGTGGAGACCACCGTCCTCGACTACCGCACCTACCAGCGCCGGCTCCTGCCCAGGATCGCGACGGCATACGCCCTGCAGCTCGCCCAGCACGAGCTCGTCTCCGCCATGGATGACGTCCTCGCCGGTCGCGCGACGGGCGAACAGGACCAGCGACGCCTCGAGACGCGGGCCGCCGGCATCAAGGTCCTGACGACCCGGCACGCGACCGACACGATCCAGGAGTGCCGCGAGCTGTGCGGCGGCGCCGGCTACCTGTGGGCCAACCGTCTCGCGGCGCTCAAGGCCGACACCGACATCTTCACGACCTTCGAGGGCGACAACACGGTGCTGCTGCAGCTCGTCGCGAAGTCGCTCCTGACGGAGTACCAGGCGACGTTCGGTGACCTCGACACGGCCGGCATCGTGCGCTTCGGTGCCCGCCTCGCGGCCGGCGCCGTCATCGAGCGCTCGTCGGCGCGCGGCATCATCCAGCGGCTGGTCGACGCCGCGCCGGGCCGCGAGGAGGACGTCACGTTCGCGATCCGCGGCACCCAGCTCCGGCTGCTGCGCGAGCGCGAGGAGCACATGCTCGAGGGGCTCGCCCGACGGCTGCGACGGGCGACCGCTCCGGGCGCCGACGCCTTCGCCGCCTTCAACGCGTGCCAGGACCACCTGGTCGACGCGGCCACCGCGCACGTCGAACGCGTGGTCGCCGAGTCGTTCGCCGCCTCGGTCGAGGCGTGCACCGATCCCGAGGCCAGGGCCGTGCTGGCCCGAGTCTGCGACCTGCACGTCCTCTCGACGATCGAGCGGCACAAGGCCTGGTACCTCGAGCACGACCGGCTGAGCCCGGCGCGGACGAAGGCCCTGACGGCGCTCGTCAACGAGATCTGTGCCGAGCTCAGGCCCCATGCGACGACGCTGGTCGACGCCTTCGGCATCCCCGACGGACTGCTCGTGACGGAGATGTCCGGGACGGCCTGACTCGGCTGCGAGGCACGAGCCCGGGCGTCGCGCCGTCGGTCGGTGGGGGCCGTCAGTCGGTCGGCCGCTGGTAGCGGCCACGGCGGTGGACGAGGGGCACGTCCTCCTCGCCGACGACGGTGTGCTCGATCGTCGCCTCGACGAGCACCGACCAGCCGACGTCGTGCCGGGTCTGCGGGTCGAGACGCACGCCCATCCACGTGGTCGCGCCGACGGGCCGCGGCCCCCACTCCGTCTGCTCCCACTCCGTGAGCCGGAACGGGCCACCCGGGGCGGGCATGACACCGGCGAAGGCGTCGGCGAGCATCTGGTCGCGCCAGCCGAGCAGGGTCACGACCGCGGTTCCGGTCTCCTCGAGCCGCTCGAGCAGGTCGGAGTCGGCGTGCACGAGAGCGACGACGCGAGCCGGGTCACCGGTCGCGACGAGGTAGGACGACACGGTGAGCCCCGCTCGGTCGATGCCCGCGCCCGAGGTCCACAACGAGACGGTCGCCCCGATGCGTCCACGCAGCCGGCGCACCTGGTCGCGCGCGTCGTCGGGCGTCTCGAAGGGGTGCTCGCTGTGGATCGTCACGCCACACTCCCCCAGGACCGCGACGGAGCGCTCACTCGGGCTCGGCCACGAGGAGCGTGTCGTCGACGGCGACGGTGCCGGGCGTGACGACCTCGGCGTAGACGCCCGCGCACTGCGACGGGGTCTGCGTGACGCTCAGCGTGCAGTCGCCGATGCGGACCAGGCGACCGACGAGCTGCTCGAGCACCGAGGACTCCACGTCGAGCACGATGTTCGCCTTGGGATGGGTCTCGACGTAGTCGTCGGCCGACACGAGGTGCACCGCATGCTTCTTGGAGCGGTTGCCCTCCGGGCCGCTCTGCGTCACCTCGACCGACTCGAGCTCCTGCCCCGGCGAGTCGGAGTCGGGGTAGATGAACAGGCTGGAGACCGTCGCGTTCATGGGCGACACGCTAGCCCTTGCCGGGCCCTCGGCGCGCCGGGCCGCAGGGCGAGTCGTGTCAGTCGTGCGGGGTGGACGTGAAGGGACTCGAACCCCTGACCTCTCGCGTGTGAAGCGAACGCTCTAACCAACTGAGCTACACGTCCGGGCACCCCTGTGCCGGCAGGCTGTCGGGGTGACGGAGGGAAACAATAGCCTGTGCCGGACCGGTGGCGGTAATCGCCCCTCAGGTGCGGCCCCACCGGCACGGGTCAGTCGATGCCGGGCAACCGGGTCAGCAGGTCCTCGCCCCACTGCGGCACGAACTGCGGGATGCCGGCCAGGGCGAGGTAGCCCCAGATGACGGCCCACACGATGAGCAGCGTGCCGAGCGCCACGAGAGCGCGCATCCACATCGACTGGTCCATGATCCAGTCGTTCCAGCGGCTGACGTGGCGCTTGCCGAAGTCGAGCCAGCGCTGCGCGAACTCGAACTCGCTCGCGAGGATCAGCAGCCCGAAGAAGACGACGAGCCAGCCCGGTCCCGGCGCCGGCACCATGATGAGGCCGGCGACGGTGACGACCGCTCCGACGACACCGACAGCCGTGCGCCAGACGAGGTGGGTGACGCGGTTCTGCCGCAGCCGGGCCCGCCAGGCCCAGCGGTCCTCAGCGGCGTCGAGGGTGACGTTGCGGTCCGAGTAGTCGACCTCGGGGCCCCGGGTGACACCGGGGGAACCGGAGGCGCCTGGGATGCCTGGCGCGGACTTGTCGTGGTCGCTCACGGGTCGGCGTCCCGTTCGGCGTTGCCGCGGAAGACGGCCTGGAGCTCGGTCGTCACCGGCCGCTCGCTCGACAGCTCGCGCGCGTCGACGCGGTGGATCGGCAGGACGTCCTTCGTCGAGCTCGTGATGAAGACCTCGTCGGCGGTCTGCAGCACCTCGAGCGGCAGGGCCTCCTCACGCACGTCGACCCCGGCGGCACGTCCCCACTCGATGACGAGCTCGCGCGTGATGCCGAGCAGCAGGCCGGAACCGGCCGGAGGCGTCAGCACCACTCCGTCGACGACGACGAAGATGTTGCTGCCCGTGCACTCGCACAGCTCGCCCCGCGTGTTGGCGAAGACGGCCTCCACGGCGCCCGCCTGCTTGGCCCGGGCGAGCGCGACGACGTTCTCGGCATACGACGTCGTCTTGAGGCCGGCCACGGCACTGCGTTCGTTGCGTGTCCAGGGCACGACCGTCAGGGCGCCGCTGACGGGGGGCCGGGCCTGCGGCCCGGCGAGGACGATGTAGGTGAGCGAGGCGTCCGCCCGGTCGGAACCGAGCGGTCCGACGCCGCCCGTGACGCTGTAGCGAAGGCGGCCGAAGTCGATCTCAGGTCCGTCGAGCACGGCCGCGATGCCCTTGTCGAGGAAGGGCAGGTCGAGCGGCGGCAGGCCGAGACCGGCCGCGGAGCGCTCGAGACGGCGGTGGTGACGCGTCAGCGCGAACGGTGCGCCGGCGTCGATCTTCGCGGTCTCGAAGACGCCGTCGCCGACGGTGACCGAGTGGTCGAGGGCGGAGACAGAGGGTCCGGTCGGGTCGACGAGGTCGCCGTTGACCCAGACGCGCGTGGTCGTGCTCATGGTCCCTTTCCTCGTGGCTCGGCGCGTGTCGGGGCGTGTCGGGGCGCGGCGCCGGCGGGTGTCCTCATGGTGTCACAGTGCCGGCGGCCAGCCCGATGAGCCTGGCCGCCTTGAGCTCCGTCTCGGCCCACTCCCCCTCGGGATCCGAGTGCCAGGTGATGCCGGCGCCGGTGCCGAAGCGAAGCCAGCGTCGACCGGCGTCGTCGTGCTCGGCCCAGAAGGTGCGGATGCCGACGGCGAGGTCGGCCTCACGGGCGTCCGCGTCGACCCAGCCGATCGCACCGCAGTACGGCCCGCGTGGCGCCGGCTCGAGGTCGTGGATCGCCGTGAGCGCGCTCGACTTGGGCGCGCCCGACACCGAGCCCGGCGGGTAGGCGGCGGCGAACACGTCCGCCCAGCCGACGTCGGCACGCAGCTGCCCGCTGACCGTCGAGACGAGGTGCACGAGGCCCGGGTGCGGCTCGACCGCGCACAGCTCGTCGACGGAGACGGTTCCCGGTTCGCAGACGCCCGAGATGTCGTTGCGCATGAGGTCCACGATCATGACGTTCTCGGCGTAGTCCTTGGGCAGCATCTCCCAGGCGGTCGGAGCGGTCCCCTTGATCGGCCGGGTGACCAGGCGCCGGCCCCGGCGCGACAGGAAGAGCTCGGGCGAGGCACTGACCACGTCGAGCCCGGCGTCGCCGCAGTGGATCCGAGCCGCATGAGGGGCCGGGTTGCCCTGTCGCAGAATGGCGTCGAGCCCGTCGAGGTCGGCGGCCGCGGGGAGCTCGTGACTGAGGACACGGCATACGTTGACCTGGTACACCGTGCCGGCAGCGATGCGCTCACGGACCTCCCGGACCGCCTCCACGTATGCCGTCCGGTCGAGCGAGCTGCGCCAGCGGCGATCGAGCGGCTGCCAGCCGACCGACGACGTGCTCGCCGCTGTGGGCGCCCGGCGTGCCACCTCGGCGAAGCGGACGGCGGTGACGTCACCCTCGAACGAGGCCACGACGGCCCAGAAGCCCTCGCCGGAGATGGCGGCGAGGGCCGCAGGGCCGTGCCGCACGTCGACGACGCCGTGGGCGTCCCGGTCGGCGAAGCGGGCGTGGTCCACCCGCAGATCGTAGGGCCTAGGAGGCCAGCGCCTTCTCGATGTCGGCGGCGAGGTCGGTGGGCTCGGTCGTCGGTGAGTAGCGAGCGATGACCGTGCCGTCCCGCGCGACGAGGAACTTCGTGAAGTTCCACTTGATCTTCTTACCGAGCAGCCCGCCCGCCTCGGACTTGAGCCAGGTGAAGAGCGGGTGCTCGCCCGAGCCGTTGACCTCGACCTTGGCGAACATGGGGAACGTGACGCCGTAGTTCTTCTGGCAGAAGGCGCCGATCTCCTCGTCGGAACCGGGGTCCTGGCCGCCGAACTGGTTGCACGGGAAGCCGAGGACGGTGAGGCCCTGCGCCCGGTACGTCTCGTAGAGCTCCTCGAGACCACCGAGCTGCGGCGTGTAGCCACACTCGCTGGCGGTGTTGACCACGAGGACGACGTCGCCGGCGTACTCGCCCAGCGACACCTCCGCGCCGTCGATGGCGGTGGCCTTGAAGTCGTGCAGCACGGTCACGGTCTCTCCTCTGTGGGTTACGCGGCAGTAACCCATCTTCGCCCGAGCGACGCCCGAACCGCGAATCGGCCGGGCGCCGCGAGTGCTCACGGCGCGTCCCTGGGGCTGTGGTATCTGCCCGGCCGGTGGGACGCTCTTGTCTCACGAGAGAACGGTCACGCCAAGGCCGTCTGCGAGTCCCTCTCGACGAGGAGGTGTGCGGCATGGCCGACGAGTACGCCGACTTCGACGTCGCCGTCGAGAACAACGGCAGCGCATATGCCGTGCACGTGGCCGGCGCGGGCGGACGCTCCGCCTCCACGGTCTTCACCCTCCCCTTCACGCCGACGGAGCTCGCCGACTTCATGGTCGCGGTCGGTCCGCCGAGGGTGGCCTCGCGCCGGCTCCTGCCCGCCGTCGAACGGGTCACCGACGTCAGGGACTACGGCACGAGGCTCGGTGCGGCGCTGTTCGCCGGAGAGGTCGGCACGGCGTTCACTGCCGCCCTCGACGCCGCCCGCCGCGACGGTCGCGACGTGCGGCTGCGGCTGCGTCTGGACGCAGTCCCCGAGCTCGAGTCGATCCCGTGGGAGTACCTCTACTCGGAGGCCCTGGGCCGCTTCATCACACTCTCGACCCGAACGCCCGTGGTGCGCCTGCTCGACGCCCTCGACCCGCCGCCACCGGTGTCCGTGCGAGCGCCGCTGCGGGTCCTCGTCCTCATCTCCAGCCCGACCGACGTGCCCGAGCTCGCTGTCGACCGCGAGGAGCAGCTGCTGCGCGCGACGACGAGCGACCTCGTGGCTGCGGGCCAGCTCGAGCTCGTCGTGCTCGAGAGGCCGACGCTGGTAGCGCTGCAGCACGCCCTGCTCGAGCCCTTCCACGTCTTCCACTTCATCGGCCACGGCGGTTTCGACCGCGCGAGAGACGAGGGCGTGCTCGTTCTGGAACGTGAGGACCGGACGGCCCACCGGGTGAGCGGCGCTCGCCTCGGCACGCTGCTCCACGACGCGCGGGACCTCCAGCTCGCGGTGCTCAACGCCTGCGAAGGTGCCCGCACATCCGGACGGAACGCGTTCTCCGGCGTCGGGCAGGCCCTCGTGCGTCAGGGGCTGCCCGCGGCCGTGGCCATGCAGACCGAGATCTCGGACCGTGCGGCCATCGTCTTCTGCCACGAGTTCTACTCGTACCTCACACGGGGACTGCCGATCGACGCGGCGATCTGCGAGGTGCGCAAGGCGATGGCGACCTCCGACGAGGCATCGGAGTGGGGCACCGCGGTGCTGCTGCGCTCGGGCGGCGCCCAGCCGTTCAGCTTCGTCCCGACCACCATGGCGACTCCGGTCCCCGAGACGCGGTGGCGCTCGTTGTACGACGCAGCCCAGGGAGCTCTCGCTGCCGACGCGACCGCAACCGCGCTGCCGATGCTCGAGCAGCTGGCCGCCGAACGACCCGACTTCGCGGACGTGACCGACCTGCTCGACCGGGTGCGTCCGTCGCGCACCCCGCTACCGGCACCGACCGGGCCGGCCGAGTCGGCAACCCCGACGCCGTCAGTGAGACCACAGCCCACGGCGCCCATGGGGCCGTCCTCCCCAGCCGCGGCTCCCACGTCAGCCGCCCGGTCACGCCGGCTGGTCGCCGGTGCGGGCGTCGGCGTGCTCGTCCTCGGGGCAGCCGTCGGCATCGCGGTCTGGCGCACCTCGGCGCCGTCGGGCCAGCCGAGCGGCACCACGTCGGCGGTGACGGGGCCCACGTCGGCGTCGACCGCGACGGGTCTCCGCGTCGTCGACCTGCCCACGACGGGCCCGCCCACCGGTGCCCTCGTCCTGCCCTACGCGGTCGACGGCGACTTCCACAGCGCGGCGGGGAGCAACCAGGTCGGCACCGACGGCGACGTCGTCGACGTGCTGCGGCTCCCCGGCGGCAACCGCGTCGTCACGGTCGTGCAGTCGGGGCGTACCCGGATGGCGCTCGAGGACGTCGGAGGCTCGACCCTGGTCGCCTTGGGCGACGCGGCCAGCCACGTCGAGGCCAACCGCGGCACCCGATTCGCCTACGTCGACGCCGAGGGGCGCCTCAGCATCCGCGACGACGCCGGCAGCGAGGTCGCGGCCCTGCCGGACGTCGGCCAGGACGCCCGGGTCGCGGGGTTCGCCGGCCGGGCCGTGTTCTACGCACGCGACGGCTCCACCTTCCGGTGGGACACCACCACGGCACGGACGGCAGAGTGGCGCCAGTCCGAGATGGTGGTCTTCAACGACTCGACGAGGACCGCGGTCGGCGCGACGCCGTCCGGCTGCTTCGCCGTGCTCGACGTCGACACCCCGAGCCAGGTCACGCGCCCGCTCGACTGCAGGGGCCTGCCCGTCACGGGCCTCACCGGCGATGGCCGCTTCGCGATCGCGGTCGGCCGTGCGACGGGCGCCGAGACGACCCAGGTGCTCCTCGTCGACACGAGAACGGGACGTCCGGCCTTCGACGTCCGTGTTCCGGCCGGGTCGATCGTCGTGCAGGCCGGCTACCGCACGGCGCCCACGCCACGGACCCTCGTGCTGAGCACCGTCACGCCCGACGGCCGCAACCGGCTCGTCGGCTGCGCGACCGACGGCGCGACCGACGGCGCGACCGACGGCGCGTGCGCGATCCTCACCGAGCCCCTCGCGACCTCCGGCGATCCGGACGCTCCGCCGCCGTACGTCATCTCTCGCGACTGACCCGTCGCGCGTACCGGGCCGGCCCGCCTCAGGCGCTCGCGTCCTCGGGCTCGGGCGGCACGTCCCGGCCCTCCCGCTCGTCACGCTCGGCCCACTCGAGCAGTGTGCTGAAGTCGAACACGGCGTCGTCGATACCGGCGTGCAGGTCGCCGAGCGCCGCGAAGCGCTCCGGCATCGTCGCGATGGTGAAGTCCTGTGGTTCGGCATCGTCGATCTCGTCCCAGCGCAACGGCGCCGACACGGTGCCCCGCGGGTTGCCACGGACGCTGTACGCCGCAGCGATGGTGTGGTCGCGGGCGTTCTGGTTGTAGTCGACGAACAGGTCGTCGGGCGCCCTGTCGCGCCGCCACCACGTCGTGGTCACCTCGTCGGGCAGGCGTCGCTCGACCTCGCGGGCGAAGGCGAGGGCACCACGCCGCACGTCCTTGAAGCCCCACGTGGGTTCGATGCGGACGTAGACGTGCAAGCCCTTGCCGCCCGAGGTCTTCGGCCAGCCGACGGCTCCGAGCTCGTCGAGGATCTCGTGCGTCACGTGGGCCGCGCGCCGCACCCGGTCGAACGAGCACCTGGGCATCGGGTCGAGGTCGATGCGCCACTCGTCGGGCCTCTCGGTGTCGGAGCGCCGGCTGTTCCACGGGTGGAACTCGACCGTCGACATCTGCACCGCCCAGATGACGTCGGCCAGGCGCGTGACGCACAGCTCGTCGGCGTGCAGCCCGTAGCGCGGGAAGTGCAGGCGCACCGTCTCGACCCAGGGCGGCGCTCCGGCGGGCAGCCGCTTCTGGTGCACCTTCTGGCCGTCGACGCCCTTGGGGAACCGATGCAGCATGCACGGTCGCTCGCGCAGGGCGTTGACGATGCCGGGTCCGACCGACTGGTAGTACTCGACGAGGTCGAGCTTGGTCTCGCCGCGCTCGGAGAAGTAGACGCGGTCCGGGCTCGAGAGGCGCACGGTGAAGTCGCCGACCTCGATCTCCATCGCTGGGCTCTTGCTCGACGCCGCCATGCCGCCAGCCTACGGACCACACGCCCACCGAGGCCGTATGCCGTGTGGTCGACGTCGCGGCGCCACGTGCGGAAGGGCCCGCCGACGCGTGTCGACGGGCCCTTCCTGACGAGCGGACGACCGGGCTCGAACCGGCGACCTCAACCTTGGCAAGGTTGCGCTCTACCAACTGAGCTACGTCCGCCTGCAGCCCTGCCGGGACCGAGGCTCCGTGGGTGCGAGGTAGACCATAGCGGACCGGTGGCCCGGTTGCGAAACCCGCTCTCCGCGTTGCCGTTCCGCTACTTCACGACGACCATCCCGCCGAGCTCGGACCACTCCCCTCCCTCGATCGTCGCCGCGACGATCCCCGACGGCCGGAAAGCGTGTCATGAAACGCGTCCCTCGTCGTCTAGGTAGATGACGGCGCCGACTCGGTGCCCGTCGTCGGCCCAGGGTTCTCGTGGAGGGGTGCCCGGGGTCCGCCCGTCGGGGGACGGGCAAGTCGAAGAGCCCCCGCTCACCTCCAGGCGAGCGGGGGCTCTCTGCTCCTCCCGCACTGCCGCATAGGTTGGTTCGCATGAGGGACCTGTCATTCGCGCATGCGCCGGCAGTCGAGCGTCTTGGCCGGCAGATCAGACAGACGGTGGATGCCGCTGCGTCGCTCACCGACCTGCAGCTGCTGGCTCCCTCCAGGTGCCATGGGTGGAGTGCGCTGGAGGTGGTCGTCCACCTTCGCATGGGTCTGCAGGAGATGGTGGTCGGAGTGGCCCCCAGCGACGACGAACCGGATCATGATGCTGCGTCGTACTGGGCGAGCCACCCTGACGACCGTGACGACGATCCGGTGCCACACATCCTCTGGCTGCGACGGGTCGCCAGCGCCTACGGTCGCCCGTCAGCGGCCGTGAGACATCTCGAAGACGTGGCCGAGGGCGCGTGCGTCGCCGTCCGCACGTTGCAGGAGGGGCAGGTCGAGTTTCAGGGGAAGTACCTGCGCAGCGGTGACTTCCTTGCGACCTGGGTCGTCGAGCTGGCCGTCCACCAGCTCGACCTGGGCATCGACGGTGACGAGCCTGTCGGGCTCGACTGGGCGCGCACAACCGTGGAAGCCGTCGCAGACGCCGACCTGCCCTCGGGGTTGGATGACCGTTCGGCAGTTCTCGTCGGCCTCGGACGCGTCCCGCCTCCGGCCGGCATACGACTGTCCGGCTCCTACCCGGTGTCGCTGTGACGCGGCGCGGCCGCGGCCGTGGCCGTCCTCAGCGCGCAGGGCGCGAGGGGCGCGGTGTTTGGCTGGTCACTCGCTGACGGTGTCACCGTGGCGGTGGGCGACCCGCCACTGCCCGCCTTCGCGGCGATACACCTGGGTGGCCCGCAACGTGTAGGTGCGCGGCTCGCCGCCGACCGAAGCAGTGGTGTGCTCCAGGCCGGCCGTGTAGGCCATGTCGCCCACCACGTCGTAGGACTGCAGCTCGAAGGCATAGGACGTGCAGTCCGAGAAGCTCTTGCCGAGAGCGGTGAAGAGCTCGTCGATCTCCTGCCGGCCGTACGCGCTGCGCCAGGCACCCAGCACGCTGACGGGCTCGTTGCGGGACCAGAGCGCCCGCCGCGGGGCGGGGTCGCCGTTGTGCAGGGCGAGCTCGGCGTCGTACAGAGCGCTCTCGACCCAGGCCCGGAACTCGTCTCGATCGGTCATGCCCTCAGCATGCTCCAGTCGGCTGCCCGTCACCCCCGCAGGATCGCCGTCATCTTCTTCCCCCGCGCCAGCTCGTCGACCAGCTTGTCCATGTAGCGGATCTTCTGCATCAGCGGGTCCTCGATCTCTTCGACCCGGTAGCCGCAGATGACGCCCGTGATGAGGGAGGCATTCGGGTTCATCCCGGGAGCCCCCGCAAAGAACGCCTCGAGGTCCACCTCATCGGCGACGGCCCGCTCCAGACCTGCGGCGTCGTAACCGGTGAGCCACGAGATCACCTGGTCCACCTCTTCCTTGCGGCGGTTCTTCCGCTCTGCCTTGTGCACGTAGAGCGGGTAGATGCTGGCGAAGCTGGTGGCGAAGATCCGGTGTCGCGTCATCGTCTCTCTCCCTCGTGCACGCCTGCCATCCCGCCGAGTGCGGACGCATCCGCACGTGTCACGCCTCGAAGGGTAGCTAGTCGGAGCGTGGGGTGAGGGCTCGCGATCCAAGCGGCTCGGCGAGGGGCACGCGGACCCGGAAGGTCCCGAGCAGCGCCGGGAGGCCGGCGCAGACCGCACCCGGGACCCGACCGGTCCAGACGTCGAGCCGCACGCCGGAGGATGTCTCGTCGACATCGAGGTAGGTCACGACGTCGCACGGTGGGCCACCCGCCTTCACCTCTACGACGACGCTCCGGTCCCGTCCTGCCTCGAGCAGACGCCAGGAGGCCCGGTGCTCGCGCAGTCCGGGTACAGGGGTGACCTCACCCGCGGTGGACGACGGCGTCGGGCCGCCGGACGTGGGTACCGGGCGCTGGCTCGGGGCCCGCGGCGGCGCTGACTGCCCCGGTGTGGCGGCGTCGCCACACGCACCGAGGGCGAGGACGAGGACGACGATCGCTGACCCGGCCGCGAACGCGCCGAGGGGCGCGCCCGGTCGGACCGGGCGCGCCCTTCGTGCTTGCGGTTGGGGCATCTCAGAGGTAGCGGCTGAAGTTGAAGAGGCTCCACGCGTCGTCGTCGAAGTACGGCGACAGCATGATCGTCGGGCCGGAGATGCGGTCGATGCGGCTGTTGACGCCGTTGAGCCAGCCCCAGTCGCCGTTGTAGCCGTTGAGCCAGCCGCCGCCGCTCGAGCCGCGCGTCATGTCGCACGGGATCTTGACGGTCTGGGACCACGTGAACCAGTAGTCCCACTCGGGCGAGGTCGTCCCCTGGCAGCGCATGAGGTTGCCGCCGTCGAAGGGCGTCTCGGCCGGGTAGCCGAACGCGTACTCGTAGACGTTCTTGCCCTTGTTGACGGTGAGTCCCTGGCCGCCGAAGTAGTCGGCGATGTGCCAGCCCCCGAAGTTCGTGTTCATCGTGGCCACACCGAAGTCCTGGGAGAAGTCGGAGCTGCCCGTCCACGCGGTGCGCGCCTGGAGCGATGCCGCGGACCACGTGCCGTACGGCCGCGGGTTGGCCAGGTCATCGTCGTATGCCGGGACGAACGTCCAGTTGCTGTGCCACGTGCCGCCCTGGCCGCCGTGGACGCAGTGACCTGCGGTCCAGACCGAGTCCCTGCCCTCGGTGTTGATGATCGTCCCGGAGCAGACGTAGCCGAGCCCGCCCTTGGTGAAGAACACCTTGCCGGCCGTGTAGGCCGTCGGAACGTAGTAGGGCAGGTTGGGGTTGTACGCCGCCTGCAGGCCGGACGCGAAGAACTTGCTGGGTGCGCCGTCGACGCTGCGGACCGGACCGTCGTTGGTGACGGGCTTCTTGCCCGCCTGGTGCAGCGCCTTCTGCGAGGCGACGTACTTCTCTGCCTTGGCGGCGAAGTCTGCCGAGCCGGCCACCGGGGTCGCGGACCGCATCCGCTCCGGCGTCCAGAAGGCCTCGAGCGCCTGGCTGTCGGTGGCCTTGGCCCCGAACTTGGCCTTTCCGGCGGCCTTGGCCTCGGCGGTGACGGGCACCGTGCTGGATGCGTTGGCGGCCGTCGCGGCCTGCTTGCCGTCCTGCGGCGCAGCGCCTGCGGAGCCGATCGACATGCTGGTTGCTGCGAGCAGGCCGACGCCGACGGCGACGGACTTCGCGCTGAGAGAGCGGAGTGCGCCCATGATGTGAGTTCCTTCCCCGAGCCAGCCGCCCGTTGCGGCCGATCTTCAGGCGTTCAGAGCAGGAACCACGTCTCCTGATACGGACCCGGCGGGACACGACTTCTGGCGACCGTGCAGATGCACGTGGAAAGCCGCTCCACGAACGTGGTCTCGGCGCGACGTGGGGTCAGAGCCTCAGGACGATCAGCGCGATGTCGTCGCGCAGGGCAGAGTGCGGTGGCAGCTCGGCCAGAAGCTGGTCCGCCAAGGACTCGACGTCCAGGTCTCGGAGCCGGACAAGGGTCTCTTCCAGCCGGCGGATCCCCCGGTCGAGGGGCTCACCGCGGCGCTCGACAAGGCCGTCGGTGTACATCACGAGCGTGTCGCCCTTGGACAGGGTCGCCGTGCCGAGGGGCCTGGTACCGATCCGCTGGGTGACGGCCAGCGGCGGCCCGAGTGCCTGGTCCAACGCCTGGACGGTGCCGTCCTCGCGCAGGATCAGCGGCGGTAGGTGGCCGGCGCTGCTGTAGATGGCCAGGTCGAGCTCCGGGTCGATGACGACCTTCACGGCGGTCGTGGCTGTTGCGTCGGGGCTGTGACGCGCCACCTTGTCGAGGGCGGTCATGGCCGCGGCGGGACCGACATCTGCGACGGTCAGTGCACTCAGGGCGCTGCGGAGCTGGCCCATCACTGCCGCCGCGCGCAGCCCATGACCGACGACATCACCGACGGCGCACGCCAGGCGACCCTGACCCAGGTCGGCCACGTCGTACCAGTCTCCGCCGACCTGGAGCGCGTCCGACGCCGGCCGGTAGCGGACGGCCACCTGGACCGCCTGGGTGACGCTCGCGGGAACCTCCGCGGGAAGCATGACTTCCTGGACGGCGACGCCCAGCTGCCGCTGCGCCTCCAGGGCCAGGTCGAACATCTGGCTCTGTTCCGCGACCGCAGTGGCGGCCACGACCGCCGCCCTCGCCTGGAGGCCGCCGAGCTCGAGGGATCCGCTCAGGGCGGCTCCCAGATGTGGCACGAGGGCGGTCACGTCGTGAATGTTGTACAAGACGTCCGTCACCACGCCACCCGGCCCCGGCACGGGCACCGCGGTGCCGATCCAGTAGTGCCGCCCCTCGACGCCTCCCGCGGACCGCTGCCCGTCGACGTCGTAGCGCTGCAGACCGACCACGACCGTCCGACCGGTCGTGAGCGCAGACAGGACAGCGCGGCGAACGGTGTCGACAACCGGCTCAGTCCCGGGTGTCGCCCTGGGCAGCGCTGCGAACAGGTTCCTCCCGACCAGCTCGGTGCGGGTCCGACCGGATACGTCCACGTAGGCGTCATTGCAGTCACGAACCATCAGGTCCGCATCGACCACGACACAGGGGGTCGGTACCGCACGGAACAACGACGGGTAGTCGACGTCCACTGCTGAAGGCGCGCCGACGGAGTGGGGCGCCGACGCCGCAGGTGGCTGGCGCGCCGAGTCGGTTTCATGGGAGGGCACGCGCTCACGGTAGGCGCGGCTCGCGTCCCACGCGGGCCACTTGGCGAAAGACGGGCCCGATTTGGGACGACTCGTCGGCAGCGTGGCACGGCACTGACGTAACCGCCTCACCTCGAGAAGGTAAGCCCCTGGCAAAGGTTGCGCGAGATGCGTAGCTGCCCCCCGTCCCGCTGCCATGCCTTGGCCGCGCTGGGCCTTCGTCGCCGGGCGCGGTTGGCCACCGTCGTCGGACGGGCTTCCGCAAGGATTCGAGTGGAAGGGGCGGGCCCCGGCGGTTCAGGCGACAGCCCCACCTGGTCAGGTCAGGAATCTCGTGCTCCACCTCCGGGTCAGGGGCGAGGGTCAGTTCGACGCAGTGCGCATCGGGTACTCCGACCCGTCGGGTCACTACGTCGGGGACACCACCACGCAGTGCGGTTCCGGACCAGGTGCTTCTGAATGGCTGTGCGTCGCTCGGCCTGGCTCGGCGTCCGGCACGAGCCGGCGGCGCGCTGGTCTCTGCTCGAGACCCCTTCCGTCCTCGCCTTCCTCGGCGGGGCCCAGTGGTCCGGCCGGCTTCAACCGGCCGTTGGGGAACCGGGGTCGAGCAGGGGCTCCCACGCCCGCGTCGCGACACCGATGGCGTTCCAGGCGTTGATGGTGACGATGAGCGACAGAAGGGCGCCGACCTCGTCGGGCGACCAGTGCTCGGCGACGGCGTCGTAGTCAGCGGCCGGCACGCGGGTCTGGGCCGCCAGCGTCACCGACTCCGCGAACGCCAGCGCGGCGCGCTCACGCGCGCTGAAGAACGTCGACTCGTTCCACACCGCGACGGCTGCAATGCGTTGGACGTTCTCCCCCGCGACGACAGCTGCGGTGGTGTGGAGGTCGACGCAGTAGGCGCACCCGTTGAGCTGGGAGGCACGCAACCGCACGAGCTCGCGGAGGCCGGCGGGGAACCCGACTCGGTCCAGCTCGTGCGTGGCCGCGCTGTCGAGGCGGTTCATGGCCGAGGAGAACTGCGGTGTAGCCGAGGAGAAGTCCAGGCGCTCCCGGATGGTCACGGTCGTGCTCTCTGAGGTGGTCATGGGACCATCCTTCGTCATCGTCGTGGACCAGCGACAGAGCCACAACTGACGCATCTGACTAGACCACTGGCGCGCCTACTCCGGGACGCAGGCGACGCGTTCGAGCGTTTGCGGAGATCGCTGGGCACCGGACAGCGGGCCCTTCGCTCGCGTGGCGTGACACTCACGTGAGCAGCTGAGCGGGAACCGCCAGATCATCCCTGTCGAACAGGTGGGCCAAGGCCACGGGATCGCCCTGGGAGCAGACCTCGGCGACCTCGTCGATGAGGTCGTCGTAGTCGGGTCCTGTCCTGCCCTCGTACGCCTCGGTCATCCGGCCCCATTCGTCCCAGTTCAACATCTCCCAACCCGAGAGCGCAGCGAGATCGCGGACGCCGTTGCCGCTGATCTCGGCTGCGCCCCAGGCGTGGTCGACCCCGGCCACCCCGAACATCCGCCCCTCGACCATGCCGCTTCGGTACAGGGACCACGCCTCACCTCCGCTCAAGAACTCCCCCGGAGCAAGGTCCTCAGGGTGCTCGACGTACTGCTTGCCGAGGTGCTCGGTGTCGACGCGGACCCAACGGCGCGCGTCGCCGTCCCAGTACTCGGTGATCCAGTGGTCGACGCCGCGGCCCTCCAGGAAGTAGGTCCCGAAGCCGCACCGCGCCCGGGAGGCGATGCCGCGAGCCCGGAGGAACGCACAGGCGATGGAGGCGAAGTGGCGGCAACAGCCGACCACCCGTGTCTCAGGCGTTCGAGGCAGATGCAACGGAGACGGATCCAGCGCCGTCAGCGCGGCGATCAGCTCGCTGACCGGCCGGATGTCCTTCTCCGCCAGCCGGTCACCCACGATTCCTGACGCGGCGGCATCCGCGGGCTGAATGACGAGACCCTGAGCGGCGGCACAGATGCCGACGGGGTCGTCCGGCAGGTCCTCGATGAGCCGCAGCTGCGCCGCATCCAGGCGCGTGAACGGTCCAGGTTGCGAGTAGTCGAGGAGGGCATGGGCCATGGCCCGGATGGTAGGTGGCGGGTGCGACATCGGGCCCGCGCCCAAGCCTCCTGCGCTTCTACTCACCGACGCCCCTCGCACGTAGGCTCTGGGTGCGCAGGTCGACCAGGGGCGCGCGGGGCTCGTGTCCCTAAATCGGACGAAAGGAGCTTCCGCTGTGCCGCATGCTCAGGAGGCTGAAGTCCTGGCCCGGATCGCCGAGGGGCTTGT
The DNA here is from genome assembly GCF_042666095.1 of Terrabacter sp. GCM10028922. Taxonomy (NCBI): domain Bacteria; kingdom Bacillati; phylum Actinomycetota; class Actinomycetes; order Micrococcales; family Intrasporangiaceae; genus Terrabacter; species Terrabacter sp. GCM10028922. The sequence goes on along the minus strand of NZ_JBHTFG010000001.1, from coordinate 27,479 downwards.
CTACACCGAGTCGGAAGCCGCCTTCCAGGGCCCGCGGCGCCGCACCGAGCAGATCTTCGAGTACAACCACACTCCACCGAGCGAAACGGAGAAGCGTCGGTCGCTGCTGGAAGCCATCTTCGGCTCGGTCGGTGAACGCACGGTGCTGCTGCCTCCGTTCCACGCCGGGTTCGGCAGCAACGTCCACATCGGCGACGACTTCTTCGGGAACGTGAACCTCACGTTCGTCGACGACGTGGACATCCGCATTGGCGACGACGTCCTGATCGCGCCCAGTGTGACGCTCACCACGACGGGACACCCGACGCATCCCTCACGACGTGTCGACTTCGGACGGTTCTCGGAACCGATCGTGATCGAGGACAAGGTGTGGATCGGTAGCAACGCGGTGGTCCTGCCCGGCGTTCGCATCGGATACGGGTCGGTCATCGGCGCCGGCAGCGTCGTCAGCCGCAGCATTCCCCCGATGAGCGTCGCAGTCGGCACGCCCTGCCGGGTGGTCCGCCCCATCACGGACGAGGACCTCACCATGCGTACTGCTGGGCACTAGGGGTCTTGGCGGTCATGGCGGCTTTGCGGCCCCCTCGCGCCCCCCACGTCATCGGTCAGACCGGGCAGGTGGCGAGAGGTGGTGAGCAGGTCCCGCGAGTGGTGGGCAGTTCTCGAGGGCTTCGGCACGACCACAGTGGGAGCCGTCGAGCGCATTGTGGAACCTCACGACTGGGACCTCAGCACGTCGACCTCGCAGCCGGGTGAGGTCGGGTCGAAGCCGTGCTCGACGAGCCACCGGATCGCCGTCAGGCTGCGCAGGGACCACCAGGCGCCGATCACGTCGAGATCGACGTCCGCGCCGTAACCAGCGACGACGTCGCTGAGGTGGTCCGGGTGTCCGAGCGTCAGGCTGGCGAGGTCGTACATGGCGTCGCCTCGACCCGCCTCGGACCAGTCGACCACGCCGGTGATCTCGTCACCGTCAACGAACACGTGGGCGACCTGCAGGTCGCCGTGCATGAACACCGGTGTCCACGGTCGGAGCGCAGCCTCGGCAACCCGGCGGTTGCGCGTGACCAGCTCTGCAGGAAGGACGTCGTTCGCCAAGAGCCACGCGCATTCGCTGTCGAGGCTCGATGCCTTCTCGTCGAGGCTCGCCCCGGGCCACGGCGGCAGCGGCGCGTCGTGCAGCACCCGTGCGGTGGCACCCGCCGCGGCCCATGCCGCTGCTGAGGCGGTCGACGGTTCGCCGAGACGGCCGAGCGCCCTCCCCGGAAGGGCGGCCAGCGCCAGCACGTGCGGCTTCCGCCACAGGACTTCCGGCACCGGGATCGGCGCCATCGTCATCGCCTCGAACTCGGCTTCGGTGCGCGCCGGGTCAGCGTCGACCTTCAGGAACACGTCGCCGACGCGCAGGGTCGCGCGCTCGTGATGGGCGACGACGACCTCGACCTTTTCCACGTCGGTCAGTGTCGCGCAGGGACCACGAAAGCCCCATCGATTTGTCGGGCGCGACGTCGAGTCGGGGCTCATCACTCGTGGGACGAGGAACCCCTTGGGATCGGGACGAGCACGTACGTAAGTGATCCCGCGAGCAGAGAGGCCACTGACGCTGCGTTGGGGCTGAAGAGATCCTCACCCTGCGGGGGCTCACCTGCTCCGTGTCGCCGCGGCCACAGAGCCTGCACATTTTGCACACGGCCGCACGAATTGCCCATCCCGAGGGCGGATCAAGCCGTCACGGCCGGCGACACCTTCTTCCGCCCGTTCCAGCCAGTCACGATGTTGAAACTCAGCTTGCCGCCGTTTCGTTCGCGCCCCGGCGCCCCAGGCGCACCTCACCCTGCACGCCAGGAGGCCTTCCTCTCGCGATGTGGTGAACCGTCCAGCGGCTGGAGTCGTGTATGTAACGAGAGTTGTTCCGCCTTGACCGAACCAAACGAAGAGGAGATCACCATGCTCGCCCGAATTCTTGCCGCTTCGACCCTTGCTCTCCTTGGCCTGGCCACGTCAATCGGTGCTGCGCAGGCCAGCACCCAGCCGGCCGATCTTGGGAACGTCCAGAACGTCGACCGCGGCGCTAGCGCTCCCGGCCCCCACTGCCACTACGTGCTCGCGGCGTCAGACAAGGGCCCCTTCGACCTCATCATCACCGGCGCTGCACACCAAGGGCACACCGAGACGGGCCTGCCCACAGGGACCTTCCAAGCGACATCCTGCCCCTAGGTCACCGGCGACCTAACTCCCAGGCCGGCGTCCGACAACCCGGCGGTGGCGGACAGAGGTCCGCGAGAACACCCTGATACCGCCGCGTCAGCTCGGCCGCATGGGCGCCCATTCCGCCCAGATAGACCCGGCATCCTTACCCATGGGCTGCTCGGGACTACCAATAGCCGGATCTAGGCTGGATGGCTTCAGGCGGACCGGACCCGCAGTGCCAAGCGGGCCTTGGACGCTGAGGGCGTCCGCGGCGAGTTGACGGGCCCGTGGGCCGGCAAGTACCTATGCTCCGAGGATTCCGATGGTGTTGGGCGCGACGCGCTAATGTTCCCAAAATGAGATCCGATCGAACACATGTTCGATAGTCTGAGCAGATCCTCAAAGCCGAAGGACGTGGCATGGACATCCTGGAACTAATCCAACGCGGTGAGCAGAACGTGGCGAGCCACGACTACTCGAACTGCTTGCGCGAGGCGGCCGAGAGGTTCCTCGGGGCGTACGCGCCGTTCGAAGGATTCTCCGTCGTCGCGGCGAGCCCTCAGGCCGAGCGCGTTCTAGGCGCAGCGATGATGCTGAAGCCAGACCTTTGCGCAGGAGGGCAGGGCAGAACTGTAGTGCTCGACGTGAACATCGCGAGCGGAACACTCCTCGCCAGAGCCGCTCGCCGGCTCCGTGACCGTGGCAACGAGCAGGTGCTCGTCGCCGTCGCCCTATACACGCTGGCTTCTGATGCTCACGAGTGGGAGGTACCGGACGTCAGCCAAGTCGTAATTGCTGGCAACGACGAGTCTCAGCAATCAGCTCTTTGGGAGTGCGCTGAGACCGGCGACCACTGCGTCGTGCTTGCCGGCTGACAGGGTCTTAGCTATGGCGACTAGAGCATCCTTCTTTTCGCCTGTGAGCTTCGCGAAGGACTGCGGATCGCCGGTTCGAATGGGCTTCCCCAAGTGCTCCCGAAGCACGAACAGGATCGCCCCCTCGGCGTGAGCGCGAGAGAACTGCGCCTTATTTCTTCGCGCCACCGGACCGGCCCCTGCAGTGCGGAGGACGGCGTCCTGGAAGGTCAAACCTGGCAACTTGGCCAGCAGCAGCCGCGCTAGATCGACCGCCTGCTCGGACGCGTCCGTGTCCGTCGCTCGCAGTTCGAACTCATGGTCGAGCACAGGAGCCGCGACAGTGCCGCTGACGAGAACGCCGTATAGCCGAGGCTGCCCGGAGGACGGATTGACCGATATCCCCAAAATGCTCATGGACGACCGTACCCTGTCGTTCATGCCCTCAGTCCCGGTCTACCCACCGGGCACCACGATCAACGACCGCTACGAGCTCCGCCAGAAACTTGGAAGTGACGGGCATGTCTATGAGGCATTCGACAGGACGCTCCAGCGCGTGGTCGCCCTCAAATTGCTGCATCCCGAGAAGTCGGGTCTGGCCCAGCCGTGGGATGAAGCGCAGCGTTTGGAGCACCTTCGCAGTAGGTTCCTGATCGACGTCCTCAACGCCGACGTGATCGTCCAGAGCGACATCCGATACATCGCGACCCCCCTCGTAACCGGCGGAGACCTCGAGGCTGCGGCACGGCCCTGCGGCCTCTGGTTTCACGACGCTGTGCGATTTGCCCAACAGGTCGCTTCGGGCATCGACCGCATCCACGCCGCTGGGATGGTGCATCGCGACATCAAGCCGGCGAACGTGCTCCGGAACGGCGACAACATCTTCGTCTCTGATCTTCAGTTCTGCGAGATTGTGGCTGCCGACGGACGGGCCGAGCGGAACGGCAGTTGGTGCACCCTGGCTCCCGAGACGGCGGCCGACCATGGCTATTGCTCGGTGAAGTCAGATGTCTACTCTCTGGGCGCCACAACCTTTTATCTGCTTAGCGGCGAGTATCCAGTCGATCACCGGCTACCTCTCGGGGAACAAAAGGACCGGATCGAACGAGGAGAGTTAAGAGAGATCCGGATTGTCGCACCTCATGTGTCCCAAGCCGTCGGAACGGTGGTACGCAAGGCGGTGCATTTCGATCCCGATCGTCGGTTCGAGTCAGCGGAAGCCTTCGCGAACGCGTTGGCGCACGCGGCAGGCGACACGCGGAACTGGCGGCGAGTCGAGCATCAGGGCCACGTGCACTGCTGCGAAGGTGACGCACACCGGGGCCGTGCGGCGGTGAGGGTGTGCTGTGTGCCCGCCGGAGATGCGGTGACGGTAGAGGCTCGACAGGCTGAGTCTGGTCGACGAATCGCTAACCTTGCGGACGCGTCCGTGAGCAAGGCCAAACTGGCGAACCACCTGCAGCGGCTGGTCAGGTCTCTTGGATGACTGACTGAGCTTCTACACAATCTCGATACCAGCAAGGTGGTGTAACTCCACTGGCTTCGGGGAGTTGCCGACTCGCGATACGAAAACGATGCGTCACTTCGCGGCGCAAGGCACCCAGTAGGCCGAGCGTCGCAGCACCCCTACCTACGCGGCCCTCACGAGACGTTCCACCCTAGAAGCGGGCTGGCTGTTGGGGTTCTGGCCATTCACCTTGAAATGCAGGCGACCTTCAACGATATCCTCCGCAGCACCGGATCAGGCAAACTTCACCTATGCAGCCGAGCCACGTCGCATCCCCAACTTTTCAAGGATTGCGGACGACCCTGCGCCCGCCCCGGGCTGTCGTGGTGTTCAACGGTGACGGGGCCTGGCTCAGCCACGCTGCCCAAACGCTCTACGAGTGCAGGCGCGTTTGGGGTGGAAGCGGGTTCATCCTGATTCCTCATCACATGGGCAACGTCCTCCCTGCGCTCGTAAGGCTCGCCGCCGCCTACGACCCGGACTACGTGGTGACGGCCCAGACCACCATCGGCCAGCACGAGGCCATGTACCCCGGGGCCTTAAGGGTCAAGGGCGAGGACGGCGAGATGCTGGGCGGGGAGCAACGGACCAATGCACTGCGCTACTCGCTCGACAGCACGATGGGCGACCCGAACGCGCGCGCCGCTCGAGACCTGATCGCCGCCGCCTGCACCCCGCACCGATACATGATGCCGCGCGACGACGGCGGCGAAGAACCGCACGAGCAACTGGAGGTCCTGAGCCTGCGAGACGAACGGTTCGGCGGCCACCAGCCCCTGTCCCGCACGCCGGTGGCGTTGGATGCGGACGCGCGGCTCAATACAGGGGTCCCGGCCGATATTCAGGGCGCCTGGGGGCTTGCCGCGGCTGTGCGCTACGGCTTAGGTGACCCGCCCGTGCTGCCGTTCGAGGACGCATCTCCCATACCGTTCAACACCGCGAAGTCCGTCATGAGGCGTGCTCTCCCCTCTGGGCGGAGGTACGGGCCGTTCAGCGACGAGGGCGACACCTGGACTTCGGCCTGGGAACCGAGCGAGTCCGCCACCGTCCGCGTCCAGCCATGGCAAGCGAGCCGCAAGCAGCACCTCGTAGTTGTCGGCTGTTCCGCCGACGACTTCGCATTAGCTCAGGGCTGGCACGTCCTGTTCGGCAACTCATTCTGGATTCCCGAAGACCCTCCGTTCTCAGAGAAGGTCACCAATCTGGTCCTGTGGGGCTTGGGCCAGGACATGCTCTCGGACATCGAGTACCACCACCGCCAGGCCGTCCTCACGAGCACCACCTTGAACAACGAGCAGGTCCAAGCGGTCGCTGACAACTGGGTAGAACGACGTGTGCGGGTCGTTACTTCCTGGGTGACCGAGGACGGCGAGACCGTCCGCGACGAGTCGGGCGAGAAGGAGTCACCGGTTCCGCGCCTGCTGAGGCCTGACGACCTCGACTTCGCGGACGGCGGTCTCCTGGTCGTGCGCGACCAGTACGACGTTCCGCTCGCCCTCCCAGCGACGACGGACGAGTACGGCCAGATCAAGCTCCTGGTCGATCTCCCACCGTTGGCGCCAGCCCATCCTGACCTCGACGCCATCCCGGAGATCACTTGGCAGATCGATGTGGACACACCAGACTTTCGAGCTCCTCGGATGCGCGGGGTGTCACCACAAGTCCTCCAACACGGGGAGAACTCCCGCGAGTCCTTTGTTCGGTCATCGCGCAACGGGCTGTCCTGCTACTCGGCGAGCTGGGGCCTCGTCATGGCCGGCTCAACGCGCACCCAGGCGATGGCGAAACCTCGCCTCCAGTTCCCAAGCATGGTCACCTGGGCCGGCGCGATGGCCTCTGCCCACGGACTCTCCACTCGCTTCTCCCCCGCCGGTCAGCGGGTTGAGGTTCTGCGCAGACTGTGGGGCAGTCGCCGCCATTTGACGCAAGACTGGTCAGGGCCCCTACGCCCGATGCTTCTGGCCTTTCACACCAAAGTGAAGCGAACTTCCGATGCCTTCCCCGCGCACGATGGCATGGTGCTGCGAACTCCCGACGCCTACCTGTCCTTCGCCGCCATGTCGCGGCTCTGCTGCACAGCCGGCCAAGAGGCCACAGTCGAACTGCGAGGGCACGTCGACCGGCTCTGTGTCCTCGGGGTCTTACGCCGCGGGCTCATACTGCGCTGTGGGTCTTGTTTCGTGTTCAGCTTCATCACGGTGGATGACCTCCGTTCGACCAACGCCTGCCATCGGTGCGGCGCTGCCAACCCGTTGATGCGTGAGAGATGGGGCACGCCACTCGACGAGCCAACTTGGTGGTACGACCTGCACCCCGCCGCGCGGGAATTGCTCGCGGCAGACGCGGGAGTGGGCCTCTTGGCAGCCGAGTACCTAAGGAGTAAGGCGCGCTCGTACGACGACGTGAGCGAACTGGAGTTCGTGCGCGGGATGGATCCGGTAGCCGAGGCCGACCTGCTCGCTGTCGTGGACGGGCGCGTCGTACTCGGGGAGGCCAAGACCACCCCGAAACTAGGTACGCGGAGCGAGCGTGCAGCGAAGGCGAAGAAGCTCGCGACGATCGCCGCTGCCGTGCGTGCCGACGAGCTGCTGCTTTGCACCACGTCGTCGACCTGGTCGGCCGTCGACGTTGCGGCGATCTCGACCGCGCTCGACGAAGCCATCCCCGAGGTGGCGATGCGACCGTCCATCCGAACCATCGTCGGTTTGGGCTCAGTCCCGCTCGAGGAGTGAAGTTCTCGGACGACAGATACGTAGGGCTCCACTCGATGGACTCTCGGGGTGACTCCTTCGCTCATTCAAATGGTGGACCAGGCGCGTCAAACCGCCGCTTGTCGGAGCGCACGGTTGCACCCACATGCCGATGACAGGAAGCGAAGAAAATCCGGGGAAGTCGCGGATAGGGCCTGCTGATACGTGGCAGGCTCCGTGGATGACTGTCACTGTGACGATCCGCCCTAACGGAGTTCGTACTGAAATCAGTGATCTGCCATGGGAAGGCCGGGGTGCGGGCTATCGCATAGTCGGCGCAGCGATTGGCGCCACTCGCGAGGGTCAGGTGCAGCACATCGGCCGCGGCGTCTTCACCGTATCCCGGTCGCACACTCCGCGGCTGATCGAAGCCTTGGCTGGGCGATACGGGCGCATCCGTGTGATCCAGCACGGCGGACAGACGAAATGCGTTGAAGCGTGCTGGAAGAGTCGACATCCTGAGAAGGCCTGGGAGTGCTCGTGCTCGTGTGCGGGCGCCAATCACGGTAGCGGCCAGCCGCTGGATCTGGTCGTCGACGACGCCGGACCCGCCGGGGCACTCTCAGTGTCGAGGGCAGCAGTTCGGGAGTGGTACTACCCGGCATAGCGTCGTTAGCCTACGCCGTAAGGCGGGGGCCGAATGCGAGGTGCTGCCGGGTTGGCGGTGACCAAGAGATTGGCGGAGCCCGTGCCAAGTTCCGGTTTGGCTGTCCTTGGGTCGTGGGTGATTGCGCCAGGACGAGCCTGTCCGCCATGAACCGGGCCCCCGAGAGCGCTGACGTCCTTACCGTTCGCGAAAAAGTCCGAAACGGACCACAGCCCGCATATCCGGTGGTAGGCGTTGACCTGTTGACCGCTGAAGCGCAACGGTCTGTCTCTCGCCGCCAATAGCCCGAGCCCGAGCCCAACATGTCAACGGGGACATCGGCGCCTCGCAGGAACGGCGGCTTTCGCTAACCCTCGCCCTCACCCTGGGCACGCCTGCGCTGTGCTTGTTCGTATGCGTCGGCTGCCGCTTTGTATGCGGCAGCATCCTGCAGGTCGGGGCTCGCCTCGGAGCACGGCAACATGTTCCAGTGATCAGTGACGGGGGCCTCATGCCGAAGCTCCGCCCCGTACTTCCTGGCAACTCCGTGCGCGAACAGCACCGTGCCCGTCAAGTGGGAAAGAAGACCGCTGACGAACAGGTAAAAGGCGCTGAACTGCTCACCCTCGCGCTCTCGGAACAACGTCGGATACAGCGGCAACTCGTCGTCGAACGCGGTGTGGCGAGCCGTCATTGGGTGGCCGGTCTTGGGGTTAGTAGTAGCAAAACTGACGTAGCCCACACCCAGCACGACTAGAGCGTTGACCAAATGGGCCCGGGGAAGCTGGCCGTTGATAGCGACAAAGCGGTGAACCAGATCTTCCAGATCCTCGTCCTTCGCGAGACCGCCTGCGACGATGGCTGTGAACACGCGCGAAGGATCATCGGCGCTGGCAAACGCATCACCGCGATTCTCGACTACCCGGTTGAGCGACGGCGACGGATCGACGTGGAGCCGACTTACGCTCACCAACTTCTGCATCGCGGCCTCTAGAGATCCGGCGCTCAGGCTCTGCTTGGCTTCAAGCACGCCGTACACCCCGTCGATCGGATAGTGCCAGCGCCGAGACTCCCCAGTCGCACCGGCCTTAATGGCTGGAAACCAAGTGGCGTTGTAGATGACCACGTCGCAGTCGCCAGCCGAAAAGCCTACAGAGTCGGAGACCACTCCGGCCCTCACCGAATACCGGTCAGGAAGCAGCCGCGCCACCTCGTCACGCAAGATGTCCTCAAACCCAGGACCGGAGTCGAAGTTGTCGATGTTCATGCGGCGCTCCAGATCCGCACGCAGCATGAGGATGCGTTCAACTCCAAGGCAGCGCTGGAAGAAGGCCTGCTTCAGCGAGTCCTTAGTGAGTGGTCTTGGGAACCAACCCTCAGAGTTGGGATCGCCCAGTGGGGGGTCCCATCCTTCTTGTTCCTCTTGTGCATCTTCCACCATGCAGTCAGCGTAGAAGGCTCGTAGCGATTAGCGGGCTATCTCAACGCCACCTGATTGCGACGAACGGCGCGGTCGTGCCGAAGAGCGCGCCCTACCCAAAGACCCCTGAGACGGCCAAGTTCATCGCCGCCTCCGCAGCCCCGGACGTTGCTGCCGCGAGAGCGCCAACTCCGACCTTGGCACCCAGCGCCTTAAGTCGCTCGCCCTTGGCCTTTACCTCGTCGGCATCCAGCTGGTCCCGGCTCGCAGCCTCCTTGAGGTCGTCCACCGCGTCCAACAACTCTCGGCGGGCGCTCTCATCTTCGACGGCATCGGCGTATGCCTGAACTTTGCCAAGCACGAGGATGACGTCGTTCAGGCTTACCCCCTCCTGCTCCGCCTTCGCGCGTTTGCCGACTGCCACCGGCCCGCTGGGCCCGGCGATGTGTGTGTTGTACGTGTCACCCATATGCATCACCTTCGCGGCGAACGCGGCATCCACCGTCGCACGAGTAGGCAGTTCCGTCAGGGGGACGTCCGAAGTCAACTCGGCGACAAAGTCCACGAGCGTGTTCCGAACCCGACCCAGGATCCCCGCCACGAGGGCCGGTGACAGCGCCCAATACATCCGCAGTACTTCTTGAAACGGGCCGAGCTGTTGGGACCACATTTGAGCGGCAGCCGGCATCATGCCGCTGCTCATGGTGATCGTTTCGTCCTTGACTACCCACGCCTCAAGTTCGTCTACGGGCTGCCGAAGTAGCAGCTCCTCAGGGATGAACTTCCGGACACCCTGAGGAATCTGAAGATACGACAGAGCCTGTTGGGTGCTGTGCCAGCGCCCGCTCACTGAGTCGATCGAAATCGGAACTCTGCCTACGTTCCTGTAGTCCGGCAGGACGTCCTCGTCGCCGTAACCGTTCAACTCACGGCGCGCCCAATCGCGCAGTGCATCAGAGCCGGTCTCCGCACCGAGCACCAAGCACTTCCGGAGGAGACCGGCGAGGGACTGAGACTCGTCTAGCACGTGCCCTCGCAGCGACTGAAGCAACGTGTCCACCATTCGCGCAGGCTACGCCAAGGAAGTGGCACGCAGGCGGGGCCGACGTGGGCACGTCTCAAGCTCAGACGGTGACGCGGGACGTCCGACCCTGCCGCGTTGAGGACGGGACGTCCGACCCTGCCGCGCTGAGGGCGGCTACGCTCGCCCGATCATGCCCCTCCGCGGGTGAGGCTCGCACCCGCGAGTCAGCGTTCGTCGAGATGAAACTGCTCACGCAATGCCTCTGACTGGCTTGCGTCAAAGCACTCGATCCGCATCGATCGGCCATCCCACTTCATCCATCCCTGAGACTAGTCGTTCAACTCGTCGCTCAGAGCTTCGTCGCTAAGCCAGCTGTCCGTCTGAAACCCGTCGCTCATAGCATGTGCAGAATCACGAACTCCTGGGGTTCAGACCAGCGTCGCCACCAGAGGCGGCCAGCGACCAGCCGGCGTTCGCGAGCAACTTGAACAAAGACCCGCATCACTGGCTCACCATTGTCGGAAACCACAGCACCGCGGTCGCGGTAGGGGTCGATGCGGTGATCGACCACCGCTCCGTCGAAGTCCGAGGGCCGCCAGGGCATGCCCGCAGTCTCGCATCGCGGCCGTATCGCTGATGACCGACGAGGAGGCGCGAGAAGAGGGCCGCTCCCATCTTGCGAAGTGTCAAGACGCTCTCGCGATCCCTGAGGGCAGACGCGTTCAACTTGGCTCCATCGACCCGGGGACGACCTGTGTACGAAGACTTCAGCGGGACGCATCGTCGCTTTGACTGTCACCGCAGCACCTACACCGAAGCTGGTGCGCTTCAACGTGATGGTGTGCAACAAGGCCTAAGCCAGTCCTGTCGCCCCTTCAAGTAGCCTCAGCCCATGCCCTTCGCCGCCCACGTCATCAAGGTGTTCATCGCCTCGCCTGGTGACGTCACGCCGTTCCGCGATGCCATCGAGCGCGAGCTGCACGAGTGGAACAGCGAGCACGCCGAGGACTTCGGCATCATGCTCTTGCCCATCCGTTGGGAGATCGACGCCGTGCCCGGCCAGGGCGGAGACGGCCAGATGCAGATCAACCACCAACTGGTCGATGAGGCCGACATCCTCCTCGGCGTTTTTCACGCGCGACTTGGGCAGCCGACCCCTCGCGCGGTGTCGGGAACAGCGGAAGAGATCGAACGCATGGACGCGGCGAAGAAGCCAGTGCACCTGTACTTTTGCAGCGCGCCGCTCCCGAACAACGCTGACGTCAAGCAACTCGCCGGCATGCGAGAGCTCAAGACCAGCTTGCAGGCTACGGGACTGACGTTTGACTTCCCCGACGTAGAAGCGCTCCGCCGACTCGTGCGCAGGACGATGACTAGCGACGCACGTCAGGTGCGGAGGGCAACCCAAGCAAAAGTCGCAGTGGGTGCCAGAGCCGAGCCGAAGCTCTCTCCCGTCAAGCAAGACCTGTTTAACGACCTTCGGCTGCCGGTGCCGGAAGAGCTCGAAACTGATGATGGGAATGAGTTCGAACTCACACTCATCCGTGAGAAGGGTTTTGGGCCAGACGGTTCCCCGCGAATCGAGGCAGAGCTTTTTGTAGCCAATGGCCTCGGCGTTGCAGTTCACGGGCTTCGCGGCACGCTACGTACTCGCCAAGGCAACGAACCATTCATGAGCTTCGAGCTACACCGTCTTGCCGCGCAAACCGCTCACGGCGTGACGCTCGAGTACCGGCCGGAGTTGCGAGACGCGACCGCGGATCTCGTCTGGCATCAAGACGATTCCGTGGGCTGGCACATCGCCGAGAACCTGCCAGTTACTCTCGGCAACTAGGTGCCGTAGTTCCCCGCCGGGCGTCTACCCCAGACTGGCCTTCCAATCGTCACGGCTCTTCAAGACGCATGCCCGCATCGGATTCGTGTTGGCAAGCGCGACGACTCGGTCGCCATCCCGGTGCTCGCACTGCACAGACCAGTCGACATAGTTCTGTCGTCCCTCGCGCCGCATCTGCAGCCCAAAGTCGACATCCGGCCCAGCAGTCTCGATCGGACCGGACGCTGGGACGTCAACTGAGTACAGCGATCCACATCCTCCATACTGTGCCGGTCCGCTCTTCCCCAGACATCCGGACATCAACCGCTAAGCGCGCTAGGCCCGCGATCACGCTCAGGCTGCGTGGGGCGTTGGTGGAGCCGGCATGGGGCAGTTCCAAGGTGCTCAGCACGCCTCGCGACTCGACTCGGTTCGAGCGGCTTTACCACCGCCAGCGCGCGGGCTTCGGTCCACGCCTAACCGATGACGCGTTGACGTGGTCACTGCTGGCCGTTCCAGGTCTCGCCTTCGTCACCGTGACGCTCGTGCGCCCACGACCCCGCGTGCCCGCCTCGCTGCTCTGGTCGGGCCCGTGGTCGCCCCTGCCGAGCCTCGTGATGCGGCTTCTGCGGCCCTACGATCCCGGGTTGGCCGGCGCCGCCAGCATCGCCGCGGCCTACCTCGGGGCTGGCTGGTCACTGCTGCGCGGGGCGGGCCAGGGCCTGGGGCCGCTGCTCATCGGGCCGGACCCGTACGTGGACTGGACACTCCTTGTCCACGGCGTGCGATCAGCGCCCTGTTCGGGTTTCTGGTCGTCCTGGTGGTTGTGCTTCCCCTGGGAGCCGCCCTCGATGCCCGACGGGCCTGGGTGAGCGACCGACTGGAGGCACGCCGGCTGCTCGCCTTCGCGGTCGCGGTGCTCGGCGTCGTAGTGACGATCGCGTCGCTGGTCATGGTCAGCCCAGGCCCCGGTAGGGACGATACTCAGCCAGCCCGGAGCCGCCTGGAGAACATGGCCTGGGCGGCACGCGCTTTCGCGAGCCTGCTCGCAGGGACGTTCGACTCACCCGCTTCCACACCGGCAACGTGGGTTGCACGCGCGGGCTTGGCGCTCTTGCTGGCATCCCTCGCCCTGTACTGGTGGCCAACCCGGAGACGCACGACTTAGGCACGCGCGAAGCGCGGGCTGCGTAGCGATCTGCCACATCGCGCTCATGCGGATCGCGCGAAGCCGGCGGGATCCCTAACTCCAGAGCCGCGGACAAACGCCCCGTGATGCTTGACTCGCCTCGTGGATACCGCGGACCTGGCAAAGCTTGCGCCAGAACTGATGGAGAGGCATCCGGGACACACGTGGTCCGTGCAATCCGCCGGCGGTCCGCGTACGGACCTTCGCGCCGAGGTTCGGCTCATAGCGGACCCGTAGCGAGTTGCTGTCGTGCACGTCCACGCCGGCGCCGAGGTGTACCACGTCGACTTTGAGGGTCACACCGACACGGACTTCGCCTACGAGGACAGTGATCGCATCGAGGCCTTCCAGGGTCGGATCGATCTTGCCGCAGCTGCCACGCGAGGTCCCACACGGGTGACCTTGCGGTTTGCTGACGGCGTCGTGGTGTACTCGCAGCTGGTGCTCGACCCGGACGGACCCAACCGACTCGAGGGACGGACCACCTCCTGGCCTCTGCGGCGCCTGAAGGCACTTGTGCAGGGGCACCGTCTAGCTGAGAAGGTCGTCGACCTACCGGCGGTCCAAGGCTGACGCGCACTACTCATGACGGCATCGCGCGCTCGCGCAGTCTCGCGAGCCACTCCGCTTGCCTGGTCTGCTGGAACGCTTGACCGCCCTCGTGGTCGTTGTACTCGTAGACCACGATTTCCTTCGGCCCGGCGTATGAGTTGAACGCGGCGAAGACCGTCGACGGCGGGCAGGTCTGGTCCATGAGGGCCACCGAGAACAAGGCTGGTGAGGTGGCCTTCCGGGCCAGAACCGCCGCGTCGAAATAGCTGAGCGTCCCGAAGACGCGAGCCGTCCGATCGCGGTGGGCCTTGAGGTAGCGCACGATCTCGCCGTACGGGTCGCCCGGCGCGATCCGTGTCGCCCGCCGGAAGTCGCAGAGGAACGGCACGTCGGGCATCACCGCCATCGGCGTCTTGGCGAGTGCGGCCACGGCCAAGCTGATTCCGCCGCCTTGGCTGCCACCGGTCACCGCGACGCGGTCGCGGTCCACGATCGGCTGTTCGCGCAGCACCTCAAACGCGCGTACTGCATCGACGTACACCCGCCGGTAGTAGTAGTTCGCCGGGTCCTCGATGCCGCGCGTCAGGTGGCCCGGCTGCGACGGTGCCGAGCCCACTGGGTCGGCAGTGTTGCCGACAGCCCAGCCACTTCCTTGCCCGCGCGTGTCCACGACGAGAGTGGCGTAGCCGGCGGAGGCCCAGAAGACGTACTCGTGCGGAAGTCCGCGACCGCCGTTGTAGCCCTGGAACTGCAGAACGGCAGGGAGAGGGGTGTCGTCGCGCAGTGCCGTGGCCGGGAGGTGAAGCCAGGCGTTGACCGTGTGACCACCCCATCCTCGGAAGGAGAAGTCGAACGTCTCGACGGTGACCAGGTTGGACGTTCTGCGCGTCACTGAGGCGTCGAGGTCTTGGTGCCCGGCCTCCGCCAGGGTGTCCTGCCAGAAGGCGTCGAAGTCTTCTGGGACGTGAAGGGGTGGAAGGTAGTTGCGAAGTTCTTCCAGCGGCAGGTCGGTGTGCGGCATCAGCGCTTCGCCCCCGGCGTTGGGGCGCGACGCAAGGACTCGAGTCTGTGGTGGGCCACGACAGCCATCAGCGCCTGCATGTGTCACCGCGAGGCGGTGTCGAGATCGTCGACCGCCCGGTCTTGGACCACGCCGATCTGGAGTACTGCGTCTGGGATTCCCTCGGCTCGAGCGGTCACGGTGACCTGGCCGGCTGCCCCGGTCGCGCGAATGGCCGCGAGGGCGCGCCCCTTGTATGCGGTGGCGGTGCGCCCGAGAAAGCTGTCTTCTGTTGCTGGGGCTCCGGTACCGAATCCCTGGAGGACTGCAGGGCCGTCGACCTCGATCGTGATGCTCCTGTCTCGGTTGGGGTTCGGAACGCCGTGTTCGTCGACGAGCGAGATGTCGACGTAGGCCAGCTGTTGGGGGTCGGGGCGCAGCTCGGTTCGGTCCGCGTCAAGCTGCAGGCGCGTGGGTTCGCCGGCCGTGTGAAGGGCGGAGCGACCGACCTCCTCTCCCCCGCGGTAGGCGACGACTTCCAGGGTGCCGGGCTCGTACGGCACCTCGGCCTCGGCCACGAAGCTCCTTTCCGCACCGATCGGCACGGTCGCGACCGTTGTGCCGTTGAGTCGGAACTCGGCCTCGTCGGCGGCACAGTATGCCTCCACGTGCAGCGGTGATCCCGCCGCGATGTCGAAGGTCCAGCTTGGGACCACGTCGCTCCAGGTCCATGCCTTCGGCCTGATGATGTACCCGTCCTCACGGGGTCGTCGAACGGCGACGTAAGGGTCCCGGCGGAGGCCGTAGACGACCTCCCGGTAGTAGGAGATCGGCTTGCGGTGCCCGGTGATGTCCAGGTCCCCGCACTCCGCGGTGAGCCAGGGGTAGGGGGCGCGGTGTACCTGCTCGTCCTCGGGGTAGATGTGGCGGCCGGTGCCGACTTCGCCGAGGAAGTCCCAGCCGGTCCAGGTGAAGTCGCCGATGACGTGGGCGTTTTCGGTCACGAGCTTCCAGAGCTGGTCGATCTTGGTCGGGAACGTCTCGGAGCCGACGACGACGCGGTTGGGGAAGGCCGCGTGATCCTGGACGTAGCGGCTCTCGCCGTAGTTGAGTCCGACGACGTCGAGCACCGACGCGGGCTCGATGAGCCGCTCGCCCACCACGTCTGACGCCATGAGGGCATCGATGAGGTTGGTCAGCTGGCCGAGGTAGTCATTGAGGCCTCGGATCTCCTGGTGCTGCTGCGTCTGCGCCTTGAGTGCGGGGATCTTGTCGCGGGCGATGTACATGCCTTGCAGCGCATGGGTGACCGGGCGTGTGGGGTCTTGTGCACGTACGCGGTCAGCGAGGCGCCGTCCCCAGCGGGCACCGTGGGAGGTTCCGGCCTCGATGATCTCGTTGCCGATTGAGTACATGATGACGCTGGGATGGTTGAAGTCTTTCGCCACCATCGCGTCGATGTCTCTTTCCCACCACTCGGGGAACCGGCGGGAGTAGTCGTCGGCGGACTTGGCGACGGTCCAGACGTCGAAGGCCTCGTCCATCACGAGCATTCCGAGCCGGTCACACGCATCCAGCATGGCTCGGCTCATCGGGTTGTGGGCCGATCTCAGGGCGTTGAAACCTGCGGCCTTGAGCAGACGCACCCGGCGTTCGGAGGCATCGGCGAAGTCGGCGGCACCCAGGATGCCGTGGTCGTGGTGTACGGCAGCGCCGCGCAGCTTTACCGTCTCGCCGTTGACCCGCAACCCCCGGATGGGGTCGACCGTGACGCTGCGGATGCCGAATGCCGTGGAGGCCTCGTCGCCTGGGTCGGCGTCTTTGTTCAGGTGCACGGATGCCGTGTACAAGGTCGGCGAGTCGACGCTCCACAAGCTGGGGTTGTGGATGTAGGCGCGCTGGCGGGCGGTGATCCGTTCCCCGGGTAGGAGTGTGGCTCGCGACTCGTCTGCAGCGACGACTTCTCCGGCAGCGTCATGGATGTGGAGATTGATCTGCACCGTCCGTACTGCGATGCCCTCGTTGACGATCTCCGTCGCCACGACAACCGTGGCCAGATCCGAGTCGATGTCTGTCGTCGTAACCTTCAGGCCGGCGGGTGCGATGTGGACCAGGTCGCCAACGAGCAGGTGAACCGGTCGGTGGATGCCTCCACCGGAGTACCAGCGGGAGTCCTCGTGCGCCTGGGCATCGACGCGGATCGTGTTGGTTTGGCCGTACGTCAGGTAGGCGTCGGCGCTGATGTAGAAGGTGGAGTACCCATTGGCCCACTGGCCGGCGAAGGCTCCGTTGATGTAGACCATGGCGTCGCGGTAGACGCCTTGGAACTCGAAGGTGACTCGTCGGGTTCTCCAGGCCTGCGGCACCTCGAACTGCTTCTCGTAGGTCCACTTGCCGTCCCGGAAGTAGCCGGTTTGCGGCCCGCCGGAGTGGTCGGCTGATCGACCCGCGCGAAGCATGGCGTCGTGGGGCAGCGTGACGGTTTCCGTCCCGGCGTCCACGACCGCAATGGCTTCGTGTACGGAGGTAAGTGGGCCGACGCGCCAGCCATCGTTGAAGGGTATGCGAATCAATGGACTTCCTTACGTCGTGGTGTGAACGACCCGAGCCTCGATGGCGTGGCGAGGGCAGGCCTAGAGCTCTTTGACGACTTCGGCGAATCGGCGCATGCCTTCTCGCAAGGATGCCTCGTCCGTGGCGAACGAGAGCCGGACGTGCCCCTCACCCGAGGGGCCGAACTCGGAGCCTGCGCGTACGAGGACGCCGCCTTCGGCAAAGCGGCCCGCCAGCTGTCCCGACGTCAGGCCGCTGTCGATTCGGGGAAACGCATAGAAGGCACCCTGCGGCGGCACGACGCTCACGGTCGGCATCTCGTTCAGAAAGGACATCACCAGATCTCGGCGGCGTTCGTAGGAGCGTGCCAGCTCTTCGAGCTCATCGTCCTCGATGTCGAGGGCGACACGGCCGGCATCCTGCACAAACGTGTTCATCGGCCCGTTCAACGTGCGGTGCACGAGGTTGATGGAGGCGGCCACCGCTGGCGCCGCACACGCAAAGCCGAGCCGCCATCCGGTCATCGCGTACGACTTGGAGAAGGTGCCGACGAGCACGACGCGATCGATCACATCCGTGAGGCTCATTGCCGACGTGAAGGGAACGCCGTCGAACACGATGTCCCGGTAGGCCTCGTCGGAGAGTAGGAAGAGGCCGGGGTTCGATGCGAGGATCGCGCCGAGACCCCGCACGTCGGACTGCCCGAACACGGCTCCGGTGGGGTTTACCGGGTTGCAGAGCACGATCATGCGAGCCTTGGGGGCCTCGGCTGCGATCCGCTCCAGATCCAAGGTTCCGTCCGGCAGATTCGAGATCCACACGGCCTCGGCGCCCACCATGGCGAGGTGGTCGACATACAGCGAGTACGTCGGCTCGGGAACCAGCACTCGATCCCCGGGGCGTACGAGCGCAAGGACAGCGGAGGCCAGGCCCGCGCTACCGCCATGGGTGACGACCACGTTGCGGTCGTCCAGGGCCAGCCCACTCTGCTTCGAGAGCCGCTCCGCGAGTGCTTCACGCAGAGGAGCGGAGCCGGTGATGGCCGCGTACCGGGTTCGGCCATCCGCCAAGGCTTTGACGGCTGCATCGCGAATGCGTGGGGGCGTGCCGGCATCCGGCTCCCCCATCGCCAGGGAGATCGCCCCGCTCACGGTGGCCCCGAGCGAAGGCGGCCGGCGGGACGCGCGTCTGATGCGCTCGGGCAGGGACTCAGGCGGTTGCATTGGGCGAGTTCTCAAGACGGTCTCCACCGTTCGTCATCAAAGGGCAATGTGTCGAGGAAGGAACAGAAATCTCACAGGTGCCGGCACGCTTGATCCGGTGGCCGGTCAGGAACCACGTTGTGCCACGGAGCTTTTGGCCTGGTGTCGCATGTCGTTCTCACGTTGCGCGATCTGCGGGAGCTCGGCGGCGGTCCGCCGGGCCCTTGAAAGGGGCACCACGACGATGCCGTCCGCGTCTGCCACAACGATGTCGCCGGGGTTGACGACCACACCTCCGATGGCCACGGGTGTCGCGACCGCTCCTGGGCCGTTCTTCCACGGCCCCGCAGGGACCACGCCGCGGGACCACACGGGAAAGCCCTGCTTCCGGAGGTCGTCGCGATCCCTGACTGCTCCGTCCACGATGGCCCCGACCGCGCCTCGCTCCGTGAAGTAGTGGGCAAGGATGTCGCCCATGAGTGCTCGACCCTGATATCCGAAGCCGTTGATGACAACAAGGTCGCCGGGTTGAACATGCGCCACGGCCTCGATCACCGCCAGGTCATCTCCTGCGACCGTCAACACTGTCAGGGCGCCGCCGACCGCGCGGCAGCCCTCCCAGATGGGTGAGAGCCCACCATCGGGCATTCCGAGCCTGCCCTGCGCATCACCGACTTGGGCTGTCCCGTACCTTGCGAACTGCTCCACCAGGCCAGCGTCTGGTCGCTGCCACGGGGCACCGATCTCCACGTTGCCTTTTGGGGATCCATCAGCGTCGCCCGTCGTGGTCAGGGCGTAGTCCATGGTCATCATGTTTCACCCTCCTCACGGCAGGCCGCATGAATCTGGTTGCGTGTCATTGCTGCTCCCTTGGTCTTCGGGTCGCCGGACGAGCTGCCCGCGCCCTCTGTCACGCGCTGCTACTTGACGCTTCCTTCGGCCAGGCCAGCACGCCAGAACCGCTGCAGGCTGAGGAACGCGATGATGAGCGGCAGGACTGAGAGGAACGCGCCCGTGATCGTCACGCTGTACGGGATCCCGCCGTTGACCTGGTCTCGCCAGTTCGCCAGACCCACGGTGACCGGCTGCAGTGTGTCGCTGTTCAGCATGATCAGCGGCAAAAGGTAGTTGTTCCAGATGACGACGAACTGGAACAGGAAGATGGTCACCAGCGCAGGCGCCATGACACGGCCCGCGATCTGCCAGAAGATCCGCGCCTCGCTGGCGCCGTCGACACGGCCGGCCTCGAGCAGCTCATCGGGCACCGAGGCAGCGGCGTACACGCGGGCGAGGTAGACCCCAAAGGGACTGACCACGCTGGGCAGAAAGACCGACCAGTACGTGTCGACGAGGTGCAGCTGGCTGAACATGAGGTAGAGCGGTAGGGCGAACAGGATGTGTGGAATCAGTACGGCGCCGAGAACGACATTGAAGATCAGGTCCCGGCCGCGGAAGGCGTACTTCGCGAGTGCGTAGCCGGCCATTGCCGATAGTGCGGTGCTCACTGCGGCGCCGCCGACGCTGTAGAAGATGCTGTTCAACACCCAGCGCGCGTAGATCCCATCCTGCTGGGCAAAGACATCTTGGATGTTCTGCCACAGGTCGAAGTGCGAGAACCACAGGCCGTTCGTGGTGAAGAGGTAGCTCCTGTTCTTCGTTGAAGCCACGAGCAGCCACCAGACGGGCACGAGCGTGTAGAGCGCAAAGAGGCCCATGACCGCCAACGCGACTGGTCGACTAGCAGCGACGGCGACACGTTCTCGTCTGGGCAAGCTCACACGCCGAGCAAGCGGGTCCGTGGAAACCTGGGATGTCATGTGAGCGACCCCTTTCGCTGCGTGATCTTCAAGATCGTGAAGGACAGGGCGAACGTCAGCACAGCGAGGGCGATCGACTGCGCGGCGGCGTAGTTGTAGTTGTTGAGGTCCGCTGCCTCTTTGACGGCCATGATGGGCGTGAAGTGGGCCGTGACGGCCGGGGACACCTTCTGCAGGATCGCTGGATCATTGAAGAGCTGAGCGATGCCGATGATGGAGAACAGCAGGGTCAGGACGAGTGCAGGACGCACCAACGGGATCTTCACGTACCACGCGAACCGCCACCCGGTGCAGCCATCAATCGCGGCAGCGTCGTGAAGCTCACTGGGAATGGCTTGCAATGCGGAATAGAGAATCAGCATGTTGTAGCCGGTGAAACCCCACGTGATCATGTTGCCGATCGAGGCCAGCACCAGCTCGCCGGACAGGAAGTTCACCTCGAGGCCCAGACGCTGCAGCGGCTCGGTGAACGGGCTGGTGCTCCGGGTGTACAGAAACGACCACATGATCGCCGCAATGACGCCGGGCAACGCGTACGGCAGGAAATAGATGAGACGGAACGTGCGCTTGAGCGGCGCGGCCCTCGAGTCCAGCAGGAGAGCGAGCGCCAGGGCCAGGCCCAACATGATTGGCACCTGCACGATGGCCAGCATGAAGACCCGCACGATGGACGACAGGAACTTGTCGTCGTGAAGCGCCGTCGCGTAGTTCTCCAGCCCAGCAAAGACGTCTGTCGGTTCCTCGAGCCCCAGTCCGCTGCGCTGCAGCTTGAACAAGCTCTGGTACAGAGCCCATCCGATTGGGGCGAGCATCGTCGCGGCGAACACCAGGCCGAACGGTGTCAGGAACAGAAGCGCGGAGCGTGCGGGCTGCCTCCGTTCAGCGCGTCGCGTCCCTCGCCGAACCGGAGCCGGATGAGGAGCTGTGCCTCGATACAACGTTGTGGCCATGTCCCTTCCCATCATCGAACCGTGGGTCGCGGGCCCGGCCGGCAGAGCCGGCCGGGCAACCGGTCCTCATCGAACGTGTGCGTCACTTGGCGACGGCGAGGCCTTGGCCCGTCATCGTCGTGACGGTGTTCGTCTGCAGCGTGGAGACGGCCTGCTGCATGCTGCCCTGTCCCGCGGCGGCCTTCTTGAGCTCGTCCTTGAAGTCGCTCTGCACCTGCGTCATGGTCGGTCCCCAGCGCCAGTCGGTGCTGATGTTGCCGGCGGCCGCCTTGAACACCTGGTAGATGTCTTGCCCGCCGAAGTACTTTGACGGCTGGTTCGCAGCGGGGAGGTCCATGCCGCTCTTGGCCGCGGGATAGATCCCCGTGTTCTGGATCAGACTGGTCACGCTCTCGGGGTTGCTGTTGAACCAGACGGCGAACTCGGTCGCCTCCTTCGGGTTCTTGCACCCCTTGAGCACAGCAAGGGCCGATCCGCCTCGGTTGCCGGCCGCACTGCTTGCCGCCGTCCACTGTGGCAGCGGCGCGACGGCCCACTTCCCGGCGAGGTCGGGCAGGTTGCTCGAGATCAGCGGGACGGCCCACACGGCGCCGACCAGAGACAGGATCCGGCCCTCCTGGACACCCTTGAACCAGCTCGTGTCGAAGGGCGGCTCAGTCGCGGCGAGCTTCTTGTCGAGCAAGCCCTGCCAGTAGTCCGCGACCTTCTGCGTCTCAGCACTGTCGATCGTGACCTGCCACTGGTCGTTGGCGGTGCCGAACCACTTTCCACCTGCCTGCCAGGTCAACGCCCCCATGTCGTAGGCATCTTGGGGTGTCGCCGCGAGATGCGTCGTCGGGCTGGCGGCGTGGACCTTCTGGGCCGCAGCAGCGAACTCATCCCAGGTCTTCGGTGGGGTGATGCCGAACTTCTTGTAGAGGTCCGCTCGGTAGTACAGGGCCATCGGGCCGATGTCGGTGGGGATGCCGAACACCTTTTCCCCGACGCTGGCCATCTGCCAGGCCCACGGCACGAACTGGTCCTTGCTGGCGTTGGCATACTCCGAGACATCAGCGACGGCGCCCGTCGCCACGAAGGTTGGCATCGTGTCGTACCCGACCTGTCCGAGGCAGGGTGCGTTCCCGGCCTTGACGGCGTTCTGCATCTTCGAGTACCCGCCGGAGCTGCCGGGGGGAATCTGGCTGTACTTGACCTGAACGTTCGGGTGCGACTTGTTCCACAGCGCCACCGACTTGTCGAGCCCGATCGCGGCCCCCCAGAACTCCACGGTCACCTTCTCGCCGCTGGCTGATCCCGCTTCACTGCTGCCTCCACCGCAGGCAGTCACCGAGACCAGCGAGGCGGTCGCCGCGGCCACGCAGGCCGCCTTGCTCCATCGTGAAGCCATTGGAACTCCTTCCGCGGACCGCTGTTGCTCAGCGGTCTGCATTCCTCGAGCACGTCTTTGAGCCGGAATGACACTATGTGCGAGATGAGTCCTACTTAAGCGGCCCAGAACGGCCAGTTCGACGATCCCCCCCAGCGTGCCGCCGCTACGAGAATGAGCTGCCCCGCTGCGGCTAAGTACGACTACGCTCTCACTTTCAGCAACTATGGGCCCACCGCAAGGCCGCTGTCAAGATGTAGTACCGGCATCGGTCTCGCGGCCTGCCCATGCAAAGTCGACCCCCTCGGTGCATGGCCGTCGGGCGGGCGGCATCACGCCGTTGGCATTTCGATCACGGCGAGCGAGTCGTCGGCGCTACGGCACACCGGCAGAACAGTCGAGGGCGCCGGATGTGAAGGGGGCCGCCGCCCGCCTGATTCGCTTTGGCGAGGCGGCTGGCCCCCGGCCGTGGCCTGTCAGCCGTTGCTAGCTGCCGTCGAGATGGCGCCTGCCTTGCGGCGCGCGGCTTTGCCCCCGACTGCCTGGAGGCGCGGTTCGGCCCACCCCTGGAGCGCGCCATAGTAGGCACCGATGAGACGGGCGACAGCCTCGGACTCCTCCATGCCGGAGTCCATCAGGTCAAACAGCTCGCGGGGATCGAAGAGCACGTTGTGCAGGAAGAGCGCTGAGTTGAACTGTTCGTCGCCCAGCTGGAGCTGACGCAGGACTCCGCGGATCGGCCTTTCCCAGGCGTCGCGGACGACACCGATGAGCTCGTCATTGTCCATGAGCCGCCGCAGGAACCCTTTGTGTGACCGCAGCTGAACGATCGCCGGCCCATGAACTGTGAGCGAACGCGCCCAGTAGTCGACGACGTCCTCGAACAGCGCCGCACCGGTCTTGGGGCAGTCATGGCTGTAGTCGCGCAGCTCCACCACGAGCTCTCGGGCGTAGCTCGTGAGCAGTTCCTCGAGCGAGGGGAAGTACCGATACGCGGTGGCCACGGACAGACCAGCCCGCTCGGCCACAAGGGGCATGGTGACCGCTTCGGGTTCAGTGGCGAGAACCTCGCCGACTGCGTCGAGCAACGAGCGCCTATTACGGAGCGCGTCTCGGCGCGGCGTGCGATGCCTACGCCGCACTTCTGCGGGTCCCGAGGGCACCTCAGCGCCCATTACGCCGCCCACAGATCAGAGAGCCCGCTCTCAATACCATGGCATCGAAAGTAGCACGCCACGCGTGCCGAGTCCGCGGCATGGTCGGCCGAGCGAACGCCGGGACGACCAGCGCCAAAGGTTGGGGCGGCCTCTTACTTTGCGCGTACTTTGCGCGCTGCGCCCCGCGCGCGCCACGCGTAGCATCGACTCCTTGGCGCATCGGATCTTCAGCCGGACGCGTGCTCATCCAGCACGACCAGAGCGCCGGCGACGACGCGCAGCTACGTGGTTCCAACACGCATCAGTCCCATAGCTACGATTCCGCCAGCGTCGGTGGGCCGCGCGCGATCGTCGTTCAAGACGCGGGGGCCGGCCGCGTCTTTTCGCCGCCTGCCGGGCGACTCGATATGGAAGACCAAGTCACGCAAGAACCCGCTTGATTGCAGAGCCTGACGCGGCCCGTGGTCCTCGCCGGCGACGGGCGCGCGCGGCCTTGACAGCGTGGGGACCAAGGAACACTGAACGTCCGCAATCGGGAGTACCTTGCCGACATGTCCGACTACACGATCAGGGCACTCACGCCGGAGACCTTCGGCGACTTCGCCGCTCTCGTCGAGCGAAACAAGGGCATGTTCGCCAGCTGCTGGTGCACCTGGTTCCACCCCGAGGACCGGGAGCCGGACAGCACTGCCGAGGACAACCGGGCGTTCAAGAAGCGTCGCGTGGGCGAGGGAATCGCACACGCGGCGCTGGTCTACGAAGGCGACCTCGCCATCGCCTGGGCTGAATACGGAACACCCGAGGAGCTGCCCAACATCCACCACCGCAAGGAGTACCTCGCCACCGCCGAGCGACTCCCCGACTACCGGGTCACGTGCATCCAGGTCGAACGCGCCCATCGAGGTCATGGCCTGGCGGCGGTCGCCCTGCGCGGAGCCGTCGAGCTGATCGCACAGGCCGGCGGAGGACGGGTCGAGGGCTACCCCCATGACACCGGCGGTGTTAGGAAGAAGAACTCGTCGTTTCTCTACAACGGCACCCGCGCGATGTACGAGCGCGAGGGCTTCACCTACGACCGGCCCAAGGGCCTGGGGAACTGCGTGATGGTGCGCGAGGTCGCCCCGAACACAAGGGACTGAAGTGATCCGGCACCCTATGTGGAGACGACTGCTACCCGCCACCGGGCCGTCTCCAAGAGGTGCGCCGCTTCGTCACGATCGCACCTCCGCGTCGGTCGATACAGCTCCTCGCCGCCGTCCGGGCGGTGCGTCGTTTCGCCGCAAGCCGGGCCCCGGCTTCCGGGCGTTGTTTACCGGATCTGCCGAATAGCGGACGTTGCCCTTGGGGACGTGGACGTGGCGGTCGTGCCCATGAGCGCGGGTCGTACCTCATCCGTCAAACCATTCGGAGACATCTGCCCCATTACGCAACGATCAACGCGGACACCTTGTCTATCAGGCATGCTGCGTGTCAGTTCAGCTTCAACCGGCAGATCCACGCAGGAGGCCTGAACGGAAATGGTTGTCTGTTCAGGAATCGGCTACGTCGGCGGCCCCATGTACGACGTTGACAACTAAGCCGGCGAAGCTACTGCGGCGACCACCGGCAAGATCGGCCAGTACCGAGAGGAGTGGGTCAGTGAATCGAGGGCTCGGTGTCGCGGCTGTGAGTGGCCTGATCGTAGGTGCCGGTGTCGCGGGGTGCGGGACGTCGGCGGGTGCCGCGCCGGGGTCAACGGCCGGTTCCGTGGTCTGTCCAACTACAGGATCGGTCAAGGCGTCCGATCTGGGCCGGCTTGCCCCGTGCGACCTGTCAGGCATGGAGATCGTGATGGACGTCTGGACGCACGGCCACGTCGGTGGGGCGGTCCAGAACGTCGGCGAATGCAGTTCGGCCAGCGAGGGCACCCCGGTTGTGGTCTGCACCTTCGCGGGGCCCGTCGGCACCGGCGGCTACGTCGGAGCTGGTTCGGCCAAGGTCTGGTTCGGAACAGAAGCAGCCATCACCGAGGTGAAATCCAGCGCCAGGTAAGAGGCCGAATCTCGCTTGGGAACGCCGCCGCGAGTCCCCTCTAGGACCGGTGCAACGGGTACGGCTGCCTTCGCATGGCGACGGCAACGCGCGGACAGGCCGCATACAGCGCGATCCTGCCGATATGCGGTCTTAGGGTCGGGATCCGTCCGGCAGGGCGGTCGCCGGAGCCGCCGGCGGCAGGACGTCCGGGGGGTGTTTCGTCGGGTCCTTGAGCCCGTTTGCGACATGAGCGCTCTGATCTGCCCCCGTTGGCAGCCCCGTGTGTCGCAATCGGTGTCCGACAAATCCGCGCGCCCATCTGCCCCCCGTCCGCCCGGCCGGCGATGCCCAAGACTCGGCGTCTCGGATTGCCATTAGTGGACGGCCACGGACGGCTATGACGGGTCAGTCCGGCCGGCGGAGTTCGGCCTGCAGGCGGGCGGCGAGATTCACCGACGACTCGATCTCAGCACGCCGGATCGAGACGCTCTCGACGTTGAGCCCGAAGGGGACGCCGAGACGTCGGCAGTAGGCAATCAGCTCACGAGCCATCGCCAGCGCTTGCTCGAAGGACGCGTCGAGGGTGTCGTTGGCATGCCGAAGTTCGTTCTGGATCCAGCGCGGTACGTCGACGCCGAGCCAGCTGAGGAACTCGAGTGTCTTCATCGACCCGCACACCGAGAAGGTGAACACGATCGGGACCGGATCCAGGCCTCGAGCGGCACACTCATAGCGATAGTCCGAGACAAGGTTCTTCGCCGCGTTGACGTCGTAGACCACTTGGGTGACAAAGAAGGCGCAGCCGGCTGCCTGCTTGGCGAGCAGTCGCAGATGCTCATCGCCATGGCGCGTGTGGCGCTCAGGGATCGCGACCCCGCCGAGCAAGAGGTCAGGCTTCACCTGGGACCGCAGCTCCTGGGCGCGCCTCAAGGACGTCGCAACCGGCTTGTCGCGTGACGAGGTCCCGACGAAGACCGACATGACCCGATCGGGCTCCTGTGCGTGGAGCCATGATCGGAGCTGGGGCTCGGCGTATTTGCCGACCGCGCGGTAGACAACAACCGGGACGCTCCAGTCGTTGAGGTGCCTGGAGAGGTACTCCGCCGGGTCCATGGTCGGCAGAAACGGGAAGGGCCGCTGCTCTGGGTTTCGGTCGCTCTCGTCGTCGATGTCGTAGAGCACTAGGCCGTCCAGGTCCAGCGCCTGAAGGCGCTTGGCCGTGACGTCGGCGATCTCTTGGCTCTTCTCCGGGGAGGTCGCTCGCCGTGGCGGTGTGAGCGCGAAGAGGAGGAACTCGCCCTGACGTTCGACGATGCGCCGCTGAAGATCCACGCCGCGACCGTAACGGACTGAGCGTTGGCGCCGTCCCGAACCGGACGGACATGCCGCGAGTCGCGCGGTTCGGAAGCCGCGTCATATCGGCTCCCTTCTGTTGTCAACCGGTGGCGTCGAGTGTGTTGATGCGGTCGGTCTTCCGTGGCGTGGGTGCCGGGCGTAGCGTCGGTTGTGCGGGTCCGGGAAGTGGCTGATCCGAAG